>NZ_JBGLOU010000015.1:0-261806 GCF_041402765.1 Nonomuraea sp. AD125B | reverse complement strand
TTGCTCGTCCGTCATCGAGCGGTCCGGCTCGACAGGCAGTTCGTTCATGGACAGCGACTCCACGGCGGTCTCGGACATCAAGCGTCTCTTCCTTGATCATCAGATCCGCCGTTAGTTTTACAGTCCCGTGAAGGGGAAAGCCTGATCATCCCGCCCACCGTCGACCCGGGACAAGCCGAGCAGACCAGGGCCACGGGTCAAGGGACGTCGCCTGGGTGGCGGGCGGGAGGATTGATGCCAACGTCATGCTCAGCAACAATGCCTGGGACACCGCGCGGGCGTCATCATCGCCCGAGAGGCAGGAGCTATGGTCGTTGACCTCGATGGCAGCCCACGCACGATGACTGCCCGCGCGACCATCGCCGCCAGTCCGAAACTTGTGGCCGACTTTGTCGAGCTCCTATCCGAAGCTCGACAGGGTGGGGAATAGGAGGCACCCAGCGGAGGTGGGCTCAGGAGTAAAACTATGGATCTTCATCGTGAATCTACGGCAAGCCAGTGACTTATGTCCAAGCTGAGCTTACCCGCCGTCCTTCCGCCGAGGCGCCTTACTTCTCGACTCCGTTCGACTCGTTCTGCCGTCTTAGAGCGCGGGCATAGCCCCAGCGCCATATGAACATCGCTCCGATCAGCCAGAGAAAGGCGAGCACGAGAGAGCGCGCTGAAAGGTACGCCGCCGTGATCCTTTCAGGCCCTTCAGTGATGTAGTCGACGACCAGCTCCACCAAGAAGAAGAGCACGATACCGGCAGTCCACTTGAGCAGGACACTGCGTAACTCTTTACTCCAGACCTTCGGACGAATCTCCATACCCGTCGCCCCTTCGCCGCGGCCAAGTCGAGCATTCGATTTGTACGGCTTCAACCTAACGCCTCCGGCGGGGCCCTCCAGCTGCGGGGATGATCATCGCTTGGGCCTGTAGTCCGTAGGTCGCTGAGGTGGGAGCCTGATCATCCCGCCCACCATCGACCCGGGACAAGCCGAGCACACCAGGGTCCACGGCGACGGGGTGGTCAAACGGCGGCGTGTGCGTCGCTCGAGAAACACCAGGCCGAGGGCTGATCGCCGTGCCATTAGCGTGCCATTAAGGGCGGTGGCGAGGGGGCAACCACGGCACGCACGACCGGCCCTAGCCTCAGGTCGTCGCCCCACCAAGGCAAGATGCCTGCAATTCCCGAGCTGACCGTGACAATTCGACCTCTATCGCTCAAGGAGCCGACAATTAGGGCGTGACGTACGCTGCCCCTATGGAGCCTCAGGCAGTGGATTGGGCGGCGATCCCAGGACCGAGGTGGTACCGGCCGGAAACTGTCGCGGATGCCTTTACGGCCTTGCTCAGAAGTACTCGTGATGACCTGGATCAAGGGGGCGGCATTCGATCGGCCGTGGGAAACGATCACGCTGGGACGCTCTACCCAGCAGCCGTCGCAGGCACCGACGTGTTGCTGGAGATCATCACCGAGCACCCTGGGCTGCCGAGGCAGACTGCTCTTTGTGTCTTGCTCGATTGGTGGGGATGTTTCCAGCCTGAACCAGGCTATGAGTCGTTCACCGATCACGAGGGTGAGACGATCGATGTCATCACGGCGATCGTCGCGCGAGTCGAGCAGGCCGTTGGCACCCTGAAGACGATCGCGGAGCAGGACTCCAACGCCCGTGGCCTCGCCCGAGAGCTGCTCCGCGCTCAGAGCCAGGGGTGGGCACTCACCGAATAGGGCCTGGGTAGGGATGTCGCTGGCGTGCCCGCTGCGTGCCCGTTCGCACGGCGATCAGCGGGGCATCACGGGATTCACGGGTACTCGACCGGCATATGCCCAGGTCAGCGTTTCCTGCCCCCGACGTTGCTCAGGTAGGTGGTGGGCGGGCGATGTCGCGACACGAATTGATCCACATTCTGAAGGATCACCTAGCCTTCGCCAGTGACTGCTAATAGTGGCCGGACGGCTGGTCCGCGGTGGTCGACACGTACATCTGTGCCTGCGCAGCGCGCCGCCGTACCCCGACCCTCCGCCCGCCGGCCCCGCCGTACCAACCGAACTCCCCGACCAGGGTTGCCACGCCGCCGCACAGATGCAGCCCTACGATTGCCCTTGCATAGCTGGACGCGGTACGTGCTTGAGGGAGCGTGGCTCCGCGTTTCCTCTGGTCACGGACCTCTTCCCCGTCATTCGCCCTTTCCAAGAGTTGCAGCGCCCGCTGAATCAATGCCGCCGCCTCATTGTCATCGAAAGCCGTCGACCCAGCACGGTTTCCCGTATACCGTCACCAGACCTGTGCGCTACCAGGTAACCGTGATCTCACCGTTCAGCACCTTCGTAGCGTTGGCGAGACGAGCCTCGTTAAGCGCCTTGATCGTGTCCAACCGGCCACGATGACTTTTGATGATCTTGTTCTGGTACTCCGTGTACACCGCCTGGCGGACGCCGTAGTAGTTGACGTCCCGGCGGCATGTGGAGTCCGCGAGCGCGGTACGGATCTCCTCCGGTGTGCCACGTCGCAGATCTATGTGGTCATTCGCGGCGGTCGTCGCCCATCGCGGGTCGCCTGTCGCATCGGACGTGGTCCGATAGTGAAAGCCCGCCCGTTCCATGCAGTCACTCCAGGACCGCTCGGCTGCCGCGATCCGCTCGTCCCGAAAGGCCGCCCCGGCCGCGTCGGACGCCAGCCCAGGAACCTCGTCCTGATTGAACCTCTTCACGATCTCGGTGGCGGGGACGCCCTTCGCTCCCTGGTTGAGCACTCTGTCGGCCTTGGCCTCGCATCCACCGGGAGGCACCGCCGTGCCACGGAATCGTTTGATCTTTCCAACGAGCACGCGGAACTGTTCATCCGTCACCGAGTACGGCTCGAAACCGTCCATCGCCTTCACCGACGTGTACCCGGGTGGCCCGGCATAGCCGTATCGGCCGACCTGCCGTCCTTCGATCCATCCCAGGTAATCGGCGTTCCGGGGATAGATCGCCGGTTCGACGAAAGGTGCCTGAAAATCGATCTGGTACTGCCGCAGGCATTCTGTTATCAATCCGAACCGGGCGCGCAAAACCTGTGCGTCATCGACCGGGCCGAGTTCGTAGACATCCAACGGCAGCACCAGGTCAGCTGCTGTCTTGGACGTAGCAACGCCCTCTCCGAACATGCCACCGACCAGACCGCACCCCGCAAGCGTGGCTCCACACAGCACAACCAGGGCATTCCTGAGACTTCCACGCACTGCCGTAAAGATCATTAGCTATTTTTAGCCGACTGGTGAGAGTCACGTCTGCCGAAATCCAGAACGGAGCGACAGCGTCGCGCACCGAGCCCCCATAGCCGCTGTGCCACCGACAGTGATCGTGCCACGGCCGGGTTGTGGTCGTGGTCTTTGTTCGAGGAGTCTCGGCGCCTCATCAAGCCGTGATCGATGCAGTTCTCAAGCCGACAGCGCGGCTTCGATTCCCGTCACCCGCTCCACGTACGAAAGCCCGGGCAGGCAGGCCGGTCGCTTCGGTGTCCGGACCTTGGCCTTATACGAGATTGGTCGATCTTCACGGGCCCCGTCACCCGCTCTCATCGTGAACGGCCCAGGTAGGGACATGAGTCTCGACCTGGGCCTTGCCTGTTTCCGACCGCTTCGATCTTCGCGGGTGACTAGCTCTTGATCAGCTTGCCGGGACCAGTACGCCCGCCCTGGGCCTCGCCGTCGTTATCGTCACGAGCTTCGAGTCGCCGATCGATGGCGTCCTCTGACCGCGTGCTGGTAGATCATGGCCGCCCGTACGTTGTCGTGTCCCGTGCGCGCCATGAGGTCCTTGAGACCCACACCGGACCGGCGGGTCAACGTGTCCCTATGTGCCGCAGGTCGTGGAAGTGAAGCCTGGAAAGCCCATCTCCGTGACGACGTCCACCCACCGGATGCGAGTGTTAAACCCGCTGCGGCGGATGGGGCTACTCTCGGCCGCTGGGGATAAGAGGGCGCCTGAGTCATCCTGCACGTACGTGTCGATGTGCTCCTGGAGGACGGGGACGATGCTCTAGGGGATGCCGCCGGGACGTTCACGTGCGGCATGTACCTGGCTCTCTCAGTGCAGGTCCAGTTCAGTCAGGTCCAGCACCCCAACCCTCTGGCCATCGCTTTCCTCGCCCGTGAGCTGAAACCCGAGCTTCCGGTAGAAATCTTCGGGTCCGCCTTCTCCCGGCTCCCACGTGACATACATGTGCCTACCACCGCGACGCTTGACTTCGGCGGCCACGGCCCTGACAGCGAATCTGCCGACGCCCTGCCCCTGCGCCTCGGGTATCACGTTGAGGCGCCACAAGCCTGACCGGAAGTCGACTCCCTTACCGTTCCAGTCAATCTCGAGAAAGGCCATAAGGAACCCGACGGGACGATCGCCGTCCAGAATGAGGCGCGGCCAGGCCACATGCGGCTGCACGTAGGCCTCTGCGAGAGACTTCGCCACCGGTGAGACGAAATGCTCCTGGTCGGGACGGACTTTCACCGCGATGGCCATCTCAACGTTGGCAGGGGTGATAGGCGCCAGCCGTAGTGACTTGTTCATGAGAGAACCATAGGGCGGAGATTGTCATGTCTGCGTGTCTCGGAGATCCCATGACCGGGCGGGGTACAAACTCTCGGGACAAGCAACTCCGAAGGTCGCACTGCGCGTCTCTTGGGGATCCCTGGCCCCGAGTGTCGCAAAGGCAGCCTCGGTCCGCCCCGAAAAGCACATGCCTTCGGCGGAGGCACGGACGTGTTGCTCGACATCATCGCCAGATGCCCCGGACATCCGAGGAAGATCGCCTTGAACGTCCCGCTCGACGAGCGGGGATGCTTCCAACCCGAACCAGGCTTCGAGTCCTGCACCGACCAAGAAGGGCAGAACGTTCATGTGATCCCTGCGATCGTCCGGCGAGTGGGGCTGACGGTCGGCGCCACGGGCCGCGGAGCTTGATCAGCTCGGTCTTGTACAAGGCGGTCCGCGATCCGTCAGGGCGTTGTCGAGCGTGCCGATGGACGCGTCGATCCCGGTCGCCGGCAGGTGCGTGGTGAGCCGACGTCCAGTACGAGGGTGGTGTGCGCGGTGGGAGAGGCGGCCCAGGCGCCGATCGTCATGGTGACAACGACTCAGAGGTCAGGACCCGTGCGACAGATCCGGCTCGGGAGGTGGGTGACACTCCGGCTAGATGATCTGTTGTTCTCCGATGCCTATTGAATCGGAAACTTGTGGTCCGGGCCCTGCCATTCGGGCGGGAGTTCGTCGATCTGCAGGTCGGAGAAGATCAGGGTCAGGTCGTGGGCGTTGGCCTGGATCCGGACTTCGTGGAAGTCGATGCCGACGGCTGCGGCCCAGTTGCGGGCGGTCGGTGAGTCGGTGATGAGCGTGGCCCCCGGGCAGAGATCCTGCCAGTTGACGCCCCAGACGTATCCGTCGAGGTCGACGCCGGTTTCGTAGGTGATGAGCCGGTCGTCGAGGGACGTGCGCCAGGTGTCGGCCGAGACGGTGGTGGTGCAGGTGACCTGCACGCAGTGACGGAACAGGTAGCGCAGCGTCGCCGGCGCGATCCCGCTCCTGGGGTCGGCGGTCGTGTGGATCACGAGCTGGTAGTCGCGCATGTAGTTCGTGAAGCCATGGCGCAGCAGGGCCTGGTCGAAGACGTCGTCCAGGGCCTGCTGCAGCTTCACCGGATCCATGCACGCAGTTCTACCCGACAGTGTGATCTTTCGGTCAGCGCTGAGGCTTGCGGACTTTGAACCGGGCGATGGGCTTGGTGGTGGTGGCGAGCGACCTCGGCGATGACCCGGGCGGCGCGGGTGATGCGGAAGGTGCCGTCGGCTGCTTCGACGGTCACGGTCGCTCCGGCGTGGCTGATGCCGACACCGACGTGCTGTCCGGCGATGGCGATCTGGCCGCGGCTGCTGACCCGCCGCCAAGACCGTGGTGGTGGCAGTCAGTGGGCCCAGCCGGGCGGACGAGCCGCCTGCCCTCTCCGCTTCGGACTTCGGGAAGTGATGGTGGGGTGTTCAGACGCTGAGGTCTCCCGACGGGCGATTGGCGCCGAGATCGGTCGAGCCGAGGGGCGGGCGTCCGTCGAGGCGGTTGTGGGCCAAGCGCCGGCGTTCCGTCGGCAGAGCGTACGCGGTCATGGCCCTGTCCAGCAGATCCGCGTCGTACCCGTGCGTGGCCAGGTGGTCGAGGAGCGGTTCGTACCGGTCGGGGCGGTCGCGCAGGAGCTCAGTGGCCAGCCGCAATTCAAGGCGTACGGCAGGAACCTGGTAGGGGCCGCATGCGATCAGGACGTAGTGCTGCCAGGGGCCGCGGCCGATGCACTCCATGGCGCCGGAGTCAGTTTCCCTCTCGACCGTGCTGATCTCCACGTGGACGCCGTTCACCTCGTAGCGGGTGAAATACTGCGCGCTCTCGGGCAGCCAGGATGGCGTGTAGAGGCACGGGAAGGACGAGAGAGCGGCGGCGAACGCGTCCACGTCCTTGCGCCGGGCCACCAGGAGGTCGAGATCCCCGACAGGCAGCCGTACGCCTTGCAGCAGGGCCGCGCCGGTGCCGCCCACGCGGTACGCCGGGTCGGCCCCTGCCGTGGTCAAGGCGGTGAGAGTTGCCTCCAACGCCGACGTGACCTCCACGAGCCCCAGAGCTGCCGCACCAGTTCCCATGACGGTCAGCGTGCCAGACCCGGCACGGCTCATGTCATACGCCGGGATCGAATGCTTGGGACCGTCCAGCCGCCGCCGGTAGTGCTGGTCGAGCCGGGTGAGGCGAGCAGCCCAGCCCCGCAGAGCGGGGCCTTTGCTTGGTCAGCGGGTTTGGCGCTGTGAAATGAGAGCGGTCATCGCGTGATCCTTCGTAGCAACGATTCCAAGAAGGAGAACGGCGATGACCGCAAGCAACAGTATGACGCCTGTCCGTGACGGCCGCAGCAGATTGAGACCGTTGACCTGGTCACTTGTGATCCGTGGCGGCATGTTGATGTCGATCGCCCCGACCTGGACACTCCGCGGGCCGCGGAGTTCTCCCGGTTCGATCGCGGTCACGAACCTCCGCACAACCGCTCCAATCCCATCAACTGCACCCGCCCGCCGCTGCGCGCCGCGGCTTCCTGCAGCGCCCCCTCGCCCCGGCTGTCAGTAGCGCCGCTACCGCCTGGGGGTCCGTGCGGGTGGCCGCGACCAACCGTTGTGCCCACACTGCCGCCTCTCATGCGCGCCCTGCCGGCGTCGCAGCCGGGCTGCTTGCCATCGCGTACGCAAAGGCTAGGCGGGACGTCGGCGGACCTTGATGTCGCGCATGTCGGTCACCGCCACCCGCAGGACGTCGTACGCCTGCCCGTACGCGTCGAGTGCCGCGAGAGCGCGCCCGGTGGCGGCCTGCTCGTCGTCGTCCGGGCCGGCCGGCACCTGGCAGCGGAAAGTGAACGCCGACAGGGTGCCGTCGTGGGTGAAGGCGCCGCGCTCGGTGAAGGCCACCTCGGACGCGGCGAGCACGGCGGCGCGGCCGGCCTCGTCGAGGTCGCCGAACCTGCCGGAGATGATCACTCTGAACACTGGGGGTCCTTTCTGGCGGCGTACGTGAGGATGTGGCCGCCGAGCAGCTCCTCGGCGGTGTCGAGGATGTCGAGGACGGCGGCGGCGATGGCGTCGGGCCCCTCCCCGAGGGTCGTGCGCCTGCCGATCTCCGTGTACACGAGTGCGTGCAGGGCGCCGAGCTGCCAGGCCACCACGCGGGGCAGCGGGGCCGTGGGTGCGGCGCCGGTCTCCTCGGCGAGTACGGCGGCGAGCGCGTCGGTCATCTGCCGGCCGAGGTCCTCAAGCCGGGCCGTCAGCGTGGGCGCGGCCCGCATCATCTCGAAGACGCGGCCGAAACCGTCGGTCAGGCCCAGGCTGGGGTCTCGGCGCCGCACCTCGTCGCGCAGGGTGCGCAGCACGGCCGGTGCGGCGGCCTCGCCGGGCCGGCGGCCGCGCACCATGTCGGCGAGCCTCTGAGGGGACGCCTCGTCGGGCGGCAGGACGAGGTTCTCCTTCGTCTCGAAGTAGTTGTAGATCGTGTTGGCCGACACCCCGGCGGCGGCGGCGACCTCGGCGATTGTCACCTGCTCGAAGCCCCGCTCGACGAACAGCGCGAGGGCCGTCTCCCTGATGTGCCGCCGGGTCTCGCGTTTCTTGCGTTCCCGTAGTCCCTCGGAAGACATGGGGAAACTTTAACCAGACTCCATAGTTGGAGTCGACTGCAATTCGCTCCCCGTGATCGCCGGCCGACCGCGGCGCTAGGGTGAGGCCGTGATCAACAAGCCGCCCGGATTACCCTTCCTGGTCGTCTTCTCGGCCGCGGCGGCCGCGCTCCTGGCCGGGGCCAGTCACCCCTCCTGGTCGAACCTCGACGCGTTCCTGTACGGGCTCCCCGCCGGCTTTCTCCTGCTCACCTACTGGGCGATGCGGATGGCCTGGGCCGACCACAAGGGAACAGTGCCGGACGGCGTCTTCACCCGCTCGCTCATGCCGTGCTACATCTCCGCCGTCGTCCTGCTCGCCCTCGCCACCGGGGCGCCGTCCTGGGTCCGCTTCACGATCTCCGAGCCGGGCATGGCAGCCTACGTCAAAGCCGTGTACGAGAACCCCGGCCATGAACACCCGTGCCAATGGGCCGGCCTGTACCGGGCGTGCGACGGGACCCGGCACGAGAACGACTCCACAGGAGAAGGCGGCGTGGAGTTCGCCGTGCGAGACCCGTTCCTGCCCGACGGCAGGGGCTTCCTCTGGCTGCCCTCCGGCGAGCCCGGTGAGTACACGGACGGCGACGCCCACTACACCCACCTGACAGGCCATTGGTACAGCTACAGGTATGACCCCTCCTGGTGAGCCGGGGGCTGTTCCGTCAGGGCGCCGAACACGTAGGTTCCGGGGGCGTCCGGGTCGTCGCCGGCCCAGAACTCGGTCCAGTGGACGCGGAACTCGTTACGGGTGAGGTGGCCGTCGCCGTCCAGGTCGAGGCGCGGGAAGATCTCGTCGGTCGCCGAGGGCGCCCCGCTCCACGTCGCGATGAGCGCGCCGTACTCCGAACGGGAGATGAGGCCGTCGCCGTCGAGGTCGATGGCCTCGAACATCGCGTCGGCGGTGCCGGAGACGGCGTCGGTCATGTCGCCGAGCCCGTCCACGACGCGGAGCACCTCGTCCAGGGAGACCCCGTCGTCACCGGCGGAGGCGGCCTTGAGCACCGGCCACCAACCGGTCATGACGGAGGCCAGCCGCTCCGGGTCGGCGGAGCCCGCGACGGCCGTCCAGCGGCGCGCCAGCGCCTGGAAGTCGGCCTGGGTCAGCCGGCCGTCGCCGTCCACGTCCATCGCCCGGAAGACTCCGCCGACTTTTCTCCGCTGGAACTCACTGGCCACTTCCGCCTCCGCTCATCGGGAGACTCCATGCTGTCGAGCCGACACCGACCGTGACCATAGCCAGGTGAGTGACGGATCTGTCGCGTCCGTCATGACAATCTGGGCGGATGCGACAAGTCACTGTGCTCGGCAGTTGTGGCGCCTTCCCCGAGCCAGGCCGTGCCTGCAGCGGTTTCGCGGTGGACTGGGACGGCTACCGCCTGGTGCTCGACCTCGGTTACGGCACGCTGCCCCGGCTGCTCGCGCACTGGCCGGACGGCGCGGTGGACGCCGTCGTCGTCACCCACGAGCACCCTGATCACTGCATCGACCTGCACGGGCTGTTCCGGATGCGGTTCTACGGCGGCGCCGGTGCACCGAGGCTGCCGTTGTACTGCCCGCCCGGCGTGCTCGACCGGCTCGGCGGCCTGGAGCCCGACGTCGACCTGCGCGCGGTCTTCGACGTGCGTCCGCTGCCAGGAAGCCACAGGGTGGGCCCCTTCGAGCTGACAGGGCTGTCGCTCCCCCACTACGTGCCCAATGCGGGGATCCGCCTGGAGGCCGGCGGGGTCGCCTTGGCCTACTCCGGGGACACCGGCCCCACTCCGGTGCTCGCCGAGCTGGGCCGCGGCGCCGACCTGTTCATCGTCGAGGCCACCGACCGGGACGGCGAGACCGGTCGCTCCCCGCGCAACCTGCTGACCTCCGCCGAGGCCGGTTACTGGGCCGCACGGGCGGGCGCGCGGCGGCTGATGCTCACCCACTTCTGGCCGGGCAACGACCGGGACGCCGCCGTGGCCGCGGCCCGGCGCGCGTTCGGCGGTGACGTGCTGGCCGCCGAAGAAGACCTCAAGGTCACGGTCGGTACGCGGGCGGACTCCAGTGAATGACGCGGACCTGCCGCAGCCATTCCTCCACCACCGCGCGGCGGGGCTGCGCGGGCAGCGGGGTGTGCGCGGTGTCTAAGGCATGCGATGTGGACGCCAGCAAGTCGCGCGCCGCCTCGGTGTCCCCGTCAGCGACCCGCTCACCGAAAGCGCGGACGGCCTCGGGGTCGGGCAGGCGGATGGGGAGGTGCCCGGTCTCGTACAGTTCGCGGCCCTGGTGCAGGAGGCGGGCGAGGTGCCGGGCGTGCTTGGCGGTGCGCTTACGGGTGTTGGCCGAGAACGAGCCGTCGCCGCGCTGTTCGAGCCGGCGGAACTGCTGGGTGGCGTAGCCCAGATAGGCGTCGCGGACGCGCGGCGCCGACAGGAACGCGTCCCTGATCGCGATGAGCTCGTCGCCGAGCGGCGTACGGGTCTCGTACAGGTCGTCCGGCAACCACAGCAGCTCCATCACGGTCGGGTTGCCGCCCAGCGCGAGCGCGCACCACTTGCCCGCCTCGTGCAGCGTCCGGTCCGGGCCGGTGGAGACCAGGCTCTCCTTGGGACGGGTCAGGCCGACCAGGTCGAGCGTGGGGGCGGCGTAGACGCCGAGCCGGTCCACGTCGCTGCCCGGCCCGGCCAGTCCGTACGCGGTCGAGCCGACAATCCCGGCGAGTAACACGTTCGCAGTCATAGTGCTCCTCCAGCCATCAGCATGGATGTGATCACCCCGGCGGCGCACGCGGTTTTCAGCCGGCCAGGCCCAGGAGGACCGCCGCGCCGCCCAGGGCGAGCGCCAGCGGGTAGGCCCACCACCGTGGGGCCGGGCCGTCCCTGAGGACCCGCAGCCCCAGCGGGACCAGGGCCACGCACAGGCCGACGGTGGCGACGACGGACATCGGCCCGGTGCCCTTGAGCACGCCGAGCGGCAGGGCGCTCATCGACGCCAGGGCCACGGACCGGACGGGTCCGAGGACGCCCGCTCGCCACGTGCCCACGGCCAGCACGATCCACCCGAAGAAGATCGCGAACGACAGCGGCTGGAACACGTGGAACGCGCCGTAGGAGTCGGCGACGGCCTGCTGCGCCGTCCGCACCCCCTGGACGTCCACGAGCTGGAAGGCGAGATGGTTGACCCCGGCGTGGAAGGTCCTGGCGAACAGGCCGAGCAGGACGAGCGTCCCGCCCCACAGCGCCCACCTCGGCTGCGCCGGCCACACGCGCCGGACCAGGGCGATGACCGCCGGCCACAGCAGCACGTTCCCGGCGGCGAAGGCCCCGTACGACAGGCTCATCCTGGCCGGGTCCGCGGCGAAGGCGGCGAGCTGGGCGGGGAAGAAGCCGTCCGTGCCGGCGCGGAGCAGGACGCCGGCGAGCATCAGCACCGGCCCGAGGAGCAGCCCGGCCGCCTCGGCCCAACGGCCGGGGAAATCAACGGAGGGGGAGGTCATGCCGTCGATCCAACCGGTGGCGCCCGCGCCGACGCATTGGCGCACGGGCGAGCCTTCAGGGTGGACCTGGCACTACCATCCCGGTTCGGCCTGCAGATAGGCGAGGACCGCGAGCACGCGGCGGTGCCCGTCGACGGTCGGCGGGAGGCCGAGCTTGGTGAAGATGGCGGCGATGTGCTTGGCGACCGCCGCGTCCGTCACGAACAGCGCCCGCGCTATCGACGCGTTCGACCGACCTTCGGCGATGAGGGCGAGCACTTCGCGTTCCCTGGGCGTGAGGCGGTCCAGCGGGTCGCGGTTCCTGCTCAGCAGTTGCCGCACCACCTCGGGGTCGACCACGGTCGCGCCGCCCGCGACCTGGACCAGCGCGTCGGCGAACTCGGTGACCTTCCCGATGCGTTCCTTCAGCAGGTAGCCGACTCCGGCGCCGCGGCCGGAGGCCAGCAGCTCGGCCGCGTACGTCTGCTCGACGTACTGGCTGAGCACCAGCACGGCCAGCTCCGGCCGGGCCGCGCGCAGCGTGAGCGCGGCCCGCAGCCCCTCGTCGGTGAAGGTCGGCGGCATGCGTACGTCGATGACCGCGATGTCCGGCTCGTGCTCGTCCACGGCGGCGGTCAGCGCGGTGGCGTCCGCGACCGCGGCGACGACCGTGTGGCCGAAGCGTTCGAGCAGGCTGACCAGGCCCTCCCGGAGGAGGACGGCGTCTTCGGCGATCACCACGCGCACGGAATCTCCACGCTCATCGTCGTCGGCCCGCCCGCCGGGCTCGACAGCGCCAGTCTGCCGCCCGCCGCCGCGACCCGGTCGGCCAGGCCCGCCATGCCGGTGCCGCGCGCCGGGTCGGCGCCGCCGACGCCGTCGTCCCTGACCTCCACGACGAGCACCTCTCCGGTCAGGCGGCCGTGTACGCGCGCCCGGGTCGCCCGGCTGTGCCTGGCGACGTTCGCGAGGGCCTCGGCCACCACGTAGTAGGCGGTCGTCTCGACGGCGCCGGGCAGTCGCGGGAGGCGGACGTCCACCTCGACCGGCACGGGGGACCGCCCGGCCACGTCCCGTACGGCGGCGGCGAGCCCCCGGTCGGTGAGCACCTGCGGATGCACGCCGCGGATCAGCTCCCGCAGCTCGGCGAGGGCGCGCTGGGCCTCCTCGTGCGCCTCGGCCAGCTCTTCCGCGACCGGGGAGTCCGGCGGGAGGTCGAGCCGGGCGAGGCCCAGCCGCATGCTCAACGCGACCAGCCGCTGCTGGGCGCCGTCGTGCAGGTCACGTTCGATCCTGCGGCGTTCGGCCTCGAACGACTCCAGCAGCCGGGCCCGCGAGCGCAGCACCTCGGCCAGCTCGTCCGGCGCGATCAGCGCCCTGGTCACGGCTCCGCGCGCCCCGGCCCAGGCGGTCAGGACGTACGCGGCCACGGGAAGCAGCAGCAGCCCCGCCCCGGAGACGGCCACGGCCGCCGCGAGCTCCCCGTCCCCCTCCAGAGGTTGCAGGACGGGCGACAGGATCAGCACCACGGGACCCGCCACGGCGAACCCGGCCACCACCAGGTCGATCCACCAGAGCGCGAGCAGGCAGACCACGCCCAGCACCGCCTCCCGCCGCGACAGGCCGCTCTTCCTGGCCGGCGGGGCGAGGTCCACGAGCCGCAGCCGCCACCACTCGAACCTCGCCACGAGCGGGGTCAGCGCCGCCACGGCGACGAGCCCGGCGACGGCCGTCAGCGGCGCCGGCCCCACGAGGGACACCGTGACCGCGGCGGCGGCGACCGCGATCCCGGGCACGACGCTCGCCAGCAGGTACGCGAGCGACCGCCAGGGCCAGACCGAGCGGAGGAAGGAGAGCGGCCGCCGGGCGAAAGCCTCCAAAGCGGTCGAGGTGCGCACGATCAGACGACCTCATCCGCGCGGGTCAGCAGCGCCCGCCGCTCCGCCTCGCTGTGCGTCCGCGCGGCGGCCTCGCGGAACAGCCCGGCGGCCCGGGCCCGGTCCCCGGCCCGCGCGGTGAGATCGGCCTCGGCGGCCAGGGCGAGCGGATAACCGTCCAGCGCGCCGCCCGAACGCGCCTCGGCGAGCACGGCCAGCCCCGCGCGCGGGCCGTACGCGTAGCCGTGGGCGACCGCCCGGTTGAGCTCGACGACCGGGTTCGGCTGGAGGGCGGCGAGCCGGTCGTAGAGGCGGGCGACGGCCGGCCAGTCGGCGTCGCCGGTCGCCCGGGAGTCGGCATGGCAGGCGGCGATCCTGGCCTGCAGCACGTACGGGCCGGTGTGCCGCAGGTCGCGCAGCAGGCCGGTCGCCTCGGCGATGGCGGCGCGGTCCCAGCGGGTACGGTCCTGCCGGTCGAGCGGGACGAGCTCGCCGTCGGCGCCGCGGCGGGCGTCGCGCCGGGAGTTCTGCAGCAGGAAGAGCGCCAGCAGAGCGCGCGGCTCGCCCTCGCCGGGCACCAGGCCGGCGAGCAGCCTGGCCAGCCGGATCGCCTCGGCCGCGAACGCGGGCTCACCGTCGGCGTCGTAGCCGGTGGTGAACAGCAGGTAGAGCACCGCGAGCACGCCCGGCAGCCGCTCGGCCAGCGCGGGCCCGCGCGGCACCCGGTAGGGGATGCGGGCTTCGGCGATCTTCGTCTTCGCCCGGGTCAGCCGGCGGGTCATGGCGGACTCGCTGACCAGGAACGCCCGCGCGACGTCCCGTGTGGGCACCGCGCAGATCGTCCGGAGCGTCAGCGCCACCCTGGCCTCCATCGCCAGCGCCGGGTGGCAGCAGGTGAAGATCAGGCGCAGCCGGTCGTCCACGACGTCCTCCCCCTCCTCCGGCGCGGGTCCGCCGGTGGCCGCGGTCAGCGCCAGCACGGCCAGCTCGCGCAGTTTGCGGCGTTCGACGGACGCCCGCCGCAACTGGTCGAGCGCGCGGTTGCGGGCCACGGTCATCAGCCAGCCGCCCGGATTGTCGGGTACGCCGCTCTCCGGCCACCGCGACAACGCCTGGGCCAGCGCCTCCTGCGCGCAGTCCTCGGCGAGCGTCCAGTCGCCGGTGATCCGGATGAGCGCCGCGACAATCCGCGTGTACGCCTCGGCGGCCGCCTCCGCGACGGCCGCGTCGGCGGGATGTCTCCGGTCGGGTGCGGTCACTGCTCGAAGTCGGCCACCGGCCGGAGCTCCAACCGGCCGCCGCGCGCCATCGGATGCGCCCGCGCCACCTCGATCGCCTCGTCGAGATCGGCGCACTCCAGCAGGTCGAACCCGACGATGATCTCCTTCGTCTCGGTGAACGGCCCGTCGGACACCAGCAGCTCACCGTTGCGGACCCGGACGGTGGTCGCCGCGGTCTCCGGCGCCAGCTGCATCCCCTGCAGCCGCTGCCCGGCCGCGTCCCGCTCGGCCACCCACACGTCGATGTCGGGGTAGGCGGCGGTGTCGGTGTCGGGCTCGGTGTCGGTGCAGACGAACATCATGTACTTCATCGCGCTCTCCTTGGTCGGCTTCACCCTGATGACGTACGGCCGAGCCGGTTCCGGACAGGTGCCGCGAAAATTTCTCCTCAGCCGGTGTGCAGGACCCGAAGGCGGTCGGGTCGCGCCGGGTCGCGGTCGACGACCTGGACCGGGGGCCACGCCCACTGCCAGACGCCGATGCCCGGCACGCGGGAGAACACGATCGTCCCCCGGGTGCCTTCGACCGCGACGCCCGGCCAGGCCGCGCCGCCGCCGCCGGTGCGCAGCGCTTCGGCGAGCACGGCGATCGTGTCGTACCCCTCGAAGGCCACGAAGGACGGCGGTTCCGGCAGCCGCTCGCGGAGGGCCGCCGCGACCCGGGCGCCGAGGGGGCCGAGCCGCTCGGGCAGGTAGCGCAGGAACGGGATCCCGGCGCCGTCCTCGCCCAGCGCCGCCTCCCACGCGGCGAACTCCGGCTGTCCGGCCGGAGCGCCCATCGTGATCCCGGCGAGGCGGGGGTCGCGGCGTACCGCCCTGACGATCGACACCGCCGGCTCAGGGTGGCCGACCAGGAGGAGGAGGGCGGTCGCGCGGCTGCCGGCGAGCGCGTCGCACACCGGGGCGCTCATGTCGAGCTCGATGACCTCGCCGAGGTGGTCCCGCAGGATGCGCGTGCCGGACGCCCAGTAGACGCTCGGGTCGGCGGCCACGGCGATCCTGGTGTGGCCCGCGCCGAGGAGGAAGTCCGCGTAGATCCGCCAGCCGTGGGACTGCGCCGGGGCGAGGCGCGCGACCTGTTCGGCCGGCTCGTCGGTGAGCGCGTCGAGCACCGCCGACGAGCAGAGGAACGGCAGGCCGAGGGCGTGGGCGCGGGCGGCGGCGGCACGGGCGACGACGCTGTGGTACTCCCCCGCCAGCGCGGCCACGCCCAGCCGGGCGAGTTCGTCCACGGCCGCCTCCGCCCTGCGCGGATCGGCGGCGGTGTCGCGTACCAGCAGTTCGAGCGGCTTTCCTGCGATCCCGCCCGCGTCGTTGACCTCGCGTACGGCGAGCTCGGCCCCGGCGAGCAGGTGGCGGCCGGCCTGGTCCCAGCCGGGCGGGGTCAGCGGCGCGAGGACGCCGATCCGGACGGACGAGCCGTTCATGCGTGCAGGTCTTCCGAGCCCATGACGACCAGCGTAGCGATCCCGGCCCGCGTCAGCCGGCGGGGACCCAGCGGCGGGCGGGCAGAGCCGTCTCCCCGCTCCCGCCCGCGCCGTCGGCCTCGACGAACCAGGCGTTCCTGTCGGGGAGCACGCTCACGACCTCGTGCAGCCGGTCGCCCACGTAGTGGAGGGCGACGCCGTCCTCCGTGGCGTACCCGGCCGGCAGCGTCCCGGCTCCCACGGCCTCGCGGAACCGGGACCGCCGGGGCTGGTCGCCCAGGTCGTCGTGGACGCCGTTGCTGAACGGCAGGAATCCCAGGCCGTCCGCGAGAGCGTCCAGGTCGTCGCCGAAGGAGTCGGTCACGCCGCCCGCGTGCCAGCACAGGCTGCCCGCGCTCTGGCCGGCCAGCACGACGCCCTTCTCCCAGCATTCGCGGAGGATCGCGTCGAGCCGGTGCGCGCGCCAGACCGCCAGCAGGTTCACCACGCTGCCGCCGGACACGAAGATCACGTCCTGGGCGAGCAGATGCGCCCGTACGTCCTTGACGTTCGGCTGCGTGAACAGCCGGAGATGCGACAGCTCCGCGTCGCCGAACGTCGCCGCCCGCGCCAGCCAGCCGTCGACGTGCTCCCGCGCGTCGCCCACCGCCGTGGGGATGAGGCACATGCGTGGCCTACGGACCCCTGCGAGCTGTCTCGCCTGCCATATCTGCACGCCGACGTGCCGGAACCCTTCGGGCGGGTTCAGCACCCCGGAGCAGGCCAGAATCTGCGGCTCCCTGGTCATGGACACGTGTCCTCGCAGCCCTCCAGCACGGAGATCTCGGGCCGGGGGTCGAAGCCGTGCTCGCTCAGCCAGCGGATCGCCCGCAGGCTGCGCAGCGACCACCACGCGCGGATCACGTCGAGGTCCACGTCGGCGCCGTAACCGGCGACGACGTCGCCGAGCCGCTCCTGGTGCCCGAGCGTCAGGGTGGCGAGGTCGAACAGGGGGTCGCCCGGGCCCGCCTCGGACCAGTCGAGCACGCCGATGACCTCGTCGCCGTCCACGAACACGTGGGTGACCTGGAGGTCGCCGTGCGCGAACACCGGCGTCCACGGCCGTAACGCGGCCTCGGCGATCCGGCGGTTGCGCGTGACCACCCGGGCGGGGAGGACGTCGTTCGCGACCAGCCACGCGCACTGGGCGTCGAGGTCCGCGGCGATCGCGTCGAGACTCCGGCCCGGCCACGGCGGCAGCGGCGCGTCGTGCAGCCTCCGCGCGGCGGCGCCCGCCGCGGCCCACGCCGCCGGCGACGCGGGCGACGGCTCGCCGAGGCGGCCGAGCGCCGTCCCGCGGAGGGCGGCGAGCGCGAGCACGGGCGGCCTGCGCCAAAGGATCTCCGGGGTCGGGACGGGCGCCGCCGCCATCGCCTCGACCTCGGCGTCGGCGCGCGCCCGATCGGCGTCGATCTTCAGGAACACGTCGCCGACGCGCAGGGTGGCGCGCTCCTTGTGGGCGACGACGACCTCGACCTCCTCCACGCCCGCCATCATCGCATCCGCGGGGATCAGACCTGCTTGAGGAAGCCTGCGTCGACGGCGAAGTCCGCGCCGGTCGTGCTGGCCGAGCGGGGTGAGGCGAGCAGGGCGACCACGTCGGCGATCTCCTGCGGCTCGACCAGCCGGCCGGTCGACAGCTTCATCATCTCGGGCGCGACCTGGGTGATCACGGTGTCGCGGTCGGTGCCGGCCTGGGCGGCGATGATGTCGGCCGCGCCGCCGCTCTCCGTCCACCACGCCGTACGGACCGGGCCGGGGGAGACGGTGTTCACCCGGACGCCCTGGGGCGCGAACTCCTCGGACAGGGCCTTGGTCAGGGTGTTGAGTCCCGCCTTGGCGGCGTTGTAGTCGACGTTCATGGGGGCGGGCATGCGGGCGTTGCCCGAGGACACGTTGACGATCGACCCGCCGCCACGGGCCAGCATCGCCGGGACGGCCGCCCGGACCGCGCGTACGACCGCGAACAGGTTGAACTCGAACATCACCCGCCAGTCCTCGTCCGTCGGGGTCAGGAACCCGAAGCGCGGCAGCGCCACGCCGGGCGGCGGCCCGCCCGCGTTGTTGACCAGGATGTCGAGCCCGCCGAACTCGGCCACGGCCCTCGCCACGAGCTGCCCGGGGACCTCGGGGTCCATCAGGTCGGCAGGGACGTGGACCAGGTCGCCGGCGAGCGCCTCCAGTTCGGGCGTGCTTTTCCGCGACGCGGCCACGACGCGGGCGCCTTCGGCGAGGAGCGTGCGGGTGACGGCCAGGCCGATGCCCTTGGAAGCGCCGGTGACAATGGCGATCCGGCCGGAAAGCTGAAGGTCCATAATGTTTTTCCTTATTTCGATCGGCTGTGCGCTCAATACGTTATGAGCCGCCGTACGAATAAGGCTGGCGCGATTCAGACTGACAATTGCCGCTGATTTCGGACCTGCCATCCGCAGCAAGGGCGGTAGCATCGCGATTTGTGGTGGATTGGGCTGTTCGGCAGGCTTCGGCGGCAGACGTGGAGGCCGTGGCCGAGTTGCGGGCCGTGGTGATGCGGGCGGATCTCGAAAGGCTCGGCCGCTACGACGAGCATCGGGTGCGTCAGCGGCTGCGCGACGCCTTCCTCCCGGCGCACACCTGGGTGATAGAGGTCGGCGGGGTCTTCGCCGGCTGTGTCGCGCTGCGGCCGGCCGGCGACGACGGCCGGAGCGGCTACTGGCTGGAGCACTTCTACCTGGACCCGCGCGCGCAGGGCAGGGGAATCGGCTCCGCGGTGCTGCGGGAGCTGCTGGAGCGATGCGACCGCGAGGACGCGGTCGTCCGGCTGAACGTGTTGCGGGGCAGTCCGGCGCGCCGGCTGTACGAGCGGCACGGGTTCACGTTCGAGCGTGCGGACGCGGTGGATGTGTACCTGGTGCGTCCGGCAGGGAGGCGACGCGGGCGCGAAGGGCTTCGGCATCCCCAGGGGCCAGCTCGGAGATGAGGGCGAGGGCCTGACGCAGCGTCTCGCCGCCCTCCCGCAGCCGGCCCGCGGCGAGCTGGGCCTCGCCGAGGCGGCGCAGGGTGCGGGCGCCGAGCGCACGTTTGCCGCCACCCCGCCAGGCGAGGGACCGGCGGTAGTAGGTGATCGCCTCCTCGTACTGGCCGAGCAGGTGGTGGATGTGGCCCATGCTGTCGAGGGTGGCGGACTCGCCGGGCAGGTCGGTCAGCTCGCGGTGGATGGCGAGCGCCTCCTCGCAGCGGCGCAGCGCCTCCTCGTACGACCCCAGCTGGGCGTGGAACCAGCCGATGTTGTTGAGCACCCGGCCCTCGCCCGCCCGGTCGCCGGCCGCCCGGCAGAGCCGCAGCGCCTCCTCACTCAGCGCCAGCCCTTCGGCGTACTGGTCGTGGCGGTCCTTCAGGACGCTGAGGTAGATGAGGCACCGGGCCTCGCCGGCCGGGTCGGCGAGCCCCGCGAACAGCTCGCGGGCCCGGCGCAGGTGCGCCTCGCCGTCCTCGTCGCGGCCCAGCCGGGTGAAGGCGTGGGCGAGCCCGACACGGGCGTGGGCCTCGGCGGCCCGGTCCTCCAGCCGGGACGCCGACTCCACCGCGATCGCGAACATCGCCGCCTGGTCGTCGGAGCGCCCGTCCTGGGACAGGAAGCCCCAGCAGGCGCCGGCCAGTTGCCAGGCGTGGCCGTCGAACCCGGAGCGGGCGGCGTGCCGGATCGCGGCGAGCAGCGTCCGGTGCTCCTGGGCGAACCACGCCTGGCTCTGCGCCCGGTCGGTGATGCGCGCCAGGACCACGCCGGGGCGGGGCGGCGGCGGCGCGAGCGGCACGCGGTGCAGCAGGTCGAGCAGCCGGTCGCCGACGCGGGCGCTGTGCAGGTAGTGGTCGAGCAGCCGGTGCAGGGCCTCGCGGCGCTCGGCCGCGGAGTCGTGCAGGCGGGTCAGCTCCTCCGCGTACGCGCGCAGCAGGTCGTGCCAGCCGTAGCGGCCCGGGGTGCGTTCGGTGGCGAGGTTGGCCCTGGTCAGCTCGGTCAGCAGGCGGCGGGCCCGCTGCACGGGGATGCCGGCCAGGCTGGCGGCCGCGGCGGTGGAGATCTCCGGGGCCGGCAGCAGGCCGCGCAGGCGGAACAGGCGGGCGGCGTCGGGGCTGAGCGCGCGGTAGGACCAGGAGAGGACGGTACGCATGTTCGTCGCGGCGTCGCCTCCGTCGAACACGTCCAGGTCCTCAGAGAAATCGCCTTCGTCGGCGAGGTCGGAGACGAGGGTGCCGAGCGGGAACGCCGGCCGCTCGTTCGCCCGCGCCGCCACGATGGCGAGCGCCAGCGGCAGCCCGGCGCACCGGGAGACGATGTCGTCCACGGCCCGCGGCTCGGCGCCCACCTTGTCCACGCCGAGCCGGCGCGTCAGCAGCTCACGCGACTGGGCGGGCGAGAACAGCCCGAGCGACAGCGTACGCGCGCCCTCCGCGGCGACCAGACCGGTCAGCTCGGCGCGGCTGGTGATCAGGGCCAGGCAGCCGGGCGCGCCGGGCAGCAGCGGGCGCACCTGGTCGGAGTCGAGGGCGTTGTCGAGCAGGATGAGCATGCGGCGCTCGGCGAGCAGGCTGCGGTAGAGCCCGACCCGGGCCTCCAGGGTGGCGGGGATGTGCTGCGGCGGCACCTGGAGCGCGTCCAGGAACAGCCGCACCGCCTCGGCGGGCGAGCGCACGCCGTGCGTGGGGCCGAAGCCGTGCAGGTTCACGTAGAGCTGGCCGTCGGGGAAGCGGTCGCGTACGCGGTGTCCCCAGTGCACGGCCAGCGTGGTCTTGCCGACGCCGCCGGTGCCGGTGATCACGCAGGGCGCGAGCACCGGGGAGCCGCCGGGCGGGAGCGTCAGCCGGTCGAGGGCGGCCAGCTCCTCCTCGCGGGCGGTGAACAGCTCGGTGTCGGGCGGCAGGTGCCGGGGGACGGCGAGCGCGGGCGACCCGCCGGCTGCGGCGGCGGCCGGGGCCTCGTGGCCGGCGAGGATCGCCTGGTGCAGCCGTTGCAGCTCCTCCCCCGGCTCGATGCCCAGGTCCTCGGCGAAGTGCCGGCGTACGCGGCGGAAGACGGCGAGCGCCTCGGTCCGCCGGTCGCCGCGCAGCAACGCCGTCATCAGCAGGGACACCAGCCGCTCGCGCAGCGGATGCTCGCCGAGCAGCGCCGCCAGCTCGGTGGCGACCTCCTGGTGGCGGCCCTGCCGCAGGTCGAGCGCGGCCCGCCGTTCCAGCGCCGTGAGCCGTTCCTCCTCCAGGCCCGGCACGACGGCGTCGGGCAGCCACCGGCCGGCGGCGTCCGCGAGCGGCGCGCCCTGCCAGAGCGCGAGCGCGGCGCGCAGCAGGCCGGCGGCGCGCTCCGGGTCCGGTTCGCCGCCGGCCTCGCGCACCAGGTCGCGGAAGCGGTGCAGATCGACGCGCTCGCGCGCGACGGTCAGGCAGTAGCCGCGCGCCGAGGTGGTCAGCGCCGCCTCGGGGAACGGGGCCAGCAGCCGGCGCAGCCGGGAGATGTGGCCCTGGATGGCGTTACGGGAGGACTCGGGCGGTTCGGCGCCCCACAGCGCCGTCTCCAGCCGCGCGACCGGCACCGGGCGTCCCGGTTCGAGCAGCAGCATGGCGAGGACGGTGCGCTGCTGCGCGGTGGACGGACCGAGGAGCCGCCCCGCGTCCCACACCCCCACCGGACCCAGCAGGCGGAACTCGACGCCCTCCCTCGTCACCCGTCCTTGCCTCCTGTTCCCGGCCGCGGGAGCGTGCCGCCAATGATCATTACTCGGCAGCCTAACCGCCGACTCAGCCGAAAGTAAGCGCCATTTCAGTACCAGGAAGCACTCTGGTCACGAGCGGCGCACCCGGCCGCACAACCCTCACGAGGAGGAACGTCATGGAGATCAAGGTCAAGAAGGTCGAGTCCGTCAAGGCCACCCAGAACCCCGCCACGTGAGGCTCTGACGTCGCCTGACGAATGTCCCGCGGGGAGCTTGCTCCCCGCGGGTTCCCTTTGCGTACTGGCCGGCGCTGGAGGCACGATGCGTGTGGCGTTGAAGGAATGCGAGTGGGAGACGATCGGCGAGGACCTCCTCGTGATCTTCGACGCTCGCGAGGCGATCACCCTGGGCGATCCCGAAGGGCAGGTGGCCGCGCTCCTGAGCGAGCTGCGCGAGGCCCCACGGACCGCCGCCGAGCTGAGCGTCGCCCTCGCCGGGCGCGGTTTCCGGCTCTCCGAGGAGGACGTCGGCAGGGGCCTCGCCGGGCTCGACTCCCTGGGCCTGGTCGAGGACGCCGACGGCCGCGCGCTCGACGATCCGCAGGAGAACGAGCGGCACTTCTCGAACCTCAGCTTCTACGGCACCTACTCCGCCCTGGACCGGCACCGGGGCGCGTTCCAGCGCTCGATGCGCGAGGCGCACGTGCTGGTGCTCGGCGTCGGCGGGGGCGGTTCCTCGCTGGTCCAGTGCCTGGCCGGGCTCGGCGTCGGCGAGATGACGCTGGTGGACCAGGACCGCGTCGAGTCGCGCAACTTCGCCCGCCAGTTCCTCTACCACCACGCCGACATCGGGCTGTCGAAGGCCGAGCGGGCCGCGGCCTGGGTCCGCGAGTACGACCCCGCCATCAAGGTCCACCCGGTCGACCGCTGGGTGTCCGCGCCGGAGGACCTGGCGGACCTGGTCCAGGGCGTGGACCTCATCGCGGGCGGCCTCGACGGCCATCCGCACGCCAACCTGTGGGCGAACGAGGCCGCCGTCCGGGCCGGGATCCCGTACGTGCTGGGGGGCGCGAACCGCAGCCAGCTCATGTACCTGTCCGTGGACCCGGGCCGCACGGCGTGCCTGGCCTGCGACTACGCCGACCGGCCGGTCGGGGACGACCCGGAGGCGGTGGCGTACCGGATCGTGGAGAACATGAAGCTGAGCAACCCGCTCACCGGGCCGATGGCGATGCAGGTGGGCTCGCTGCTCGCGCTGGAGGCGCAGCGCTATCTCACCGGGTTCGAGCCGCCGCGGGCGGCCGGGTACCGGGTCACGCTCGACCTGCGCGAGGGCCTGACGCCGGAGTGGCGGCCCCTCCCCGCGAACCCGGAGTGCCAGGTCTGCCGGCTGGCGCCGCCGCGCGAGGGTGACCGGCGGTGACGGTGCCCGCGACGGTCCGGCTCAAGCCGCTCAGCGTCGTCCCCGAGGGCGAGGACGAGGTGCTGGTGGGCGATCCGGCGACCGGTACGTTCGTGACGATCCCGGCGGTCGGCGGGGTGGTGATCGCCGCGCTCCAGCGGGGCGCGAGCGTCGAGGAGGCGGCGGCCGAGGCGGAGGAGTTCGCCGGGGAGCCGGTCAACGTGCCGTCGTTCGTCGACACCCTCGGGGAGCTCGGCTTCCTGGCGGAGGAGGGCGAGGAGGCGGCCGCGCCGGTGCGCACGGCGCCCATCCAGGCCCGCCGGTGGATGACCGGCATCCGCCCGGAGACGGTCCGCCCCTTCTTCGGCCCCGTCGCCTGGACCTTCTACGCCGCCTGCCTGATCTACTCGGTGGCCGTCGTCGTCGTCCGCCCCGGCCTGGCCCCCGACCCCGCCGAGGACGCCTTCGCCTTCGGCGACACCGGGCTGAGCGCGCTCGCCTGGCTGCCGTTCGTGTGGTTCGCGGCGGCCAGCCACGAGTGCGGGCACTGGCTCGGCGCGCGGGCCCTCGGCATCCAGACCCGCTTCGGCGTCGACCGCCGCCTGTGGATGCTCGTCTTCGAGACCGACCTCACCCAGCTCTGGACGCTGCCGCGCCGGCAGCGGTACGGGCCGCTGCTGGCCGGCCTCGCCGTCGACTCCGTGCTGCTGGCCGCGCTGCTCACCGGCCGGCTGCTGATCGACACCGGCGTGTGGGACGCTCCCGAGCTGGTGGCCTCGCTGCTGGCCGCGTGGTCGTTCATCAAGATCATGCAGATGCTCTGGCAGAGCCTCGTGTTCCTGCGCACCGACCTCTACGCGGTGCTGGTGAACGCACTCGGCTGCCGCAACCTGTGGCGGGTGAAGACGCTGATGCTGCGGCGGGCGTTCGGGCGGCTGAGCGAGGAGGAGGCCGCCGAGCTGGCCGACGCGACCGACACCGACCTGCGGGTGGGGCGCTGGTTCCGCTGGGTGTGGCTGGCGGGCTTCGCCGGCGTGGTCGCCTGGTTCTGCCTGCTGCTGCTGCCGGTCTTCGCCGAGGTGCTGCGCTGGACGGCCGAAGGGCTGGCCGAGGGGCCCCTGACCGCCGCGTTCTGGTATCGGCTGCTCTGCGCCGGGCTGCTGCTCGGCCCCGAGACGCTGGCGCTCTCCCTGGCCGTCAAGGAGTACGTGGCGCGCCTCGCCGCCCGGCGCTGATCAGGCGGCCGTGAGCGCCATGGCGACCACGACCGGCGTCAGGTAGAGCAGCGGGAACGGCACGTGCCCGTACGAACGGGCGCGGAGCACGGTGACGACCGCGCCCGTGAAGTAAACCACCAGGCCGATCCCGGCGGCCACGCCGATCGGGGGCACGACCAGCCCGGCGAGCAGGCCGGCCGCGCCCAGCGCCTTGGCCGTGCCGAGCCAGGGCCACGCGGCGCGCGGCACGCCGTACTCGGCGAGCGGCTCCACGACCCACTTGGCGCGGATGAAGACCGACAGGGCCGAGAACCCCACCCAGAGGGCGGTGAGGACGGTGACGACGACAGCGGCGGTGGACATCGGTGGCTCTCCTTCCGGCGTTACGGATGCCGGGCCGCGTACGGCCCGGCATCTCGTTGACCCCTCAGCCGCCGGAAGTGTGACCGCTCAGGTACGACGCCAGGCGAGCAGTCCGTCGGGGGCGTCCTCGCGGGTGAAACCGGCGCCGGTGAGCTCGCTCTCGATGGTCGGCCAGAGCGGCCGGTAGGCCTCGCCGACCAGCTCCTCCTCGCTGATCACCGTGTCGCCCTCCTCGATGCGGTGGATGAAGCGGCCCTCGAAGGTCTCCTCGTCCAGCCGGGTGAGCCCGGACCAGATGGAGTAGGTGTGGCGGCCCACCTGGCGGCTCTCCAGCTTCTCGACCGGCCGCGTGGCGGGCGCGCCGCCGTCGTGCCAGGTGAAGACGAGCAGGCCGCCGGGCTCCGTGAGCTCGGCGAGCAGCGGCCAGAGCCGCTTGCGGTAGTCGTGCGGCATCGAGTACATGACGTTGATCATCACGACGGCCTCGACCGGCTCGGGCACCCGCGCGGCGAGCGCGTCGCAGGGCAGGACGGTGACCCGGTCGAGGAGCTCGGGACGGCCGCACAGCCGGGACAGCAGGATGCCGCGCATGCCGTCCGAGGGCTCCAGCGCGAAGATCTCCGCCGGGGTCCACTCGGCCAGCGAGACGGTGATCAGGCCGGAGCCGGCGCCGATCTCCAGGATGCTGCGCGTCACCCCGGTCAGGAGCGGCGGCAGCTTCTCACGGATGATCGGGACGTGACCGTTCTCGTGGAACAGGTCGTAGAAGGGGAGGGAGATGAAGTCGGCCATGAGCGGCAACCGTAGTGCACGTCCGGATCACGCCGTGCCCGCCCGGAGGCGGGAGATCACGGTCTCGGCGGGGCGGCCGAGCACGCGTTCGAGGTCGGGGGTCTGCCGCTCCAGCGCGCCCGCGCGGATCCTGGCGGAGATCCAGCCCATGGGCCCCTCGCCGGCGTCGGTCTCGCGGTAGGTGGCGCCCAGGGCCGCGGCGACCTCCGGGTACGTCCACAGCGGCCCGGTGAAGTCGTAGGCCCGGCCCAGATGGCCGTCGCCGCCGGTCAGGACGTTCGCCGCGGCGGCGGCGAGGTCGGCGCGGAAGGCGGTGTTGAGCCCCCGGCCGCCGGTGGAGCTCACGATCTCCCCGTCCGCGGTGACGCGCGGCACGAACGCGTCGCTGTAGTAGGGGTGGCGGAGCAGCGTGTAGGGCAGGCCGCTGTCGACGATCGCCCGCTCGGTCACGTGGTACGCCTCGGTCAGGCCGGTGGCGGCGGTGTCGGCGCCGAGGAAGCTGGTGAAGACGATCGCGCCCACGCCGGTCTCCTTGGCGGCGGCCACGGCGGCCAGGTGCTGCTCGATCCTGCGGGCGGTGTCGAGCTCGGGCGAGGAGATCAGCAGGAGGCGGTCGGCGCCCTCGAAGGCGGCCCGCAGGCTGCGGGGGTCGTCGTAGTCGCCGTGGCGGGCCGGGACGCCCTCGGGCGCGCGGGCGGGTTCGCGGACGGCGGCCGTCACCTCCGCTCCGGTCGCTCGCAGCCGGTCGAGGACGAGGCGGCCGAGCGCGCCGGAGGCGGCCGTGATCACGATCATGCGGGAAGGGCTCCTTCGCGGGGGGACCGCCCCAGTGAACTCCCGCCGGGCACGGCCGCGCCACGCATTTTCCCGGCTCACCCCTGATCGGGCAGGCGGTTCAGCCATTTGCGCCGGACCTCCGCCTCCACGTCCACGCCGTGGTGGCGGGCGAGGAGCAGCACCTGGCACAGGACGTCGGCCAGCTCCGCGCGGAAGTCGGCCTCGATCTCGGCCGGGGTGCGGCCCCTGGTCCTGGCCCTGCCGGTGCGGGTGAGGAACGCCTGGGTGAGCTCGCCGACCTCCTCCTGCAGCTTCAGCATGTGCCAGATGTCGTCCCGCTCGACGCCGAGCGAGGCGGCGTACCGGCTGGAGACGGACTCGATCGCGTCGGAGAGCTGCCGCAGGTCCACCCCCGGAGTGTACGGCCCGCACGGGCCGGGCCTATGGGGGATCGAGATTCGGTAAGCGGGGTGCCATGAGGGGCGTTTCGCCACGCTCCGTGCATCCGTGCCGTCCATCATTCGGAACGGACGACGGCGGCGAGAGGCGAGAGGACGGGGCGATGCGGGACATCGAGGTGTTGCTGGAAGCCGGTCCGCGCGGCAGCCAGGGGCTCACCGTCCGGGTGTCCGGGCGGTTGCGGCCGGGGATGGAGCACGGCGAGCGGCGCGTGCCGAAGCCGCCCCCTCCCCCGGAGTTCGACGACGACCTGCTGGACCCGGGCGGCTGCGAGTTCTGAGGCGCCCGGCGCGGTTTCGCCCATGGCGATTCCGCTGCGGGCGTGCAAGGGCACGCGCGGGCCACCGCCTGCGCCAGAGTGGGCGCCATGAGAATCCTGGTGCTGGGCGGCACGGAGTTCGTGGGGCGCGCGGTCGTCGAGGAGGCGCTCGGCCTCGGGTGGGACGTCACCGTGTTCAACCGGGGCACCCACGCGCCACCGGCCGGGGTCACCGCGCTGCTCGGCGACCGCACGGCCCCCGGCGGCCTCGCGGCGCTGGAGCGCGGCGAGTGGGACGTCGTGGTCGACACCTGGTCGTGGGCGGCCTCGGCGGTGCGTGACGCGGCCGCGCTGCTCGCCGGGCGGGCGGGCCACTACGTCTACGTCTCCAGCAGATCCGTTCACGCCGAGCCGGTGGCGTTCGGCGCCGACGAGAGCGCGCCGGTGGTGACGGCCTCGGCCGACGACGACGATCCCTCCGACTACGCCAGGAACAAGGCGGGCGGCGAGCTGGCGGCGGTGGCGGCGTTCGGGGAGCGGGCGCTGCTGGCCAGGGCCGGGCTGATCATCGGGCCGCACGAGAACGTCGGGCGGCTGCCGTGGTGGCTCGGCCGGATCGCGCGGGGCGGGCCGGTCCTCGCGCCCGGCCCCGCCGAGCAGGGGCTCCAGTACATCGACGCGCGCGACCTCGCGCTGTGGTGCCTGCGGGCGGCCGAGCGCGGCGTCGGCGGGGCGTTCAACGTGGTGAGCCCGCCCGGGTTCGTGACGATGCGGGAGATCCTGGAGACCTGCGTCGAGGTGACGGGGGCGGCGGCGCAGCTGCGCTGGGTCGAGCCGGAGACGATCCTGGCGGCCGGGGTGCAGCCGTGGACGGAGCTGCCGTTCTGGCTGGTCGGGTCCGACTACGACTTCCTGCACGGCGGCGACGTGTCGAAGGCGGTGGCGGCCGGGCTGAGCTTCCGGCCGGTGGCCGAGACGGTGGGCGACACGTGGGCGTGGCTGCGCGGCATCGGCGGCGAGGCGCCGCACCGCCCCGACCGCCCCCGCATCGGCCTCGACTCGGAGGTGGAGGCCCGCCTGCTGGGCTCATGACCAGGCCGAGTCGTCAGCGGCGGTAGGTGCGGACGAGGTCGAAGCCGGCGGCCAGCAGGGCGATGGAGACGCACGTGAGCACCACCAGGAGGCCGTGGCGGAAGGCGGTCGGCCAGCCCTGGGGAAGGGAGCTGAAGAAGACCGAGCCGGCGGCGGCGATGCCGATCGACGAGCCGAGGCGCTGACCGGTCTGCAGCACGCCCGCCGCGCTGCCGCCGCCGGCAGGCGGCACCTCGGACAGGGTGATCGCCTGGTTCGGCGAGATGACCAGGCCGCTGCCCACGCCCGCGATCAGCAGCGGCAGGGCGGTGGCCAGGCCGACGTTGTGACCGGGCACGAGCGCGGTGGCGGCCATCGTGGCGCACAGCCCGACGATCACGGTCGTGAGCCCGGCGGCCACCAGCCGGCGGCCCGCCCGGCCCACCAGCCGTCCGCCGACCACGGAGGCGGAGGCCGAGCCCAGCGCGAACGGCGTGATCGACAGCCCCGCCATGAGGGGGCTGTAGTCGAGGCCGCTCTGCAGGTAGAGCGTGAAGGTGAAGAAGATGCCGGTGAAGCCCGCGAAGTAGAACAGGGCGATGGCGGAGCCCAGGCTGTAGGAGCGCTTGCGGAAGAGCGCCAGGTCGATCAGGGGTTCGCGGCGGTAGGCGCGCTCCCACGCCACGAAGACGCCCAGGACGATCAGGGCGGCGGGGACGAGCAGCCACTTCGCCTGGCCGTGCCACTGGTGCTGCTGGATGAAGGGCAGGAGCAGGCAGCCCACGCCCAGGCCGAGCAGCACGACGCCGACGGGGTCCATGCTCTCCCGCCGCCTGGAGAGCTGCGCCGGGTCCGGGGTGGGGAGCACGCGGTGGGCCAGCGGGAGGAGGGCGAGGCCGATCGGGAGGTTGACCAGGAAGACCCAGCGCCACCCGAACTCCGTACCGAACCCGGTCACCAGCGCTCCGCCGATCAGGGGGCCGGCCGCCGTGGAGACGCCGATGGTGGCGCCCAGGGCGCCGAAGGCGCGGCCCCGCTCGTGCCCGCGGAACATCTGCTGGATCAGCCCCGACACCTGCGGGTTCAGCATCCCGGCCGCCATGCCCTGGAGGAGTCTCGACACGATGAGCACGTTCATGTTCCAGGCGAGCCCGCAGGCGACGCTGGCCAGCGTGAACAGCACCACCCCCCACATGAACAGCGTGCGCCGGCTCCGCGCGTCCCCCAGCCGCCCGGCCGGCACCAGCAGCAGGCCGAACGTGAGCGCGTACCCGGACAGCGTCCACTGGAGGCCGTCCTCCATCGCGTGCAGGCCCTCGCGGATGGACGGCAGCGCCACGTTCACGATGCTGACGTCGAGCCCGGTCATGAACGCCGCCACCAGGCAGACGGCGAGCGCACGCCCGCGCGGGTCGGCCCGCCATGACGACGCCTTCATCAACGGCTGCCCTTCCCCCGGCCTGCGGATATCGTCCTTCCCTAACCAGGATTTCGTCGCCGTAACGATCCCGATATCCCCATAGGGTGGGTTTCGTCACAGACCGGTTGTAACGTCCGGATCATGGACACGATGGCCGTCGAGCAGAACGGCATCAACGCGGTCCCCGAGGCGGAGCGGCACGGCCGGCCGGGCGACCTCTTCTGGCCCTGGGCCGGCTCCAACCTGTCGCTGTTCGGGGTCGCGTTCGGCGTCTACATCGTCGGGCTCGGGCTCGGCGTCGTCCCCGCGATCATCACCGGCGCCGTCGGGTACGTCCTGTCGTTCCTGCTGGTCGGCCTGGTCGCGGTCGGCGGCACCCGGTCCGGCGTGCCGACGATGACGCTGGGCCGGGCGCCCTTCGGCTACCAGGGCAACAAGCTGCCCGCCACGCTGTCGTACATCTCGAACGTCGGCTGGGAGATCGTGCTGGTCACGCTGTCGGCGCAGAGCGGGGCGGCCATCCTCGCCCGGCTCGCGCCCGATCTCCCCCGCACGACCGCCACCGCCGTCTGCTTCGCCGTCGCGGCGCTGGTCGTGATCGCCGTCGGCGTGTACGGACACGCGCTGATCATGGTGGTGCAGCGGTACCTGACGTACGCGTTCGTCGTGCTGACCGTCGTCTACATGGCGCTCATGACGCCCAGGCTGGGCGTGTCGCTGGAGACCACCACCGGAGCCGGCGGCTGGATCGGCGGGATCATCTTCGCGATGACGCTGCTCGGCCTCGGCTGGGTCAACTGCGGCGCGGACTACTCGCGTTACCTGCCCTCCCGCTCGTCCGGGCGGGCGGTGGCGTTCTGGACGACGCTCGGGGGCGCGCTGCCGCCGATGGTGCTGCTGGTGTTCGGGGTGCTGCTGGCGGGCGGCGACCCGAAGTTCGCCGAGGCGGCCGGGGGCGATCCGGTGGCGGCGCTGGCGGGGGCGTTGCCGACGTGGTTCCTGCTGCCTTATCTGCTGACCGCGATCGGCGGGTTCCTGGCCGGGGCGATCATGGACATCTACTCGTCCGGGCTGTCGATGCTGGCGCTCGGGGTCCCGGTGCGGCGGCATCTCGCGGTGCTCATCGACGGGGTGCTCATGGTGCTCGGCGGCTACTACCTGCTGTTCGTCAGCGACAGCTTCTTCGGCACCTTCCAGGCGTTCCTGGCGATCGTCGGCGTGGTGATGGCCGCCTGGGTGGCGATCTTCCTGGTGGACATGTGGCGGATGCGTGACGGCGGGCGCGGCTACGACGAGCGGCTGCTGCGTCCCGGCGGGCCCGCCGTCAACTGGACGGGGGTCGCCGCGCTGGTCGTCGCGTCGGTCGTCGGGATGGGGCTGATCACCTCGGCGGACGAGAACATCGCGAAGGTCGTCGGGTTCCTGATGAGCGAGGAGCTGAAGGGGTCCACGTTCGGGGCGGCGAACATCGGCGTGGTGATCGCGCTGGTGGTGGCCGGGGTGCTGTACTTCGCGGCCACGGCGCCGGTGAGCGCGCGCCGCCGCGCGGAGGACCGGACCGGCGCCTGAGACCCGGCACCGCCGGGTGCGTCGCGCCGGCGGCCGATCGCCGTTACTGTTGGTGATCGATGATGGACATACCGTTGCGACTGCTGGCGTGGGCGGTGCATCTCACGGTCTTCGGGCTGCTGGCGATGGCCGTGGTCACCGTGCTGCGTGAGGACCAGGTGGGGATCGCCGCGGGTGGCGTGCTGCTCGGCGCGCTCTACGCGGCCGGGCCGTCGGCCGAGGGGCGTCCGGTGGCCGGGCCCGTGTGGCTCGGGGCGGTGACGGCGCTCTGGCTGGTGCTGGCCGTCGTTTCCGCGCCGTTCGTGTGGCCGGCGTTCCCGCTGCTCTACGCCTTCGTACGGGTGCTGCCGCTCTGGCTGGCGATGTTCGGGGTGGGGGCGGTGACGTCCGCGGCGGTCCTCGCGGCGGCATGGCACGCGGGCGAGCTGACGGTGCCGCTGGTGGTGGGGCCCGCGCTGGCGGCGGTCGTGGTCACGCTGCTCGCGCTCGCCTGCCGGTCCATGCGCGAGCATGCCGGCGGGCCCGTTCAGGAGCGGCCCGCGCCGCCGGTCACGCCGTGACGATGGCGAAGTCCGGGATCGGATGGTCGAGGACGGCCACCAGGCGCTTGAGCGCCGTCGTGTCGCCCTCACGCTCCACGCCCTCCACGCCCTTGCCCGCCATCAGCCCCACGAGCTGCGCCTTCGTCAGCCGCAGGGTCAGGTCGGGCGGCACGTCGGCGGGCGGGTTCGGCTGGTGGATGAGGGCGCCGTTGGACAGGGTCGTGCGGTGGCGCTCGCCGAGATCGGTGAGGTGCCAGTCGATGGCCAGGCGTTCGTGCCAGGCGCGCGGCCCGTCCACCCGTACGGCGAGCGTGTCGAAGATCTGCGCCACGCTCAGCGCGGCGAGCACGTCCGGCGGGGTCCGCTCCGGCGTGGCGGGCACGATGCCGTCGGTGAGCTCCAGCGCGGCCATCAGGTAGAAGTTGCGCCAGGCGGCGTTCTCCGCGCCGTGGCCGAGCCGGGTGTAGACCTCGGCGAGCAGGTCGCGGGCCTCCTTGTTGCCCTCGTCGGCGAAGATGGCGTGGTTGAGCAGCTGGACGGCGAAGCGCAGGTCGTTCTCGCCGAGATAGCGGCGGGCGCAGGCGACCACGGCCGCGCCGCCGCCCAGGCAGTCGACGTACCTGATGGCGCTCTCCCTCGGCGGGTGCTCCCAGAGGTGGGCCGGGTTGCCGTCGAACCAGCCGAGGTAGCGCTGGTAGACGGCCTTGACGTTGTGCGCGGTCGAGCCGTGGTGGCCGCGGGCGTGCCAGGCGTGCTCCAGCTCGGGCGGCAGGCGTACGGCCTCGGCGATCTCGGCGGCGGTCAGGCCCTTGTTGAGCAGGCGCAGGGTCTGGTCGTGCAGGTACGCGTACAGGTCGCGCTGCCGGGCGAGGTAGCCGGCGATGCCGTCGCCGCCCCAGGTGGGCCAGTGGTGCGCGGCGAGCGCGACGTCGGCGTGCGGGGCGAGCAGGGCGAGCGCCTCGTCGAGGTGGCGGGACCACGCCCGGGGGTCGCGGACCGCGGAGCCGCGCAGGGACAGGACGGCGTGCTGGCCGCGACCGGCGTTCTCGGCGAGGAACAGCGCCCGGTGCGCGGGCAGGAGGATGCTCAGCTCGGCGGGCGCGCCGCCGCCGGGGGTGAGCTGGAAGAGCAGCTGCACGCCGTCGACGGTCTCCTCCTGACCGGTACGGGCGACCTCCAGCGTGGGCGGGAGCAGCGAGCGGGTGCCGGGGGCGACGGTCATGCCGAGGCCGGAGCCGAGCTGGCCCTCCGGCGAGCGGGGCAGGGCGGGGCCGTACATGTAGACGGCGCGGCGGGCCCGCGCGGGTCCTGCGTACAGGCTCTCCGCGACCGCGTGCTCCAGGAACCCGGCGGCGGCCAGGATCGGGACGCCGCCGTGGGTGACGCCGCGCCCGCCGCCGAAGTGGTCGGTGTGGGGATGGGTGTAGACGACGCCGGTGACGGGGCGCTCCCCGCGGTGGGCGCGGTAGAGCTTGAGCGCGGCGGCGGCGCACTCGACGGAGCCGAGCGGGTCGATGACGACGACGCCCCGCTCGCCCTCGACCAGCGTCATGTTGGCCAGGTCGAGGCCGCGCACCTGATAGACGCCCGGGGTGACCTCGTACAGACCTTGGCGGGCGCAGAGCCTGGCCTGGCGCCACAGGCTGGGGTGGGCCGTCTCGGGGCGTTCGTCGTGGAGGAAGTCGTAGGCGTCGATGTCCCAGATGACCCTGCCGTCGGCCGTTTTGATCACTCCGGGGTCGAGCTTGGCGATGAAGCCGCGATCGGCGTCCTCGAAGTCGCCCGTGTCGCGAAGTGGAAGGTCTGCCATGTCTGTCCGCCTGCCCGGGAGAGGTTCCCGGGTAGCTCAACAATTCCCCCTTAGAGCATGAATCTCGGGCAATAGGGACAAGCGGGACGGCCGGTCGGGTGGTTAGAGTGATCGTTCATGGGAGCGTGCGTGTTCGATCTCGATGGCGTGCTGGTCGACTCCGAGCCGGTGTGGGAGGAGGTGCGGCGGGCGTTCGTGGCCGAGCACGGCGGCACGTGGCAGCCGGACACCCAGTCGCGGCTCATGGGCATGAGCACCGGCGAGTGGGCCGCGTACCTGCACGAGCTGGGCGTGCGCCTGTCCCCCGACGAGATCGCGCGCGGGGTCGTCGACCAGATGGCCGCCCGCTACCGCGACGAGGTGCCGCTGATGCCGGGCGCGGTGGAGGCCGTACGGCGGCTCGCGGCCGGGCGCGTGCTCGGGCTCGCCAGCTCGTCCCCCCGCCGGTTGATCGACGTGGTGCTGGACGCGGCCGGGCTGACGGACTGCTTCGCGGCCACGGTCTCGACCGAGGAGGTCGAACGGGGCAAGCCCGCGCCCGACGGCTACCTGGAGGCGGCCCGGCGCATGGAGGTGGACCCGCGCGGCTGCGTCGCGGTCGAGGACTCCAGCAACGGGCTGCGCTCCGCGCACGCGGCGGGCATGCGGGTCATCGCGGTGCCGCACCCCCGCTACCCGCCCGCCCCTGACGCGCTGGCGCTGGCCTGGCGGGTCCTGCCCGACCTCGCCGCGCTCACCCCCGACCTGCTCCCCTGAGCGCCGCCATCGCGATCAATCCTCGAGCTGCCGCATCTCCACGCCCGCGTCACGCAGCTTCTCGAAGGACTGTTTCGCTTTCAGCGCCTCCTCGCGCCCTTTCCACCAGGACGTTTTGGATATTCGGGTGATCCGCGCGAGGCCGGGCGGCTTGTCCTCGATCTCGCGCTGCATGCGGTTGCGCACTTCTCTCGGAATCCGGCCGGGCGGCTCGTCCGGCGGAGGAGGAACATACACCTGGGTCAGCCTCCGGGGGTAACCCCTGGGGAGGTCCATGCCCCGGCGAATGATCTCTGCCGCCCGAATCTGCCACATGACGCTGTCGACGGTCTGCAGGAGATCGAGGACATCAGCCAGATAAGGATCGGAAAGCGGTATCGCCGCCGCCGGCCCTCCGATGACGACCTGCAGAACCTCAGTCATGATTTCCGGATTTCAGCGCTCGGGAATCACCCCGGTCAGTACATTCTGATCACCTGCGCGGTCACCCGGCGGGCCTGGTGGGAGGCGAGGTAGGTGATCACCTCGGCCACCTCCTCCGGCAGGCCGACACTGCCGAGCGGGCCGTGCTCGCGGGCCAGGCTCTCCACCTCCTCGTTGATCCAGCCGGTGTCGGTGATCGGGGGGTGGACCATGTTGGCGGTGACGCCGTGGCGGCCCAGCTCGTGGGCCGCCGACATCGTGTAGCTCTCCTGGGCCGACTTGGCCGCGCCGTAGCTGACCTCGCCGGGGAAGCCGTGCGGCCCTGCGGAGGTCAGGCCGATGATGCGGCCCCAGCTCGCGCCGCGGGCGACGTGCCGCCGGGCGAACTCGGCGATGAGCAGCGCGGGCGCGCGCACGTCCACCGCGAACTGGCGGTCGTGCGTCGCGGCGTCCACCCGCCGCGTCGGGCGGCCGAAACCGTCGTGCTCCTGTGCCGCGAAGGTGTCGCTGACCCAGCCGCTCGCGTTGTTGACCAGGATCTCGACCGGGCCGAACGCCGCCTCCGCCAGGTCGAACAGCCGGCCGGGAGTCTCCGGGTCGGCGAGGTCGGCCTCCGCCGACTCCGCCCTGCCGCCCGCCTCGCGCACCCGCGCCACGACCTCGCCGGCGTCGCGGGCGCGCAGCCGGTCGTACGCCTCGGGATAGGCCGGATGCTTCAGCGGGTCGAGCCGTTTGTACGTCAGGAAGACCGCCACCCCCTGGGCCGCCAGCGCGATCGCGGCCGCCGCCCCGATGCCCTGATTGGCGCCAGTGATCAACGCGACCTTTCCAGTGAGGCGAGGATCGATCATAGTGACCATCATGCACGTCGCGACCGACCGGCTGCTGAGCCGTTTCCTGGAGACCGTGGAGCCCGCCGTCCCCCTCGTCGCGCTGTGGGCCCACGGGTCGCTGGCGACCGACGACTACCAGCCCGGCCGCAGCGACCTCGATCTCATCGCGATCGTGGACGAGCCGGTCACGATGGGGCACTGGCGGCGGATCAAGGCCGTGCACCGCGGCCTGGACCTGCCGCTGGCGGATCGGCTGCACTGCTCGTACATCGCCCGCCAGGAGCTGGCCGATCCGTCCGCCGAGCACGTGACGTGGGCGCACGAGGAGATCTTCCGCCGCCCGGTGACCCCCGTGACCCGGCGCGAGCTGCACGTGAAGGCGCTCGAACTGTACGGGCCGTCGCCCGCCGACCTGCTGCCGCCTGTGTCGGACGCCGAGCTGGCCGAGTTCGTCCGTACGGACCTGCGGGACTTCTGGCTGGAGAAGACGCGCGGGCGGCGGCGCTGGCTGCGGGACATCTGGGTGGACCTCGGCACGGTGACGATCGCGCGGGCCGCGGTCACGCTCGCCGACGGGCGGCTCGTCACCAAGCGGGAGGCCCTGGACCTGCTGCCGGGGATGGGCGCGCCCGAGCTCGTGGTGGCCGACGTGCGCGCCCGCAGGTACGGCACGCCGGGCCCCCGGCTCAGCCGCTTCCGCCGGGCCAAGCTGGCCCGCGCGTTCATCAGGTCGGCGATCAGGAAGACGCTGGCCTGAGCAGGACGGTCAGGCGGGTCAGCGCCTCGGTGATGCGGTCCGGGGTGAGGCCGAGCCGGTCGCGCTGGTAGCCGTACACCTCGGGGGCGAGGGGGGCGAGCAGCACCTCCACCAGCGCGTCCGGGTCGGGTGTGCCGGCCGCCACGAGCAGGGCCCGTACGTGGGCCCGCCAGAAGCCGTACGCGCCGGTCTCGAAGCGCGAGCGGCCCACCTCCGTGCCCAGCACCAGGTGGGCGTGGTCCTCCAGCAGGCGCACCATCGCGGCGTAGAAGGCGGCGAGCCGGTCGGCGGGCGGCGCGCCGGGGCCGAGCGGCGGCTCGCCGCGCAGCAGCCGTTCCTGAAGCGCGCGTTCGTGCTCGTCGAGCAGCGCGACGGCGATCGAGGCGCGGTCGGGATAGCGCCGGTAGAGCGTGCCCCGGCCGACGCCGGCCCTCTTGGCGATGTCGTCCATCGTCACGTCCTGCGGAGGGCGCTCGGCGAAGAGTGCGGCGGCGGCCTCCAGGATTCTGGCGCGGTTGCGGGCGGCGTCGGCTCTTTCCATGCGCCCATTGTATGTGGACACAGCGTCCGCTTATAGTGAAGTGGACACAGCGTCCACATATCTGAGGAGAATCACGATGCTGCTGCACCTGGACGCCAGCGCGCGCCGGAACTCGTTCTCGCGTCAGCTGTCCGCCGAGTACGCCGACGCCTGGCGCGCCGCCCACCCCGGCGCCGGCTACACCTACCGCGACCTCGCGGCCCGCCCCGTGCCGCACATCGGCGAGGCGTGGACGGAGCTGTGCGACCACGTCCTGGAGCACGAGATCACCGACCCCGCCCGCTACCAGGAGGCGGTCCGCACGCCCGCCCAGCGGGACGCCTGGGCGATCGTCGAGCCGCTGCTCGCCGAGGTCCTCGCGGCCGACGTCGTGCTGATCGGCACGCCGATGTACAACTACTCGATCCCGTCGTCGCTCAAGGCGTGGCTCGACCAGATCACCTTCCCCAAGATGTCGCTGGCGGGCCGCTCGTTCGTGGTGACCGGCGCGCGGGGCGGCGCGTACGGCCCCGGCACCCCCCGCGAGCCGTACGACCACGAGGAGCGCTACCTGCGCGACTTCTTCCGCGGCCACTTCCAGGTCGAGGACGTGACGTTCGTCCACGCCGAGCTGGTCAACGCCCGTCTCGACCCGGCGCTCGCCCACCTGCGCGAGCGGCACGAGGAGTCGCTGGCCGCGGCCCGCGCCCAGGTCCGCGCCCAGGCTCTCACGGCGGCGGCCCGATGAGCTGGCTCGTCCTGCTGCTGGCCGGGCTGGTGGAGGTGGCCTGGTCGCAGAGCATCAAGCCGACCCAGAACTTCACCCGCCCCCTGCCCACGCTGGTCAGCCTGCTGCTCATGGCCGCCGCCGTCTGGCTGCTGTCGCGGGCAATGAACACGCTGCCGGTCGGCACCGCGTACGCGGTCTTCACCGGCATCGGCGCGGTCGGCGCGATCACGCTGGGCGTGGTGCTCCACGACGACCCCGTCTCGGTGGGACGGATGGCCGCGCTCGGGCTGATCGTGGGAGGGATAGTGTTGGCCCGGGTCACGGCCTGACACGAGGGAAGGGCGAGCGATGGTGGACATCAGGAACTCGTACGTGATCGCCGCGACGTCGGCGGTGTCGCTGCTCGGGCAGCCGGCGGTGACGGCGGGCTGGGACAAGCCGAGCGCGCTCACCGAGTTCAGCGTGGCGGGGCTGGCGGGGCACCTGGCGCACCAGATCGTCCGGGTTCGCGACGTGCTCGACTCCGACGGCGCCGGTCACGAGCCGATCGACCTCCTGGAGCACTACTCGCGCTCGCCGTGGGTGGAGGCGGGCCTCGACCACGAGATCAACGTCGGCATCCGGCGGGGCGGCGAGGCCGCCGCGGCCGACGGCCCGGCCGCGCTGGTCGAGCGGACGCGGGCGCTGCTCGACACGCAGATCACCGCGCTGCCCGCCGAGCCCGCCGACCGGGTGGTCCACGTGAAGGCGTCCGGCTGGGCGCTCACCCTGGACGACTTCCTGCTCACCCGCCTGGTCGAGCTGGTGGTCCACGCCGACGACCTGGCCGCGAGCGTGGGCGTCGAGACGCCCGCGCTGCCGCCGGAGGTCATCAGGCCCGTGGTCGAGCTGCTGGCCCGGCTGGCGGTGCACCGCCACGGTGCGACGGCGGTCATCCGCGCGCTGAGCCGGGCCGAGCGCGCCCCGGCCACCATCAGCGCCTTCTAGGAGCTCACGCGGTCACCAGGCGCAGGGCGGCGGCCACCTCGCGGCCCGACAGCGCCCGCTCGGGATCGAGCAGCCACTGGGACAGGAACCCGGTGAGCAGCGCCTGGTAGAGCGCGCCGGTCAGCCGGGCACGCTCGGGGTCGGCGCCCGGCTCGCCGCCCTCGAAGAGCTCCGCGAGCCCCTCCTGGGCCTCCCTGTTCGCGGCGGCGAGCTGGTCGCGCACCTCCGGCAGGTGCTCGACCTGGCCCAGGAGTTCGAGCTGCGTCACCCAGAGCGGCCGCAGCCGCGCGAACGACTCCAGCACCCGGTCCCACACGACGGCGAAGCGCTCCAGCCGGTCCGCGCCCGGCGCCGGCCCGGCCGACAGCGTGGCCGACAGCGTGGCCGCCAGCTCCTCGCCCCACTCCCGCATGACCTCGAACAGCGCCTCGTTGAGCAGCGCCTCCTTCGACTTGAAGTGGTAGCCGATGGCCGCGAGGCTCACGCCCGACGCGCTCGCGACGTCGCGCGCCGTGGTGCGGACGTAGCCCTTCTCGACCAGGCACCGCTTCGCGCCCGCCAGCAGGTCCTCTCTGTTTCCCATGCTCACAAACTAGCACAATCGTCCTAGACAATCGTCTAAGACAGATGTACTGTCTGCGGCATGGCGAACATCCTCATCTCCGGCGCGAGCATCGCCGGCACGTCCGCGGCCTACTGGCTGCGCCGGCACGGCTTCACCGTCACCGTGGTCGAGCGGGCCCCCGCCGTCCGCTCGGGCGGCTACAAGGTGGACCTCAGGGGCGCGGCGCTGCGGGTGATCGAGCGCATGGGCCTCATGGACGCGGTCCGCGCCCGCGCCACGGACATGCGCGTCGCCACCCACTACGACGCCGACGGCAGGAAGGTCGCGACCATGGACGCCGACCTGTTCGGCGGGCGCTCGGGCGACGACGTCGAGATCATGCGCGGCGACCTCAACGAGCTGCTGTACGAGCTGACCCGCGACGAGGTCGAGTACGTCTTCGACGACTCGGTCACGGCCATCGCCGAGGACGGCACCGTCAGCTTCGAGCGCTCAGGACCGCGCGTGTTCGACCTGGTGATCGGGGCCGACGGCGCGCACTCCAACGTCCGGCGGCTCGCGTTCGGCCCGGAGGAGGGCTTCGTCCGCCACCTCGGCCACTACATCTCGATCTGCTCGGTGCCCGACCCGCTCGGCCTGGACCGCGAGGAGGCGGTGCACGCGGCGCCCGGTCGCACCGCCAACGTCTACAGCACCCGCCAGGACGACGGCGTGGCCAGGGCCATGTTCATCTGGTCGTCCCCGCCGCTCGTCTACGACCACCGGGACGTCGAGCGGCAGAAGGAGCTGCTGGCCGCGGCCATGTCCGGGATGCGCTGGGAGGTGCCGCGGCTGCTCGACGCGGTGCGCGCGGCCGACGACCTCTACTTCGACGCGGTCTGCCAGATCCGCATGGACCTCTGGTCGAAGGGGCGGGTGGTGCTGCTCGGCGACGCGGCGTACTGCGCCTCCCCCGCGTCGGGGCAGGGCACGAGCCTGGCGGTGGTGGGGGCGTACGTGCTGGCCGGCGAGCTGGCGGCGGGCCGCGGCCCGGAGGGCTACGAGCGGGAGCTGCGCGACTTCGTCGCGGCCAACCAGGCGCTGGCGGACGCCAACCTCAATGGCATGGTGATCCCGTCGCGGTTCGCCCTGTGGTTCCAGCTCGCGATGATCCGGCTGATCCCCCGCCTGCCGGGCCGCGACCGCATGGTGGAGCGCGTGGCCGGGCCGATCCACAAGGCGGCGAACGCCATCGCGCTCAAGGATTACGTGGAATGAATCATTCCGTTCTGCTAGACTGAGAGCAGAACGTTCCGTTCCAAAAGAGGGGCCTCACCATGATCGTTCTCGTCACCGGCGCCACCGGGACCGTCGGCCGTCTCGTCGTCGAGGAGCTGCTCGCCGCCGGGCAGCGGGTCCGCGCCCTGACCAGGAACCCCGCCAGGGCCGCGCTGCCCGAGGGCGTCGAGGTGGTCGCGGGCGACCTCGCCAGGCCCGCCGAGCTGGCAGGTGTCTTCGACGGCGTCGAGGCCGCGCACCTCATCAACTTCGCGGGCGACGACTACGCCCCGCTCCCCGACGGCGCCGCCCTGGTCGAGCTGGCCGCCGCGGCCGGCGTGCGGCGGGTCACCGTGCTCGGCGGGCGCGAGGACGGCGAGCTGGAGCGGGCGCTCGCGGGCAGCGGCATCGAGTGGACGCTGCTGCACCCGGTCGAGTTCATGTCCAACACGCTGCGCTGGTGGGCGGAGACGGTCCGGACCGAGGGCGTCATCAAGGAGCCGTTCGGCGACCGGCTGAGCGCGCTGGTGCACGAGCGCGACATCGCCGCCGTGGCCGCGACCGTGCTCACCGAGGGCGGGCACGGCGGGCGGGCGTACGTGCTGACCGGCCCCGAGGCCATCACGCTCAGGGAGAAGGTCGCGATCCTGGCCGGCGCCATCGGCAGGGACGTACGCTTCGTCGAGCTCACCGTGGACGAGGCCCGCGCCAAGTGGCGCGCCGACGGCATGGGCGAGGAGACCGTCGAGTTCCTGATCGGCGCGCTCGGCCACACGCCGGAGATCGGCTACACCGTCGTCCCGACCGTCAAGGAGGTCACCGGCCGGGACGCCAGGAGCTTCCGTCAGTGGGCCGAGGAGAACGCCGCCGTCTTCCGCCCCTGATCGACGACCTCGGGACAGGCGGGGACCGGCGTGCTGCGCCCCCGCAGATGGCGGTCGAGGAAGGCCGCGAGGTGATCACGGGTGATCCGCAGCGCCCGCGCGCCGTCGAGCTCCTGCGCGGGGATGCCGAGCGGGGGCCGGAGCACGGCGTAGTCAACGAAGGCGGAGTGGTCGGTCCCGGCGATCGTGATCCACTTCTTCGGGCCCTTCAGGTGGGCCCAGGACTTCTTCCACGAGTCGTCGCTGCCGTCCCACGCATGCGTACGCGGCGAGCCGATCAGCAGGAACGGCCGGTCCAGGCGCTCGACCGGCGGGATGAAGGTGCCGTCCAGGTTGGCGCCGGCCTTGACCCGGCGGTCCTTCGCCAGGACGGCGGCGGCGCTGTTGCCGCCCATCGAATGGCCGGCCACGGCGATCCGCGCACGGTCGACGGACCGGCCCCAGCGCCCCGCCGTCAGCTCGTCCAGCACGAAACTCACGTCGGCCGCCCGCCCGGCCGCGACGACGGCGCCGTCCTGGCCGGGGACGCAGGCGAGACACGTGGTCGTGCGGCCGTCGGGGAACGTGGTGGCGACCGACTCGTAGGTGTGCTCGACGGCCGCGACCAGATAGCCCCGGCTCGCCAGGTCCTCGCCGAGCGAGGTCAGGGTGGCGCGGGGGAAGGTGAAACCGGGCGAGAGGACGACGAGCGGATGGCGGCCCGCGCGGACGGAAGCCTCCCGCCCGGCGTGGGTCCTGACCTGGGTGAGCGCGTCCGGGGGGACGTCACGGTAGGGGGCGAGGACCGCGGCGGACTCCTGCGGGCTCAGGTAGCGCGCCCGCTCGCCGTTGTCGCGCCGGGCCGGGTACCAGAGGGTGACCATCAGCTCGCGCCGGTCCGCCTCCGGGTTCCAGGGGTCGGGCCGGCTCTCGTCCACCAGGTGCAGGTCGGTCGTGCCCACGGGCAGCGGCCCGGTGGGCTCCGGCAGCGCGAGGTCCGCCTGCGGCGGCACCGCGACCAGGGACAGGGCGGTCAGGATCTTCAGCATGGGAGCCAATCTGGCGGCGGGAGCCGCCGGGGTGTGCGCCCCGATCGTCGGTCGCCGCCCCCTACTTTCGTCGTAAAGCCTCTTCCGGCCGGGCCCCTACGCTGGTGCCATGCGGTTCGTCCTGCTCGGCGCGGCGATGTTCGGGCTCTCTCTGTTCGTCCTCCAGGGGCAGGCGGGGGCGCCTTCCGGGCTCCCGCTGCCGGCGGAGCTCGCGGTCGCCGCGGCGGCCGGGCTGGCCGCGTGGCAGACCCGGCGGTCCTGGTGGCCCCTCGCCGCCGTGGCCGCGGTCGGCCACGTCCTGCTCCTGCTGTGGCCGCCGCTGCTGGCCGCCTCCTACCACGCGGGCCGCGACCTGGTCAGGGGCCGGGACGTCGCGGCCTACCTGGGCGGCTGCGCGGCCGTGTTCGGGGCGTCCGCGCTGATGGGCGCCTGGCGCGACGGCGTGCGCGAGGTCCTGGCCGCCACCCCTGGCAACGCCCTGTTCATGGCGCTGGCCGTGGTCGGGCTGCCGTTCGCGCTGGGCCTGTGGACGCGGGCCCGCCGCGAGGTGCAGCGGCGCGCCGAACGCGAGCAGATCATGCGGGCCGAGCAGGTGCGGGCCGAGGAGCGAGCCCGCATCGCCAGGGAGATGCACGACGTGGTCGCCCACCGGGTCTCGCTGATCGTGCTGCACGCCGGGGCGCTGGAGGTGCGCACGGGCGACGAGGAGGCCGCGCGGACCGCCGCGCTCATCGGCGGCATCGGCCGCGAGGCGCTGACGAACCTGCGTGACGTGCTCGGCGTCCTCCGGGCCACCAACCGTGCCACCGGCCGGGCCCCCGACTGTGCCACCGGCCGTGCCACCAGCCGGGCCCCCGACTGGGCCCCCGGCCGTGCCACCGGCTGGGCCCCCGACCGGCGGCAGGCGGAGGAGGTCGCGCCGCCGCCCACGTTCGCCGACCTCGACCGGCTGCTCGACCAGTCGCGCGCGCTCGGCGTCGAGGTCGTCAGGCACGACGAGGGCGAGGCGCGAGAGGTGGAGCCGGCGGTGGCGCGGACCGCGTACCGGGTGGTGCAGGAGGCGCTCACCAACGTGCACAGGCACGCCGCCGACGCGCGCACCGACGTGCGGGTCCGCTACCGGCCGGAGGCGCTGGAGGTGGAGGTCCGCAACCGCGCCCCCGCGTCCCCACCCGCCGGGCTGCCCGGGGCGGGCTGGGGCCTGGTCGGCCTGCGCGAGCGGGTCGAGCTGCTCGGCGGCACGCTGCGCACCAGCGCGCAGGACGACGGCGGTTTCCTGGTCGCGGCGCGGATCCCCGCGTGATCCGGGTCCTGGTCGCCGACGACGAGGAGCTGGTGCGCTCCGGGCTCCGGCTGATCCTGGAGGCGGCGGGCGACATCGCCGTGATCGCCGAGGCCCGCGACGGCGCGGAGGCGGTCTCGGCGGCGGCGCGGCTGCGTCCCGAGGTCGTGCTCATGGACGTGCGCATGCCCGGCACCGACGGCCTGACCGCCGCCGGCCGGCTGCTCGTCGCGCCCAGCCCGCCCAAGGTGATCATGCTGACCACGTTCGACCTCGACGAGTACGTCCACGAGGCACTGCGACTCGGCGCGGTCGGTTTCCTGCTCAAGGACACCCCGCCGCGAGAGCTGGCCGCGGCCGTCCGCACGGTCGCGGCCGGCCAGGCCATGCTCGCCCCGTCGGTCACCAGGCGCCTGCTCGCCTCCTACGCCGGCCGCGCCCCGTCCAGGGCCGAGACCGCCCGCCGCCGCCTCGCCGCGCTGACCGATCGCGAGGAGGACGTCATCAGGGCCCTGGCCCGCGGCCTGTCCAACGCCGAGATCGGCCGCGAGCTGCGGCTGACCGAGGCCACGGTGAAGGCGCACGTCAGCCGGGTGCTGGCCAAGCTGGGCCTGGCCAACCGGGTCCAGGCGGCCATCCTGGTGCACGACGCGGAGCTCGGTCAGCCGGATACGTCCGCGTAGTGGCAGGCCGCCCGCGCCACGGCGTCGGCGGGCAGGACGGCCGGCGACTCGGTGCGGCACCTGCCGTCCACCCCGGCCTCGGCCGCCCGCCCCGAGGCGAGCACCTGGCAGCGGGCGTGGAAGCGGCATCCGCCCGGGATGCGGGTCGGGTCCGGCGGCTCGCCGGTCAGCACCACCCGTTCCGGCGACTCCGGCAGCACCGACAGCAGCGCCTGCGTGTACGGATGCCGCGGCGCGGTCAGCACCTGCTCGACCGGCCCCGACTCGACGATCCTGCCGAGGTACATCACGGCGACCCGGTCGGCGATGTTCCACGCGAGGCCGAGGTCGTGCGTGACGACCAGCGCCGACAGCCCCAGCTCGGCGCGCAGCCGGAGCAGCAGCGCCAGGATCTCGCCGCGTACGGAGGCGTCCAGCGAGGCCACCGGCTCGTCGGCGATCAGCACCTTCGGGTCGAGGGCCAGCGCGCCCGCGATCACCACGCGCTGCCGCTGCCCGCCGGACAGCTCGTGCGGGTGGCGCAGGAAGAACCGGTCCGGCGGCCGGAGCCCGGCGTGGGACAGGGCCTTGGCCACGACCTCCCGCTCGTCGGCCAGGCCGTGGATGCGGGGGCCCTCGGCGACGGCCTCGTACACGGTGTGGCGGGGGTTGAGCGAGCCCATCGGGTCCTGGAGGACGAGCTGGACCTGCCGGCGGTACGCCTTGAGCGCCCGCGCGCGGTAGTCGAGCGCGGCCCCCTCGAAGCGGACCTCGCCGGCGGTGGGCCGTTCGAGGCCGAGCAGGGTGCGGGCGAGCGTGGTCTTGCCGCAGCCCGACTCGCCGACCAGCGCGACGATCTCGCCCTTGCCGATGGCCAGGTTGACGCCGTCCACGGCACGCGCCCTGCGGCCCCGCGAGCTGAACTCCACGCGCAGGTCGCGGGCCTCCAGCAGGGTGGGCCGCGCGGTCTCGACCGCCTCGGCGGGGGTCTGCGTCTCGGTCATCAGGCATCCTCCTTCGCCCGTACGTGCACGCAGGCCGCGACCCGGCCGGGACCGGCCGGCCAGAGCTCCACGTCGGTGCTCGCGCACTCCGGCAGCGCCGCCGGGCAGCGCGGATGGAAGGCGCAGCCGGTCGGGAGCTGCATGGGGTCGGGCGGGTCGCCGCCGAGTCCCTTGGGCGCCATGCGCGAGGCCGGGTCGCCCACGGTCGGGAACGCCGCCGCCAGCGCCTTGGCGTAGGGGTGGCGCGGGTCGTGGAAGACCTGCGCGGACGGGCCGTGCTCGACGACGCGGCCGGCGTACATGACCGCGAGCTGGTCGCAGACGTCGGCGAGCACCGACAGGTCGTGCGAGATCATGATCAGCGAGATGCCGTGCTCGGCGACCAGCTGCTTGATCAGCGTCAGGACCTGCGCCTGGACCATCACGTCGAGCGCGGTGGTCGGCTCGTCGGCGATGATCAGCCGCGGCGAGCAGGCCAGCGCCATCGCGATCATCACGCGCTGCCGCTGCCCGCCCGACAGCTCGTGCGGGTAGCTGCGTGCCCGCCAGGCCGGCAGGCCGACCTGTTCGAGCAGTTCGGTCACCCGCTTGCGGGCGCCCTCGGGCTTGGCCAGGCCGTGGACGAGCAGCGGCTCGGCGATCTGGTCGCCGATCCTGCGCACGGGGTTGAGCCCGTGCTGCGCGCCCTGGAAGACGATCGACGCCTCCGCCCAGCGCACGGCCCGCAGGCGTCCCCACGTCATGGCGGCGATGTCCTCGCCGCCGAGGAGGATCCGGCCGTCGACGCGCGCGTCCCTGGGCAGGAGCCTGAGCAGCGCCATGGCCAGCGTCGACTTGCCGGATCCCGACTCGCCGGCGACTCCGAGCGCCGCTCCGGAGTCGAGGGTCAGCGACACGCCGCGCACCGCGGGCACCTCGCCCGCGGCGATGCGGTACGTCACCGACACGTCATCGAGTTCGAGGAGACTCACGCCTTCCTCCTGAGCTGGGGGTTGAGCACGGCCTCCAGCGCCCGCCCCATGAGGGTGAACGCCATGACGACGATGAGGATGGCCAGGCCGGGGATGATGATGTACCACCAGGCCGCGTTGGTGGCGGCGCCGAAGTCGTAGGAGGCGCGCAGCATCGTGCCCCAGGACGTCTTGTTGGCGCTCGCGCCGAGGAAGGCGAGCGTGGACTCGGTCACGATCGCGCTGGCCACCTCCAGCGTGGTGCTGGCCAGCAGCAGCGGGGCCACGTTGGGCAGCACGTGCCGGGTGGTGATGTGCCAGTGCCCCGCGCCGAGCGCCTTGGAGCGTTCGATGTAGGGGCGGGCCTCGACGGCGAGCGTCTGGGCGCGGATCAACCGGGCGGTCGAGGGCCAGGTCGTGACCGCGATCGCGGTGACGATCGTCGCCGTGCTGCCGCCCAGGATCGCGGCCAGCACCAGCGCCGTGACCAGCGACGGCAGCACCAGGAACCAGTCGGTGACCCGCATCAGCGCGCCGCCGATCCAGCCGCGGAAGTGCCCGGCCGCGACGCCGACGACCAGGCCGATGACCACGCTGAGCAGCGCGGCGAGGAAGCCGATGAGCAGCGACGTGCGCGAGCCCCACCACACCATGAGCAGGATCGAGCGGCCCGACTCGTCGGTGCCGAACGGCTCGGCGAGGCTGGGCGGCGCGAACTTCTGGCCGGTGCCCTCGACGACGCTGGTGACGTCCTCGCTGATGAACAGCGGGGCGACGAGCGCGAGCAGCACGGCGACCAGCAGGACGACCGCGCCGGCGAGCCCGGCCCGATGGGTGCGGAAGTCGGCCCAGAAGCGGCTCAGCGCGAGGCGGCGCCGCGTGGCGGCGAGGCTCGTCATGCCGACCTCACTCTCGGGTCGAGGATGTGGTAGACCACGTCGGCCAGCGTGTTCATGAGGATCACGGCGACCGTGATCAGCAGGAACGTGCCCTGCATGAGCGTGAAGTCCGGCACCCGCACCGCCTCGTAGAACAACTGCCCGAGGCCGGGCCAGGTGAAGATGGTCTCGACGGTGACCGCGCCGCCCACGACGAACCCGATCCGCATGAACACCAGCGTCACGGTCGGCAGCAGCGCGTTGGGCACGGCGTGCCGCCGCCGTACGTCGTCGTCGCGCAGCCCCTTGGCCCGCGCCACGGTGACGTAGTCCTGCCCGACCTCCTCCAGCAGCGACGAACGCATGACGAGGAGATACTGGGCGTAGACCACGGCGACCAGCGTCAGGCAGGGCAGCACCATGTGCGAGGCGACGTCCAGCACGTACGCGAACCCGTCGGGCGCGTCCACGCTCTCGATGCCGCGGAACGGGAACAGCCCGGGGATCGGCCCGATGCCGACGCCGAACACCATCATGAGCAGCAGCCCGAGCCAGAAGGTCGGCACCGACCAGAGCACCAGCGAGACGCCGGTGGAGAAGCGGTCGAAGCCGCTGCCGTGCCGCCAGCCGGCGCGGGTGCCCTGCCAGATGCCGAGGCTGACCGCGATGACCAGCCCGGTGCCGGCGAGCAGCAGCGTCGGGCCGATGCGCTCGCCGATGAGGTCGAGCACCGGCCGCTTGTACTCGTAGGAGGTGCCGAGGTCGAGCCGGAGGGTCTTGCCGACGAAGTCGAAGAACTGGTCGATCAGCGGCTTGTCCAGGCCCAGCCGGCGACGTTCCAGGTCGAGCTGCGCGGGGGTCATGTTGCGGCCCTGCGCGAGGTTGCGTACGGGATCACCGGGAAGCATGCGGAAGAGGAAGAACGTCCCGATGATCACCATGGCGATGCTGAACAGCGCCCCGCCTGCCTTGGACGCCGCGTAACGCAGCGTGCCACGGCGGGCGGGGCGGTCGTCCGCGGGGCCCGCCGCCTGGACGGCGGGCTCCGCTGACTCCAGAGGTGTGGTCATTCGCGCTCGTCTGCGGTGCTCTTGCGCCGCCTGGTCAGGAAGAAGGCACCGAGGCCGAGGACCACCACGACGCCGACGATCCCGGCGATGAGCCCGGTGTTCGAGCCGCTGTCGCCGCTCGCGCCGGCCGCGGCCGCGGCCTTGACGTCCACGGTGTAGAACGGCCAGTAGCCGCTGCCGCCGTAGAGCAGGCCCTTGTCCTCGGGGATCGGGGTGATGCTGGTGACCTTGTCCTTGCGGTAGCCCTCAAGGTCGTTGGTGTAGTAGATGGCGATGATCGGCGCCTGGGTGTAGAGCCGCTCCTGCATCTGCTTGATCAGCTCGACGCGCTTGGGCCGGTCCAGCTCCTTGAGCTGGTCCTTGTAGAGCTTCTCGAAGGTGTCGTCGCAGAAGAACGACTCGGTGCCGCCGCCCTCGCCGTTCGAGGCGGGCCGCCGGCTGCACAGGTGCGTGGCCAGGACCTCCTCCGGGTCGGGGTTGACGGACCAGCCGCTGATCGCGATGTCGAAGTTGCCGGTGGTGCCGGTCTCCTCGGTGAACTTGCTGGAGTCCAGCTTGACCGTGGTGACCGTGATGCCGACCTCCTTGAGGAAGGCGGTCAGGTACTCGGCGAGCTTGTCCTCGACGGGCGTGTCCGTGTGGATGGTGAAGCGGAACTCCAGCTTGCGCTTGCCGTCGGGCATCGTGCGGACGCCGTCGGAGCCCTTCTTGTAGCCCGCGTCGTCGAGGATCTGGTTGGCCTTGGCGGGGTCGTAGGTGACCTTCTCCTCGCCGGTGGCCTCCCAGAACCAGTCCTTGTACATCGGCGGCACGATCGAGCCGTCGGCGGGCTTGGCCAGGCCGTTCTGGACCTCGTCGACCAGCTTCTGCTTGTCGATGGCGTAGTGCACGGCCTGGCGGACCTTGACGTCCTTCAGCGCCGGGTGACCGTCGCCGACGGGCTTGTCGTCGGTCGTGGTGGCGCCGTGGTTGATCTGCAGGTACGCCGCGCGCCGGCCCTGGGTGTTCCAGGCCTCGATGTTCGGGTCGTTCTGGATGGCCTCGAACTCCTGCGGGGTCATCCGGCCGAGCAGGTCGATGTCGCCCTTCTTCAGGCCGGCGACGGCGGCCTGCGGGTTGTCGTAGAAGATGACCTGGAGCTCGTCGATCTTGGGCTTGCCCCGCCAGTAGTTGGGGTTGGCCTGCAGCTTGACGTACTGGTCCTTCTTGTGCTCGACCGCGATGTACGGCCCGCTGCTCACCGAGGGGTACTTCTCGGCGTCGTAGTTGGCCATGTCGGTGACCGACTCCCAAGCGTGCTTGGGCATGATCGGCACCGGGTTCTCCAGCATGGACGCCTGCGGCGCCTTCAGCTTGATGACGAGGTCCTGGCCGTTGGCCGTGACGGTCTCGAAGTTCTCCACCGCGGGGCCGTTCGCCGTCTTGGCGGCCTCGTCGGTCATCATCTTGTTGAACGTCCAGGCGGCGTCCTCAGCCGTGATCGGCTGGCCGTCGGACCACTTCGCCTGGCGGATCTTGAACGTCCAGGTGAGCCCGTCCTCCGACGTCGTCCACGACTCGGCGAGGTCGGGGCTGGGCGCGAGGGTCTTCGAGTCGGGCACCGTCAGGAAGCCGTACATCCAGCGGTGGATGGAGGTCGAGACCAGCCGGACCGCGAGGAACGGGTTCATCGAGTCCATGGACTGGGTCGCGCCGACCCTGAAGATCTTCTTCCCCGCCGCCGGTTCCTGCGCCAGGGCCGCCGTGGTGCCCTGACCTGCCACTAATACCGCCAAGCCCAGCGCTACCAGGCGCGCGAGCCATTTACTCATGAGTGCCTCACCTTCAGGCGGGGTTTTCCTGTGTATGGAAAGGCACACCATACGGAGACCGTGTGTCAACGAGACACGGAAAATTGTTTCAGCTTCGTATCCTTCTGCGGTGTAAATTTTCAGTCTTTACCGGCACTACCGTAAATCTGGTGCCCCGTCTGCTCACCGCCCTCGCCGCCGTCCTGACCGTCGCCGCAGGGCTCGGCGTGCGCCTGCTCTGGGACGGACCGGTGCCGAAGTACGCCGGTGACGCGCTCTACACCGTACTGATCTACACGTTCACGCTGCTCGTGGCCCCGCGGGTGCGGCCGTGGGTCGCCGCGCTGGTGTCGGCCGGGCTGAGCTGGGCGATCGAGTTCGCCCAGCTCGGGGAGATCCCTGCCGTGCTGCGGCCGCTGCTGGGCAGCACCTTCAACCCGCCCGACCTGCTCTGGTACGCGGTCGGCGCGGGCGCGGCGTGGGTCGTCCACACCGCCGCCCGCGACCGGTTGGCCCGCTGAGCGGTCAGCCGCAGCCGCAGGAGCCGCCGCAGCACCCGCCGCCGCCCGCCTGGGGCAGCAGCTCGACCCGGCCGGCCAGCTCGTAGCCCGCCTCGTTGACGGCGGCCTCCACGGCGTCCGCGTCGAGCGGCGCGGCGCTCGTCACGGTCACGGCCCCGGACGCCAGGTCCACCTCGACCCCGCTCACGCCGGCCACCTTGCCGACCTCCTCGGTCACCGAGCTCACGCAGTGGCCGCAGGTCATGCCCTCGACCTGGTATGTCGTGACGGTCATGACGACTCCCTCCTCACAGTGACGTTCACCGGGCACTATACCCCCCTAGGGTAAAGACGCATACATCCGGCACGGCCGGATAGGGGAGAGAAAGCGGCTGATTCATAGGAGGTTCGCATGATGAACGGCAAGACCATCGCCTTTCTCGTCGCGCCCGAGGGCGTGGAGCAGGTGGAGCTCACCGAACCGTGGAAGGCGGTCAAGCAGGCGGGCGGCACGCCCAAGCTGATCTCCACCGACTCCGGGCAGATCCAGGGGTTCAACCACCTGGACAAGGCCGACGAGTTCGCCGTGGACGACACGGTGGACACCGCCGACCCGGCGTCCTTCGACGGCCTCGTGCTGCCCGGAGGCGTCGCCAACCCGGACTTCCTGCGCATGCAGCCGGCCGCCGTACGGTTCGTCCACGCGTTCTTCGACGCCGGCAAGCCGGTCGCGGCCATCTGCCACGCGCCCTGGACGCTGATCGAGGCCGACGTGGTGCGCGGGCGCACGATGACCTCGTGGCCCAGCCTTCAGACCGATCTCCGCAACGCCGGCGCCACCTGGGTGGACCAGGAGGTCGTGGTGGACACCGAGGGCCCGAACACCCTCGTCACCAGCCGCAAGCCGGACGACCTGAAGGCGTTCTGCCAGGCGGCCACCGACGCGTTCGGCGGGTGACCCGCATCAGGCGGCCGGCGACCTCGCGAAGGTCGCCGGCCGTCGCCGTCCGGTCCTGACGAGATCGAAACCCGCCTGTAACGCCTTGTCCCACGGCAGGAAATGGTCTAGACGTAGACCATACAGAGCGTCCTCCGCGCCCCCCAGGGAGACCTCATGTCCGTTGACGAGGATTCCAGGCGACTCGCCGAGCTCGGCTACAAGCAAGAGCTGGCCCGCACCTGGAGCGGATTCTCGAACTTCGCCATCTCCTTCTCCATCATCTCGATCCTCGCCGGCTGCTTCACGACCTTCGGACAGGCCTGGAACAACGGCGGCCCCATCGCCATCTCGTGGGGCTGGCCGGTGATCTCGCTGTTCATCCTCATCATCGGGTTCTGCATGGCCGAGCTGGTCTCGGCCTACCCGACGGCGGGCGGCATCTACTGGTGGGCCGCCAAGATGGGCAAGCCGATCCACGGCTGGTTCACCGGCTGGCTCAACCTCATCGGGCTCATCGCCGTCACCGCGTCGGTCGACTACGGCTGCGCCACCTTCCTCAACATCGTCCTGTCCCGCCTGACCGGCGGCGCGTGGGAGGGCACGCTCCCGCAGACGTTCCTGCTGTTCGTGATCGTGCTCGCCCTGCACGCCCTGATCAACATCTTCAGCCACCGGCTCATCTCGCTGCTGCAGAACGTCTCCGTCTGGTGGCACGTCGCGGGCGCCGTGGTCGTCGTCGCGATCCTGGTCTTCGCGCCCTCCGACCACCAGTCGCTCGGCTTCGTCTTCGGCGGCACCAACAACAACTCCGGCTTCGGCGACGGCTCCGACGGCCTGCCCTTCTGGCTGTACGTGCTGCCGCTCGGCTTCCTGCTCACCCAATACACGATCACCGGGTTCGACGCCTGCGCCCACGTCTCCGAGGAGACCCAGGGCGCGGCGAGGACCGCCGCCCGCGGCCTGTGGCAGTCGATCTTCTACTCGGCGATCGGCGGCTGGATCCTGCTGCTGGCGTTCCTGTTCGCCGCCACCAACGTGGACGAGCTCAACAAGCAGGGCGGATTCGTCGGCGCCATCTTCGAGACCGCGCTGTCCTCGCCGCTCGCCACGGTCGTCTTCGCCATCTCCACCATCGGCCAGTTCTTCTGCGGCATGAGCTGCGTGACCTCGATGTCGCGGATGACGTACGCCTTCTCGCGGGACGGCGCGGTCCCCGGCTGGCGGCTGTGGTCGAAGGTGGACCGCAACCGCACGCCCGTCAACGCCATCATCGCCGGCTGCGTGGTGGCCGCCCTGATCACCCTGCCCGCGCTCTACGCCCCCGCCGGCCTGACCACCCCGGTCGCGTTCTACGCCGTCGTGTCGATCGCGGTCATCGGCCTCTACCTGGCCTTCCTCATCCCGATCTGGCTCCGCCTGCGCATGGGCGACGCCTTCCAGCCGGGACCGTGGACCCTCGGACGCAAGTACAAGGCGCTGTGCTGGATCGCCTGCGTCGAGATCGTGATCGTCTCGATCTACTTCATCATGCCGTTCAGCCCGGCCGGCGTGCCGGGCGGCGACGACTTCACCTGGACGTCGGTGAACTACGCGCCGATCGCGGTGGGCGTCGTGCTCGTCCTCATCGCGCTGTGGTGGACCCTGTCGGCCCGCCACTGGTTCACCGGCCCGCGCCGGACCGTCGACGAGGAGACCGAGACCGTCTGACCGTCCTCCGGGGGGCCTGCCGGCCGGGGCGGGCAGGCCCTCAGGCGGGCCCTCAGGTGGACGCCTCGAACGCCTCGGCGACGACCTTGCGGACCTCGTCCATCGAGGCCGTGCCCAGCTCGCGCTGGAGCGAGGTCATGTCGACGTCCGGCATGCCGCAGGCGATCGCCCAGTTCCACGGCGTGAGGTCGCCGTCGACGTTGAGCGCGAAGCCGTGGCTGGTGACGCCGCGGCTCTGCCGCATGCCGATGGAGATGATCTTGCGGCCGGTCTCGGAGGTCCAGACGCCGGTCAGCAACTCGGAGCCGGGCGGGGTGTCGCGGCGCTCGGCCGGGAGCCCGAGCTTGCCGAGCGCCTCCACCAGGCGCAGCTCCACCTCGCGCACGTAGTCGACGATGCCCTCGTCCTCGGCGAGCTTGACGATGAGGTAGCCGACGAGCTGCCCGGGGCCGTGGTAGGTGAGCTGCCCGCCGCGGCCGGTCTCGGCGACCGGGATGCCGTGCGAGGGGTCGGGCAGGTGGGCGGCCGGGGTGCGGCGGCCGACGGTGTAGACGGACGGATGGCTGAGCAGCCAGAGCGTGTCGGGGCGTTCGTCCCGCTGGCGCTGCCCGACGAGGTCGGTCATGCGTTCCATCGCGGGGTCGTAGTCGACGAGATCGTCCTGGAGGAGTGTCAACGGCCTTGCCCTCATGGTTCGAGGATATGCCGCCGCCGGAACGCCGCGGACGCCAGGGACGCCTGCCAGAATGCCCGCCATGCCGACTTTCGCCGCCCATGACGGCACCACCCTCGCCTACCACGTCCACGGCTCCGGGGGCCGGCCGCTCGTCTGCCTGCCGGGCGGGCCGCAGGCGTCGGCGTACCTGGGCGATCTCGGCGGGCTGTCCGCGCACCGGCGGGTGATCACCCTGGACCTGCGCGACACCGGTGACTCGGCGACGCCGGCCGACGCGGCGTCGTACCGGTGCGACCGGCAGGCCGAGGACGTCGAGGCGCTGCGCGCGCACCTCGGCGAGGACCGTCTCGACCTCCTCGGTCACTGCGGGGGCGCGAACCTCGCGGTCCGGTACGCCGCCCGCCACCCCGCCAGGATCGCCCGCCTCGTCCTCGTCACCCCCAGCACCCGGGCGGTCGGCGTCGACATCGCCGGGGAGGCGCGGCGCGAGGTCGCCCGCTCGCGCGCCGCCGAGCCCTGGTTCGCCGAGGCGTACGCGGCGCTGGAGCGGATCACGGCGGGCGAGGGCCGGCCCGGCGACGGCTCGCTCATCGCCCCCTTCACCTACGGGCGCTGGGACGCGCCCGCGCGGGCCCACCACGCCGACGGGGAGCGGCGGCTGAGCCGGGAGGCGGCGGCCGGGTTCGGCGCCGAGGGCGCCTTCGACCCGGCGGCCACGCGCGCCGCGCTCAAGGCACTCGACGCGCCGGTGCTCGTGCTGGCCGGCGAGGTGGACGTGGCCGGCCCGCCTGCCGCCATGTCCGAGGTCGCCGGCCTGTTCCCCCGTGCCGGGCTCGTGGTGCAGCCGTCGGCGGGCCACTTCCCGTGGCTCGACGACCCCGCCTGGTTCGCGGAGGCCGTGCGGGCCTGGCTGGATCAGACGGTGCGGTAGCCCTTGGGCTCCTCCGGGACGAGGATCCACATGGCGACGTAGACGACCCACAGCGGTCCGGGGATGAGGGAGAGGAGCAGCCAGAGGATCCGGACCAGCGTGGGGGGCATGCCCGTCTTGTCGGCGATGCCGCCGCAGACGCCGGCGAGGATTCTGTGCTCTCGGGAGCGGTACATGGTGTTCCTTCCGTTTCTCTCGACCTACTGGGCCAACGGACGGGGCCGCGCTCAGGACTCCCGTCAGGAACCCTGAGAAAACCCTGTAAGGGTCAGCCACTCCCATGCAGTGCCCAGATGACCGCTGGTCAGTCCGTGTGCGGGATCCACGTGCACGAGCAGGAAATCGCCGACACCCTGATGGACCCTGAGATACTCCTCGTCCTCGGCCCACACCTGATCGTCGAACCAGACGAACGGCCGCCGCCCCGCGTACGCCGCCACCGCCGGGGTCTTGAACATCTCGCCGTGCTCGCTCACCGGGGCGACGGGGGCATTCACCGTGACGACGGGCAGCGAGGGCAGGCCGATGCGCGGGGCGATCCAGTCGTTGGCGTGCTCCTCCCAGGTCGTCGCCCACGCCAGCTCCGCCCCGGTGGCCTCGGCGAGGTCGAGCAGCTGCCGGCCGTGCCGGGGGTTGAGGCGCACGACGTACGTCTCGCCGTCGACGACGCAGCGGTAACGCCGGTGGCCCGGGGGCGGGCGGCCGATCGGGTTGAGCACGCCGTCCACGTCGAGCAGCAGCAGCGGTCTCACTCGACGGCTCCGGCCGGCTGCCGCCGGTATTCCTGGGGGCTCACGCCGCGTACCCGTTTGAAGGCCGCGCTCAGCGCGAACGGGCTGCCGTAGCCGACCTTGCGGGCCACCGCCCCGATCGTGGCGTCGGGCTCGCGCAGCAGGTCGGCGGCGAGCGCCAGCCGCCAGCCGGTGAGGAAGGCCATCGGCGGCTCCCCCACCAGGTCGGTGAAGCGGCGGGCGAGCGCCGCCCGCGAGACGCCGACCTCGGCGGCCAGCGCGGCGACCGTCCACGGGTGGGCGGGATTGTGGTGCAGCATGCGCAGGGCCTTGCCCACGACGGGGTCGCCCATCGCGCGGTACCACGCGGGGGCCTCGTGGGCGGCGAAGTGCGCCCGCAGCACGGCGATGAGCAGCAGGTCGAGCAGCCGGTCGAGCACGGCCTCCTGGCCCGGCTCGTCCTTGTCGATCTCCGCGCCGAGCAGGCCGATGACCGGGCCGCCCGGCCGCACGACGAGCGGCGGCAGCGCCTCCAGCAGCCGCCTGCTGACCTCGCCCTCCATCGTGTACGTGCCCGTCAGCATCACGGTCCCGCCGTCGGCGGCGTTGCCCCAGGTCCGCACCCCCAGGTCCATGGCCTGGTGGAGGGTGCTGCCGTCGAGCGTGGTGCAGCGCTGGCCGGGGTGGATGACGATCTGCGGCGGGGTGCCGGGCCGGTCGGCCACCACGTACGGCTCCGGCCCCCGGTTGATCGCCACCTCGCCCGGTCCGAGGCGTACCGGCTCGCCGCCGTCGGGCAGCACCCACGCCTCGCCGCGCACCAGCGCGGTCACCGACAGCGGGGCCTCGTCCCGCACCAGGATCGACCACGGCGGGTCGAGGACGCAGCGCAGCAGGAAGGCGCCACGGGCCCGCGGGCCGTCCAGTAGCGCCGCGAGCTGATCCATGGGTTAGACGATCGCATATGCCTGTGCGCTTCTCAACCATGGAGAGTCTTACGGGTAGGCGGCTTACTGGACGCATGACGATTCTGGTTCTGGGCGGCACGGGCAAGACCGGCCGCCGCGTCGCCGACCGGCTCACCGCCCGCGGGCTGAGCGTGCGCGTCGGCTCCCGCTCCGCCACGCCGTCCTTCGCCTGGGAGGACCGCTCGACCTGGCCCGCCGCGCTGGAGGGCGTGACGGCCGCGTACGTCTCCTACTATCCCGACCTGGCCTTCCCCGGCGCGTACGACGACGTGAAGGCGTTCACCGAGCTGGCCGTGCGCTCCGGGGTGCGCCGGCTGGTGCTGCTGTCGGGCCGGGGCGAGCCGGAGGCGCAGGCGAGCGAGCGCACGGTTCAGGAGTCCGGCGCGGAGTGGACGATCGTGCGTTGCAGCTGGTTCATGCAGAACTTCAGCGAGGGCTTCATCCTGGAGCCGGTGCGCGCCGGCGTCATCGCGCTGCCGGCCGCGGACGTGCCGGAGCCGTTCGTGGACGCCGACGACATCGCCGACGTGGCTGCGGCCGCGCTCGCCGGGGACGACGGCCACGCGGGCCAGGTGTACGAGCTGACCGGACCGCGGCTGCTGACGTTCGCCCAGGCGGCCGAGGAGCTGGCGGCGGCCGTCGGCCGGCCGGTCGTCTTCGCCCGGGTGACGCCCGAGGAGTACGTGGCCGGGGCCGTCGCCCACGGCGTGCCGCGAGAGGAGGCGGAAGGGCTGTCGGCGCTGTTCACCGGCATCCTGGACGGTCGCAACGCGAGCGTCGCCGACGGCGTGCCGCGGGCCCTCGGCCGGCCGGCCCGGGACTTCGCCGACTTCGCCCGCGCCAACGCCCACCGGTTCCGCTAGCCTCGCCTTCGTCACTTTGCACGTTCTGGAGGGGTGTCCGCGTGATCGGCTGGCTGGAAGCGGTGATCTTGGGGTTGATCCAGGGGCTCACGGAGTTCCTGCCCATCTCCTCCAGCGCCCACATCCGCGTGGTTCCCGCCCTCCTCGACTGGCCCGATCCCGGCGCGGCGTTCACCGCGGTCATCCAGCTCGGCACCGAGACCGCGGTGCTCATCTACTTCCGCAAGGAGATCTGGGAGATCATCTCCACCTGGACCAGATCCCTGTTCGACAAGGAGCTGCGCGGCCACTGGGCGGCCCGCATGGGCTGGTACATCATCGCCGGCACGCTGCCCATCGGCATCCTCGGCCTGCTGCTGAAGGACCAGATCGGGACCGTCTTCCGCGACCTGCGGCTGGTCGGCACGACGCTGATCGTCTTCGCCGTCATCCTGTGGTTCGCCGACCACACGGCCCGCAACAAGCTGACGCTGGAGCGCCATCTCAGCTTCACCCACGCCATCGTCTACGGCTTCGCCCAGGCGCTGGCGCTGATCCCCGGCGTGTCCCGCTCGGGCGGCACCGTCACCGCGGGCCTGCTGCTCGACTACCGCCGTGAGGACGCCGCCAAATACTCGTTCCTGCTGGCCATCCCCGCAGTGCTGGCGTCGGGGCTGTTCGAGCTGAAGGACATCGGCGAAGGGCCGGCCCCCGACTGGGGGCCGACCATCCTCGCCACCGTCATCTCGTTCGCCGTCGGCTACGCGGCGGTGGCCTGGTTCCTGCGCTACATCAGCACGCACAAGTTCACCGGTTTCGTGGTCTACCGGATCCTCCTGGGGCTCTTCATCCTCTTCGCGGTCAGCATGGGCTGGCTCGACCCTCAGGCGGGCGCGCCCTCGGTCACGGAGGCGGGCACCGGCGCCGGGTAGTACGCCGCCCAGGCCGCGTCCCCCATCCGCAGCACCTTCACGCCCACCCAGCCGAGCGCCGCGGCGGGCGCGACCCAGAACGGCACCGTGAGCGGGCCGTAGGCGACGCCGAACGAGCCGACGTAGCCGACGCCGACGACCAGCGGCACCCACCAGTGCACGGCGCCGGCCCGCCAGACCGCGAGCAGCACCACCGGCAGGCCGAGGAGGCCGAAGAACATCCACGGCATCTGGAAGCCGAAGATGACGCCGGGCAGGTTCAGCATCTCGTCGAGGATCTTCTGCGCCTGCTCGGGGGAGTTGTGCTGCCCGAGGTACCACTCGACGGGGTCGATCATCAGCAGCGCCGACAGCGCGAGGTAGCCGAGGATCGTCAGGCCGCCGCTGACGTGCCCGAGCACGCTGGCCCTGCGCCGGGTGAAGTGCACGAGCCCGAGCACGGCGACGGCCATGAGCATCCACGACCAGTGGTAGAGGGCGGACTGGACCTGCGCGAGCGCGGGGTTGTCGCCGAAGCTGACCGCCTCGCGGTCGTCGCCCCAGGTTCCCGGGTCGACGACGACGGCGATCGCCTGGAGCAGCGGGGCCACGATCAGCAGGACGCCTGCCGTGACGCGGCGGAAGGTCACCTGGTTCTTCAACATGCCGCGAACGGTAGGCGCCGCCGCCGCGGGCGGTCGTCCACCTGCCGGACGATCCGCCGTCCGCTGCCGGAGTGAGAAGATCGCCCGGCGGGCGGGGTCAGGCGGCCGGCACCGGCGTCCGCGCCGGCCGGTACGTGGCCACCGTGACGACCAGCGCCGCCACCCCGAACGCGGTGGCGACCACCGTCACCCCGGTCCTGCCGAACCAGTCGAGCGCCGCGCCGCCCGCCAGCCCCGCCACGAACAGCCCGAGGTATTGCGCGGACGACAGCAGCCCGAGCCCGATCGGCACGTTGTCCGGCACCGCCGCCACGGTCCTGAACTGTTGCGGCGGGGCAATCAGCCAGCCGAGCGCGCCCCACAGGAACGCCCACACCAGCGCGACGGGCAGGGCCAGGTTGGCGACCGGGATGAGGGCCAGGAAGACGGTGGACGCGGCCAGGCCGAGGATGATCATCCGGCGGGGGCCGTACAGGTCGGTGAGCCGGCCGCCGAGCTGGTTGCCTGCGACGCCGCCGAGCCCCCACGCCCAGAGGACGGCCGTCAGCGGCAGGTCGAACAGCGACCCGATGTAGGTGTAGGCGGTGAACCCCGCCGCGAACATCAGCAGCTGCGTCGCCAGCACCGCCAGCACCGGCCGTTCGGCCAGCGGCGCGAAGCGCTCGCGCAGCCGCCCGGACACGGGCATCCTGACCTCGGGCACCACGGCGGCCACCCAGGCGAACCCCAGCACGCCGAGCCCGGTCACCATCCAGAGCGTGGCCCGCCAGCCGGCCTCGCCGCCCAGCCAGGTGCCGAGCGGCACGCCGATCGCCGACGACACGCTCAGCCCGCCCATCACCAGCGCCAGCGCCCGCCCGCGCCGTTCCGGCGTGCTCAGCGCGTTGGCCACGCCGGACGCGGTCGGGGTGAACATGGCCGCGCCCGCCGCCGCGACCACCCGCGTGGCCAGCACCAGCGCGTACGTCGGCGCGAGCGCGGTCAGCACGTTCCCCGCCACGAAGACGGCCATGGCGAGCAGCAGCAGCCGTTTGCGCGGCAGGCGTGCGGTTAAGGCGGCCAGCAGGGGTGAGAGCACCGCGTACGCCAGCGCGAACACTGTCATGAGCTGCCCCGCGGCCGAGCGCGAGACGCCGAGGTCGGCCGAGATGGGCGGAAGCAGCCCGGCGGTGACGAACATGCCGGTGCCGAGGGCGAAGTTCCCGACGGCCAGGGGGTAGAGCCGCGCGCTCAATGAAGCCTCCAACGACACAACTATTGGACGTCCATCAAACTGACTTATAGTTGGATTGTTGTCAAACCATTGGACGAAGGTAGGGTTCCAGCCATGCGCCTGCTGCCTCACCCCGCCACCGAGGACATCGAGCTCACCGAGGTGCTGCGGGCGCTGTCCGACCCCGTACGGCTGGAGATCGTCGCCCGGCTCGCCGTGGCGGGCGAGATGACCTGCACCGTGGCCGGCGACGACCTCGGCGTCCACAAGTCCACGGCCTCGCACCACTACCGCATGCTGCGCGAGGCGGGCGTGGTGCTCACCAAGCAGGTGGGCAGGCTGAAGTACATGAGCCTGCGCCGCGACGACCTCGACAGCCGCTTCCCCGGTCTGCTCGACTCGGTGCTCAACTCCGTGCTGGGCGCGGCCCGCCCGTGACCGCCGGCACGCTGCCCATCCGGCACGTCCTGCCCGATCTGCTGAGCGTTCTCGACGGGCCGGGGACGGCCGTGCTGACCGCGCCGCCCGGCACCGGCAAGACCACTGTGGTCCCGCTCGCCCTGGCCGAGGCCGGGATGCGGGTGCTGGTGGCCGAGCCGCGCCGGCTCGCGGTGCGCGCCGCCGCCCGGCGCATGGGCGTCAGCTACACCATCCGCGGCGAGCGCCACGCCGGAGCCAACCCGATGGTCGAGGTGGTCACCACCGGCGTGCTGCTCCAACGCCTCCAGCGGGACCAGGAGCTGGCCGGGATCGACGCCGTCATCCTGGACGAATGCCACGAACGGCACCTGGACGCCGACACCGCGCTCGCGTTCCTGCTCGACGTGCGCGCCACGCTCCGCCCCGACCTGCGGCTCGTCGCGGCCTCGGCCACCGCCGACGCCGGGCGCTGGTCCGGCCTGCTCGGCGGCCCCGTGGTGGCGGCGAGCGGCGTGGCGCACCCGGTCGAGACCGTCTGGGCGCCGCCGCCGCGCCCGGTCGCGCCGCCACACGGCCTGCGCGTCGATCCGGCCCTGCTCGCGCACGTCGCCGCCGTGGTCAGGCGGGCCCTCGCCGAACGCGAGGGCGACGTGCTGTGCTTCCTGCCGGGCGTCGGCGAGATCGCCAGGGTGGCCGGGCTGCTCGCGGGCCTCGACATGGACGTGCTCCAGGTGCACGGCCAGGCGCCCGCCCACGTGCAGGACGCCGTGCTCGCCGCCGGCGCGGCCCGCCGCGTGGTGCTCGCCACGTCCGTGGCCGAGTCGAGTCTGACCGTGCCCGGGGTGCGGGTGGTCGTGGACTCGGGGCTGGCGCGGGAGCCGCGCACCGATCACGCGCGCGGGCTCGGCTCGCTGACCACCGTACGCGTGTCGAAGGCGGCGGCCGGGCAGCGCGCCGGCCGGGCGGGCCGCGAGGCGCCCGGAGCGGTCTACCGCTGCTGGACCGAGGCCGAGCACGAACGGCTGGCCGAGCAGCCGCGGCCGGAGATCGCGCTCGCCGACCTGACCGGCTTCGCGCTGCAGGCCGCCTGCTGGGGCGATCCGGACGCGAGCGGCCTCGCGCTGCTCGACCCGCCGCCCCCGGCCGCCATGTCGGCCGCCGCCCGCACGCTCGCCGCGCTCGGCGCGCTGGACGCCGCCGGCAAGGTCACCGGGCGGGGGCGGCGGATGGCGCTCGCGGGCGTCCACCCGCGACTGGCCCGCGCGCTGCTCGACGGCGGGCCGCGCGCCGCCGAGGTGGTGGCCCTGCTCTCCGAGCAGCTGCCGAGGGACGCCGGCGACGACCTCGTGGAGGTCTGGCGTACGGCGCGGCGCGGCGGCACCGGCTTCGCCGCCCGCTGGCGCCAGGAGACCCGCCGCCTCCGCCGCACCGCCTCCCCCAGCCCGGAAGCGCCCGACCCGGAGGCGCCCGCCGCTCCCGGCCCGAAGGCGCCCACCGCTTCCGGCCCGAAGGCGCCCGCCGCTCCCGCCCTGGAGGCGCCCGCCGCTCTCGGCCCGGAGGCGCCCGCCGCTCTCGGCCCGGAGGCGCCCGCCGCTTCCGGCGCGGCGTCCGATGACGTCGTGGCCGGGCTGGTCGTGGCGCTGGCGTTCCCCGAGCGGGTGGCGCGCCGGCGCGGCGGCGGCTACCTGATGGCCTCGGGCACCCAGGCCCTGCTCCCCGACGGCTCCCGCCTCCAGAGCGCGCCGTGGCTGGCCGTCGCGGTGGCCGACCGCCCCACGGGCGCGGCCTCGGCGCGGGTCCGCCAGGCGGTGGCCATCGACGAGGAGATCGCCAGGCTCGCCCATCCGGTCACGTACGAGGACGAGGTCGAGTGGCGGGTGCCGCCCGGCGGGCGGCGCGGCGACGTCGTGGCCCGCACCGTCGAGCGCCTGGGCGCGATCGAGCTGTCCGCCGCCCCGATCGAGGGCGCCGACGTCCGCCCCGCCCTCCTGCACGGCCTGCGTACGGAGGACGTGCTGACCTGGACCAGGCAGGCCAAGGAGCTGCGCGACCGGCTGGCCTTCTGCCACCGGGCGCTCGGCGACCCCTGGCCGCCCGTGGACGACCTCGTGGCCCTGGCCGACCGGTGGCTGGAGCCCGAGCTGTCGCGCGCCCGCCGCCGCGCCGACCTGGAGCGCATCGACGTGGCCCAGGCCCTGCGCCGGCTGGTCCCGTGGAGCGAGCGCCTGGACGTGGCCGCGCCCGAGCGCGTCGAGGTGCCGAGCGGGTCGCACGTGCGCGTCGACTACTCGGGCGAGCAGCCGGTGCTGGCGGTGAAGCTGCAGGAGCTGTTCGGCCTGCGGGAGACGCCGCGGATCTCGGGCGTGCCGGTGCTGGTGCACCTGCTGTCCCCGGCGGGCCGCCCGGCGGCGGTGACGGCCGATCTCGCCTCGTTCTGGGCGGAGGGCTATCGTGCCGTACGCGCGGAGCTGCGCGGCCGTTATCCGAAGCATCCCTGGCCGGAGGACCCGCTGACCGCGCCGCCCACCCGCCGTACGAACCCCAGGAACCGCCCATGAGCATCGCCGAGCTGGCCGCCCGGGACAACGCCGAGTGGTGCGACACCATGTGCCGCGCCCACGGCACCGGTGGCGCGTTCGCCGAACGGGCCTGGACCAGCGCCGTCAGGACGCCGCCGTACTATCCCGACGCGGTGACGCTCTCCCCCGCCGCGACCGCCGCCGACGTGCTCGGCGTCATCGACGCGGGCTCCGGCGCGAGCGTCAAGGACAGCTTCGCCACGCTCGACCTGCCGGGCTTCGACGTGCTGTTCGAGGCCCAGTGGATCCACCACCCCGCGCCGGTGACGCGCCCGTCCCCGGTCGTGTGGGAGGAGGCCACGCCGGACACGCTGCCCGCGTGGGAGCGGGCGTGCTTCGACGGCGAGATGAGCGGGCTGTTCCCGGCCGCGCTGCTCGCCGAGGTGAGCGTCCTGTACGGCCGGATCGACGGCGAGCCGGTCTGCGGCTGCGTGCTCACGCCGCGCGAACGGGTCGTCGGCGTCTCCAACGTGTTCGCCACGGGCTGCGACGAGGACACCGTCTGGGCCGCCGTCGTCGCGGCGGCGGCCGCCCGCTTCCCCGGCCGCCCGGTGGTCGGCTACGAGCGGGACCCGTCCACCCCCCTGCGCCACGGCTTCCGCACCGCGGGCCCGCTGCGGGTCCTGCTGAAGGGCTAGCGCAGGTCGTCCAGCGTGGGGTTCTCGGTCACGGGGAAGGTCCGCGCGCCGACGCCGAGGTCCTTGAACCCGCTGGAGGTCGCGACGCACACCACCGGCCCGTCGAACGCGCGCCCCAGCCTCCGGTACGCGGCCAGCCCCGCCGCCCCCGACAGCTCCTGCCACAGCCCGTGCCGGGCGAGGTCGCGCTGGGCCGCCCGCAGGTCGTCGTCGCTCACCCTGACCGCCTCGCCGCCGCTCTCCCGCACGGCCAGCACGCCCCGGTGGCCGCCGACGCCGCTCAGGATGCTGTACGCCGCGCTCGGCCCGGTCTCGACGATGGCGGCGGGGGCGCCGGTGTCGAGGGCGTGCGCGTGCGGGCCGCCGGCCGCGCTCTCGCAGGCGTACATGCGCGGCGTCGCCTCGCTCAGCCCGAGCAGCCGCAGCTCCGTGAAGCCCTTCCAGATGCCGAACAGCAGCTCGGCGTAGCCCGTGGGCGCGAACACCGCCGCGGGCACCGCGCCGAGCTGCAGGAACAGCTCGTAGGCGATGGTCTTGTAACCCTCGGGACCGAACGGGTGCCCGGTGTGGGTGACGGTCTGGTTGCTGACCGGGTGGTAGCCGAGCCGGTCCACGATCTCGCGGAGCAGCGGCCAGCGCCGTTCGACCGGGACGGAGAGGACGCGGGCGCCGTACGCGCGGACGAACGCCTGCACGGCCGGCGGCGACGCGGCCGAGGCGAGCACGATCGCGGGCAGCCCGGCGCGGGCGGCGTAGGCGGCGGCCGAGGCCCCGTGGTTGCCGGAGGAGGCGACGACGACGCCCGGCGCGCCCGCGGCGACGGCGGCGCCCACCGCGACCCGGGTGAGCCGGTCCTTGTGCGACCAGGTCGGGTTGCGGGACTCGTCCTTGACGAAAACGCCGTCCAGCTCCACCAGCGGGGTGCCGCCCTCGCCCAGGGTGGGCGCCGCGAGCGGCGGCAGCAGCGGCGCCCAGCGCGCGAGGTCGGGGCCGGGCTCCTGGTCGAACAGGCGGCGGTCGACGCGGTCGTAGTCGTAGACGACCTCGAGCGGGTAGGCGAGCTCGCCGGTGCTGGTGGCGGGGCAGCCGCGGGTCAGGGGCGGGAACAGCGGGTGGACGATGTCGCGGTCGCCGAGTGAGCGCTGGCCGGTGGCGAGCGAGGTGGTGCGGATCACATGTTCGGATCCTATCGGTTGCTATCTGGGGGCCATCTCGCGCAACATCTCGCGACAATGAGTGAAACCCTGCACACTCTAGACATGTTGTGGGCAGGCAGGTCCGCCATCGAGATCGCGACGGCCGTCCGGCAGGGAGAGGTCACCGCCGTCACCGTCGTCGAGGAACATCTGCGCGTCATCGCGGAGCGTGAGCCCGGGATCGGGGCGTTCCGGCTGGTTCGCGAGCAGGTCGTCGAGGAGGCGCAGGCCCTGCAGAAACGGCGCGACCTGGCCGAGCTGCCGCTCGCCGGGGTTCCGGTGGCCGTCAAGGACAACCTGGAGGTCGCCGGCGAGCCCACCCGGCACGGCTCGGCGGCGAGCCCGGACACGCCCGCGGCCGAGGACCACGAGACGGTCGCCCGCCTGCGCGCGGCGGGCGCGCTCGTCATCGGGCTGACGAACCTGCCGGAGCTGGGGCTGGTGGCGGTGGGCGACAGCGCGTACGGCATCGTACGGAACCCGTGGAACCACGAGCGCACCGCGGGCGGCTCGTCCTCCGGCGGCGCGGCCGCCGTGGCGGCCGGCATGGTGCCGCTCGCGCTCGGCAACGACGGCCTCGGCTCCCTGCGCATCCCCGGCGCGGCCTGCGGCGTGCTGGCCGTCAAGCCCGGCCCCGGCCTGGTGCCCCCGCCGGCGCAGGACTGGGGCGGACTGACCGAGAACGGCCCGATCGCCACCACCGCCGCCGACCTGGCGCTCGCGCTGTCGGTGCTGGCCGCCGACCCGTCGCTGGCCGAGGCGTGGCGGACCGGGCGGCGTACGGACCCGAGCCCGCCCATGCTGCGCTCGGTGTGGGCCGACGACGCCGAGGTGTGGCAGCCGCAGCCGCCGCCCTCCGGGCCTGAGCCGTTCGACCTGCGGGTGGCCTACGCCCCGCAGCCGCTGCCTGTCGGCCTGCCGGTGGACAAGGAGTTCCAGGCGGCGGTGCGCGCGGCGGCCGAGACGCTGCGCGTGGCCGGGCACACGGTGGTCGAGCACGCCCGCAGGCTGCCCGCCTGGCTCGGCCCCGCCACGGTGGCCACCTGGCTGCGCCAGGCCGCGCTGACGGCCGAGGGCCTGGACCGGGACGGGCTGGAGCGGCGCACCAGGGCGCTGGCCCGCGCCGGCCGGGCGCTCGCGGCCGTGCGTGCGGACGGCGGGCAGGGCCGCGAGCGCTGGCGCGCCTACGGGGCCGACCAGTGGTTCGACGACGCCGACGCGCTGGTCATGCCGGTGCTGGCGACCCTGCCGCCGCGGGCCGAGCGGTGGGGCGAGCGCGGGCTGCTGCGCAACCTGCTGCTGAACGTGCGCTTCGCCCCCGGCGCAGGGCCGTGGAACATGTGCGGCTGGCCCGCGCTCACCGTGCCGGTCGCCACGCACAGCGGCGGGCTGCCGATCGGGGTGCAGCTCGTCGCCCCGCCGGGCGGCGAGCCGCACCTGCTCGGCCTCGCCGCCCAGCTCCAGGCCGCCCACCCTCTGGTGCGCCCGCCCGGTTACGCCTGAAAGCCGGTCAGACGCCCTTGGGGTGCCAGACCGTCTTGGTCTCCAGGAACCGGGTCATGCGCCCGATCCCGGGATCGGCCGTCCAGTCCTCCTGGACCGGCCGCAGGACCCGCTTGAGGTTCTCCGCCGCCTCCTGCTCGCAGCGCAGCGCCAGGTCGGCGTCCGTCACCCCGGTGAGGTCGAGCCCGTTGACGTCCATGTGGGCCGCCAGCCAGGGCGCCAGCTCCTCCTGCCGCCCGGTGAGCAGGTTGACCACGCCGCCCGGCAGGTCGGAGGTGGCCAGCACCTCCGCCAGGGTGATCGCGGCCAGCGGCGACGGCTCGGAGGCCACCACCACGCAGGTGTTGCCGGTCACGATCACCGGCGCGACCACGGACACCAGCCCGAGCAGCGGATCGGCGGGCGCGACCACCGCGACCACGCCGGTCGGCTCGGGCGACGACAGGTTGAAGTAGGGGCCGGCGACCGCGTTGGCCGCCCCGTGCACCGAGGCGATCTTGTCGGACCAGCCCGCGTACCAGACCAGCCGGTCCACGGCCGCGTCGACGGACTCCAGGGCCGTGCGCTTGCCGCCGCCGTGCTCCTCGGCGAACTGGGCGCGCCGCCCCTCCAGCATCTCGGCGACCCGGTAGAGGATCTGCCCCCGGTTGTAGGCGGTCGCGCCGGACCAGCCGGGGAACGCCTTGCGCGCGGCCACCACCGCGTCGCGGGCGTCCTTGCGCGAGGCCAGCGAGGCGTTGGCGAGGAAGTCGCCCTTGGCCGAGGTCACGGGGTAGGACCTCCCACTCTCCGAGCGCGGGAACGCCCCTCCGATGTAGAGCTTGTAGGTCTTTCTGACGGACAACCTACTCATCGCCCCGCCCCCTCCACGTGGACTCCTGCGACATCTGGACCGGCACGAAGACCTGGCCGCACCGGCTCACGCCGCAGCGGTGGGCGTACCAGCCGGTGCGTACGGGCCGTCCGGCGCGGGCGAAGGCGTGGCCGCGCGTGGCCTGCGCGCGCCGCTTGGCGCGGCCCGCGCGGCGATGCTCACACGTCAAGGTAGGCCTCCAACCCGAGCAGACCGCCCTCACGGCCGTAGCCGGACTCCTTGTAGCCGCCGAACGGCGAGGCCGGGTCGAACTTGTTGAAGGTGTTGGCCCACACCACGCCGGCACGCAGCCGGTCGGCCATCCACAGGATGCGCGAGCCCTTCTCGGTCCAGATGCCGGCCGACAGCCCGTACGGGGTGTTGTTGGCCTTCTCCACGGCCTCGGCCGGGGTGCGGAAGGTCAGCACGGACAGCACCGGGCCGAAGATCTCGTCCCTGGCGATCGCGTGCGACTGCGCGACGCCCGTGAAGACGGTCGGCGCGAACCAGAAGCCGCGCTCGGGCAGCTCGCACGGCGCCGACCAGCGCTCGGCCCCCTCGGCCTCGCCCAGCTCCGACAGCTCGCGGATCCTGTCGAGCTGCGCGGCCGAGTTGATCGCGCCGACGTCGGTGTTCTTGTCCAGCGGGTCGCCGACCCGCAGCGTCGCCATGCGGCGCTTGAGCGCGGCCAGCAGCTCGTCATGGACCGACTCCTGCACCAGCAGGCGCGAGCCCGCGCAGCAGACGTGGCCCTGGTTGAAGAAGATGCCGTTGACGATGCCCTCGACGGCCTGGTCGAGCGCGGCGTCCTCGAAGACGATGTTCGCGGCCTTGCCGCCCAGCTCCAGCGTCAGCTTCTTGTCGGTGCCCGCCACCGTGCGGGCGATCAGCCGGCCGACCTCGGTGGAGCCGGTGAAGGCTACCTTGTTGACGTCGGGGTGCGCGACGACGGCCGCGCCGGTCTCGCCCGCGCCGGTGACGATGTTGACCACACCGGGCGGCAGGTCGGCCTGCCGGCAGATGTCGGCGAACCAGAGCGCGCTGAGCGGCGTGGTCTCGGCGGGCTTCAGCACCACGGTGTTGCCGCAGGCCAGCGCCGGGGCGATCTTCCAGGCCAGCATGAGCAGCGGGAAGTTCCACGGGATGACCTGCCCGGCGACGCCGAGCGGCTTGGTGCCGAACCCGGCGTACTCCAGCTTGTCGGCCCACCCCGCGTAGTAGAAGAAGTGGGCGGCGACCAGCGGCAGGTCCACGTCGCGCGACTCGCGGATGGGCTTGCCGTTGTCGAGCGACTCCAGCACGGCCAGCTCGCGGGCGCGCTCCTGGATGATGCGGGCGATGCGGAACAGGTATTTGGCCCGTTCGGCGCCGGGCAGGGCGCTCCACACGCCGAACGCCTTGCGCGCGGCCTGCACCGCCCGGTCGACGTCGTCGGAGGTCGCCGTGGCGATCTCGGCCAGCGGCTCCTCGGTGGCCGGGTTGACGGTCTTGAACGTGGGGCCGGAGCCGTCGGTGAACTCGCCGTTGATGAACAGCCCGTAGGCCGGCTGAAGGTCGACGACGGCGCGGGACTCGGGGGCGGGGGCGTACTCGAAGATCGCCATCATCAGTCCAACGTGAAGTAGTCGGGGCCGGCGTACCGTCCGGTGGTCAGCTTCTGCCGCTGCATGAGCAGGTCGTTGAGCAGCGAGGACGCGCCGAGCCTGAACCACTCGGGGGTCAGCCAGTCGTCGCCGGCCGTCTCGTTGACCAGGACCAGGTGCTTGATCGCGTCCTTCGTCGTACGGATGCCGCCGGCCGGCTTGACGCCCACCTGCCGCCCCGTGGCGTCGCGGAAGTCGCGCACCGCCTCCAGCATGACCAGCGTCACCGGCAGCGTCGCGGCCGGGGAGACCTTGCCCGTCGAGGTCTTGATGAAGTCGGCGCCCGCCAGCATCGCCAGCCAGGACGCGCGCCGCACGTTGTCGTAGGTGGACAGCTCGCCGGTCTCCAGGATGACCTTGAGATGGGCCTGCCCGCAGGCGGCCTTGACCGCCACGATCTCGTCGTACACCTTCAGGTAGTCGCCGGACAGGAACGCGCCGCGGTCGATCACCATGTCGATCTCGTCGGCGCCGGCGGCGACGGCCAGGGCCGTGTCGGTCACCTTGACCTCCAGCGAGGTGCGCCCGCTCGGGAAGGCGGTGGCGACCGAGGCCACCTTGACCCCCGAGCCGCGCAGCGCCTCGACGGCCACGGCGACCAGGTCGGGGTAGACGCAGACGGCCGCCACCTTGGGCGCGCCGCCGCCGGGGCGCACGGCCTTGGTGCACATCGCGCGCACCTTGCCGGCCGTGTCGGCGCCTTCCAGGGTGGTGAGGTCGACCATGGAGATGGCGAGGTCGATGGCGGTGGCCTTGGCTGAGGTCTTGATCGAACGGGTGCCGAGCGTGGCCGCCCGCTGGTCGGCGCCGACCCGGTCGACGCCGGGCAGGCCGTGCAGGAAGGCCCGCAGCGTCGCGCCGGACGCGGCGACGTCCGCGAGCGAAGTCGTCATAGTTGACACCATCACAGCATCGCCGACCGGTCCCGCGACCTCCAAACCGATCGCCTAGGGCAGAACGGCGGGATCCCTAGGTATGCCCGGCGGGGGCGGGTCCTGGAGATAAGGCATCCACCCGATGTGCGGGGGTGCACCTTAGCCCGATTCTTGAAGATGTCAGCAAGACACGAAATGTCAGGAGACACGGGCATGAATCCCGAAATCGAGTTCGAGCTCATGAAGAGCCACGCGAACGAGCTGCGCCGGGCCGCCGCCCAGCACCGCCGCGTACGCGAGGCGGAGCGCGTCAACAAGGCCGAGCGCCGCTCGGTCTTCGGCAAGCGCCGCACGTCATGACCATCCCACGAGAGCCCGGCCACCACCTCCCTCGTGGCCGGGCCTCGCTGCCTCCCTGACGCCTCCCTCATCGCTCACAAATCCGTCGAAAGCACTGATAAGGCATGACATGCTGGATGACATGCGGGGACGAAGCGTCAGTCCCGTCTTCGTCGGGCGGGAAGAGGAACTGACGGCCCTCTCGGAGAGCTTCGAGGACGCACTCAAAGGCAAGGTGACAGCCGTCCTGCTGGGGGGCGAGGCAGGCGTCGGCAAGACCCGGCTGGTCCAGCGCTTCGCCGAGCACTGCGCGGCCGGCGGGGCACAGGTGCTGCTCGGCGGCTGCGTCGAGCTGTCCACCGAGGGTCTGGCCTACGCGCCCTTCACCGCCGCACTGCGCCAGCTCGTCCGCGAGCAGGGCCCCGCCGCCGTCGTCGCGCTGCTGCCCGAGGGCGCCGAACGCGACCTCGCCCGGCTGCTGCCCGAGTTCGGCGAGCCGGTCGGCGACGGCGAGACCGACACCGGCCGCGCCCGGCTGTTCGAGCAGATCCTCACCCTCCTGGAACGGCTGGCCGACGCCCGGCCCACCGTGCTCGTCATCGAGGACATCCACTGGGCCGACCGGTCCAGCCGCGACCTCATCGCCTTCCTCGCCCGTAACCTGCACATCCCGCAGGTGCTGATCCTCATGACGTACCGCAGCGACGACCTGCACCGCCAGCACCCGCTCCGGCCCGTGCTGGCCGAGCTCGGCCGGGTGCAGGGCGTGCACCGGCTCGACCTGCCCCGCCTGTCGCGCGACGAGGTAGCCCAGCAGATGACCGCCATCCTCGGCCGCGTCCCCGAGTACGCCAAAGTCGAGAAGGTCTACGAACGCAGCGAGGGCATCCCGCTGTTCGTCGAGGCCATGCTGGAGAGCGGCGAGGACTGCGGCTTCCCCGAGTCCATGCAGGACCTCATACTCAACTCGGTCGAGCGGCTGCCCGAGGAGACCCAGCGCGTGCTGCGCATCGCCGCCGCCGGCGGCATCCGGGTCGGCCACGCGCTGCTGGCCGCCGTGAGCGGCCTGTCCGACGTCGAGCTGGAGACCGCGCTCCGCCCCGCCATCGCCGGCAACGTGCTCCAGGTCGCCGACAACCGGGCCTACGTCTTCCGCCACTCCCTCATCCAGGAGGCCGTGCACGACGAGCTGCTGCCCGGCGAGCACCAGCGCCTGCACTCCCGCTACGCCGAGGAGATCTCCAAGGACCGCGCGCTCGTCCCGCCCGGCCGCGCCGCCGTCGAGCTGGCCCACCACTGGTACGGCGCCCGCAACGACCTCTGGGCGCTGATCTCGGCGTGGGAGGCGGCGCGCAAGTCGTTCAAGGCGTTCGCCTACACCGAGGCCGTGCCGCTGCTCGAACGCGTGCTCATGCTGTGGGACCGGGTGCCCGACGCCGCCGAGCGCATCGGCGCCGACCACACCGCCGTGCTCGAACGCGCCTCCGAGGCCGCGCACGCCGGCGGCGACGTCGACAAGGGCATGAAGTTCGTCAAGGCCGCGCTGAAGCAGCTCGACGAGGCCACGGAGCCGGCCCGCGTGGCGCAGCTCATCGTCCGGCGGGCCGTGTTCAAGAGCTCCAAGGGCCACATGGGCGTCATCGAGGACCTGCGGGACGCCCTCCGGCTCGTCCCGCAGGACAGCCTCGAACGTGCCGAGGTCGTCACCAACCTCGGCCGCCACCTCATGCTGCGCGGCCGGATCGCCGAGGCGAGCGAGCTGATCAACGAGGGCCTGCGCCTGGCCAGGCGGCACGGCGACCGCTGCCTGGAGAGCGACCTGCTGATGAACCTGGCGCTCGGCCACTCGCTCAACGGCGAGACCGAGTCCGTGTTGGCGCTCAACGAGCAGGCGCTGGAGATCGGCCGCGAGGAGCAGTCCCACCGCATCATCCTGCGGGCGATCGCCAACAACATCGACTCCCTCATCGAGATGGGCCGCCACGAGGAGGCCCTGGCCGTGTCCGAGCAGGGCTGGGAGACCGCCAGGAAATGGGGCAGGCTGCGCGGCAGCGGCCTGTTCATCATGAACAACTGGGCCGAGGTCCTGGAGGTCATCGGCCGCTGGGACGAGGCCATCGAGATCGTCGAGGCCGCCCTCGCCTACGGGCCCGCCCTCCGCACCCGCTACGCGCTGCTGCGCGTGCGCGCCGACATCGCGCTCGGGCGCGGCGAGGTGGAGCTGGTCGAGAACATCCTGTCCGAGGTCGGCGTGTTCAAGGACCGCCCCGAGGACTTCGTCCAGGACATCACCAACAACGCGCGGCTGCGCATCGGCTGGCACCTGCTCAGGGGCGAGCCGACGCAGGCGCTGGCCGCGGCCGAGCAGGTGCTCGCCCTTCCCACGCGCTCCAGCAAGGGCAAGCTCGGCTGGCGGCTGCTCTCCCTGCTGCGCAACGTCTGCGACGCCGCCGAGGCCGCCGAGCCCGAGCGCACCGCCGCTGTACGCGCGCGGGCCGCCGAGGTCGCCGCGCAGCTGTCGGTCATCGGGCCGGTGGTGGAGGCGTACCGGCTGTCGTACAGCGGGGACTTCGACGCCGCGGCGGCCGGCTGGGAGCGGCTCAACCGCCCCCACAACCAGGCCAAGGCGCTGCTGCGGGCCGCCGCGGACGCCGCCCGCACCGGCGACCGCGAGGGCGCCGCGGCCCGGCTCAAGGTCGCCCTGCCCCTCGCCCGTGCCCTGTGCGCCACCCCGCTCATCGAGGACGTCGAGACGCTGGCACGCCGGGTCGGCGGGAGCGCCGCGCCGCAGTCGCAGGAGCCGTCCGAGCTGCTGACGCCGCGCGAGCTGGAGGTGCTGCGCCTGGTCACCCAGGGCCGCACCAACCGCGACATCGCCGCCGAGCTGTTCATCTCGGCCAAGACGGTCAGCGTGCACGTGTCGAACATCCTGGGCAAACTCGGCGTCACCACCCGAGGCGAGGCGGCCGCCGCCGCCCACCGCCTCTCGCTACTCGCCTGACCCGCGTTCCTGGGGCAGCACGGACCGCACGGCCTCCTCGCTCCGCCCCACCACCGCCGTGCCGTCATCGGCGGTGATGATCGGCCGCTGGATGAGAACCGGATGCGCGGCCAGCGCCTCGACCCACCGCTCCCGCGCCCCGGCGTCCTTCGGCCACTCCCCCATCCCGAGCTCCGCCGCCACCGGCTCCCCGGTCCTCGCGATGTCCCACGGCTCCAGCCCCAGCCGCCCGAGAACGTCCCTGATCTCGTCCGCGCCCGGCGGATCGTCGAGATAACGCCGTACGGTGTAGTCGGCCGCCTCGGCATCCAGCACCGACAACGCCGCCCGACACTTCGAACACCCCGGATTGATCCAGATCTCCATACCGCCTGTCACCCTTTCGATGTGGTCGTGCCTGGAGAGAGCCAGACCTCGAGGTCGAGGTCGGGCCCTCTGTGAAGTTGCCGGATGGCTCACCGCCGGCATCAGCAGAGCGAAGTTCCCAGAGTCCGGCGATGTGCTCAGCATCCGACGTGTAGATCGCCGCCTCAGGAGGGGGCAGGGGCCGCGAGCATCCCTGCCGCCATGACGTGCAGCGACGCGGCCAGTCGCGGGGCCTCTCCGCACTCCAGCAGCCGCAGGACCGGTTCGCTTTGAAGGCTGCCCAGCAGGATGTGCGCCAGCAGCTCTCCGTCCAGGTCGGGGCGCCGCTCGGCGATCAGTGCGCTGGTGTGGCCGTGCCAGAACCGGTAGACGGGATGGTCGTCCCGCGAGTCCGGAACGTGGTCACCGCCCCGGTGCTCGCCTTGCTCCTTCCACTCCGGCCTGGGCGCCGCCGTGGCGGCGTGGCCGAGCGCCGCGAGGAGCCCCTTGTTGCGACCGACGACGTCGACGATCGCGTCCAGGAAGGCCATCAGCCGTTCCTCGGGCGGGGCGCCGGGCCCCAGCGGCGGAGGTCCGCTCGCCACGGCCTCCTCCAGCGCGTAGGCCCGCTCCTGCATCAGTGCGACCATCAGTCCCATCCGGCTGCCGAAACGGTGGAACACCGTGCCCTTACCGACCCCGGCCGCGGCGGCGACCTGTTCCATGGAGATCTGCTCGGGCCGGTGTCGGGCCAGAAGGGCCTCGGTCGCCCGCAGGATGGCGCGACGGTTGCGTGCCGCGTCAGCGCGTTCGCGACGCTCCTCGGTCATCGGCTCCCCTTTTCGTGGACAACTGGACCGCCGGTCAAGTACGCTCCCATCGAACTTGACCACTGGTCCACTTTATCCCCGATGAGGGAGGACGGCATGCGCCGAATCCGTTATCACGCCTATGGCGGCCCCGAGGTGCTCACCATGGAAGAGACGGAGATCCCCCGCCCGGGCCCCGGCCAGGTGCGCATACGCACCGAGGCGATCGGCGCCAACTTCGTCGACGTGAAGTTCCGCCAGGGGCCGGAGACCGGCGGGATCTACCGGCGCGACCTGCCCGCCGTGCTCACCGGCGACGTGGTCGGCACGGTCGACGCGGTGGGGCCCGGCGTCGACCCCGGCCTCACCGGCCGGCGGGTCGCCGCGCTGGCCGAGGACGCCTTCGCCGACCAGGTCCTCGCCGACGCCGAATGGCTCGCGCCCGTACCGGAGGGAATCGACGACGCCACCGCGAGCATGCTGCCGATGGGCGCCCCCGTGGCGCTGGGCACGTTGCGCGCCGCCCGGCTGTCGCCCGGCGAGACCGTGCTCGTTCACGCCGCCGCGGGAGGCATCGGCCACCTGGCCGTACAACTCGCCAAGATCGCCGGTGCCGGCACCGTGATCGCCACAGCAGGCTCCCCCGCCAAGCTGGACTTCACCCGCACGCTCGGCGCCGACGCGGCCGTCGACTACTCAGCGGAGGACTGGCCCGACCAGGTGCGCAAGGCCGCACCAGAAGGGATCGACGTCGTCCTGGACTCCGTCGGTGGCCGCATCCTGGTGCGCAGCCTCGACCTCCTGGCACCGTTCGGCCGGGCCGTCGTCTACGGAGCAGCCGGCGGCGGGGCCACCGACATCCCGCTGACCAGCCTTTTCGCGATGAGATCGGTAGCGGGGTTCTCACTGCTCGCCTGGCGCGCCGCCGCACCGAAGCAAGCACGCGAGGACATGGACCAAGTCACGCAGCACGCGGTCGAGGGGAGACTCCGCGCCAGGCTGCACGCCCGGCTGCCGCTCGACCAGGCGGCCGAAGCGCATCGGATCATGGAAAGTCGCTCCCAACTCGGCCGCGTCCTCCTCGTGCCCTGAGCGCGATCATCGACGCGTACCAAGCCCGGGGCCGTGCGAAGGGTGACGGCATGGTCCGAAGCAGGGGTCCTTGGCGGCCTACTCCGCGTACGGCTGGTCCTTGCCCTGGGCGCTGTAGCCGAGGCTCCAGATGTAGCCGTCCGGGTCGGCGAAGGTGCCGCCGTAGCCGCCCCACGGCAGAGCGCCGGCGGGCTTGAGCACCGTGGCGCCGGCCTTCTCGGCCTCTGCCATGATCTCGTCGACCCGGGCCTCGCTGCGGACGACGTAGGTGAGGACCAGTCCGCTGAAGCCGTGGCCCTCCGGGCTCGTGCCCACCTGCTCGGCCAGGCCTTCACGGGCGTAGAAGCCGACGGGCGAGGCACCGTCCGACTCGAAGAAGACCGAGATGCCGTAGTCGTTCTTGATCTTCCAGCCGAGTCCGTCCCTGTAGAACCGCTTGGCCCGCTCCATGTCCTGGACGCCGAGCAGGATCGAGCTCACGTGCGCTTTCATGGTGTATCCCCAGTTCGTAGCGTAGGTGGATGTCACATCAGCGTGGATTCGCCGGTCATTTCGTATGACAGGCCGAGACGGAGGAATGTGACACATGGTCGAGCAGGACTGGCTGAGCGAGCGGTTCGCCGAGCACCGGGACCGCCTGCGCGCGGTGGCCCACCGGATGCTCGGATCACCCGGCGAGGCCGAGGACGCCGTGCAGGAGACGTGGCTGCGGGTCACCCGCGCCGACACCGGCCAGGTGGAGAACCTGGCCGGCTGGCTGACCACGATCACGGCCCGGGTCTGCCTCAACATGCTGGAGTCACGCCGGGCCCGGCGTGAGGACGCGGCCGGGGCGCTGCCGCCCGAGCCGCCCACGGACACCCGTGCGGGCGGCCGGGCCGGCCCCGAGGACGAGGCGCTGCTCGCCGATTCGGTCGGGGTCGCGCTGATGGTGGTGCTGGACACGCTCACGCCCGCCGAACGGCTCGCGTTCGTCCTGCACGACGTCTTCGCCGTGTCGTTCGGCGAGATCGGCGAGATCATCGACCGCTCCCCGGCCGCGGCCCGGCAACTCGCCAGCCGCGCCCGGCGCCGGGTGCAGGGCGCGGCCGACGCGTCCGAGGCCGCGCGGTCGGCGAAGCGGGACATCGTCGCCGCCTTTCTCGCCGCCTCCCGTACCGGCGACTTCGCCGCCCTGCTCGACCTGCTCGATCCGGACGCCGTGGCCCTGGAGGTCCGGGGCGCCCACGCGGTGGCGTCGTTCTTCGCGGGCCGAGCTCAGGCCGCCAGGCTCGCCTTGATCGACGGCGTTCCCGGGGCCGTCTGGTCGCACCGCGGCCAGTCGAAGGCCGTCTTCACCTTCACCGTCAGCAACGGCAAGATCACCCACATTGCCATCGACACCGACCCGGACCGGCTCCGCGACCTCGACATCGTCTTCCTCCACGCCGACCACAAGGAACGGCGATGAGCCGGCCTCCCCGGCAGAGCAGGCGGATGCACGCATCGTGGTCTCGCTGCTCGGCTCCACCCATGCGGCTGTGGTGCGAGGACGGCGTGCACCTCCTCCAGGCGGCGGATGTGCTCGTGGCCGCCTGGGTCCTGCGCGGGTGCGAGTACGGCAAGAAACCGGCCCGGCCGCTGGTCAGCGGGGTCCGCTCGTCCTGGCGTACTCGGGTCCGAGGACGTTCAGCAGGGCGAGGGCCTCGGCGGCCGGGGATCCCGGCGGCGCGCTGTAGACCACGAGGTGCTGGTCGCGGTCGGTGAGCGCGAGGGCGTCGCAGTCGACCGTGACCTCCCCGATGACCGGGTGGCGGAAGGTCTTGGTGAGGGTGGGCGCGGCCTGGACGTCGTGCCGTTCCCACAGCCGCGCGAAGTCGGGACTGGCCTCGCGCAACTCGTCCACGAGCCCGGTCACCACGGGGTCGGCCGGGTAGCGGGCGACGGTGGAGCGAAGCTGCATGACGACGTGCTGGCGGAACTGCGAAGCGTCGGACACGCCGTAGAGCGGCGCGTCTCCGCGCGCCGGTCCGAGGAAGGCCCGGCGCGCGAGATTGCGGTCCCGTGGCGCGAGTTCGCCGAAGTCCTCCATGAGCGCGGCCGCGAGGTCGTTCCAGGCGAGCACCTCGAACGCGGCGGACGTCACGAAGGCGGCCGTCAGCGGAAGCCGTTCGAGGAGGGTGAGGATGCTCGGGCGGACGTCACGCCGGTGCAGCCCGGTCCGGTTGGGCGCGGTGCCGGCCAGGAGGTGCAGGTGGTCGGACTCGGCGTCGGTGAGCCGCAGCGCGGCGGCGATCCCGGCCAGGACCTCGCCCGACGGCCGCGGCGCCCTGCCCTGTTCGAGCCGGACGTAGTACTCCGTGGAGATGTGCGCCAGGACCGCGACCTCCTCGCGGCGCAGGCCGGGTGTCCGGCGGCGCGGGCCCGAGGGCAGTTCGACGTCCTGAGGACGGAGCCGCTCGCGACGGCTGCGGAGGAACGTCCCGAGTGCCTGTTTGTCCATGTCCCCAGTCTGCATCAGTCGCGGCGGCGGATCCTGGTACCGTCTGTGCCTGCATCCGGCCTGGTGGCCGGCTCGACACTGGCGTCATGACATACGACATCGACCGCGCACCCATCGGCCTGCTCACCGGCAAGGTCGTGTTCATCACCGGCGCAAGCCGCGGCATCGGAGCGGCTGCGGCCCGGCTGTTCGCCCGCGAGGGCGCCGCCGTCGTGCTCGCCTCCCGCGGCGCCGACGCCATGGAGCGGATCGTCACCGAGATCCGCGACGGCGGCGGCGTCGCCGACGCCGTCCCCCTGGACCTCGCCGACCGCGCGAGCATCCGCGCGGCCCTCGACCACGCCACCGACCTGCACGGACGACTCGACGGCGCGTTCAACAACGGCGCGACCATCCAGCGGCCCGGCCCGCTCGACACCACCAGCGACGAGGACGTCGAGACGCAGTTCGCGGTGAACTTCCGGGCGCACTGGACCGCCATGAACGCGCAGGCCGCCATCATGAGGCGCAACGGCGGCGGAGCGATCGTCAACACCTCCAGCATCGGCAGCCGCCGCGCGAACCCCGCCCTCCCCGCCTACGGAGCCATGAAGCGTGCGCTCAACAGCATCACCGAGACCGCCGCGGTGACCTGGGCCCGCGACGGCATCCGGGTGAACGGCATCACCCCCGGCGGCACCGCCACGGACATGATCGACGCGTGGGAGGCGGCGAGCCCCGGCGTCATCGAGCGGCTGACGCCGTCCATCCCGCTCGGTCGGATGGCCGACCCTCACGAGGTCGCCGAGGTGGCGGCGTGGTTGCTCAGCGACCGGGCGTCGATGGTGACCGGCGCGATCGTCCCGGTGGACGGCGGCGCCGGCGCCTGAGCGCGGCGGCCATACCAGCCATGATCGGGCGCGTCGCCCAGGACGTCACGATCAGCGCGTCGTCCAAGGTCGACGCCTTGCCGGTCTGGCTCACGGAGCCTGGAGCGTCGCGCACCACCGCACGACCTCACGCTCACACCAGGGCCTCGACCAGAAGGACGATGCCGAAGATGGCGAAGGCGGCCGCGGCGCCGTAGCGGATGGCCTTCTCGGGGAGGTGGCGGCCGAGCATACGGCCCACCAGGATGGCGAGGGCGTCGGCGGCGACCATGCCGACCGTCGAGCCGATCCAGGTGCCGACCCAGCCGTGCTGCGTGGCCAGGGTGATCGTGGCCAGCATGGTCTTGTCGCCCAGCTCGCTCAGGAAGAACGCCACGGTCACCGCGATCAGCGCGTTCCTGGTGGTGCGCTGGGCCTTCTTGGACTCCTCCTCGCTCAGCTCGTCGCCGCGCAGCGTCCACACGGCGAAGCCGAGGAACGCCACACCGGCCACGATGGAGATGGCCGTCGTCGGGAGCGCGCTGCCGAGCAGGCCGCCCACGGCGACGCTCAGCAGGTGGACGACGGTCGTCGCGATGGTGATGCCCAGGAGGACGGTGGAGGTCTTGAAACGGGTGGCGAACGTCATCGCCATGAGCTGGCTCTTGTCACCGAGCTCGGCCACGAAGATGGCGACGAGGCTGATCCAGAAGGCTTCCAACGCTTCTCTTCCCGCGCGAACCGGACCGGAAGCACTGAGCCAGGGGATTTCGGGCACGACGGCTTCGGCCCGGCAGCGTCTTGTTCGATAGCTGAACTGACTGCCAGGCCGAAGGTCTCGTCCGCCTCACGAAAGGCCCGCGTGACCGGGCACCGCGAACGGCGCCAGTGTGTCGACCACGCGATTGGGACTACTCCCCTTCGGTATTACCAACACACCTTAACAGCCGTGCCAAGGTGGCTATTCCCCCAGGGCGCAGCCGACCAGGACCGGCTCGTTGACCAGGGTGACGCCGAACTTCTCGCGTACGCCGTCGCGCACCTCGCGGGCCAGCGCCAGCAGGTCGGCGGCGGTGGCGGCGCCGGACGGGTTGGTCAGGGCGAGGGTGTGCTTGGTGGAGATGCGTACGGGCCCGCGCGCGTAGCCCTTCGGGAAGCCGGCCTGCTCGATGAGCCAGGCGGCGGGCACCTTCCGCGCGCCGCCTGGCATCTCCCAGCCGGGGTGGCCGGGCGCGCGGACGGCCAGCTCGGCGGCCTGCTCCGGGGTGAGGACGGGGTTGGTGAAGAACGAGCCGGCGCTGCGGGTGTCGGGATCGTCAGGGTCGAGGACCATGCCCTTGCCGCGCCGCAGCGCGAGCACCGCCTCCCTGGCCCGCTCCAGCGGCACCCGGCCGCCGGGCTCGACGTCCAGCCGCCTGGCCAGCTCCTCGTAGCGCACGGGGCCGGAGCGGTCGGAGAGCTCCAGCGTGTACGTCACCGCCAGCACGACGTAACGGGAGGGGTCGCGCTTGAACATGCTGTCGCGGTAGGCGAAGCCGCACTGCCTGGCCTCGATGTCGACGACGTGGCGGGTGCGCCGGTCGTAGGCGCGTACGCACCGCACGGTGTGGGCGACCTCCTGCCCGTAGGCGCCGACGTTCTGGATGGGCGTGGACCCGACCAGGCCGGGGATGCCGGACATGCACTCGATGCCCGACCAGCCCTCCGCGACGGCCCGCCGCACCAGCGTGTCCCAGTCCTCGCCCGCCTCGGCGGTGACGACGAGCTGCTCGCCGTCGCGGGAGAAGGACAGGCCCTCGGTGGCCACCTTCACCACGAGCCCGTCGAAGCCCTCGTCGGCGACCACGACGTTGCTGCCGCCGCCGAGCACGAGCGTGGGCACGGCGGCCGCGTCGGCCTCGGCGATCAGGGACACGAGCTGCTCCGCCGTGGTCGCTTCGGCGAAGTCGCGGGCGGGGCCGCCCAGGCCCAGCGTGGTGTACGGCGCGAGCATCTCCATGGGCCACTAGCTTAGGAGGCCCCCGCCGTGCCCGGCACGCCCCGACCTGAACGCCCGCCTGATCACCCGCCCGATCACCCGCCCGATCACCTCCGGGTCAGCCGCAGCGCGTCGTCGTAGTTGCGCCGGGCTTCGCGGTCGGCGTAGTCGGCGGGCACGTCGTGGGCGTTCAGCCGCACCAGCGGCGGCGTGCCCTCGGGCACCACCAGCTCGCCGCGCAGGCCGAGCGAGAGCGCCAGGTCGGCGTTGCGGACGTAGTGCGCGTCCTCGGGGAGCGCGCTCAGCGCCGCCTGCCGCCGCACCGCGACGATCTCGCCGGTCAGCGCCTGGACCCGGCCGGGGCCGGCCTCGCGCAGGCCGTCGTCGTAGAGGTCGGCGCCGTGCCAGCCGGCCGCCGTCGCGCCCTCGGCGATGGCCGCGAGCAGCGGGGTCAGCGCGTCGCCGCGCAGCGCGACGGAGGTCTCCATGAGCACGTGCACCTCCGAGTCGTCGAGGCGCAGCAGCTTGGCCCGGCTCTCGCCCCAGGTCGCGGTGCCGCCGCGCCAGTGCGGCTGCTCGGCCACCCGCCAGAGCGTCACGCGGTCGGGATGCCGCTCGGCCAGCCCGGCCAGCACGTCGCCGGCGCCGTCCACGTCGCCGAGGTCCAAGGCGAGCACCTTGACGTGCGTGTGCTCCAGCAGCGACTCGACGCACGCGCGTACGTCCTCCGGCCAGCCGTCCACCAGCAGGCTCACGGCGGCCGTGACGTCCTTGGTCTCCACGCGCTGGCGCTCGGCGTTCAGCCCGGCGTCGTCGAGGCGGTTGGTGGCCAGGGTGCCGTCCCAGATGCGCTGGGCGTGCAGGAGCTCGTCGCCGTGGTCGCCGTGCTGCTCGGGGTCGCCGGAGAAACCCAGCTCGGCGGCCGGGTTGAGGCGGGCGTGCGCACCCCGGGGGTGCGCGCCCGCCGTGCCCACGCCCGTCGCCGGCGAGCCGCCGGCGCCCGTGCCGCCGGTGCCCGCGTTGCCGGCGCCCGTGCCGCCGTGCCCGGCGGCGCCGCCCGTTGTGTCACGTCCCGTTCCAGTGCCGCCCGCTGTGTCACGTCCCGTCCCCGCGCCGCCCGCCACCTGCTCCGGACGTGCCGGTCGCAGCCGCCCGTGCGGCTTGGCGTCGGTCACGGCGGAGACGGGGATCGACCGGACCGTGGGCCATACCTGTCGCGCAGCTTCAGTCATAGGCAAACGGGTACCCGAGCGCCGCCCGACTTATCATGAAATGTCAGGCGAGCTGGACGACCGCCCGCGCCTTCGACAGCACCTTGGCGTCCCCGGACCGCGCGGTCAGCCCGACGACCACCCGCCCGTCCTCCAGCTTCTCCTCCACGACGCCGCTCACAGAGATCGTCGCCCCCTGGTCGTCGTCCGGCACGACCACCATCGACGAGAACCGCACCCCGAAGTCCACCACCGCGCCCGGATCGCCCGCCCAGTCCGTGACGAACCGCCCGGCCTGCGCCATCGTGAACATGCCGTGCGCGATGACGTCGGGCAGCCCGACCATCTTGGCGAAGCGCTCGTTCCAATGGATCTGGTTGAAGTCGCCGGAGGCGCCGGCGTACATCACGAGGTTGAGCCGGCGCACGTTGTAGTCGACGGCCGGGATCTCCTGCCCGACCTCCACCTCGTCGTACTTCACCGTCGCGGCCATCAGCCCGCCCCTCCGCGCTCGACGATCGTGTTGTAGGTGACGCAGACCGGCTCGCCCTCGACGGTCGTGACCTCGCTGCGCACGGTCAGCAGCTCGTTGCGCCCGGCGGTGCGGATGTCGGTGATGGTGGCGGTGGTGACGAGCTGATCGCCCGCGCAGATCGGGCGTACGTACTCGAAACGCTGCTCGCCGTGGACCACCATGGCGAAGTTGAGCCCGAGGTCGGGGTCGGCCAGCGCCTCGCCGCCGCTCTGGAGACTGAAGACGATGGGGAACGTGGGCGGCGCGATCACGTCGCGGTAGCCGGCCGCCTGGGCCGCCGCCTGGTCCCGGTAGAGCGGGTTGCCGTCACCGATCGCCGCCGCGAACTCCCTGATCTTCACCCGGCTGACCTCATAAGGTGCGCTGGGCGGGTAGGTCCTGCCCACGAAGTCACGGTTCAAGGCCATCAGTGCTCCCTCGTGTCCGTCATCCGAGCGCTGCTGAGGCCGACGGTAACAGAACAAGGTTCGGCTGTCGTCGCCGATGAACGGGTTTTTACGCGAGCGCGAGCAGCGCGTACACACGGTGTGCAGACACGGGTGCACACACGACAAACCGGCGCCCACCATCGGGACGCCGGTTGTGCGTGATCAGAGGTTGGGGTGCCCCTGGCGAGCCGCTATCGGGTCTCGCGGTGCGCGCGGTGGCAGCGGCAGTTGGGGCAGTACTTCTTCAGCTCAAGCCGATCCGGGTCGTTGCGCCGGTTCTTCCGCGTGATGTAGTTGCGGTGCTTGCACTCCTGGCAGGCCAGCGTGATCTTCGGCCTAACGTCGGTGGCAGCCACTGGGGAGTGCCTTTCTACGTTCGGGATATGGACATACCCATGCCCAGGTCAGATGACCTGGGGCTGGGCAGTAGCGGAGGCCGGACTTGAACCGGCGACACAACGATTATGAGCCGTTTGCTCTGCCAGACTGAGCTACTCCGCCTTTGGGCCGGTATGAACCCGGCCCCGTAGAGGATACCCGACGCGGCGACCAGAGTCGTAACGCACCTGATCGGGCAAGGGTGGAACCAGTATGCATCAGGAACCCCGATAGCAGAAATCCTATTCCCCGCCGGGGCCCGTTCTGCACGCTTTCGTGATCGCGGACTGGCACGATCGCCTGCCATGCAACGCATGATCATCATCACCCTGTCCGCCGGCGCCGCCCTGCTGCTGGCCCCCTTGCCCGCGCAGGCCGCGGCCCCCAAGGACCCCGTACGCGCGCTGAAAACCAAGCTGGTCGCCGGTCACGGCGTCCGCTTCACCGAGAGCTCCATCCTGGTCGACGGCTCGGACAAGCAGGTGCTGCAGCGCCGTACCGGCACCTTCCAGTTCGGCAAGAAGGGGGTCGCCGCGTCCGACATCACGGCCAGGGGCCTCCAGGGCATGGGCCCGGAGCGGGCCGTCACCATCGGGAAGACCTCCTACCTGTCCGGCGGCATCTGGGCGGACAAGCTGCCCTCCGGCAAGCGTTGGTACCGCACCAGCACGCAGGGCAGCGGCGGCTACTACGGCCAGGTGATCAACCCGGTCGAGCCGGGCACGCTGGCCGCGCTGGTGAAGAAGGGCAAGCGGGCCGGGAACACGCTGACCGGCACGATCACCTTCAAGGAGCTGGACAAGGTCTCGCCGTGGTTCGCGGCCGCGATCCCGCTCCGCTTCCACGACGACACGAAGGTCTCCTACCGCCTCACCCTGAGTGGCGCGGGCCTGGTCACCAGGGTGACCACCTCGTACGCCGCCACCGGCGTCTTCGACATCTCGGCCTTCGACGGCAAGACGATGACCATCGACACCCGCTTCACCTCGTGGGGCCGCCGGGTGTCGATCAAGGCCCCGTCTCCCGACACAGTGTCCACCAAGGTCGACGACTGACCGTACGAAAACACGAACGCCCGGCCCCGAGTGATCTCGGACCGGGCGTTTTGCCTTGTCAGGATGGAGCCCCCAAACGGAATCGAACCGTTGACCTTCTCCTTACCATGGAGACGCTCTGCCGACTGAGCTATAGGGGCCTGTCCGGCGCTGCGGACAGGTGTAACCATACACGGCACTCAGCGATGACGCGAACTGATCCGAACCTCGGCGATCTTCTCCGGCCCGGCCCGCCGCACGGGCAGCTCGACAACCTCACAGAGGTCAGCCAGCTCGACGTGGCGGGCCACTTCGGCCACGGACGAGCAGTCGGCGACCACCCGGCCGTGCCGGCGCACGCGGAGCACCTGACGCCCGGCCCGCACGGCGCCCACGACCTCGTATCCGTCGAGACCGACCCATCGCCTTTCCATAGCCGCACAGAGTAGCCTCCGGGTCTCTCAATTTCCGCCGGCCACAGGCGTCCCGTTCAGTAGCGGTAGAAACCGGCGAGGTCCTCGCGGCCGGCGAGCCGGTCGACGCGGACCCGCGCGCCGGTCTCCGGGGCGTTCATCATGAGGCCGCCGCCCAGGTAGACGCCGACGTGGTGGGTCCGTACGGTGTCGCCGGCGATGACGCCGAAGAAGACGAGGTCGCCGGGGCGGGGGGCGGAGCGCACGCGGTGCATGCGGCGTACGTGGTCGTCGGTGTTGCCCGGTCCGAGCACGTCGTGGCCGTGCGCGAGGGCGTACACCCAGCGGGTGAAGCCCGAGCAGTCCAGCCCCCGCGTACGGGTGGCCGGGCAGGGCCGGATGCGGCCCTGGTAGCCCTGGCAGGTGCCGGTGGACGGCCCGGGAAGCTCGGCGTGGCCGCCGCCCCACGAGTACTCGATGCCGAGCCGCCCGAGCTCGTACGCCAGGCGCACGACGCGCGGCTGCGTCCAGGTCGAGACCGGCACGGACGCGGCCAGGGTCAGCGCGAGAAGCAGCGCCGTCAGCAGGGCCAGGGCCGTGCGGCGCCGGCTCATAACGTCTCCGTCCCCCGAATCACCAGGTTTCGGAGCTTATGGTGCCTTATCGGACTTTGATGGTGAACTTCGTCGTTCCGACGGTCACGTTCATGCCCACCGTCCCCTTGGCCCTGCGCGGCTTGGTGGTGAACGTCAGCGTCACCTTCGACCCCCGCGCGACCTCGGCGACCGTGCAGCGGACCGCCGTGCCGCTCACCCGGCAGCCGTCCGGCGCGCCGGTCACCCGCTGTCCGCCGAACGTCCGGGCCGCGACCTGGACGTTCGTGACCGGGTACGGGCCGGTGTTCCTGAGCGTCACCGTGTAGGCCTTGCGGCTCTTGGCCGCCGCCGCGACCGAGATCTCGGCCGGCGGGTTGGCCAGGGCCTTGAGCTCGCCCTCGGTGCCGTTGAAGACGTCGCCGCCCCCGGCGAGCGGCCCCTTCTCCGCCGACTGCCAGAAGGTGTGGGACGTCCAGCTCTTCGGCAGCTCGCCGGGGTCGGCGCCCCAGCGGGCCAGCCACAGCGGATTGGCGGCGAAGGCCGCCGAGTCGCCGGTGCACGTCCGCCACCAGCTCGTGGTGGTGTAGATGATCGCCTGGAGGCCGGTGCGCTGTTTGTAGCGCTTGGTGAACGCCTTCAGCCAGGCGACCATGTCCTTCGCGGACAGGCCGTAACAGGAGTTCTTTCCGTTCCTGTCGCGGTACGGATTGTCCTCGACATCGAGCACTCCGGGCAGGGTGCGGCCGTCCGCGATCCAGTCGCCGCCGTTCTGCAGGAAAAAGTCGGCCTGGGTGGCGCCATCGGATTCATGCGGTTGCGCGAAGTGATAGGCCCCCCGATACAGACCGGCCGACGCGGCGCCGCCGAACTGCGCGTCGAATACGGGATTGCGGACGTTCGTGCCCTCGGTGAGCTGCACGAACGCGAACTTCCCGCCCCCTTCGGCGACATTCGCCCAGTCGATCTCGCCGGTCCAGTTGCTGACGTCGACACCGGGCACCCCGTCGGCCGCGTACGCGGTCGCGCAGCCCCCCATAATCCCCGACACCGCGATTACCGCTAATAGCCCCAGACGTTTCACGCGGGTGATCCTTACGGAATCTTACAGAACTCCACAAGGCCGGAAATATCAATAAACAGCATCAGGTCGCGCGCGCCCGCCGGAGGACGGCAGCCGAAATCGGCCCCCGCGAACCGGGAAACCGCACGTCAGAGGCCCTGAAATCGCCGTCCGCGACACCCCTCGCCACGTGGTGTTTCCGCAGGTCAGAGCCGTTTATGAACGTGACATTCGCGTTTGCCAAAGCCGCTTCTTCCTGCACAAACTGGTGCAGATCCCGACCAACCGAGCCCCGACCTGGGGTTTCTTCGTCATGCCCGCAGGAGACCGACCGCCATGATCCACGCTCGGGCGTTGACCCGTACGTTCAAAGTCAAGAAGGAGAGGGTGGAGGCCGTCCGCGGCCTCGACCTCGACGTCGAGGCCGGACAGCTCACGGCCTTCCTCGGCCCGAACGGCGCGGGGAAGTCCACCACCCTCCGCATCCTCACCACCCTCCTGCCCCCGACCTCCGGCACCGCCACGGTGGCCGGGCACGACGTGGCCGCCGAGCCGGCCGCCGTGCGCGCCCGCATCGGCTACGTCGGCCAGCGCGGCAGCGCCGGCGAGGAGTTCCGCGTCCGCGACGAGCTGGTGACCCAGGGCCGCTGCTACGGCCTGCGCCCCAGGGAGGCCGCCGCCCGCGCCGACGAGCTGCTCGACCTGCTCGACCTCGCCCCGCTGGCCAAGCGGACGCCCGGCACGCTCTCCGGCGGCCAGCGCCGCCGCCTCGACCTCGCGATCGGCCTCGTCCACCGCCCCGACCTGCTCTTCCTCGACGAGCCCTCGACCGGGCTCGACCCGAAGAGCCGCGCCGAGATCTGGCAGCACATCCTCCGGCTGCGCGAGGCGTACGGGACGACGTTGTTCCTCACCACCCACTACCTGGAGGAGGCCGACACCATGGCCGAACGGGTGGTGATCATCGACAACGGCCGGGTCATCGCCGACGGCACCTCGGAGCAGCTCAAGAACGACCTGGCCGGCGACCTCATCACGCTCACCACGGGCACCGCGGACGACGCCGCGCGGGCCGCCGCGGCCGTCGGCGGGACCGCGGAGGGCACGACCGTGCGCCTGCGGGTGCCCAACGCCGCCGCCGCGCTGCCCGAGTGCCTGCGCACGCTCGACGCGAAGCTGATCGAGGTCGTCACGGCCGAGACCGCCCGCCCCACCCTCGACGACGTGTTCCTCGCCCTGACAGGAAGAAGCCTTGCCGATGACGACGTTCCTGCGTGACACCGCCACAGTCTTCTCCCGGGAGGTGCGGCCCGCGCTGCGCAACCCGGTGGCGCTGGTGTTCGAGATGGGGCAGCCGCTGCTGTTCCTGTTCCTGTTCGGGGCGCTGCTGGACGGCGCGGTCGGCTCCTCGTGGCAGTGGTTCGTGCCGGGGATCCTCGTGATGATGTGCCTGACCGGGCCCATGGGCTCCGGCTACACGCTGCTGGTCGAGCTGATCGGCGGCTCGATGGAGCGGCTGATGGTGACGCCGCTCAGCCGGACGGCGATGCTGGTCGGCCGGGCGCTCAAGGCGCTCGTGCTGCTGCTGGTCCAGGCCGTGATGATCATCGTGATGGCGATCCCGCTCGGCTTCGAGCTGCACGCGGCCGGGGTGCTCGCGGGGCTGGCCCAGCTCGTGGTCTTCGGGGTGGGGCTGGGGGCGTTCTCGTTCGTGCTGGCGCTCAGGTCGGCCCCCAGCGGCACCCTGTTCTACGTGGTCAGCCAGTCGATCCTGTTCCCCCTGCTGCTGCTGTCGGGCGTGCTGCTGCCGCTGGAGAGCGCCCCGGCGTGGCTGCGGGCGATCGGGCAGGTGAATCCGGTGACGTACATCGTGGACGCGCAGCGGGCGTTGTTCGCCGGCGACCTCGCCGACCCGTCGGTCCTGTACGGCACCGCGTCCGCCTGCCTGATCGCCGCGGCCGGCCTCGCCCTGGGCGTCAGAGCGATGAGACGAGGCTTGGTCAGCGTCTGATTCTCAGGGGCTGATCGCGAGGAACAGGAACGACGCGAACAGCACCAGGTGCACCCCGCTCTGCATGAGCGTGGCCCGCCCCGGCACCACGGTGAGCGTGGACACCACGACCGTCAGCGCGAACAGCACCAGGTGCGTGCCGCCGAGCCCCAGGAACAGCGGCCCGTCGAGCCAGATCGAGGCCACCGCGATGGTCGGGATGGTCAGCCCGATGCTGGCCATCGCCGAGCCGTGCGCCAGGTTCAGGCTGATCTGGACCTGGTCGCGGCGGGCCGCCCGGACGGCGGCGATGGTCTCGGGGAGCAGGACCAGCAGCGCGATCGCGACGCCGACGACGGCCTGCGGCAGCCCGGCCGCCGACACCGCGGCCTCGATCACCGGCGACTCGACCTTGGCCAGCCCGACCACCGACACCAGCGCGACCAGCAGCAGGCCGAGGCTGGCCAGGGCGGTGCGGCCGGAGGGCCGCGGCGCGTGCTCCTCGGGGTCGAGGGGCGCGCCGTCCCTCGCGACCGGCAGGAAGTAGTCGCGGTGGCGGACCGTCTGCGTGATGACGAAGAGCCCGTACAGCGCGAGCGAGACCACCGCGGCGAAGCCGAGCTGCGGGCCGGAGAAGGCCGGTCCCCCTTCGCTCGTCGTGAACGTCGGCAGCACCAGGCTCAGCGTGCTGAGCGTGGCCACCGTGGCCAGCGCCTTGCCGGTGCCCTCGGCGTTGAACGCCGCGGTCCGGCGTTTCAGCGTGACGGTGAGCAGGGAGAGCCCCACGATGCCGTTGCAGGTGATCATCACGGCGGCGAAGACGGTGTCGCGGGCCAGCGTGGACGTCTGGTCGCCGCCGGAGATCATGAGGCTGACGATGAGCGCCACCTCGATCACCGTGACGGCCACGGCGAGCACGAGCGAGCCGAAGGGTTCGCCGACGCGGTGGGCGATGACCTCGGCGTGGTGCACGGCGGCGAGCACCGCGCCGGCCAGGAGGAGCGCGAGGACGATCACGAGCGGGCCGGCCGGTTCGCGGCCCCAGGAGAGCCCGAGCGAGAGCAGCGCAAGGGCGGGGATGAGTACGGTCCACAGTCGCGCGATGTTACGGATCAGGTACAGGGTGTGCCCCCACTATTGCGGACGGAACGGGACTTTTCCCCCCAATAATGCCTTGACATCTCCAATGCTTTGACGTGAAAGTGTCCTGGTGGCCCACTTGATCGCGACGAGGGTCGTCCCCTGGATCCCCGTGGCGCACCGCCTGGAGGTCATCCGCACCGGCGAGATCCCGCCGCTCGCATCGACCACGTCGGCGTTCGTCCTCGTCACCGACGGGCTCGGCAGGACCCTCATGACGTACGTCGACAGGAAGGGCCGCGGCTGGGACATCCCCGGCGGTCACCTGGAGCCGGGCGAGAGCGCCGTGGAGGCGGCGGTCCGAGAGCTGCGCGAGGAGACCGGGCTGAGCCTGCCGCCCGCCGCGCTGACCGCGTTCGCCTGGCAGCGCATCGAGCTGCTGGAGCCGCCGCTGGCCGGCTACGGCTACCCGTCACTCGCCCACATGGCCATGTTCCGCGCCGTCATCCCCGGCCCCGGCGCTCCCACCGCGCCGCCCCCGGGCTCCGAGAGCACCCGCGCCGACTGGCTGCCGCGCGAGGAGATCGCGCGCGTGTGCCCCGACCACGTCTGGCGGGTCCTGCTCTAGAGGGATCTAGAGGGACCTGGCCCGCTCCAGGTCGTCCGGGCGGTACATCCGCTCAGGAATGGTGGCCAGGGTCGACGGGTGGACCTGCGGCCCCAGCCCGTAGAGCTTCTGGAAGCTCATGATGAGCGGACGCCAGGCGTCGGGGTCGATGTGGTCGTCCGTGCCGGCCAGCCTGATCCCCTCGTGCGCCCACACGCGCTGCACCCGCACCTCGAAGGCGAGCGTGCCGCCGTCCTCGCCGATCGGGTGCACCGCCTCGACCACGGCCTCCATGGCGACCGGGCACTCGGCGGCCCGCGGCGGCCCGACCGTCTCCGACGGCACCGGCGTCAGCCCCGCCCGGCCGAACTTGTCGGCGACATGCCGGTAGCCCCGCTCCCACTTGCGCTCGGGGACGGGGTCGCTGCCGGTCGTCAGCGCCAGCCGGTCCACGGCCGGGGCCAGGGCGTCGGACGGCAGGTTCAGCACGCACTCGCGGGCGCGCAGCAGATTCTGCGCCGTCCTGGCGCGCGCGCCGAGGCCCAGCAGGCCGCGCCAGCCGAGCCAGAAGGCGGACGACATCGGGGCCAGGTTCGGGGTGCCGTCCTCGTTGAGTGTCGAGATGAGCACGACCGGGGTGCCGAAATAGAGGATGTTCGGCTCGATGCGGACGTGCTCGTCGACAAGGGTGGTGGTTTCGCTCATGCGTCCCACTGTCGCGGCCGGTCACCCCCGCTCGCTGGCGGCGATCGGACGTCTCAGCGGGAGGGTCCGGTGGGCTCGGGGCGGTCCGGCGCCGGGCCGGAGGCGCCCCGGGCGCTCACTGCTGGTGGCCATCCGGCGGCGGCGCGAACTGGCCGTAGCGGACGTCACGGGTGGGGTCGGCGGGGTGCTGGCTGGGCTGGCCGTACTGGTCGTACTGGCCCTGCTGGCCGTAGTAGCCCTGCTGGCCGTACTGGCCGCCGGGGCCGTACTGAGGACCAGAGCCGTACTGGGGGCCCGAGCCGTACTGGGGGCCGGAGCCCTGCTGGGGGCCGGGGCCGTACTGCGGGCCGGAGCCGTACTGGGGGTCGTGCTGCGGGCCGTACTGCGGGCCGGAGCCGTACTGGGGGTCGTGCTGCGGGCCGTACTGCGGGCCGGAGCCGTACTGCGGGCCGGAGCCGTACTGGTGGTCGTGGCCGTTGACGTGCTGGCCGGGGCCGGAGCCGGCGGGGAGCTGGTGCTGCTGCCACGGGGGCGAGGGCACCGCGTTGTACGCGGGCTGCGCGGGCGGGCCGTAGGAGACGGCGGGCCGCTTGCGCCGGGTCAGCACCCGGGCCAGCACCAGGCCCAGCACCAGGAGGACCAGCGCACCGCCGCCGAGCAGCACCCACATCATCATGGGCTTGGGCGACTCGTCCTTGCCCGCCGTGATCGCCGTCTGCGACTCGCTGATGTACTTGGCCACGTACGGGTGGTTCGGGAAGAGCGCCTGCACCTCGCGGAACTTCGGCAGCGCGTCCTCGTAGTAGTTGCGGAAGTAGTCGTTCAGCGCCTCGTTGTAGCGCGTGGTCGTGGTCGCCTGGGCGGCCTTGATGTTCTTCTCGCCGAGCTTCTCCTTGATGATGCTGACCGGCAGCACGAAGCTCTCGCTCTCCGACGCCTCGCCGCCCTCGCTCACCGTGCCCGCGATCAGCATGCCGATGACCTTGCCGTCCTTGCTGAACACCGGACCGCCGGAGTTGCCGTGGTAGGACGGGGCCTGGGTCTGGATGTACGGCACGCCGGTCTGCGTGGAGCGCTTGGCGTTGTACGGGCCCTCGGTCAGCGCCGGCTCCAGCTTCGACTCCAGGCTGAAGAACGGCGTGTTCGTGACCAGGCCGGGGAAGCCGCTGATGTAGAGCGTGTCACCGGTGCGCACGTCGGCGTCCTCGCCGAGCGGCACGGTCGGCAGGTTCTGCTGCCCGTTCACCTTGAGCAGCGCGAAGTCCTTGCCCGGGTAGCTCTCGCCCACCGAGACCAGCTCGGCCGGGACGGCCTTCGCGGTCTTGTCCACGCCGCCGCCGGGCAGGCTCTGCAGCACCGACAGGCTCTGCTTGAGCCCGCGCAGCCGCATGTGGGTGCTGTTGAAGGTGATGTAGATCTGCTGGGCGAGCTTGACCATCTCCTCGTCGGCCTCGATGCCCTGGAGGCCCTTGATGATCTCCTTCGCGTCCTGCTCGTTGAACTTCGCCAGCGCCTGCTGCGCGAAGAGCTGGTTGAGCTCGGTGTCGCCGACCTGGACGCAGTGCGCGCCGGTGACCATGTAGCCGTCCGGGGTGACCCACCAGCCGGTGCACATGCCGCCGACCTCGGCCTCGACCGTACGCTCCGGGGTCGTCTCGACGAGGTAGGCGTCGACGTTGGCCGCGATGCGCTGGAAGAGCCACTTGGCGATGCTGCGCTCGTCAGAGGCGATCTTGCCGTTCTGCACGGCGATGACGGCCTGCTGGGTCAGCTGCTGGAAGGCGTTCTCGTTGATCGTGCTCGTCGGGACGGCGACGGTGCCGGTATAGGAGAAGCTGGTCAGCTGGACCGCCGGCTGCGTGCGCGCGGCCAGCCAGGTGCCGACGGCGACGTCGGGCCGCTGGTCGGGCGACTCGTCGGCCGCCGCGGGGGCCGCGGGCAGCGCGACCGCCATGACGACCGCCGTACTCGCGGCGATCTTCGCGAAGGTTTTTCTGAAATATCCGCTCACGGTCGGCCATGGTGCGGTATCGCTCTTGTCCATGGCTTGGAGCCGACTTGGGAACCAAGACGGCGGGCGGATCGGGCCGCGGCCGGATCAGGGCGCGGGCGGCGGGGACGTGCTCACCACATCGTAGAGCGCGTGGAAGAGCGGCCAGGTCAGCGCGGCCATCCGGGCGGGCGGCTCGGGGCATCCGCGCTGCAGCCAGTCGGCCGCGACGCCGTAGATCGCCCCCGCCGTGAACGCGGCCGGCACGTCGTGCGCCTCGCGGACGTGCTCGCGCACGCCGTCGGTCAGCCGGCGGCGGATGTGGTCGGCCACCCGCGCGCTGCCCTGCGGCCCGAGCAGGCTCCGGTAGAGCCCGGCGTGCTCGGCCAGGCTGGCGAAGAACGCCTCCAGTGACCGCGTCGCCTCCCCCTGGAGGTCGGCCGAGTCGCGGCGGGGCTTGGGCAGCGACCTGGTCAGGCCGTCGATCATCGCCGTGCAGGCGGCCTCGGCCAGCTCGTGGACGTCGCGGTAGTGGTCGTAGAAGGCCGTGCGGCTGACGCCGGCGCGCTCGGCCACGTCGGACACGCCGATCCTGGACAGCTCTCGCTCCTCGACCAGCGTCAGGAGCGCGCGGGCCAGGGCCGACCGCGTACGGAGGACACGCCGGTCCACGGATGGGGCTCTGCTGTCTTTCATGCCGGACACATCCATGAGTTTACCTTTAGCCGACATGTGTCAGTTAACTTGCAGTTGTAAGGTACTGTGGTCAAGTCCGACCGCCGGGAAGGATCATCGCGATATGCGCATTTGTGCAGGTCAAGCCAGCGTACGCGAGCAGGGAGAGGCCCTGTGGACGTTCTGATCGTCGGCGCGTCCGCCGCCGGGCTGAGCACCGCGGAGGCGCTGCGCCGGCTCGGCCACGACGGCCGGCTGACGCTGCTGGACGCCGAGCCCCACCTCCCCTACGACCGGCCGCCGCTGTCGAAGCAGGTGCTGGCCGGAGCCTGGGAGCCGGAGCGCGCCCGGCTGCGCGGCCAGGCCCAGCTCGACGCCCTTGAGGCGGAGTTCGTCCGGGGCGAGCGCGCCGTGGCGCTGGACGTCGCCGGGCGCGCGGTCACCACCGCCTCGGGCCGCGTCCTGCGCGCCGACGCCGTGGTGCTCGCCACCGGTCTCACCCCGTGCCGGCTGCCGGGTCAGGACGTCCTCGCGGGCGTGCACGTGCTGCGCGGCCTCGACGACGCCCTCACCCTGCGCGCCCAGCTGACCGCCGGGACCCGGCTCGTGGTCGTCGGCGAGGGCGTGCTGGGCGGCGAGATCGCCGCCACCGCCCGCGGCCTCGGGCTGGAGGTCACGCTCGCGGGCCTCGGCCCGGCCGTGCTCGGCGACCAGCTCGGCGGGTTCGTCAGCGGCCTGCTCACCCGTACGCATGCCGCGCACGGCGTCAGGCTGCGGCTCGGCGTCGCGGTGGAGAGCCTGGAGGGCGAGCGCGGCCGGGTCACCGGCGTGCGGCTGGCCACCGGCGAGACGCTGCCCGCCGACGTCGTCGTGGTCGCCATCGGCTCCCGCCCGGCCACCGGCTGGCTCGACGGCAGCGGCCTCGCCCTGGGCGACGGCGTCGAGTGCGACTCCCGCTGCCGCGCCGCCGAGGGCGTCTACGCAGTCGGCGACCTGGCCTCCTTCCACCACGAAGTACTCGGCAGGCGGCTGCGCCTGGAGAACCGCACCAACGCCACCGAGCAGGCCCAGACGGTCGCGGCGAACGTGCTCGGCGCGGACCGCCCGTACACCCCGATCCCCTACTTCTGGACCGACCAGTACGACGTCAAGATCCAGGCCCACGGCCTGCCGTCGCCGGCGGCCGAGGTGACCGTCGCCGAGGGCGACCCCGAGCAGCACCGTTTCGCCGCCCTCTACCGGGAGGGCGGCCAGGTCACCGCCGTGCTCGGCTGGAACATGCCCAAACAGGCCCGCCTGCTGCGCCAGCAGGTCCTGCTCCAGCCGCTCACGCCCGCGTGACGAGATCGTCCGACCACTCAAGGAGAAGCGAATGAGCATCGACGAGCAGGTCCTGCCCTACCCCATCCCGAACGACGCGGCGCTGCGGCCGCCCGCGGAATGGGCCGAGCTGCGCGGGAAGTGCCCGGTGGCGCACGTCGAGCTGCCGAGCGGCGACCGGGCCCGGCTGCTGACCCGCTACGAGGACGTCCGGCAGGTGCTGGCCGACCCGCGCTTCACCCGCCAGCTCAACGCGCCCGACGCGGCCCGGCTCTCGGCCGACGGCGGCGGCGTGTTCAACAGCGAGATGGCGATGATCATCCCCGACAGCGGGGAGGAGCACCAGCAGTGGCGGCGGCTGGTCAGCAAGTGGTTCACCGCCAAGCGGATGAACGCCATGCGGCCCGCGATGGCCAGAATCGCCGAGGACCTCATCGACGAGATGGTCGAGCGCGGCGCGCCGGGCGACCTCAAGGCGTCGCTGGGCTTCCCGCTGCCGGTGTACGTCATCTGCGACATGCTGGGCGTGCCGGCCGAGGACCGCGACCGGTTCTCGTACTGGTCGGACACCTTGCTCAACCTCACCCGCTACGGCAAGGACGAGACCGAGGCCGCCCAGGCCGAGTTCTTCCAGTACATGACCGACCTGCTGGCCGGGAAGCGCGCCGAACCCGGCGACGACCTGCTGAGCGAGCTGATCGCGGCCGGCGGTCCCGAGAACGGCGGGCTCAACGACCTGCAGATCCTGGTCACCGGCATGGCGCTGCTGGTGGCCGGGCACGAGACCACCGCCAACATGATCGGCAAGATGGTCTCCATGCTGCTCGCCGACCGCAGCCGCTGGGAGGCGCTGCTGGCCGACCCGTCGCTGATCCGCACGACGGTCGAGGAGTCGCTGCGTCTCGACGCCAACTCCGGCTTCGGCCTGCCGCGCTACCTCAAGGAGGGCACCGAGGTCAGCGGCGTCGAGCTGCCCAAGGGCACCACGGTCATCTGCAGCATGGCCGCCGCCAACCGGGACGAGAGCGCCTTCGAGGCCGCCGAGGAGTTCGACCTGACCCGCAGCCCCAACCCGCACCTGGCCTTCGGCGCGGGCGCGCACTCCTGCCTCGGGCAGGCGCTGGCCCGTACCGAGCTGCAGGTCGTGCTGGAGGTGCTGCTGCGCAAGCTGCCCACCCTGGAGCTGGCCGCCCCCGAGGCGGAGCTGGAGCGGGTCGAGGGGCTGGCCGTCGGCGGCCTTCGTACCGTTCCGGTCCGCTGGTAACCGCTCGGATCTCGCTCAAGGAGACATCTGCCATGAAAGTGACCGTCGACGAGGACAAGTGCTGTGGCGCTGGGCAGTGTGTGCTCATCGCGCCGGAGGTTTTCGACCAGCGTGACGAGGACGGCATCGTCGTCCTGCTCGACGCCGAGCCGGGCGCCGACCGGCACGCCGCCGTGCGCGAGGCGGCCGCGGTCTGCCCCGCGTTCGCCATCGAGGTGAGCGAATAGCGGCAAGACGGCTTGTTTCCGCTTTGCGCAAATGGGCAGCACTCGACTGTCAGGTTATGAAGCGTTGACCTGCCCCAGGGTCAGGTCGCCAAGCGACAGGAGCGTGCAGCGTGGCAGTCACCGGCATCATCTCCGCCCTCATCATCGGGCTCGTCATCGGTGTTCTCGGCCGTCTGGTCGTCCCCGGACGCCAGAACATCCCGATCTGGCTCACCATCGTGATCGGCATCGTCGCCGCGCTGATCGGCACCGCCCTCGCCGCCGCGTTCGGGGTCGCCGACACCAGGGGCATCGACTGGATCGAGCTGGTCCTCCAGGTGGTCCTCGCCGGTGCCGGTGTGGCGCTGGCCGCCGGGATGTACGGCCGACGCCGCCACCTGCGGTAACAGCCCGACCGTGTCCCCCTCGCCGCCCGCACCGCACGGCGGCGAGGGGGCTTTTCCTTTATGGTGATTCGACCAACTTGTACGTGTTAAGCGATCTGCAACCGTTCGGCACGTTCACGCGCGACACTTGAGTGTGTGAACGGCGTCCGGGGGCTGCTCGCGGGGACATGTCCGAGAGCCGTTCCGCCGACGTCGAGGACGGAGGAAGGATGGACAGACCGGCCGCCATGACGCTGCCGATCGACGCCGACCTGGCCGGGATCCGCCAGGCGGTGCGCGGCTTCGCCCAGGAGGCGGGGCTGGCGGGTGAGCGGCTCCAGAACCTGGTGCTCGCGGTCAACGAGGCCGTCACCAACGTCCTCGACCACGGTGCCGGCACCGGCTCGGTCCATCTGTCGCGGGCCGATCACGGCGTACGCGTGCAGATCGTCGATCCGGCGGGGCGGCTCCGACCGGCCGACCTGGACCGCTCGCCGCCCTGGCCGCCCACCCACGGCATGGGGCTCTGGGTGATCCGCCAGGTGTGCGACGAGGTACGTCTGGACCATCCGGAAGGCCACTCCCGGCTGGAGCTCTTCATGGCCTATCGGCCTGTCGCGGCGCCGGCCGCCGACACGCCCCCGCACGACACCCGGCAGCCGACGCCGCGGCACCTGCTGCGGCTGCACCGCCGCCGCGAGACGCCCGGCCCGGACGACTCCCCCGAGGACGGCCCGGGGCACTCCCGTTTCCAGGACGCCGCCGGCCAGCCCTGACCCGTCACCGACCGGCGGCGGCGTGGTCCGGCTCGACCACGATGTGGGGCGCCAGCGCCGCCAGGAAGTCCGCCGCGTCGAAGATCTCCCCCGCCGAGGCCACCCCGACGGCCCTGGTCCGCCCGGTGAGGATCCGCTGCACGGCCTCCACGGCGAGCGGGGCGCTGACGGCGTAGATGTCCTGCCCACTGGCCACGGCCCGCCGCTCGGCCGCGCCGGCGCGCACCCGTACGTCCACGACGAACGACTGCGCCGAGCGTCCGAGCTCGTCCACCGCGACCGGGGCCGGCGTGTCGGCGCCCGAGAGGTCCTTGGCCGCCTCGACCGTCATGTACGAGACCACCTCGGGGATCGCCAGGTGACTCGGCACGGTCACGATGTCGGCCATCGAGAACTCCCCGATCACGTCCCGCTCGCCGGCCGGCTCGGGGAACGACCACGTGCCGGTCGGCGCGGCGTCGTCGCGGTACTCCAGCCGCCCGCCCGCGTAACGCACCCGCCGGCCGCCCCGCCGCCGCCGGGAGACCGCGCCCGCGTCACGGGTGCCGGTCGTCGGGTGCCAGCTGTCCAGCCCGTACGCCACGTGCGCCGAGTCCGCCTCCCGCCAGTCGCCCATGGCCGCCGTGACCAGCAGGTCGCCGAGGCCGCCGTAGAAGGCCATCGCGGGCACGACCACGGCCCCCGCCTCCTTGGCCCGCTCGGCGTACAGCCGGAACGTGTCCAGGTTCGCCTCGATCTCGGCCGCCACGTCCACGTACGGAACGCCGGCGCGCAGCGCCGCCTCGATCACGGGACCGGCGGTGTCGGCGAACGGCCCGGCAGCGTTGATCACCGCGTCGGCCCCGGCCAGCGCCCGGTCCAGCGCCGCCGGGTCGTCCACCGACGCCTCACGGACCTCCAGCTCCGGGTATTCGGCGGCCAGGTCACGCAGCTTGCCGCCGTTCCGCCCCGCGAGGACGGGCACCAACCCGCGCCGCAGCAGCTCCGCCACCACGAAGCGGCCCGTGTGCCCGTATGCGCCGTAAACCGTGATCATCACAACTCCCTTGCCGCAGGAAAGCCTCACCCCCACATCGTGGCGCGACAGGTGGTCACCGCACGAGCGTCCGGAACGACATGATGCGTACAATTCCGGACGTGAGCACAGTAGCGATAGCCGTCGCCGACGGGATACTGCACTTCGAGCTGGCCCTGGCCTACGAGCTGTTCAGCGGCGCGCCGCCGATGCCGGTCAGCCACTGGTACGAGCCCGTGATCTGCGGCGCGGCACCCGTACGCGCCGACGGCCGCTTCCTGCTCGAACCCGACTGCGGGCTCGACCGGCTGGCGAGCGCCGACACCGTGATCGTCCCCGGCTGGGCCGAGGTCGACGTGGACCCGCCGGCCGACCTCGTCGCCGCCGTCCGGGCCGCGTACGACGCCGGCGCGCGGGTGGCCTCGCTCTGCACCGGCGCGTTCGTGCTGGCCGCCGCCGGGCTGCTGGACGGGCGGCGGGCCACCACGCACTGGGCGCACGCCGAGGCGCTGGCCGCCCGCCACCCCGGCATCGAGGTCGACGCCGACGTCCTCTACGTGGACGAGGGCCGCGTGCTCACCGCCGCGGGCAAGGCCGCCGCCCTCGACCTGTGCCTGCACCTCGTCCGCCGCGACCACGGCTCGGCGGTCGCCAACGCGATCGCCCGGCGGCTGGTCGTCGCGCCGCACCGGCCCGGCGGCCAGGCCCAGTTCGTCGCCACCCCCGTGCCCGAGCCCGACGGCCACCCGCTCGGCGAGCTGCTCGGCTGGACCGTCGAGCACCTCGACCAGCCGCTGACCGTGGAGGACCTCGCGCGCCGGGCCAACCTCAGCTCGCGCCACCTCGGCCGGCACTTCAAGTCCATGACCGGCACCACGCCGCTCCAGTGGCTGCACACCCAGCGCATCCGGCGCGCCCAGGAGCTCCTGGAGACCACGGACGACAGCGTGGACGCCATCGCGGCGGCCACCGGCATGGGCACCGCGGCCACGCTGCGCCGCCACTTCAACCGCACGGTCGGCGTCCCGCCCGACGCCTACCGGCGTACCTTCCGCAGCGGCCGGATCGCCGGCTGAGCGCGTACGCTGCTGATCATGACCGTTCCGCTCAGCGACGCCGTCCGGCGGCTCCTCGACGCGCCCAACGTCGGCGTCCTCGCCACCGTCAACCCCGACGGCAGTCCGCAGACCTCCGTCGTCTGGATCGGCACCGACGGCGACGACGTCGTCATCTCCTCCCAGGCCGGCCGGCGCAAGATCCGCAACCTGGAACGCGACCCGCGCGCCAGCCTGTGCGTCTTCGACCTCGCCGACTCCGACCGCTACGTCGAGGTCCGCGGCACGGCCACGGTCACCGTGGACGAGGGGCGGCGGCTGGCGGTGTCGCTGGCCGAGCGCTACGAGGGCGAGGGCGCCGGCGAGGAGTATCTTCAGCTCCCCCCGGAGGCCGTCCGCGTCGTCATCCGGCTCACCCCGCAGCGCGTGCTGAGTTAGCGTAAAGGAGTGAGGCGATACCGTAACGGCCGTCTGGCGGCGGTCCTCTCCGGCGGGTACGCCGCGCTGGTGGCGCTCCTCGGCGTCGTCTCGGTGGTCATCCTGCTGACCGTCCAGGACCCGATCCTGCTCACCGGCGTCGCCCTCGTGGTCGTCACCTTCCCCCTCGGGCCGCTCGTGTGGTGGGCCTGGGACGCGGCCGGGCAGCCCGTCCTGCTGATCGTGATCCTCACCGCCGTGGGGCTGCTGCAGGCTTACCTGCTCTGGCGCCTCATCCGGGGCCGGGCGCTGGAAGCGGGCCGTTAATCCGTTTGCCCGGCGGGCGCGCGGTTCGTCATGCTTCACAGGCATGAATGTGCCGTACCGGCAGATCCGTGCCGCCTTCACCGATGACGCGATCACCTTCTACCAGGCGTACGCCCCGGCCATCGCGGCTCCCGCCGTGGCCGCGCAGCGCTTCGTCCCGCCCTTCAAGCGCGAACGGATGACCTGGATCAAACCGTCCTTCCTGTGGATGATGTACCGCTGCGGATGGGCCACCAAGCCCGGCCAGACCAGGGTTCTCGCCGTGGACATCACGCGGGAGGGGTTCGAGTGGGCGCTCCGGCACTCCTGCCTCAGCCATCCGGACCCCGGGACCGACCATGACGTGTGGAAGAGGCGGCTGCGCGAAAGCCCGGTCCGGATCCAGTGGGACCCCGAGCGCGACCCCCACCACAACGCCCTGCCGTACCGGTCCCTTCAGGTGGGACTGTCCGGCGACGCCGTCGCCGGCTACGTCGACCGGTGGACCCTGCGGATCACCGACCTGACCGATCGCGTCGAGGACATCCGGCGGGCCCTGCACGCCGGGAACGACGTCACCGGAATGCTCCCCACGGAACATCCGTATCCCCTGCCCGTGGAGCTCGCCGAGACCATCGGCGCGAGCACCCCATGACCCTGCCAGGTGACCACGACAGGCGGGGCACCACGGCCGACACCCACCCATGGAACGCCTGGATCCCGTTCCCCGTCGGAGCCGCGTCGGGCCGGCGGGAGACCGGCTGAGCTCGCGTTCAGGCCGGTCGGCCAGTCCTGACCCGGTCGTGGTGCTCGCGTACGACGGCGAAGCCGGCCGAGCGGTACAGCGCCACGGCGGCCTCGTTCGCGGCCGGCGTCACCACGGCGACCGCGCTCGCGCCGCGCTCGGCGAGGGCCGCGCACGCGCCCAGCACGGCGTCGCGGCCGTAGCCGTGCCCGCGGTGGTCGGGGTGGGTGCCGACCGGTTCGAGCAGTCCGCACCTGCCCGCGCCCGCGAACCAGCCGGTCGCGGCGGCGGCGGGCTCCCCTTCGGGCGTGCGCACGAGCGTCTCCACGGCCAGCTCGCCCGCCGGCGACCGCTTCATCGCGTGCCACCGCTCGACGGTGAACGTCGAGCCCTCGAACGCGGCCCGCTGCACCAGCACCCGATCGGCCGCGTCGTCCGCGCCGACCGGCTCCCCGTGGTCCGGCACCGGGCGCGGCGTCCACGACATGACCAGCCACGGCGCGTCCTGGTCGAGCTCCCAGCCGGGCATCGGCAGGCCGTCGCACCAGTCGTCGCCGGGCCCCAGCGCCTCCTCGGCGTCGGCGGCGAGCGCCTCCAGGTCGGCGCCGGGCGCGGCCGTCACGCGCAGCACGGGGCCGTCGAGGAAGCCGGCCGCCACCGGCTCACCGTCATCGAGCCAGAGCAGGACGGCCGCGTCGTCGAAGCGCAGGTACCAGCCCACGTCCCCGGGATGGAGGCCGCCGCCCGGCACGTCGGCGGGCGTCCACGCGCACAGCGCCCGCAGCGCCGGGCCGGTCTCCGCGGGGGTCAGGCGGCGGCGTACGAGCGAGGGCATGAACGGCAGCCTAGCCCGGCCTGCTCTCCTGAGACAGGGGCGCGCAGTCCGGCACGTGGTCCCGCAGGCCCAGACGGCTCTCGTAGATGCCGACCTTGTAGGTGATCAGCTTGAGGCATTCGTCCAGCTCGTGTCTCTGGGCGAGCACGCGTTCGCGGTGTTCGCGCAGCACCTCGAGCCGTTCGGCCTCGTTGCCCTGGCCCGCCCTGACGAGCTCGGTGTAACGCCGGATGTCGGTCAGGGGCATGCCGGAGGCCCGCAGCCGGATGCACACGCCGAGCCAGTCGACGTCGTCCTCGTCGTAGACGCGGTGTCCCGCGGCGCCTCGGCGTACCGGCTGGGCCAGCAGTCCCTCCCGCTCGTAGAACCGGAGGGTGTGCACGCTGAGCCCGGTGCGTTCGGCGACCTGGCCGATGCTCAAACCCGACATGTCATTCAGTTTGCCTTAGAGTGCGCTCTAGATCCTACGGTTCGGATCATGAGATATCGCATTCTCGGCGGCACCGGCATCGAGGTCAGCACCTACTGCCTCGGCACCATGATGTTCGGCGCGGCCGGCAACCCCGACCACGACGACAGCATCCGCGTCATCCACACCGCGCTCGACCACGGCGTCAACTTCGTCGACACCGCCGACATGTACTCGGCGGGCGAGTCGGAGGAGATCGTGGGCAAGGCGCTGCAGGGCCGGCGGGACGACGTGGTGCTGGCGACCAAGGTGCACTTCCCGATGGGCGAGGGGCCCAACCGGGGCGGCAACTCGCGGCGCTGGATCACGCGCGCGGTCGAGGCGAGTCTCAGGCGGCTGCGTACGGACTGGATCGACCTCTACCAGATCCACCGCCCCGACCACCGTACGGACATCGAGGAGACCCTCGCCGCGCTGACCGACCTGGTGCGCCAGGGCAAGATCCGGGCCTTCGGCAGCTCCGCCTTCCCCGCGCACGAGACGGTCGAGGCCTACCACGTGGCCCGGCAGCGCGGTCTGTACCGGTTCCGTACGGAGCAGCCGCCGTACAACATCCTGGCCCGCGGCATCGAGGGCGACGTCCTTCCCACGGCGCAGCGGCTCGGCATGGGCGTGCTCACCTACAGCCCGCTGGGCTGGGGGTTCCTGACCGGCCGCTACCGCAAGGGCCGGGAGATCGACCTGTCGCGGGGCCGCGCCGCCCGCGCTCCCGAGCGGTTCGACCCGTCGATCCCGGTCAACGCCGCCAAGCTGGAGGTCGTCGAGGGGCTGGTGAAGCTGGCGGACGAGCTCGGCCGCACCCTGCCGGAGCTGGCCGTCGCCTTCGCCGCCTCGCACCCGGCGGTCACCTCGGTGATCCTCGGGCCTCGTACGATGGAGCAGCTGGAGGGCCTGCTGAAGGGCGCCTCGCTGGTGCTCGACGACGCCGTGCTCGACCGGATCGACGAGCTCGTGCCGCCCGGCGCCAACGTCTACCAGCCGATCGCCCTCTGGAGCCCCCCGCCCCTGACCGACCCCGCGCTGCGCCGCCGCCCGCTCGGCGACCGCGCCGCGAGCTGACGTCAGGCCCCCATCAGCGGGAACTCGGCGCGCCGGTGCCACCGGTCGCCGTCGCAGACGAAGAGGGCGATCGACGCGACGGACGCGGTGAGCGGCAGTCGCGCGGTCAGCGCGGCCTCCACCTCGTCGTAGACGTGTTCCTCTTGGCGGTGGGCGACGGTCAGGTGCGGGACGATGTCCGCGAAACGACCCCCGTAAGGCGGCGCTTCCGGCCACCGCGCGGCGACGGCCTCGGTCAGCGCGCGAAAGGGCCGGTCGGGCGTCGGCGCGAGGTAGAGCGCATCAGGAAAGCGCCCGCACCTGTCGAACCGGACGGTGAACGGTCCGTGCTCGCCGATCAGAGCACTCAGGTCGTTCATGGTCGCGGCGTCGAGGCGGTCGAGGTCGAGGAACGGCACGAGCACGGTCACGTGCGCGGGCACCCCGGCCGCCGCCACCGCGTCGAACCGCCGCCGCCAAGGCCCCACCAGCGGTTCGGCCTCTTCCACCACGGCCAGCAGGGCCGTCTCGCCCGCTCGGTACTGTTCTGCAGCACTGTCCGACATAACCGAATAGTGACAGCTAATCGAGCAGTTGACGCGGCACTAGGCTGGTGCGATGACCGCGTCCCCGCCGCCCGGCGGCGTTGTGTTCGAGGCGGGCGAACTGGAAGCCCGCTGGGCGGACGCCTGGCACCCGCGCCAGGTCGCGGAGCGGCTGAACGGGATCGGCACGCCCTGGTACGTCGCCGCCGGATGGGCGCTCGACCTCTTCCGCGGCGTACGGTCACGGCCGCACGGCGACCTGGAGATCGCGGTGCCCGCGGCGAGGTTCCCGGAGATCCGTGCCCGCTTCCCCGAGTTCGCGTTCGACGCGATCGGCTCGGGGCTGGTCTGGCCGGAGGCGGGAGCCGACGCGCTGGCGGCCACGCACCAGACCTGGCTGCGCGACCCGGCGACCGGCCGGTTCCTGCTGGACGTCTTCCGCGAGCCGCACGACGGCGGGACGTGGATCTGCCGGCGGGACGAGCGGCTGCGGCTGCCGTACGAGGCGATCATCGAGTGGACGGCGGACGGGGTCCCGTACCTGGTGCCGGAGCTGGTGCTGCTGTTCAAGGCGAAGGCGGTGCGGCCCAAGGACCAGGCGGACTTCGACGGGGTGCTGCCGCTGCTGAGCCGGGCGCGGCGGGACGCCCTCGGCGAGTGGCTGCAGCTCGTGCACCCCGGGCATCCGTGGCTGGCGAAGCTGACGGGGTGAGCGCGCGATCGGCGTGCGACCCCGGCTCGTACCATGTCGACGTGGGATCGACCAGGCCGCCATGGAAGATCACGCTCCCGTCGCGTCCCGCCGGCCTGCCCGGGGTCACGATGGCGGGCTTCAGCGACCGCGCCAACGAGCTCACCGACATCGCGCTGGTGCCGCACTCCGCCGTCACCGTGCTGTTCGACCTCGGCGACGAGCCGTTCGTCGTCGAGGACGGCCGCGGCGCGCGGCAGCGGGAGCGCGTCGTCGCCGGCCTCGCGCCCGACCGGGCCCGCGGGCGGGGGCCGGCCAGGAGCGCGGAGTGCCTGCAGGTACGCCTCTCGCCGATCGTCGCCCACGCCGTGCTGGGCGGCGCGTCCGCGGAGCTGGGCGGGACGGTGGCCGCGCTCGACGACCTGTGGGGACGCGAGGCCCTGCTGACCCAGGAACGCCTGCGCGAGGCCCGCTCCTGGCAGGAACGCTTCGCGATCGCGGAGAGCGCGCTCGTCCGCAGGGCCGACCCGCGCCGGGCGGTCGACCCGGAGGTGGCCTTCTCCTGGCGGCGGATGGTGGCCGGTCGAGGCCGGGTACGCGTCGGGCGGCTGGTCGCCGAGACCGGCTGGAGCCGTAAGCGCCTGTGGTCCCGCTTCCGCGGCCAGATCGGCCTCACACCCAAACGCGTCGCCCAGCTCATCCGCTTCGACCACGCGGCCCACCGCCTGGCCGCCGGGCAGCGGGCCGCCTCGGTGGCGGCCGAGAGCGGCTACGCCGACCAGTCCCACCTGAACAGGGACGTCATGGCCTTCGCCGGGATGACGCCGACGGCGGTCGCGCGCTCGCCGTTCCTCGCGATCGACGACGTCGCCTGGCCCGCGTCCGCGTGGCCGGAAAAGGGTTGGACGGGATGACGGCCGGGCTTGTAGCGTGCAGGCGACCGTGACGCCGCCCGAGGAGGTGAGACCCATGAACGCTGTATCGCCGTGGGTGCTCCCTCTTCCCGTCACGGCCGGGCGATTGACGTAGGTGTCGCCGGGAGCGCCCAGCCAACAAGGCACTCCCCGAAAGGCAACACCTATGCACGCTTCCCCCTTCGACGTGATCATCGCCGGGTGCGGTCCGACCGGCGCGATGCTGGCCGCCGAGCTGCGGCTGCACGACGTACGGGTCCTCGTCCTGGAGAAGGAGACCGAGCCCAAGTCGTTCGTCCGCATCGTCAGCCTGCACGCCCGCAGCCTGGAGCTGATGGCGATGCGCGGACTGCTGGACCGCCTGCTCCCGCACGGGCGACGGCGTCCGGCCGGCGGCGTCTTCGCCGCCATCGCCAAACCCGCGCCCAAGAGCCTCGATTCCGCGTACGCCTACCTGCTGGGCATCCCGCAGCCCGTCGTCGAACGCCTGCTGGAGGAGCACGCGACCGAGCTGGGCGCGCAGGTCCGGCGCGGCTGCACGGTCACCGGCCTCAGCCAGGACGACGAGGGCGTGACCGTCGAGCTGGCCGGCGGCGAACGGCTGCGTACGCGCTATCTGGTCGGCTGTGACGGCGCGCGCAGCACGGTACGCAAACTGCTCGGCATCGGCTTCCCCGGCGAGCCCTCACGATCCGACACGCTGATGGGCGAGATGGAAGTGGGCGTCCCGCCGGAGGAGGTCGCCGCCAGGACGGCCGAGCTCCGCGAGACCCATCGGCGATTCTGGCTCCGGCCCTTCGGCGAACGGGTCTACAGCGTCCTGGTCCCCGCCGCGGAGGTCAGCGACCGGGCGCAACCGCCCACCCTCAACGATTTCCGGCAGCAGTTGCGCGCCATCGCCGGCACCGACTTCGGCGTGCACTCCCCGCGCTGGCTGTCCCGCTTCGGGGACGCCACCCGGCTGGCCGAACGCTACCGGGCCGGGCGGGTGCTGCTGGCCGGCGACGCGGCGCACATCCACCCGCCCATCGGCGGCCAGGGCCTCAACCTGGGCATCCAGGACGCCGTCAACCTCGGCTGGAAACTGGCCGCGCAGATCCGCGGCTGGGCCCCGGACCCGCTGCTGGACACCTACGAGGCCGAACGCCGTCCGGTCGCCGAGGACGTCCTGGACAACACCCGCGCCCAGACGGAACTGCTGTCCCCCGAGCCCGGCCCGCAGGCCGTACGCAGGCTGCTCACCGAACTGATGGACTTCGAGGAGGTGAACCGCCATCTGATCGAGAAGATCACCGCGACCGCCGTCCGCTACGACCTCGGCCCGGGCCCCGACCTCCTCGGCCGTCGCCTGCCCGACCTCGCCGTGCGACAGGGCCACCTCTACGACCTGCTGCACCGCGGCCGCGGCCTGCTGCTGGACCGCACCGGACACCTGACCGCCGGCGACTGGTCCGACCGCGTCGACCACCTCGCCGACCCCTCTGCGGAACTGGACGTCCCGTGCGTCCTGCTCCGCCCCGACGGCCACGTCGCCTGGCTCGGCGACGACCAGCAGGACCTGGACGACCATCTCTTCCGCTGGTACGGCAAGCCCGCCGCCCAGGCGCCCACGATCAGTTGAGGCCGGTGAGATCGTACGCGACGTCGGCCAGCCTGATCGCGCGGATTCGAGGGTCGTCGATCAGGGCGCGGAGGTCGGCGACGCGGGCGTGCTGGGTGACATAGGCGTACGCCAGGCCGGCCAGCCCGTTCCTGGGGAGCTCGGCGGCGGCGAGCTTCGGGACGTCGCCTTGTGGCGCGTCGGGCAGACGGGTGTCCAAACGCCAAGCTGATGGGGGTCCCACCGGCCCGTTAGATCGCTATCTCCGGTGGGACCCTTCCCTGTCGCTGGGCGAACGCCGAGAACTCACGCTCCCCCAACGGCTCGGCGAACTCGACCACCGCCAGGGCGTACATCGATTCGGGCAGCCGGTCCAAGGTCTTCTTGGTGTCCTCCTTGCCGGGCGCGTCCTGTCCGACCGAGTCATTCGAATCCGTACGGCAGCCGTCGCCGGACCTATTGACGGCCGCGCAGCAATGTCACAGTCAGCCAGATGACGGTGGGGAGGAGCAGCAGCACTACGGCGATGCCGCTCCCGACGAGAAGGGCGTCATCGCTCAACGGCGAGGAGATGAAGGCGTCATCGTCGTCCACGTGCGTGACGGTATCGGAGGAACACCCGCTGGTGCGGGCCGAGCGGCGCTGAAAAGATCATCCCGTGTCCCAGCTGCACCAGCGCGTCACAGCCCTCCTCTCCGAAGCCGGTTACCGCGGTGACGAACCGCTTGCGGTCGGGCTGGAACGTCGCGGCCTTCCTCCCTTCTCCCTCACCCGGGGACTGACCGCCACGACGCCCGTCTACGCGGCATCACTGTCCAAGCAGATGACTGCGGCCTGCGCAGCCCTGCTCGTCCGGCAGGGCGCGCTGGACGTGGAGTCGCCTCTGTCGTCCTGGGTGCCTCAGCTACCGGCATGGTCCGGCACCATCAGCCTGCGCCACCTGATCCATCACACGGCGGGCCTCCCCGCCGACCACAAGATCGACGCCATCACCACCGGCGACCCCGATCGGACCAGCTCGGGCATCATCCAGGCACTCACCCAGTTCCCGACCCCGGACCACCCGCCGGGCACCGCCCACGTCTATTCCAACGCCGGATACGTCTGCCTCGCCGCAGCGGTGGAACGAGCGGCGAGCCGGCCGCTGCCCGATTTCGCGCGACGCCACCTTTTCGCCCCGCTGGCGATGCCGGACACCCGCTACTGGGTCGGGCCTGACCCTGCGCCCCCGGGTGCCGCACCGCTTGCCCGGCCGCGCCCGGCCCCGCTGTCCTTGGGCGACGGAGGGGTATGGACGACCCTCAACGATCTGCTGCGCTGGGGCCAGGCGCTCAACGCCGACGAACTCGGCATCTCGGAGCTCCTGCAGACCCCAGGCCACCTCGATGACGGAACACCACTCGACTACGCCTGGGGCATCGGCGTCCGCGCACACGGCGCGTACCGCGTCTATCGGCACGGAGGAGGCTGGACGGGCCTGCGCAACCTGCACGCCCGAGTGCCGGAGCTGGACCTGACCATGGCCGTCATCGCGACCAACGACCACACCGAACGCCGAGTCCCGGTCATCAACGGCCTCCTCGACGAGGTCACCTCTTCCCCATGACCGTCGCGAGCGCGCCGCGCCGCCACGACCGATACCGGCGAAGAACTTGGAGCGCGAAGCAGATCCTGGCCGCCAGCAGCGCGCCCCAGATCGACGCGACAGAGAGATCGGCGGACACCAGCAGAACCGCCACGACGGGCAGGGCCACTCCGGCCATGCTGATCAGCAGCGCGGTCATGGCCGCAGAAGGACCTACGAGAATCTTGAGTGCGGCCGCTCCGAACCCCGTGATCGGTTCCAGCAGAAGCTGAGCCCCTGCCAGGCGGACGGCCAGCACCGCGGGTCCGCTGGCTGCCTCCAGGCCGATGAGGTGCAACATCGCGTCCGGAGCGAAGATCATCGTCAGGCTCAGCGGAAGCAGGAGGCCGGCGATGACCGCGGCGTACAGATTGACCCGCTGGTCCGGCCGGAGTCCGTGGCCAGGAGCCATTGCCATCCTGCCCCCGACCAGGCCGTACGACTTGAGCGGGATGATGATGGTCCGCATCAGGCTGATGAGCGCCGTGACGGTCATCGCCGTCTCGTTGTCCACCTGTGCCGCGGCCAGCGTGATGAGGGCGAACGAGCCCATCATGATCAGGCCGTCACTGGCGCCCGCCGCGGCTTGCCACGCGCCTCGGAGATGGGAGAGGGGCTGTGTGACCACCACTGGTGTCGCCGATCGAACGGCACCCAGCAAGTGGGACCCCAGGCGCCCGAGGCGCACCAGTTGGCGGATCAGCGTGAAAGTGTCGGCAAGGGTTCCGTACACGGCGATCGCTATCAGGGCCGCAGGCGGAGACAGGGAGAGCACGGGCAGGATCGCCGCAGCCGCCGCGTTCAGGACCAGATTCTCCATCGACGTACGAAGCGCCGCACCCTCCCGGCCCGACGCGACAAGCGCACCGGTCACCACCCCCTGCAGCGGAATGACCAGTACCCCTGGCATGCGGCACCAGAAGAACAGCGAGGTCAGCCCGTCACCGACGAGGGCCAGCACGGCTCCGGCCGCGAGCAGGGCGAGCGTCAACAGCAGCGCCGAGGAGACTGCCGTAGCCCCGATGGCGGATAACCGGTGCCTTCGTTCCCGCGTGTCCTCGTGGACATCGACACCGGCGAGTTTCTGTACGGCCACCACGTTCAGCCCCGCACCCAGCATCGACACTGCCAGGGTGACGGTGATGCCCACGCCGTAGGCAGCCGCGACATCAGGGTCATAGCCGCGGATCGCGGCGAAGAAGATCAGGCCCTTCAGCCCACTCAGAAAGAGCGCTGCTGCAAGTTGTGTGCCTTTGGCGAGAAATGCCGCGGCGAGCCTGGCTTTGGGCTGACGCGTCTCCATGAAGGTGAACAGCCGGATCTGGGGCCAGGATCGACGTCAGCGCTCGTGGATGGTCTGGTCGCGGCCGGACTGGTAGACGCGGCCGTGACCGCTCGCGGTCGCCTTCATCACCAGTGAGCCGATCCGGTCCTGGTCGGCGGGCTGCAGCGCCGGGGTGAGCACCTCGTCCAGCACCCGCCGCAGCTCGCCCGCCAACGACGGGTCGGTGCGCAGCAGTTGCTGCAGCCGGACCTGCCAGGAGCCGGTCAGCGCCTGCTCGGTGTCGGCGTCGCCCTCACCGCGGGCCCGCAGCACCTGCTCGCGTACCTCGGTCAGCTCGGCCTCGACCACCTCGGCCTGCTCGGGGCGGGCGCGGCGCCACAACGCCACCGCGCCGTCGCGGGCCGACTGCCAGGCGTCGGTGGCCATGGCCGTCACCAGGGCGGTGCCCGCGGCCAGGACGATCGGATCCATGTGAACCCCTCTCGCGCCGGAGGAACAGTCCCTCAGGGTAGAGGGAACCGTACGAGCGGGCGAGAGGGAGCACACCGGCTCAGAGTTGCTCGCCGAGCTTGAAGCCGTGCTCGACGTCGCCCTTGCGGGTGTAGGAGAAGCCGTCCGCGCCGACCGTCACCTCCATCTCCTTGGCGTCCGTGCGCTCGACGAGCGGCACCGGGTCGCCGTCCAGGTCGAGCACCGCCGAGGCGTCGGTGTACCAGCTCGGGACGACCGGGTTGCCCCACCAGTCGCGGCGCTGGTTGTCGTGGACGTCCCACGTCACGAGCGGGTTGTCGGGGTCGCCGGTCCAGTAGTCCTGCGTGTAGATCTCCACGCGGTGACCGTCGGGGTCGAGGATGTAGAGGTAGAACGCGTTCGAGACGCCGTGGCGGCCCGGCCCGCGCTCGATCCGGTCGGAGACCCGCAGGGCGCCCATCTTGTCGCAGATGGCGAGGATGTTGTGCTTCTCGTGGGCGGCGAAGGCGACGTGGTGCAGGCGCGGGCCGTCGCCGCCGGTCATGGCGGTGTCGTGGACGCTCGGCTTGCGGCGCATCCACGCGGCGTAGACGGTGCCCTCGGCGTCCTCGATGTCCTCGGTCACCCGGAAGCCGAGGTCCACCATGTGCTTCGCGGCGCGCGGGACGTCCGGCACGACCTGGTTGAAGTGGTCGAGCCGGGCCAGCGCCCCCGACGGCTGCAGGTCGTAGCGCCAGGTGAGGCGTTCGACGTGCTCGACCTCGTAGAAGTACTCGATCGGGAAGCCGAGCGGGTCCTGGACGCGGACCGCGTCGCCGACGCCCCTGACGAAGCCGTCCTCGCGGCGTTCGACCCGGCAGCCGAGCTCGGTGTAGAACGCGACCGCGTGGTCCAGCTCCTCAGGGGAGCGCACCCGGTACGCCAGCGCGGCCACGGCGGGCACCGGCCCCTGGCGCAGGACCAGGTTGTGGTGGATGAACTCCTCGAACGTCCGCAGGTAGAGCTCGTTCTCGGTCTCCTCGGTGACGACGAGGCCGAGCAGGTCGACGTAGAACTCACGCGACTTCTGCAGGTCGGTGACGACCAGCTCCAGGTACGCGCACCGCACGATGTCGGGCGCCGGAGCCTTGGGGGTGGGGATGTCGGTGGTCACGGTGCTTGCCTTTCTCATTGGGCCCGGCCGAACCGCGGGGTGTGGGCGTCGTTCAGGGTGATGTGGACCGCCTGCTGGTCGGTGTAGAAGTCGATGGACCGGTAGCCGCCCTCGTGGCCGAGACCGGACGCCTTCACGCCGCCGAACGGGGTGCGCAGGTCGCGTACGTTGTTGGAGTTGAGCCAGACCATGCCGGCGTCGATGCTCTGCGAGAACGTGTGGGCGCGCCTGAGATCGTTCGTCCAGACGTAGGCCGCGAGGCCGTACCTGACCCCGTTGGCGAGCCGGAGCGCCTCCTCCTCGCTGTCGAACGGCGTCAGCGCGACGACCGGGCCGAAGATCTCCTCCTGGAAGATCCGGGCGTCCGGCCGGACGTCGGCGAAGACGGTAGGGGCGACGTAGTTGCCCTCGGGCAGCCCCTCAGGGCGGCCGCCGCCCGCGACCAGCCGGGCCTCCTCCTTGCCGAGCTCGACGTAGCTCATGACCTTGGCGAAGTGCTCGGGGTGGACGAGCGCGCCGACCTCGGTCGCGGGGTCGTGCGGGTCGCCGACGACGATGTTGCGGGCGCGCTCGGCATAACGCGCCACGAACTCGTCGTAGATGGAACGCTCCACGAGGACGCGGCTGCCGGCCGTGCATCGTTCGCCGTTGAGCGAGAACACCCCGAACACGGTCGCGTCCAGCGCCGCCTCCAGGTCCGCGTCGGCGAAGACCACGGCCGGCGACTTGCCGCCGAGCTCCATGGAAAGCCCTTTGAGGTACGGCGCCGCGTTGCCGAAGATGATCTGCCCGGTGCCGCTCTCCCCCGTGAACGAGATCAGCGGCACGTCGGGATGCTTCACCAGCGCGTCCCCGGCGTCCTCGCCGAACCCGTTCACGAGGTTGAAGACGCCGTCGGGCAGGCCCGCCTCGCGGAAGATCTCGGCCCAGAGCGAGGCCGACAGCGGGGTGAACTCGGCGGGCTTGAGCACGACGGTGTTGCCGGTGGCCAGCGCCGGGGCGAGCTTCCACGACTCCAGCATGAAGGGGGTGTTCCACGGCGTGATGAGGCCCGCGACGCCCTTGGGCTTGCGGTTCACGTAGTTCACCTGGCGGCCGGGCACCTTGTAGGTGTCGTCGCGCTGGGCGACGATCAGGTCCGCGAAGAACCGGAAGTTCTCGGCGGCGCGCTGGGCCTGGCCGAGCGCCTGCGTGATCGGCAGGCCGGTGTCCCACGTCTCCAGCTCGGCGAGCCGCTTGTCCTCGGCCTCGACCAGGTCGGCCACCCGGTGCAGGATCCGCGCGCGCCGGCGGGGCGGCAGCGTCGGCCAGGGCCCGTCGAAGGCCCGCCGCGCGGCGGCCACCGCGCGGTCGATGTCGGCCTTCTTGCCGGCCGCCGCTTCGATGTAGACCTGGTTGGTGGCGGGGTTGAGCACCTCGAAGGTGTCGCCGTCGGCGCTGTCGACGAACGTCCCGTCGATGAAGTGCCGGAGGCGGTCCGGCAGCCCCTCGGGGGCGGGTCTCATGGATTCTCCTGGGTCGGGGTGAGGTCGGTGGATCGGCGGTCGGCCTGGTAGGCCAGCACCGCGTTCAGGGTGCCGAGCCGGTGGTCGCGGGCCGCGAGTTCGATGGTCAGCGGGGTTTCCTCGGCCTCGATCAGCCGCAGCAGCGCCTCGTGCTCGGCCACGGACTCGTGCGCCCGCCCGGGTACGAACCCGAAGACGGACTCGCGCAGCACCGTGAGCCGCTTCCAGCCGCGGTGGACCAGGTCGACGAGGTGCGGGTTGGGGCACTCCGCGAAGAGCACCGCGTGGAAGTCGCGGTTGAGCTCGGTGAACCGGCGCGGGTCCAGGCTCTCCAAGGACTCGGCCAGCCGGTCGTTGATCGCCCGGGCCCGGGCGAGGTGGTCGCCGCCGATCCGGGGCGCCGACAGCGCGGTCGCGGCTCCCTCCACGAGGGCGAGCGTCTGCATGGTGTGCAGGTACTCCTGCTCGTGCATGAAGGCGACCTGGGCCCCGATGTTGCGTTCGAAGGTCACCAGGCCCTCCGCTTCGAGCAGGCGGATCGCCTCCCGCACCGGGACCGGGCTGACGCCGGTCCGCCGCGCGATGGCGTCGAGGACCAGGCGGTGGCCGGGCGGGAACTCGCCGTTCTCGATGCGCTCGCGGATCCAGGCGTAGACGATCTGGGACTTGCTCCGGGTCACCGGCGCTCCTCCTGGTAGCGCCGGCGCCACTCGCCGCTGAGCGGGAAGAGACCGTCGACGGGGTGACCCTCGGCCACCCGTTCGGCGACCCACGCGTCCTCCGCCTCCTGGGCGGCGGCCGCGTCGGCGACCTGCGCGACGAGCTGCCGCGGGATGACGACCACGCCGTCGTCGTCGCCGACGATCACGTCACCGGGCAGCACGGCCGCGCCGCCGCAGGTGATGGCGGTGTCGGTCTCCCACGGGACGTGCCGGCGGCCGAGCACGGAGGGGTGGACGCCCTTGGCGAAGGCCGGGATGCCGATGGCGGCCACGGCGGAAGAGTCGCGCGCGGCCCCGTCCGTGACGATCCCGGCCGCGCCCAGCACCTTCGCGCGCAGCGCGAGGACGTCGCCGACGGTGCCGGCGCTCGCGTCGCCGCGCGCCTCGATCACCAGCACCTCGCCCTCGGCGAGCGAGTCGAAGGCACGCTTCTGGGCGTTGTAGCCGCCGCCGTGCGACTCGAACAGGTCGGGCCGGTGCGCGACGAAACGCAGGGTCCGGGCGGTCCCGATCATCTTCGTGCCGGGGACCAGCGGGTGGACGCCGTCGATGGAGGCGTGCGGGTGGCCCAGTTTGCGCAGTTGCGCGCTGATCGTCGCCACGGCGGCCGACGCGAGCTTCGCGCGCAGCTCCTCGCTCAGAACGGATGGCGCGACCCCCGCCGCCTCGGCGTCGCCCCACGCCTCGATCCGCTGCCGGTCGTCGATCCGGGGCTGGGCGCCGTACGGGGCGAGCGGCGTCGTCCCCTGCACCACCCTGGTGACCAGGCGGCCGGTGCTGGGCGCGCCGGGAGCCGTCGGAGCGTCCACCTCGACCTCGACCACGTCGCCGGGGGCCGCGACGGAGGAGCCGGCCGGCGTGCCGGTCAGGATGACGTCGCCGGGCTCAAGGGTGATGAGCTGGGAGAGGTCGGCCACGAGCGTGCCGAACGGGAAGGCCAGGTCCGCGGTCGTGTCGTCCTGCTTGAGCACCCCGTTGACCCAGGTGCGCACGCGCAGCGCCGCGGGGTCCACCGACGCCGCCGGGATCACCTCCGGGCCCAGCGGGGTGAACCCGTCTCCTCCCTTGTTGCGCAGGTTCGAGCCCTTGTCCGCGTGGCGGAGGTCGTAGACGCCCCAGTCGTTGGCGGCGGTGATCCCCGAGATCGACGCCCACCCCTCCTCGGGCGCGACCCGGCGGGTCCGGGTGCCGACGATCAGCGCGATCTCGCCCTCGTACGCCAGCAGCTCCGTGCCGGCCGGCCGCTCGATGACGTCGCCGCTCGCGGCCACCGACGAGGGCGGCTTGAGGAAGAACGACGGGAACTCCGGCACGCGCCCGCGCTGCGCGATGCGGGACGGGTAGTTGAGGTGCAGCGCGATGATCTTGCCGGGCCTCGGGAGCGCGCTCACCGGACCTCCTCGACGAAGTCGGCGGCGAGCCTCTCGCTCCCGCGGGCGAGCAGTTGCACGTCGGCGCCGACGAGGACGAAGTCGGCGCCGGCGGTCAGGTAGCGCCGGGCGAGCGCCGGCGCGAAGGCGTTGAGCCCGGCCTTGACCCCGGCCGCCCTGGCCGCCCGCAGGCAGTGCTCGACCGCGGCGACGACCTCGGGGTGGTCCTGCTCGCCGAGCACGCCCATCGAGGCCGCCAGGTCGGCCGGTCCGACGAAGACGCCGTCCACTCCGGGAGTGGAGACGATGGCCTCGACGTTCTCCACCGCCGCCGCGGACTCGATCTGGACGTAGAGCGAGAGGGTCGTACGGGCGGTGCGCAGGTAGTCGGGCACCCGGCTCCAGCGGGACGCGCGCGCCAGGGCGCTGCCCACTCCCCTGACCCCGTGCGGCGGGTACGCGACCGCCCGCGCCATCGCCGCGGCCTGCTCGGCGGTGTCGACCATCGGGATCAGCAGGTTCTGCGCGCCCAGGTCGAGGTACTGCTTGATGACGACGGGATCACCCACCGGCGGGCGCACCATCGGGGTCACCGGATAACCGTGGACGGCCTGCAGCTGGGCGAGCAGGGACTCCGGGCCGTTCGGGCTGTGCTCGGCGTCGATGAGCAGCCAGTCGAGCCCGCTGCCCGCGCAGATCTCGGCGACCAGCGGGCTGCCGCTGCACACCCACATGCCGACCAGCGGCCGGCGGGCCGCGGCGAGGGCGTCGCGGAAGGTGGGCGCTACTTGAAGCGGCACGTGATCGCTCCCAGGTCGCCGTAGTCCGCGTGGACGGTGTCGCCGCGCTCCAGCCACATCGGCCGCGTGAACGAGCCCGACAGAATGATCTCCCCGGCTCCGAGCGACGTCCCGTGCTGGGCGAGCTTGTTCGCGAGCCAGGCCACGCCCGCGGCCGGGTGGTTGAGCACGCCCGCGGCGACCCCGGTCTCCTCGATGGTCTCGTTCCTGTAGAGCAGGGCGCTCACCCGGCGCAGGTCCACCGCGTCGGCCGCGACGGGGCGGCCCCCGACGACCATGACGCCCATGGCCGCGTTGTCGCTGATCGTGTCGACGACGGTCCGGCCCCGCAGCTCGACGTGCGAGTTGAGGATCTCCAGGGCCGGGACGACGTACTTGGTGGCGTCGAGGACGTCGAACAGGCTGCAGGACGGGCCGGTGAGCGGCTTGTCCAGCACGAAGGCCAGCTCGACCTCGACCCGTACGTTGGAGAAGTCGTCGTAGGCGAGGACGGCGCCGTTCTCGAGGACCATGTCGTCGAAGATCACGCCGTAGTCGGGCTCGGTGATCCCGGTGGCGGCCTGCATGGCCTTCGAGGTCAGTCCGATCTTGTGGCCGACGATCCGGTGGCCCGCCTCGACCCGGCGCTCGGCCCACAGGGCCTGGACGGCGTACGCGTCCTCGATGTCCATCCCGGGGTGGCGGGCGGTCAGGAGCGGTACGACGCGCCGCTCGCGGTCGGCGGCGAGCAGGTCGTCCACGATCCGCTCGATCTCTTCTCTCTGAAGCACCGGCTTCACTCTCCGTTCGCGGTCGATCGCGACGAGACCATATACGATTTCGCACCTCTATGGAATCTATTAAACATGTTTAATATGCAGTATCGTCTCTCGCTACTTGCAGGAGGGGAGCCGCTTTGATGACCGCGACGCAACTCGACCGGCCGCCAGCCACCCGGGCCGAGGCGCCGTACCTGACGCTTCGCGTCGTGACCCTGCACTGGGAGGCGGCCGGGATCGTCTCCGTCGTGCTGGGCGCGGACGACGGCGCGGCTCTGCCCGCCTGGACGCCGGGCGCGCACCTCGACGTCGAGCTGGCGCCGGGCCTGGTCCGGCAGTACTCGCTCAGCGGCGACCCCGACGACGGCTCGGCCTACCGGATCACCGTCGCCCTTCAGCAGGACGGCCGCGGCGGCTCGAAGCACGTGCACGAGCGGCTGCGGATCGGCGAGCTGCTCAAGGTGAGCGCGCCGCGCAGCACCTTCCCCTTCGTCGACGCCCCCCGCTACGTCTTCCTGGCGGGCGGCATCGGCGTCACCCCGCTGCTGCCGATGATGCGGCGGGCCACCGCCGAGGGAAGGCCCTGGGTCCTGCACCTCGCCGCGCGTTCGCGCCGGTCCGTCCCGTTCCGCGACGAGCTCGGCGGCGGCACCGGGACCGTCCGGCTGTGCCTCTCGGACGAGGGACAGCGCCTCGACCTGCGTGACGCCGTGGCGAGCGCGGACCCGTCGGCTGCGGTCTACTGCTGCGGCCCCGAACGCATGCTGACCGAGGTGGAGCGGCACGCCCGCGACCTCGGGCGCGAGGTCAGGGTCGAGCGCTTCCAGGCCAGGACGCTGAGCGCGCCGAAGCGCCAGGGAGCCTTCGTGGTGCGGTGCGCGCGCTCGCAGCGGGCCGTCACGGTCGAGCCCGAGCAGTCGATCCTCGACGCCCTCGCGACCGCCGGCGTCGAGGTCCCGTCCTCCTGCCGCGAGGGCGTCTGCGGCACCTGCGAGCTGCCCGTGCTGAGCGGCGCGGTCGAGCACCGCGACTCGATCCTCACCGACGCCGAGAAGCAGGCGAACGAAACGATGCTGGTCTGCGTCTCGCGGGCCCTGACAGAGGAGCTGGAACTCGATGTCTGATGCGATGACGTCTGATGCGCTGACGACCCCCGCCGGCGACACGGGAACCGCGTACGGGCTGAGACTCGGCGGCCCGCTGAACGATCTCGCCCAGGTCGGCCCCGGCACCCCCTTCGGCGAGGTGCTGCGCCGCTACTGGCACCCGATCTCGAAGGCGGAGAAGGTCACCACCACCCCGCGCCGGGTCAAGGTGCTGGGCGAGGAGCTCATCCTCTTCCGCACCGGCCGCGGCGTGCCCTCCCTGCTGCACCCGCGCTGCATCCACCGCGGCGCCTCGCTCTACTACGGCGGCGTGGAGGAGGACGGCATCCGCTGCTGCTACCACGGCTGGCTCTTCGACCCGCAGGGCCACTGCCTGGAGCAGCCGTGCGAGCCCGACCTCGGCCGCCACCGCGACAAGGTCCGTCAGCCCTGGTACCCCGTGCAGGAGCGGTACGGGCTGGTGTGGGCCTACATGGGCCCCGCGGACAAGAAGCCCGTCCTGCCGCGTTACGACGTCTTCGAGGACGTCCCCGAGGGCCGGCACCTCATCGTCAACGACGCGGGCGTGGGCGGCGGCGGGCCGGAGGTGCTGGACTTCAACTGGCTGCAGCACTGGGAGAACGTGATGGACCCGTTCCACGTGCCGATCCTGCACGCCCGGTTCAGCGGTGAGCAGTTCACCCCGGAGATGGGCGTGATCCCCGAGGTCACGTTCGAGTACACCCCGGTCGGGGTCAGCTCCACCCAGATCAGGGTGCTCGACGGCAGGAGGGCGCTGCGCCGGCGGACCGAGGTCATGTTCCCCAACCTGCGCGTCGTGCCCAGCCCCCGGCTCACGCCCGGCCAGACCAACCTCATCGGGTGGGTGGTGCCCGAGGACGACACCACGTTCCGCATCTTCACCCTCGCGGTCCACGAGGACCCCGACTTCCTGGGCAAGCTCCGCTCCACCTTCGGCGGCAAGCGGTGGGCCGAGCTCACCGAGGAGGAGCACCGGCGCATGCCCGGCGACTACGAGGCGCAGAAGAGCCAGGGGCCGATCTCGCTGCACTCCGAGGACCACCTCACCACCACCGACCAGGGCGTGGCGATGCTGCGCCGGCTGATGGCCAAGCAGGTCCGCGCCGTCGCCGCCGGTCAGGACCCGATCGGCGTGATCCGCGACCCCGCCGACGAGGTGGTCACCATCACCGGCGGCAACTTCTTCCTCGACGAGGAGGAAGCGGTGGCGGAGGGGCTCGTCGATGCCTAGCTCGCTGCTGGCGAAGTACACGCCGGCGGCCGTCGCCCCCGACGCGCCGCTGGCCGTGCTCGGCGTGGACGGCGTCGTCGTCCTCGAAGGCGAGGCGCGCGTCCCCGCCCGGCTGGTGCGTCTCTCCGCGCGCGGGAAGTGGACGCGCGACCTGCGGGTGCCCGAGGGCACCCGCGAGGCCGTCGCCCACCTCGCGAGCCGCTACAGCGTCGTGTGGGCCTCGGAGTGGGGGCCGAACGCGCACGTCGCGCTGGCCGGCGTGCTCGGGCTGCCCGCCACGCCGTGGCCCTATCTGCCGGTGCAGTTCGACAAGCTGGCCGCCATCCGGCAGTACGCCGGCGACCGGCCCTGGGTGTGGATCGACGACCCGGTGGTGGACCTGACCCCGCTGCCCGACGACCCGGGCGGCGTCGTCGTCCGGGTCGACCCGGAACGGGGCCTGGCAGGACTCGACCTCGCCGCGATCGACGAGGCGGTCTCAGCTCACGGGGCCTCGACGACCAGGAAGTCGTCGTAGACGGTCTGGTGACGCCGGACGGCCTCCGCCGTGGCGGTCCGGTCGCCCGAGACGATGGCCCCGACCAGCTCCTCGTGGATCTCCAGCCGGACCCGGGAGTTGGGCGGGATGCCGTCGTCGGCGACGTAGAAGTCGTCGTGCGACTCGACGTAGGCCAGCAGGCTCAAATAGACCGTCTTCAGCACCGGGTTGGGGACGATCTCCGCGATCCGGCGATGCAGCCGCCAATTGGCGCGCAGCCCGGCCACCCGGTCGCTCCAGGTCGCCCGCAGCTCGTCGAGCAGCCGGCCGAGGTCTTCGACGTCGGCCTCCGAACGGTGCTCCGCCGCCGCCTGCGCGACGGCGGGCTCCAGGGCGTCGATCACGCGGACGCAGTCGATCGCGGTGCTCGTCACGTCCTGGAGGTTGAGGAACCCGTTGCCGATCACGGCCTGCGCCGTGGGCTGGGCGACGAAGACGCCGCCCTGGGGGCCGGTGCGCGTCGTGATCAGGCCCTTGGCCTCAAGGACGCGCACCGCCTCGGCGACGGTCGCCGGCGCCACGCCGTATTTGCCGGCCAGCTCGGTGCGCGTGCCGAGCCGGCTGCCCACGCGGAGCCGCCCCTCGACGATGCCGTCCTCGATCTCGGAGGCGACGGCGTCGACGGCCGAGCGGCGGCGGGGAACAGCTCGTGCGACAGACATGGTGCCTCCAGTATCTCAGGCCGGCGGCACCCTGGCAGCACGAGCTCATCCTCCGGGCAGGCCGACCACCGTCTTGGTCTCCAGGAACTCCTCGATGCCGTAGCGGCCGCCTTCCCGGCCGATGCCCGAGCGCTTGTAGCCGCCGAAGGGCGCCGCGACGTTGAGCCCCGCGCCGTTGATGCTCACCATCCCCGTACGCAGGCGGCGGGCCACCGCCAGGGCCCGCGCCGGGTCGCTCGACCACACGCCGCCCGACAGGCCGTAGTCGGAGTCGTTGGCGATGGCGACCGCCTCGTCCTCCGTGGCGTAGCTCATGATCGACAGGACGGGGCCGAAGATCTCCTCGCGGGCGATCGTCATCTCCGGGCGCACGTCCGAGAAGATCGTCGGGGTGACGTACGCGCCCGGCCCCTCCGCCTCCTCGCCGCCCGCGATGAGCCGCGCGCCTTCCGCGCGGCCGGCGCGGATGTAGTCCTGGACGATCCCCTGCTGCCGCCGCGACGCCTGCGGGCCGAGCCTGGTCGCGGGGTCGGACGGCGGTCCGGGCACCCATCCGGACGCCGCCTCGATCGCCAGCCGCTCGACCTCGCCGAGCAGGTGCGCGGGGACGAGCAGCCGGGTCAGCGCGGCGCAGATCTGCCCCGCGTTCGCGAAGCACCCGCCGACCGCCTGCGGAATCACGGACTGGAGGTCGGCGTCGTCGAGCACGATGCCGGCCGACTTGCCGCCGAGCTCCAGGGTGACCTTCTTGATCGTGGGGGCGGCCAGCTCGGCCACCCGTGCTCCCGCCCGTACGGACCCGGTGAGGGTCACCACGTCCACCAGGGGATGGGTGACCAGCGCCTCGCCGGTGCCGGGCCCGTCGCCCGGCACCAGGTTGAACACGCCGGCGGGCGCGCCCGCCGCCTGCACGATCTCGGCGAAGACGTAGGCGTCCAGCGGGGTCAGCTCGCTCGGCTTCAGCACCACCGTGCAGCCCGCCACCAGGGCCGCGCCCACCTTGAGCGCGATCTGGTGCAGCGGGAAGTTCCACGGCGTGATCGCGGCGACCACGCCGGCCGGCTCGCGCAGCACGAGAGCGCCGCCGACGACCTCCTCGGCCGCGTACGCGCGGCCGGCCTTGACGATCTCGTCGAGGTCGGCCAGCGCGACGCCGAGCTGCGCCTGCCTGGCGAACGTGATCGGGGTCCCCATCTGGAGCGTGAGCAGCCCGGCCAGCTCCTCCCGCCGCTCCTCGACGCCGGCCCTGATCCGCTCGACCAGGGCGATCCGCTCCGTCCAGGGGACCTGGGACCAGGCGGGGAACGCCGCCGCGGCGGCCCTGACCGCGGCGTCGACGTCCTCGGCCGAGGCGACCGGCACCCGTCCCGCCACCTGGCCGGTGGCCGGGTCGGTCACCTCGATCGGCCGGGCGTCGCCGCGCGCGGCCAGCCACTCGCCGCCGATCAGCAGGTCGGTGCGTTCGATCATGGCTGCTCCTGCGGTACGGGACGCGGCACGCCCTCGTGGATCAGGTGCCAGGGTCCGGGGAACTCGCCGACGGGCGCCTCCACGAGCACCGGCTCACCGGCGGCCAGCGCCTCCTTCAGCACCGTCTCCAGCTCCTCGGGGCCGTTCGCCCGGGCGGCGGCCACGCCGAAGGCGTCGGCGAGCTTGGCGTAGTCGGGGTTGACCAGGTCGCTGGCGAAGTAGCGGGCGCCGAAGCGGTTGCGCTGGATCCGCCGGACGTTGCCGAAGAAGCCGTCGTGGAAGACCACCGTCACCGTGGCCAGGCCGTACTTCTTGGCGGTGGAGAGCTCCTGGAGCGTCCAGGAGAAGCCGCCGTCGCCGGTGATGGAGACGACCGGCCGGGCGGGGTCGGCCGCCTTGACGCCGAGCGCGGTGGCGAAGCCGTACCCGAGCGTGCCCTGGTAGCCGGGCGTCAGGTACGTACGCGGCTGATAGGTCGGATAGCAGGCGTTGGCCGCGTAGCCGACCTGGGTCAGCTCGCTGACCAGCACGCCGTCGTCCGGCAGCGCGGCGCGGATCGCCCGCAGGTAGGCCCGCTGCGGCTCGATGTCGGCGTACTGCTCCTCCAGCCACTCCCGCGCCGCCGCGAACTCGGCCGTACGGGACTCGCGCTCCACCCCGCGCAGCTCCTCGGCGAGCGCCGCGAGGGCCAGCCGGGCGTCGCCGTGGACGGCGAGGTCGGGGGTGCGGGGCTCGCCGAGGTCGGCGGCCTCGGCGTTGATCAGGACCAGCCGGGCCCCCGCCGTGTTCACCTGGGAGCTGAACGCGGTCACGAACCGGGTGCCGACCGCGAGCACCACGTCGGCGTCCTCGCGCAGCCGCCGGAACGCGAGCGCGTCGAACGCGAGCGGATGCCGGGCGGAGATGGCGCCGCGGCCGTTCTCGCTCACCACGACCGGCGCCTGCAGGATCTCCGCCAGCTCGCGCAGCTCCTCCGAGGCGCCGGCGGCGATCACGCCGCCGCCCGCGTAGATGAGCGGCCGGCGGGAGCCGCGGAGCAGCTCGGCGACGCCGTCGATGGCCTTGTGGTCCGGCACGACGGGCGCGGCCTCGGCGGCGCCGGGAATCCGCACGTCGGCCCGCGCGGCGAGCACGTCCGGCGGGATCTCCAGGGCGACCGGGCGGGGCCGCCCGGAACGCATCTCGGCGAAGGCGCGGTGGACCAGGCCCGGGATGTCCCCGGGACGCGCGGCGAAGCCGTTCCACTTGGTGAGGGTGCGCAGGATGCCGCTCTGGTCGGGGATCTCGTGCAGCGCGCCGAGCCCTCTGCCGATCGCCGCCGAGTCGATCTGGCCGCTGAGGTAGAGCATCGGGGACGAGCAGGCGTACGCGGTGGCGAGGCCGGCCAGGCCGTTGAGCATGCCCGGCCCCGGCACGACCATCGCGACGCCGGGCCGGCCCGTGGAGCGGGCGTAGCCGTCGGCCATGTACGTGGCGGCCTGCTCGTTGCGCACACAGGTGAAGGCGATGTCATCGCTCGCGTGGTAAAGCGCGTCGGCCGCGTGATCGAGTTGCACGCCGGGGATGCCGAATATCTGGCTGACGCCATTGGCCACCAGCGAGCGGGCGAGAGCCTCGCCGCCCGTCATGTCCATGAAGCTCCTTAGATCAGGTAAACCATGTATATGGTTATGGCAGTTGGAGGATAGTGTCAACCATTTGTATGGTTCTCATGGATCCAGGACGCGTGACGAGACTCCACAGGCGCGGCGGAAGATCTACAGTTGACAGGTCGCCGTCCAGAGGGAAGCCGGAATGCCCAACGCAGACAAGGTCACCCAGGTGGCCTTCGATCGCAGCGATGCGCGATCGTCGATCGCCGAGACGCTGGTGGAGCGCCTCGAGAACGCGATCCGCCGCAACCACCTCGCCCCGGGCCACCGCCTGGGCACCAAGGACGAGCTGCGCCAGCAGTTCGGGGTCGCGCCCGCCACGCTGGCCGAGGCGATCCGCGTGCTGCGGCTGCGCGGCGTCCTTGACGTGCGGCCGGGGCCCGGCGGCGGCCTCTTCGTCGCCGAGCAGTCGCCTCTGGTGCGGCTCGGCCACGACATGCTGCAACTCGGCGCCGACGGCGCGTCGGCCAAGCACTGCCTGGCCGTCCTGGACGTGCTCGACCAGGAGGTGGCGCTCGACGCGGCCGCCCATCGCACCGAGCAGGACATCAGCGAGCTGACCGAGCTGGTCGAGCAGCTGCGGCGGTCCTGGCCGGACCCGGCCGAGGCCCAGCGCTGCGTCTGGGACCTGCACCGCAGGCTCGCCATGATCTCGCCCAACGTGCTGCTGCGCACCATGTACATCCGGCTGGTCGACTACATCACCGGCGACCTGTCCTCCGCGATCACCGCCGAGGACTTCCGCGTCGGCTCGGCCGACCGGCTGCAGGTGCACGTGGACCTGGCCGAAGCGGTCATCCGGGGCGACCAGCGCAGTGCCGAGGAGACGGCGCTGCGCCACCGTGGGCTGGAGCGCGACGACCGCTGACCCCGAAACCTGGAAGGAGGGCCGGCGCCGGAAGGGCGCCGGCCCTCTGCATGTTGTGCGAAGGCTGAAACCATTATATAGATTTACCTGATTATTGCGCACAGGAGGAGTGAGATGACCGTCAAGCACCGTGCCGCCATCGACACGTTGGTCGCCTACAAGCCGGGCAGGGCTCCCACGGCCGGCCGTCCCAAGGTCAAGCTCTCTTCCAACGAGATGCCGTTCGGGCCCCTGCCGTCCGTGCTGGACGCCATCGCGCGGGCCGCCACGACGCTGAACCGCTACCCCGACTTCCACCGCCTGGACCTGACCGAGGCGCTGGCGGCCCGGCACGGCGTGGATCCCTCGCAGGTGGTCGTGGACAACGGCTCGGGCGCGCTGCTCCAGGTGCTGGCCTCGGTGATCGCCGGTCCCGGCGACGAGATCCTCTACGCGTGGCGGGCCTTCGAGAGCTACCCGATCGTCACCACGGTCGCGGGGGCCACCGGGGTCACCGTGCCGCTCGACGGCCGCCACACCCACGACCTGCCCGCGATGGCGGCCGCGGCGACCGACCGGACCCGGATGGTCGTGGTCTGCAACCCGAACAACCCGACCGGCACCGTGGTGTCCCGCGCCGAGCTGAACCGGCTGCTGGACGCGCTGCCCGACGACGTGCTGGTGGTGCTGGACGAGGCCTACTGGGACTTCGTCACCGACCCGGACGCGCCGTGCGGCCTCGACCTCGTCGCCGAGCGGCCCAACGTCGCCGTGCTGCGCACCTTCTCCAAGGCGTACGGGCTCGCCGGGCTGCGCGTGGGCTACTGCGTGACCAGGCCGGAGACGGCCGACCTGATCAGGAAGTCGATCGTCGGCTTCTCGGTCTCCACCCTGGCCCAGGCCGGCGCCCTCGCCTCGCTGACCCCGGAGGCCGACGTCGAGCTCAAGCAGCGCGTCGCGCACGTCGTCGAGGAGCGCGCCAGGCTGACCGGCGAGCTGGCCCGCCTGGGCGTCCCCGCCGTGCCCAGCCAGGCCAACTTCGTGTTCATGCCCATGCCGGACGGTCCCGCCATGTTCACCGCGTTCGAGGAGCGCGGGGTGATCCTGCGGGCGTACGGCACGGACGGGCTGCGCGTCACCGTCGGCACGGCCGAGGAGAACGACCGCTTCCTCGCCCTGGCCGCGGAGCTGCTGCGGCGGTCCTGACCCCGGCGCCCCGGTCTCCCCGGGGCGCGGGCTCAGCCCCCTACGTGGCGCAGTGCCAGCGCGGCGAGCGCCACGGCCTGGTCGGCGAGCACGCCGTCGTCGAACTCGGCGCGGGGCGAGTGGTTCATCTCGGCCCGCTCCGGGTCGATGTGGGCGGGGGTCGCCCCCAGGAACACGAAGGCTCCCGGCACCTCGTCGAGCACGAACGAGAAGTCCTCCGACGCCATCACGGGCGATTCGAGCCGCTGCGCGCGCTCGTCCCCGAAGGCCGTGGCCAGCGTGCTCAGTGCGCCTTCCGCGCACTCCGCGTCGTTGACCGTGACGGGGTACACGACCTCGAACTCCGTCTCGGCCCGGCAGCCGTGGCCCTCCGCGATCCGCGACGCGAGCGCGGGCAGCTCCACGGCCAGCCGTTCCGACGACGCCTTCGACATCGTGCGTACCGTTCCGGCGAGCTCCGCCCGTTCCGGGATCACGTTCAGCACGTCGCCGGCCGAGAGCTTGGCCACCGAGATGACGACCGGGTCGAACACGGGGACCCGCCGGGTCACGTACGTCTGGAACGCCAGCACGATCTCCGCGAGCACCGGCACCGGGTCCACCGCCTCGTGCGGGCGCGAGCCGTGCCCGCCGCGGCCGGTCACCCGTACGCGCAGCACGTTCGCGCCGGCCATGAGCGCGGCCGGGCGGGTGGAGAACGTGCCGGGCGTGCCGGGGAAGACGTGGATGCCGTACGCGGCCTCGACGCGCTGCCCGGCGGCGTCGAGGACGCCCTCCTCGATCATCAGGGGCGCGCCCCCGCCCGCCTCCTCTCCCGGCTGGAACATGAGGACGACGGACCCGCGCAGCTCGGACCGGCGCGCCGCGAGCAGCCGCGCCGCGCCGACGAGACCCGCGACGTGCAGATCGTGGCCGCAGGCGTGCATCGCGCCGTTCCGGGAGGCGAACTCCAGCCCGGTCTCCTCGTGGATCGCGAGCGCGTCCATGTCCGCCCGCAGCAGCACCGACGGGCCGGGACGGCCGCCGCGCAGCACGGCGGTCACGCTGCTGAGGCGCTCGCCCAGGCGGATCTCCAGGTCGAGCGGCTTGAGCGCCTCGACGATCGCCGCCTGGGTGCGCGGCAGGTCGAAGCCCACCTCGGGTTCGCGGTGCAGCCGGCGCCGGAGCGCGACGAGGTCCGCGGCGATCTCGGCGGCGTCGGCGCGCAGCGACTCCGGCGTCAGCGCGCTCACCGGCCCCACCGATCCGCCACGACCCGCACGCCGCCCTCGGCGCGGTAGACCTCGCGTCCCGAGATGTGCACGCGTTCGACGGACGAGCCGAGTTCGAGCGGGTCGCCGCTCCACACCACCACGTCACCGTCGCGGCCGGGCTCCAGGGCGCCGACCCGCTCGCCGAGCCCGGCGATCCCGGCCGCCGAAGAGCTGATCGCCGCGATGGCCTCGTCCCAGGTCAAGCCGGCTCTCCTGGCCACGGCCGCCTGGATGACGAGGGCGTCGACCGGCACCACCGGGTGGTCGGTGCAGATCGCGGTGCGCACGCCGGCCCGGGTCAGCGTGACGAGGTTGTTTACGGACGCCTCGCGGGTCTCGACCTTGCCCCGGGTGCAGAGCACGGGGCCGAAGATGACCGGCACGTCGCGCTCGGCCAGCACATCGGCGAGCCGGTGGGCCTCGGTGCCGTGGTTGAGCACGAGGCGGAGGCCGAACTCGTCGGCGATCCGCAGCGCGGTCGCGATGTCGTCGTGCCGATGGACGTGCTGGTCCCACACGAGGTCGCCCGCCAGCGCGGCGGCCAGCGCCTCCTGGCCGAGGTCGCGGGCGAAGAACTCGCCCTTCTCCTGGGCGGCGGCCCGGCGGGCGGCGTACTCGCCGGCCGCGACGAGCGCGCGGCGGATGACGAGCGCGACGCCGAGCCGGGTGCGCGGCAGCTGGCCGCGTTCCCCGTAGGAGTTCTTGGGGTTCTCGCCCAGCGCCGACTTCATGCCGACCGGGTGCCTGACGACCTGCTCGTCCACGGTCCGGCCGCCCCAGGTCTTCATGGCCACGCTCGTCCCGCCGATCGGGTTGCCCGAACCGGGCTTCACCACCACGGTGGTGACGCCGCCGGCGAGCGCGTCGCGGAAGGCGCGGTCGTCGATGTTGATCGCGTCGATGGCCCGCACGGCGGACATGTCGGGCGCGCTGACCTCGCTGGCGTCCGCTCCCGCCGCCCCTTCGCCGTCCTCGTGGGCGCCGATGTGGGTGTGCGCGTCCACGAACCCGGGGAGCACCCAGCGCCCGTCCGCCTCGACGACGGGGACGCCTTCGGGCACGTACGGATCGTCGTCCACCCGCTCGATCACCCCGTTCCGCACCAGGACCGTGCCGCGGTCGACGATGCGGCCGGTGCCGGTCACCACCCGTCCGCCGACGAATGCGACCTCCGCCATGCTCACTTCCCTTCGCTGCCGTCGCCCCCGCGCACGAAGGCGCCGAGGTCGTCCGAGAGCTTGGTCAGGCTCCCGGGGTCGGTGTACATCATGTGTCCCGCCGGATAGCGGCTCTCGCTCACGCGCCCGGCCGGAAGGCCGTACTGCGCGAGCAGGTGTTCGAGCGAGCCGACGGTCGTCAGGGTGTCGAAGTGCCCGGTGCCGAAGAACAGGCGCGCGCGGGCGTTGGCCCGCAGCAGCGCGGCCAGATGCGCCGGGTAGTCGAACAGCGCGAAGGGCGAGGGCATCGTGCTGCCGCCGAACCGCAGGGCGGCGGCGTCCTCCAGGTAGTTCCAGCGTTCGTGCGCGGGGCGGGCCACGCGGTAGCGGCACTCGCGGGGGATGCCCAGGTGCTCGGCGAACAGCCGGCGGGCGGCCGCGTAGAAGACGGGGTCGAGCCGCACGGACGTGGCGTCGACCCGGGGCTCGACCGCGCCGGGGGGCGGAGCCGGCAGGGTGTAGCGGGCGTCGGTCAGCCCGAGGACGAGCCCGCGGTCGGCCAGGAGCAGCGTGCGGAACTCCTCCTTGTCGACGCGCAGCCGACGCGCCCGCAGTTCCCCGACGCCGAGGCCGGTGAAGCCCGCCAGCCTCTCGACGAGCGCGTCCGGCATCTCCCCGGTGAGCAGCGCCGAGGCGTACTCGCGCACGGCGAAGGCGTGCGCCTGCCGCACCACCTCGTCCAGGTCGAGCGCGGCGTGGGCGCCCTTGCCGTGGTACCACGCGGTGGCGGCGAGCAGCGGGAGCGCGGCGACGAAGCCGACGGGGTTGCCGGGCCGCTGCGTGGTCTCCTGCGCGTTCAGGCACTGGCCGAGCATGGCGACGCCGGCGACCGCGACCGGCTCGTCGGCGGTGAGGAGGTCCGTCGCGGTGAGCGCGGCCCGGATCGTGCCGTAGCTCTCGCCCAGCAGGTAGACGGGCGATTCGAGGCGGTCGTGGCGCTCCAGCCACGACCGTACGAGCTGCGCGGTGAGCGCGGCGTCCCGTCCCGCGCCCGAGATGGCGGCGGGTTCGACGCCGTCGGCGAGCCGCCCGAACCCGGTCTCGATCGGGTCGACGAACACCAGGTCGGCGACGGCGAGGAGGGTGTCGGGGCTCGGCTCCAGCGTGTCCTTCGCGACGGGCGCGGCGTCGAGCTCGCGGGGCACCGCCGCGCGCCAGGGGCCGAGGCCGCCGAGGTGCAGCCAGAGGGAGGAGCACCCCGGCCCGCCGTTGAAGAGGAAGAGAACCGGGCGATCCTCCGGGGCCGCGTCCTTGACGTACGCGAACGTCCACGCGTCACCGAGTGTGCGCCCGGACTCGTCGGCCAGCGGCAGGCATTCCGCCTCCGCCGTGAACGCGATCGGCGCGTCACCGATCAGCGCGGAGTGCCGGCTTGTGTGGCGCTGGGGCATCTCTTGATCCTCGCGAGGAAACTATCGCACAAATGTTTATAATGATTTAGGATCATATGAGGCCCCGGTTGCGGGAGTCAATGATTGAAATCGTATAGACCGATGGGAGCAGGATGAGCGATCCCGGAACCGAGATCGGCGCGGAGGAGCGCGTCGAGACCCGGCACCAGATCCGATTCGGCGAGCGCACGCTCGACTACACCGCGGCCGCGGGAACCGTCCTGGTCCGTGACGACCACGGGCGCCCGAAGACGAGCATGTTCTACGTCGCGTACTCCGCCCCCCACCAGGAAGGCGGCCCGAGGCGGCCGGTCACCTTCCTGTTCAACGGCGGTCCCGGCTCGGCCAGCCTGTGGCTGAACATCGGCGGGTTCGGGCCGAAGCGCACCCCGACCGCGACGCCGTCCGCGACCCCGCCCCCTCCTTACACCGTGGGCGACAACCCGCACAGCCTGCTCGAGTTCAGCGACCTCGTCTTCCTCGACGCCCCCGGCACCGGCTACTCGCGGCTGATCGGCGACACCCCGGCCGCCGAGGTCTGGGGCGTCGACCAGGACGTGGACATGTTCGCCCGGGCGATCACCCGCTACCTCACCCTCACGAACAACTGGAACGCCCCCCGCTTCCTGTTCGGGGAGTCGTACGGGACGACCCGGGCCGCCGCGCTCGTGCACCGGCTGCAGAACCAGGGGCTCGACTTCAACGGCGTCGTCCTGCTCTCCACGATGCTCAACTGGGCGGAGAACCACCTCGGCCTCGACCAGGAGCACATCAACCTGCTGCCGTCGATGGCCGCGACCGCGTGGTACCACGGCCGCTCCCGCGTCGCCGCGGCCGGCCTCGACGACCTGCTGGAGCAGGCGCGCGAGTTCGCCCAGGGCGAGTACGCCACCGCGCTCCAGCTCGGCGACCGGCTGCCCGCCGACCGCGAGCAGGCGGTCGCCGAGCGGTTCAGCGCGTTCACCGGCCTCGACGCCGACCTCGTGCGCCGCAGCCGCTTCCGGATCGGCATGGAGCCGTTCCGCGACGCCCTCCTCGCCGACAAGGGACAGGTCGTCGGCCGCTTCGACACCCGCTTCGTGGCCGACCACCAGTACGTCGTCGGCACCGGCTCGCACGACCCCGCCACCAACGACGCGGCGACCGCCGGCGTGAACAGCGCGCACCTGTCGGCGTTCAGGGAGCACCTCGCCGGCGACCTCGGCTGGACCAGCGAGCTGCACTACCGCCACCTCTACAACATGGTGATCTCGCGCGCCTGGGACTGGCACCACAAGGCACCCGGCATCGACGAGCCGATGCCGGTGCCCGTCGTGAGCCTCGACCTGTCGGCGGCGCTGCGCCGCAACCCCGGCCTGCGGGTCGCGGTGATGGGCGGCGTCTACGACCTCGCGACCCCGTTCTTCGGGGCCGAGGTGGACATCGCCAAGCTCTACCTCGCCCCGCACCTGCGGGAGAACGTCGAGTTCCGGTTCTACGAGTCGGGTCACATGACGTTCGTGGACGAGGTCGTGGTGGCGCGGATGAAGGCCGACCTCGCGGCCTTCTACGCCCGCGCGACCGACCACAAGCCGGTCGATCCCTCCTGACGCCGTGCCGCGGCCGGGTGCCTCAGCCTCAGCCGAGGTGCCCGGCCGCCAGCGACGCGAGCGCGACGGCCTGGTCCGCGAGCACGGCGTCGTCGAAGACGACGTGCGGCGAGTGGTTCGGCGCGGCCGTCTCGTGATCGACGTCGCGCGGCGTCGCCCGCAGGAAGACGAAGACCCCGGGCACCTCGCGTAGAACGTGGCTGAAGTCCTCCGACCCCATGACGGGAGCGGGCGAGACGCGGACCCGTTCGTCGCCGAAGGCCGCCGACAGCGTGGCCAGCGCGCCGGCCGCGAGCGCCGGGTCGTTGACGGTCGGCGGGCACAGCACGCGGAGGTCGACGTCGGCCGCGCACCCGTGGGCGGCGGCGACGCCCTTGACCAGCTCGGGCAGCCCCGCCTGCAACTGGTCGAGCGCGGCCTCGGACAACATCCTGATCGTCGCGCCCAGCCCGGCCTCGTCGGAGATGATGTTCCTGGCCGCGCCGCCCGCGTTCAGCTGCGTCGTGGTGAGCACCACGGGGTCGAAGACGTCGAACCGGCGCGTCACGAACGTCTGCAACGCCTGGACCAGCTCGGCGAGCGCGGGCACGGGGTCGATCGTGAGGTGCGGGGCGGAGGCGTGGCCGCCTTTCCCCCGTACGACGACGTCCAGCTCGGCGCATCCCGCCATGAGCGGCCCCGGGCGCGTGGAGAAGACGCCGTACTCGCCCGGCACCACGTGGATGCCGTAGGCCGCGACCGGGCGCTCGCCTGCCGCGTCGAACACCCCCTCGGCGATCATGCGAGCGGCCCCGTCCGCGACCTCCTCACCGGGCTGGAACATGAACACGACGTCCCCGGCGAGCTCCTCCCGCCGCCCGTGCAGGAGCATCGCGGCGCCGACGAGCCCGGCCACGTGCAGGTCGTGCCCGCACGCGTGCATGGCCTCGCCACGCGCCCGGTAGGGCACGTCGGTCTGCTCGCGCATGGGCAGCGCGTCCATGTCGGCGCGCAGCAGCACGACCGGCCCGGGACGGCCGCCCCGCAGCACCGCCACGACCGAGTCCAGCTCCTTCCCGAGCGTGATCTCCAGGTCGAGCCCCTGGAGCGCGGCGACGACCCGCTGCTGGGTCCTGGGCAGCCGCAGCCCGAGCTCGGGGTCGGCGTGGATCTCGCGGCGCAGGCGGACCAGCTCGGGCAGGATCCGCCGGGCTTCCTCGCGCATCAGGCCACACCTTCCTCTTCGGGGAATTCGGCTTCGGGGAATTCGGCGAATCGCAGCAGGCGGTCGGCGCCGGCGTTCTCGATGCGCGGGATCGCCGACACGAGTGACCGCGTGTAGGGCTCGCGCGGGTTCGCCACGATCTCCTCGGCGTCGCCGTACTCGACCACGCGTCCGCGGCTCATCACTGCCGTGGTGTCGGCGATGTAGCGGACGGCCGCGAGGTTGTGGGTGATGAAGATCATCGACAGTTCGAGCTCGCGCTGCAGGTCACGGATGAGGTTGAGCACCGCGCCCTGGACCGAGGCGTCGAGCGCCGAGGTGATCTCGTCGGCGACGATGAGCCGCGGGCGCACCGCGAGGCAGCGGGCGATGGCCACCCGCTGCCGCATGCCGCCCGAGATCCGCGACGGGTACTGGTCGGCGACCGCCGGCTTCAGCCGTACGAGGTCCAGCAGCTCGCGCACGGACGCGGCGCGCTGCTTCGCGTCGAGGTCGCGGTGCGTCGTCAGGGCCTCCTCGATCGTCTCGCCGACCGTCATCCGCGGGTTGAGCGACGAGTAGGGGTCCTGGAAGATCATCTGTACGTCCCGCGCCCTCCGGCGGCGGTCGACGCCGCGCGTACGCAGCAGGTCGTCGCCGTCGAGCGTGACGCGTCCCGAGGTCGCCCGTTGCAGGCCGGCCACCGTACGCGCGACGGTGGACTTGCCAGACCCGGACTCCCCGACCAGCCCCACGATCGTGCCGTGCGGGACGGTCAGCGAGACCCCGTCCACGGCGTTGAAGGTCTGCCGGCCGCGCCCGAAGGTCACGACCAGGTCCTCGATGACGAGCTCGGCCATCAGGCTCCTCCCTCCTCGTGCCCGGCGGTGCCGTCCTGGGGATGCCAGCACGCGACCCGGCCGCCGTGGCGGTGCGACGCCAGCACGGGCGTCTCGCTCTCGCAGCGGCTGGTCGCGAACGCGCAGCGGGCCGCGAAGGCGCACCCCGTGATGGGCTGGGACAGGTCGGGCGGCTCGCCGGGGATCGTCACCAGCGGCTCGCCGCGGTCGGTGTCGAGGTCGGGAAGCGAGGCCACGAGCGCCCTCGTGTAGGGGTGCGCGAGCCGCTCCGGGGTCGGCAGGAGCGCGATGTCGACGTCCTCGACGACCCGGCCCGCGTACATCACCAGAATGCGCCCGCACAGCTCGGCCAGGACGGCGACGTCGTGCGACACGACGACGGCGGCCGCGCCGGACTCGGCGCACTTGTTGCGCAGCAGCGCGAGCACGCGACGCTGCACGGTCACGTCGAGCGCCGTGGTGGGCTCGTCGGCGATGATGAGCGACGGCGAGCCGATCTGCGCCATCGCGATGAGCGCGCGCTGGCGCATCCCTCCGGAGAACTCGTGCGGGAACTGCTGGGCGCGGCGCCCGGCCTCGGGGATCCGTACGTCGTCGAGCGCCCGCACCGCCTGCGCCTGCGCCTGCTTGCGGCCGGCGTCGAGGTGGACGCGCGGGACCTCGGCGAGCTGCGTGCCCACGCGCAGCGCGGGGTTGAGCGCCGTGAGCGAGTCCTGGAACACCACGCCCACCCGGGTCCCGAGCAGCTTGCCGGCCTCGGCCTGGGTGAGGCCGGTCAGGTCGTCGCCGTCGAACCGGAGCCGGCGGGCAGTCACGGCGGCGCCCGCGGGGGCGAGCTGCGCGACCGACATCATGGTGACGCTCTTGCCGCTGCCGGACTCCCCGACGACGCCCACGATCTCGCCCGGATGAATGCTGAAAGAAACGTCCTGGACGGGACGGATCCAGCCGTCCGGACCGGGGAAGGACACCGACAGCCCGTCGACCTCCAGGAGCGGGGCGGCCCCCTGCTGGGACGTCTCCGCCTGCCCCGCGGCGACCGGCGCCGGGCCGAGCCGGCGAGGGGGCAGCGCCTTCCTGTTCTCCCGGTTGCGCAGCTGCCCGGCGAGCGACTCGCCGAGCATGCTGAACGCGAGCCCCGCGAAGACCACGGCGACCCCGGGGCCGATGGCGGCCACGGGCGAGTTGTAGACCTGGCCGAACCCCTCGCTGAGCAGGCGGCCCCAGTCGAAGTCCGGCGGCTGCACGCCGACGCCGAGGAAGCTCAGGCTGGACAGCGCGAGCAGGCCGCCGCCGATCGAGGAGGTCACGTTGACGATGACGGGCTCGGCGATGTTCGGGAGCACGTACCGCGTGAACTGGCGCCTCCGGGAGACGCCGAGCATGCGCGCGGCGGCCAGGTACTCCGAACCGCCGACCCGCGAGGAGAGCGTCTGCGCGAGCCGCGCGAACGACGGCGTCATGGTGAGCGCGAGGGCGATCACCGCCGTCGTCGCCCCCGTGCCGAGGAGGATCACCGTGAGCATGGCCACCAGGAGCACGGGGAACGCGAGCCAGGTGTTGATCACGCCGGCGAACCACCGCTGGGCGCGCGCCCCGAGCACCGCGGGCACGGCCCCGAGCAGCAGGCCGGCGCACAGGCCCATGAGCGTCGCCGCGACGGCCATCACCAGCGAGAGCCGCGAGGCCACGAGGGTGCGCAGGAGGATGTCCCGGCCGAGCTTGTCGGTGCCGAGCAGGTGCTCGGCGGACGGGGGCAGCGCGATGGCGTCGGGATTCGCCTTCACGGCCGCCTCGCCCCACAGGACCGGGGCGAGCACCGCGAGCAGGACGAGCACCCCGAGCATGCACAGGGCGATGATCGCCATCGGCTGCCCGGACAGTCCGGAGCGGCGGGTCGTCATGAGGTCTCCAGGAGCGAGGTACGCCGGTCAAGCACGGAGAGCACGAGGTCGACGAGCAGGTTGACGACGAGGATCATCGCGGCGTACACGAGCGCGAGACCCTGGACGATGCCGTAGTCCTTCGTGGTGATGGCCCCCACGAACGCCGTGCCGAGGCCCGGCCAGTTGAACACCTGCTCGACCAGCACGCTGCCCGCCATCATCGTCCCGAGCAGCGTGCCGCCGATCGTGAGCGTCGCGGTGAGCATGTTCGGCAGCGCGTGCCGGAAGTAGACCATCCAGGCCGGCAGCCGCTTGGAGCGGGCCGTGCGCACGTAGTCGTCCTTGAGCGTGTTGAGCGCCTCGATGCGGGCGATGCGCGAGATGGACGCCGCCGCCGACACGGACAGGGCTATCACCGGCAGCACGTACGACGCCGCTCCCGTCCGCCCGGCGACGGGGAACGCGTGCAGCGTGACGGCGAAGACGATGACGAGGACGACGCCCAGCAGGTATTCGGGGATGGCCGCGATGAACGCCGTGACCCCGGTGAACACCGTCTCGGCGCCGCGCCGCCCGCTGTGCTGGGTGATGATCGCGACGCCCAGCCCCACGGGCACGGCGACGAGCAGCACCACGAGGAAGGCGATGCCGGCCAGCTCGACCGTCGCCGGCAGCCGGTGCGAGACGAGCTCCGTCACGGAGCGGCCCGTGATGATCGAGACGCCGAGGTCGCCGCGGAACAGCCCCGTGAGGTAGTCGAAATACTGGACGATGAGGGGATCGTCGAGGCCCAGCTGCTCCCGCCGGGCCTGCACCACGCTCTCGGCGGCGGTCGCGCCGAGCGCGGACCGCACGGGATCGCCCCCGGCCATCCGCAGCACGAGGAACGCGACCGTGACGATCATCCACATCGCGACGAGCATGCGCCCGGTGCGCCGGAGCAGGAAGCCGAGCCACCGGTTGCCGCCGTGGCGGCCACCGGTGACGGATTTCGAGCGTGCCATCAGGCTACTTCGACACGCGCAGGCTGGTGGGCACCACGAGGGTGTTCGAGTTCAGGCTGAACGTGACGCCGTTGCCGTAGACGGTCTCGGTCGCCTCGTACAGCGGCAGCAGCTCCAGGTCCTTGACCAGCGAGCTCTGCGCGGCCTGCCAGCCCTCGCAGCTCTGCTCCCCGGCCTGGCTCTGCGCCTTCGCCGCCAGGTCGAAGAACTCCTTGTTGGTGTTGTACGTCCAGTTGCCGCCCTTCGGGGGGAAGTCGCCCGAGAGGATGCCCTGCCAGGTGCTCGGCAGGGTCGTCGAGATGGGCGCCCACACCAGGTCCCAGTCGCCGCCCTGGAAGATGACGTCGGTGTACGACGGCGACGGCGTCGGGGTGGCCTTCACGCCGATCTCGGCGAGCTGCTGCTGGATGAGCTCGATGCCCGACACCACCGACTTATCGGAGTTAGCGGGATAAAGCAGGATGAGCGCGAGCTCCTTGCCGTCCTTCTCCCTGGTGCCGTTCGCGCCCTTCGCCCAGCCGGCCTCGTCCAGCTTGGCCGCCGCGGCCGTCTTGTCGAACGCCGTGAGCGCCGGGGTGATGTCGGTCGTCTTGCAGACGTTGCTGTACGACGTCGTCAGGCTCTTCATCGGCGTGCCACGGCCGCCCGTCGTCACCTTGCCGACCGCGTCGCGGTCGATCGCGCCCGCGATCGCCTGGCGCACGGCGAGGTCGTTGGTCGCGCGCCCCTTGGCCTGGTTGAAGAACACCAGACCCGGGCGGGCCGGCACGTCGATCTTCTGCAACCCGGCCGAGTCGAGCCGCTGCCGGTCGTCGCCGGCGACGAGCCCGAGGTCCACCTCGCCCGACTGGAGCATGTTGGCGACCGTCGACTCGTTCTCCACGACCTGGACCGTCACGGACGAGGGCAGGCCCTCCGTCTTGCCGGTCACGCCGCCGGCGCCCCAGGCGTACTCGGGGCGGAGCGTGAGCTTGTAGCTCTGGCCGGGCGACGACTCGGCCAGCTTGTACGGGCCGGTGCCGAGCCACTCCTTGTCCAGCCGCCCCGGGTCGGCCGAGCCGGCCTTGCACACGACCGGCATAAGGCCGATCGTGGCGAACAGGAAGCTCTGCGCGTTCTCGCTCTGGAACGTGACAGTGCGGGTCGCGTCATCGGCGTCGATCTTCAGCCCGGTGGCGGGGAAGTACACCCCACGGAACGGGGACCCGGTCTCCTTGAGCCCCGCGTAGTCGAAGCTGGCCTTGACGTCGCTCGCGGTCAACGGGGAACCGTCGACGCAGGTGACCCCCTCCTTGAGGGTGAAGCTGACCTTGGTGGCCGACTCCTCCCACTTCTCGGCGAGCAACCCCTGGGGCTCGGCGCCGGCGGCGAAGGACACGAGAGACTCGTAGCCGAACGCGGCGAGGCTCTGGGCCGCCACCGTCGCGTTCTTGATCGGGTTGAGCTGACCCGGGTCGGCGGCCAGCGCGTACGTCACGCCGCCGTCGCCCGACGCCGCGCCGCCGTCGCCATCGCCCGTCGCGCCGCAGCCGGTGAGCGCGAGCGTGGTCGCTCCCACAGCCCCGAGGAGGGTAACAAAGCTTCGTTTCATGGTGGTCCTTCAACACGCACGCGTAGGGACACGTCCGGGGTTAATTAATTATTATGATTATGCAGAAACGGATGTTTCGGCGGTGTAACAATTCGGCCATGGGGTGCGATACACCCCAGCGAACCACTCAAGCCCGCCGCCCCCTTGCGGCCGTTCGCGCCCATCAAGCCGGACCGGATCACGGGGATCTTCGAGCGCGCGAGCGACATCGAGGCGGCCATCCGGGTTCCGATGACGCGTGAGCCCGTCGACGTCGGGCACATCCCGCAGCGAGATCATCACTGACTCGTCCCTCCATCGGCTCCCTCCCCCGATGGCGGAACACTGTATTCGTTACAATGATTCATGGCAACCATCTCTGAACTGCGAGGACACCGTGCCCGACCTGAAGTGGGACGACGTGTCGATCGACTTCGATGTCGATCTGAGAGAGCTGCAGGGCCAGGAACGGCTGGACGTCCTCATGGACGTCTTCCGCCTGATCGGACGACGCCTCGGGAAGTCGGTGCTGCTGAGCGCGGAAGGAGACCTCGGACATCCGGACCTGGGGTTCGACGTCGACGCCGACCGCGTGGTGCTGATGGTGAACCCGAACGACCCACGCATGTGACCACGGTCAGAGGTCTCCCAGCCGAACCGGCTTTTTCGTCGGACTCGCCTGCCATCCTCTTCCTCTCATCTGTCCCGAGAGAACAGGACCCCCCTGGTGAGCGACTACGACTGGCTCGATGACGAGGCGTTCTGCGCGACCTTCGTCCGCGGTCTCACTCCGCGCGAAGCACTGGCCCGCCTCGGCATCGACGTGTTCGACGGGGACGACGAGGAAGGCGAGTTCGACGAAGGGCTCATCTGCGCCCGGCCCGCCGAGGGCGGGACCATCCTGAGCGAGTGGAACGGCTTCGTCGGCACCCTGCCCGAGGTGCTGCAGCGCCTGTCGGCCGGCACGGTCACGGCGAGCGTCTTCGTCAACGTGAACCTGGTCGCGGCCTTCGACCATTACGCAGACGGTCGCGAGATCCTGACCTTCGACCCGATATTCGACGGCGACGAGGACGGCCTCCCGGAGGACTTCCTCGCCGACCGGGCCGAGCTCGAACTGTTCGGCAACAAGCCGGATGCCGGCCTCGCCGCTGCCCTGCTGCTGGCCGAGCGCATCACCGAGGTGCACCCGAACGCGTCGAGCGACAAAGTGGCCGCCCATGGCGTCCGCGAATACTGAGGCCCCCTCGCACACGCAGCAGACCGAGGCCCGTCCCTCACCCCTCCCGGCTCCTGTAGGTGGCCCGCAGCTCGACCAGCTTGTCCCTGGCCACCTCGTCCAAGGCCCGGCGCTGCTCCGGGTCCTCCTCCCAAGTGGCCTCCGCGCACAAGACCCTGGCCGCCTCGTGCGGCTCGGCGTCGCGCACCACGTACCAGACGGTGTCGCCGTAGCCGCGCCTGTCGCGATCGCGGCGCAGCACCGTCACGATGCCGGAGACGAGAATCTGCCTGGTCCACGGATTCCTGGCCAGAAGCTGCCGATCCACTGTCAGCCCCTCGTCCATGAGCTCGCCGCCGAGCATGTCGTCCTCCCACCGCCACACCCGGCAGCTGACGCCCGGGCGTACGTGCAGGGCGCCACGGCTTTCGAGCAGCACCGAGAACGTATGCGTGCCCCCACGGCACAACTCCTTGGCGATGCGCTCGCTGTCGGCGTACTCGCGCAGCCGATCATGGTCCAGGTCCTGCCCGGACCACAAGCTCCACCGCGCCTGCTCGACGTAGTAGCGGTCGACCAGCGGATCCTTGAACCGCCCCGGACGCGCCTGCGGCGGACTGCAGGAGGCCGGGGTGAGATCCACGCCGTCCTCGATGTCGACCCCCGCGGCGCGCAGCAACTCGTGAACAGAGACGCCCTTGTCCTCCGCCTTGCCGCGCAACCTACGCAGCCAGCCGTCGAACGTGTCCAGTTCCGGGTCCGCACGCAGCGACGCCCAGTCCTCCACCGCCGAGACCGGCACCGGCACCTCCCGCCGCGCTGGCGGCTGCACGAGCTGTTCGGGCGCGAGATCGATCGAGTAGTACAGAACGCCCCGCGCGATATAGGAGAACGGCGCCGCGTGCGTGATCGGATCGAAGACATCCCGGATCGGCCAGAACCGCAGCAGCCACGCCTCCTCGCACTCCCCCGTGGCATGCCCGTCCCCCGGCTGAGGCTCACGCAGGTACATGTCCACGCCGTACTCGAAATGCGGCGGCCCGATCAGGAAGTCATGCCCACTGCCGTCCATCATCGTCACGATCGCGACCACGCCACTCTCCGCGACGAACGTCGTCGAACTGACCGGCGTCCACGAGGCATCCGCGGCCCCCGGCTCGGCGTCCCAGGCCTCCAGCCGCACACCCGCGATGAAGTGGAAGATCTCGTCGGTGGGAGAACTCCACGCCGGCAGGTCGGCGCCCTCCAGCCCGAACGTGTTGTACTCGACGTAGACCTCGTCGTCGAGCCTCCGCAGCAACTGTGCCATGTCAACGCCTTCGCCTTGTCGATGATCATCCTGGCTCGGCGGAGTATGACCCACCACACCGACAGGGAGAGACCCAGGTCAGCGGTCGAACCAGCGGGCTGCCGTGGGCGTGAGCAATCCAATGACGATTGCCAATGGCAGGAGGGTGGCCGGGTAGACCAGCGTCACCCAATCGAACTCTCTGTCGACGACGGCCAAGATGAGGTTGCTGCCCACCACGACCACCTCGAAGGCGATGGCAAACCACCGCACCCACTTCCTGCGGGACGACCATCGGGCCACCAGCCACCCCATGAGCACCACGACCACGACGGTTTGCAGCAACAGGGCGAAAAGCCTCGGATCACTGAAGGCCGCGAGGAAAACCGGCGTCATAATCGCTGCACCGAAAAGCCCGAAGGCCAGCTGCACAATCAAGATGAACCTGAGGGTCCGTACGACGCCCGACATCTGCTCGGTCTGGATGGCCTCATTCATGTGATCATTCTGCTCCATACGGGCAGCCGCCAACAGACGCCAACCAACTTGCCTTCATACCGTAACCATGTTGTTCGGCGGCCCAGCAGGCATGACGGCCAGCCATGCGGTGGCGATGAGGCGGGCTGCATCTACGGGGCAACGCCGCAATCCCGGCACGAGCGTTCGGGCCAGAGGTGCTGGGCCAAGCCAGTCGAAGGCGATCGCTGCCAGCCGTTGTCGCGGGCCCGACTGCCGAGCATTGCTGCTGCTGGGGATGATGACAGTAGTGCGACAGCGTGCCAGTCACTTTCTCGCTATAGAGATCGTCCTCCGCGAGAAGAAAGCAGCGATCAGCGTGGCCGCCCCTGCGGCGATCAGGACGGTAGCGGGAATCCGAACAAGATTTCGAAGATCCTCACATCTGTTCCTGTACTCCATTTCTTCTGCTATCCAGTTACGAGTCTCGTCCATCAAGTAATCAGGAAGAGAGGCAGCCACGTATGCGGAACCACACGCCTCACCTTCTGCGGTAACAGGCATCAGGCCGGCAAGTAAACCTGAGCCGATCAGCAAGAAGGCGACGAACACGAGGAGCTTGGTAGCCATAGGTACTCCTTGGGCAGGCTCATCCGAGCCTGATCATTTCAGGTCCATTCTTGGCTCGGAAGCCTCGGCAGTGGGGAGGCGTGGAAGGGATTTCCTGTGCGAACGTCAAGGCCGATTGCGGACTGGTTGTGGCGAGTGGATGCACGGTTGGGTGGTGATGCCAAGCCGAATCGCCGTCAACGGTTCTCTGCGGCCCATCCTGTGCGCTCAGGGCTGGTCGCCGGCGCTGCTGCCGGTGCCTTCCTCCTCCTCTTCTTGTTGATCGGCGCCGCAAGTGGATATGAGTACGCCTTCGCGCTGCCTACCTTGCTCTTCTGCCTCTGCGTAGCCGCCTTCGCCGGGGGGAGCATGATGGGCATCGGCTACTTCGAACGCCGGCGTCAACAGCACTACGGTCACTACCCGCATGAGGTTCAGGGTGAGCGCAGCAACCATCCGTATCACTGACGGATAGCGTCGACGAGTAGGAGCCCATCGAGGACGCTCGGAGTGAACACCACGCCAGTGATCTTGGCCGCCAGCAAAAACGCCACAACCTCCTTTGAGGTTTTCACAGCAGGTTGACTTTCCTCACTGCATCCGGCCTCTGACCTTGGTGCATGGCTCTCACCTTCTCCCTACCGAGGAAGATCGTCCCGCGGATGTCCCGCGAGGGCGAGCCAGCCGGCGAGCGGTTCCTGGCACCCGCTGAGTGAAGCAGGTCGACGCCCACACTCAGTCCACCCTGAATGGCTCGAACGACCTCGCCATGCCACCCAACACCCACGCGCAATCTCTGATCAGGAATAGGGCGAGCCCGGCCTTCAGCGGCCTTGGTCCATTGCCTGACCGGGGCGAAGACCGACCGCGGCTGCGGAGACTGCGGTAAATCCGTGGACAACCCATGCGCCCGTTGGCAACCTTGCCGACATGCAACAGGAGGACATCTGGGACGCCGAGACCGCCGAGCGCTATGACACGCCGGGCGTCGGCATGTTCGCTCCTGAGGTCTTGGAGCCGACCGTGGACCGCCTCGCCGAACTCGCAGGCGAGGGTCGTGCGCTTGAGTTCGCCATCGGAACAGGCCGGGTAGCTGTGCCACTGGCCGAGCGCGGGGTGCCCGTCACCGGCATCGAGCTGTCAACTCCGATGATCGACCAACTTCGCGCGAAGGTGGACGAGGCGACGATCCCGGTGATCGCCGGCGATATGGCAACCGCGACGGCTCCGGGGAAATACGCGCTCGTGTACCTCGTCTTCAACACGATCTCCAACCTGCTCACCCAAGCCGAGCAGGTCGCCTGCTTCCGTAACGCTGCCCGTCATCTCCTGCCCGGCGGCCGCTTCGTGATCGAGCTCTGGGTCCCTGAGCTGCGCAAGCTCCCCACGGGTCAGCAGGCCGTGGTCTTCCAGAGCGAGCCCGGATACATCGGCTTGGACACCTACGACATCGTGCGGCAGCACGTCGTGTCACACCACTTCACGTTCGATGCGAGCAAAGAGGCCCGTCTGTTCCGTAGCCCCCACCGCTACATCTGGCCGTCCGAGCTCGATCTCATGGCCCAGCTGGCCGGATTTGAGCTGGAGAGCCGGCACGCCGACTGGTCCGGAGCAGACTTCACCGCGGAGTCCCGCTCCCACGTGTCCGTCTACCGCATCCCACCGGGCGACCAGCTCCCCGAAGTGGACCGGCCCAGGTGACGCTCACGAGCTACGCGGCCTGTGCCTCCGGAGCTGGTCAAGATCCTTCGGCAGCACATTTCAGCGTCTGGTGTCCCCCGGCCGCATGGGGGCACGACGCCTCGATCGCGGTCGCCCACGGCAACGAGGGTGTCCAGGTCATAAGCGCCCTGGGCGGCAGCCGTACCAATGAGGACCAGCTCCGCGCAGGGGCCGCCGGTGAAGTGGTAGGCGTCCACCGCCGTGATGATCCGGCCATCCTGGTTCCGAGCGGCGGCCGCCATGGTGTGGTTGTCGCCCCGGCAGCGCGCGGCCGCGACATGCGCCGCAGCCCGAATCAATTCATGATCGACGTGATTGATCTGGGTAGTCATCTTCTCTGCTCTCATGTGGTGTCAGCCGGCGTTCGCTGAGGCGAGCAGCCGGTACGGCACCAACGGGGCGGCAAGCGCCGAAATCACTGCACGTAGATCTCCGTCAAATACTCTGTCCCTGTGTGCACATATGCGGAGGTCACCTACAAGGTCCACTACGTATGCGTTTCCTGCCGCAAGAGTCACAAACTGCCCTGGGATGGCGCAGAGCACCTTTGCACCCGCTGCCGGCGGCCGATGCTCTTCGCCGGCCATGACTTCGCTGCCCCACGCAAGACCAAGAACCGCAACTGGGCAGCCGTCGCGGCCGTTCTGAGAGCAGGACTCCGCTACGAGGGATTCGAGCCCTGCGGCTGCGGCAGGGAGCCTGAATACCGTCCGCGCACGAGCGCACAGGTACGGGCACGACGCAGAATCGCAGCACGCAAGGGCCTGACCGACACCGAAGCACTCGCCCTACGCGACCCTGCCGACGCATAGCGCCCTCCTGACCATCCCGAAAAGCCCCAAGAAGAGGCTCGAACAGGGTGAAGCGCTGTGCGTACGCTGCCGTCGTGGACAGAGAGACGCTCGTCCAACTCCTCGCCACCGCAGGGAAAGCCGGCCATGCATGCCGTCAGGCGCTCGCGGCCGATGCGTACTTCGAAATATGGCCGGAACTGGTCGAGACGCTCCCCCTGATCAGGACTTACCAGCGTCGCGCACGTCTCACCCGCCGAAAGAACGTCCAACCCCTAGGATTCGACGAGGCGGTCACGCAGCTCGAAGCCTGCGAACTGCAGCATCTCATCCTCGGCATCGTAAGAAGCGCCGAGCCTGCCTACCACTTCCAACTCTTCCTGCCTCCCGACGCGTCACGCGTGGTGGCTTGTCTCGGTGTCAGCTGCAACCAGTGGCGCGCCGATCTCCAGAACATCCTCAGAAAGTGGCAGTGGGTGGAAGGCTGATCACGCCTGCCGAAGGCGTCCAAGCGCCTTTGACGTTTTCGCGAGGGCACTGATCTACTCCCTGCCGTGACGACTCTGACGAATCTTCAGCCGGCCCCTGTCATCAACGAGACAGCCCGACTGCTGACTGAGCACTACGTTTTCCCTGAGACAGCCGAGCAGCTCGCCGACCTGCTGCGACGACGCCTCGCCGAGGGCGCGTACGACGCCGGCACTGCCGAGGAACTCGCCCGTCTGGTCACCGCGGACCTGCAGTCCGTCAACGGCGACAAGCACCTGAGACTGAAACACCACGCTGACCCGGTGTCCCCCGAGCAGGACGCGGCGACCTTGGAATCCATCCGCCGGGACTTCGACACCTCGCTGGGCGGTGCGCCCCGGGTGGAGTTGCTCGACGGAGGAGTCGCCGTGGTGGAGCTGGCGCCGATGCTGTTCCCGCTGGAGTGGGCCGCCGAACCGCTGAGCGCCGCGCTCACCTTGGCCTCCCGCGCCCAAGCGCTGATCGTGGACCTTCGCGACAACCGGGGCGGCGACCCGAACACCGTCGCCTTCGTCTGCAGCTACCTGCTGGACGAGCGCACCCACCTCAACAGCATGTACTGGCGTAGCGGCGAACGCAGCGAGCAGTCCTGGAGTCTGCCCCACGTTCCCGGCGCGCGTTTCGGCGGCAGCAAACCGTTGTACGTGTTGTCCAGTGACAGCACCTTCTCCGCCGCCGAGGAACTGGCCTACGACCTCCAGCAGCTCGGCCGCGCCGTCGTGGTAGGCGAGCCCACCCGCGGCGGCGCGCACCCGTGCAAGGGCTGGACCGTGCACCCCCACCTGGAGGTCACCGTCCCCACGGGCCGCGCCATCAACCCCGTCTCCGGCACGAACTGGGAGGGCACCGGTGTGCAGCCGGACATCCCTTGCGCTGCCGCGGAATCCCTCGACCAGGCACACGCACTGGCACTCGCCCGACTGGCAGGCTGACGCAGACTCCGGGCCTGGTACCGAACCGCGTCCGAGCGAACCATGGGCCTTCGGCGTTCTACGGGCTCCGCCCACGCTGGCCGCGCAGCCCTGGCCGCCCATACCGAGGAGATTTGCGCTGAGGGCGCGCGGAAAATGATCGTCGTCGACACCGGCCGCTCGTGTCCTCGGAGAGCGTCCCGGGCAAAGCTGCAAGATCATCGCGACGCCTGCCGGACGTAAGGATTCCGTGAGAAACATCGGCCTGGGCCGTGCCTAGGCTGATCATGACATCGCCCCGTGCGTGCCCTCGAAGGGAATCCTCAACATGCGTCGATCCCTCCGCCGTGCCATGGCCATGGCCATCGCCCTGATCACGACCGCGTCGTTAGCCCCGCTCGCCTCGCCGCCGGCCGCCGCGGCGAGTCCGAAGCGCCTCCGCATCGTCCACCTCGGCACCCTCGGCGGCACATGGAGCATCGCCCGAGGGATCAACAACCGCGGCCACGTCGTCGGCGACAGCCCGCTGGAGTCAGGGGTCAGCCACGCGTTCCTGTGGAAGAACGGCACGATGACCGACCTCGGCACGCTCGGTGGCGAGACCAGCTTCGCCTCGGGAATCGACGACGACGGGCGCGTCGTCGGCTGCAGCGAGCTGCCCTCGGGCCAGTGGACTCCCTTCCTCTGGCACAACGGCAAGATGACAGACCTCGGCGCGCACGGCGCCCCCGGCTTCTGCGCCGCAGCGGTCGCCAACGGGCACGTCGTCGTCACTTACGCGCCCACGCCCGGATTCGCCGAATATCGCGCCTTCCTGCTGTCCGGTGACGTACGAACCGCCATCGACCGCCGCCCTGGCCTGACCGCCAACGCCGTCAACGACCACGGCCAGGTGGTCGGCGCCGACAACTACACCGTCAACGACGAGGGCTTGCCGCTGTCGACCTACCAGGCGTACCTGTGGCACAACGGCACCGGCCGCGAGCTCGGCACGCTCGGCGGGATGAGCGCACCCAACTCGATCAACAACTTCGGCCAGGTGGTCGGCAACTCCGACACGGCCGACGGCCGCCGTCGCGGCTTCTTCTGGAACGGCTCCTCCATGACGGCCCTTCCCCTGCCCGCCGACGCCTCCGACTACGCCGGTGCCGACGCCATCAACGACCGCGGCCAGATCGTCGGCGGCTACAGCAAGGCTGGCGACTGGTACAGCTTCGCCGCCCTGTGGGACTCCCCCACCGCCCAGCCCCGCCTCCTGCCGCTGCCCACGGACGCGCGGGTCACCAGCACCCAAGCCTTCGACATCAACAACTCAGGCTGGATCGCCGGCTCCGTCACCTACTACTGGAGCACCGGCCGCGGCACCCAGGCCGTCATCTGGCGCTGACCACGTGGGCTGCTTTCGTACGGCGGCGCGGCTCGCGGTCGGAGCGTTCGCTTGGTACGGCGAGGCTGGCGTGGGGTGCCCGCCCCGGTGTCCCGCCGCCGTCCGGGAGCGGCCCTCAGGCCGCATCCCTCGGACGACGAGCGGACGGATGGCCGGCGGCACGGCGGCGACCCTCTGGCTGGGGTTACGCCAAGTGCATCGACACCCAACAGGAGATCGCCAACAGCGGATCGAAGAGGCACTGGCGTCGTGACACGCAGCCAACCCACAGGGCTCCGAGCGCCGGCCAGGGCTCGCTGACAAGCTGTACTTCTCATCTGCACCGTGCGCCCCTTCCTCGGGTAGCCCGGAGCACGGGCCGATCCGAGGTCGGGTGCTCAGCGCCTGGTCTCGTATCTGGTCAGGAGTACGCCGCCGGGGAACGTCCGGGTCTCCACCAGGGTCAGGTTCACCCAGTTGTCCAGGGCTGTGAAGAACGGCTTGCCGCCGCCCAGCAAGACCGGTGCGGTGACCAGCACGTACTCGTCGATCAGTCCGGCCCGTGCGGCCGCTGCGGCAAGTGTGGCGCCGCACATGTCCATGGGGGCACCGTCCTCGGCCTTGAGCCGGGTGATCTCGGTGACCGCGTCGCCGGTGACCAGGCGGGTGTTCCAGTCGACCTTGATGGTCTTCGAGGAGAACACCACCTTCGGCATGTCCCGCCAGCGGCGGGCGTACTCTTTCTGCGCCGGCGTGGCGCCAGGCTGCTGGTCGGCGGTCGGCCAGTGGGAGCTCATCGTCTCCCACAACCTGCGCCCGTACAGCGCCAGGTCCGTCGCGCCCACCCGGTCGGACCACCACTGGAACAGCTCGTCACTCGGTACGCTCCAGCCGAGATCGTCGCCGGGTGCAGCGACATAGCCGTCCAGGCTCAGGTTCATGCCGAAGGTCAGTTTCCGCATGGCGTCAGCCTCCTGTAAGCCGGTACTAGGCGTAAAGACCAGCACGACGCGGAAAAATCACCGGTCAGGCCAGGCCGATCTGTGCCGAAATCCGGAGCAGGCGGGACAGGGCGCGCGGACAAGCGTACGCGCGGGCCTCGAGTCCCCGAGGTGGATAACCGACCCTCGGCCCAGACAGGTGGGACAGCCGGGCAGGTCGCGCGCACCGACCTGATCCCATCGCACGTACATTCGTCACGCCATCCCTGCTTGTCGCGCATCTCGACGGGCGGCTCGAGGCCGAGAGCGGAGACGCGACCGGAGCGGCATCTGGCCGCACACCCCTGAAACGCACAAGAGGCCCCGCAGGGCCTCTGAGCTGCTGTTACTGCTGGTGGTGCAGACTGACCGAACGGATCGAATGGGAGTTCTGGACCGTCATGGCGGCGAGCAGCACGCCGCCACCCGGGCCGGGACAGCGCCCTACTTGGTCAGGGATTCGGCGACGAGTCGCCAGATGTCCGCGGCCAGGTTCATGTTGCCGCCTTGCTGGGCCTGCTTAGCGAGCTTGCGCAGCCCGGCGAGCGCGGTGTCCTGCTCGCCCTCCAGGAGCAAAACGCGGTTGCGCAAGACGTCGAGCCGCATCCGCTCCTGGTAGGTGAGCAGGTCGTCGAAGCCGGTCAGCCGGTCCAGGACCGTACGGGCCTCGTCGAGGTCGCCGGTGAGGACGGCGATCCGGGCGCGCACGGCCAGCAGTTGCTGCTCGATGGTGGGGGCGCCCGCGAACGGCAACGCGGCCTGGACCTCCGCAACACGCTGCCGGGCGGAATCCGTTCTGGGCGGATCGGCCCTGAGGTCGAACCGGACCGCCCCGAGGCTCAGGCGCAGGCGCATCCAGAGCGTCAGGTCGTCACGGCCGTCTCGCTGGTCACGGGATATACGCGGTGGACGGCCATGATCCGGAGTATGCGCGGAAGAAGCGGCCCCGCAACGCCGAAAGACTTCGGGGCAAACCGGAGCCCTTCGAGCAGCGTCGTTCGTGATCGATCGCCACAACGTGGCCGGCCGCCATACGTGGTGGGGGCGATCGACGATCCAAAGTTCGCTCCTCGCCCTGGCTCACCGAGTGGCCGCTCAGAGCTGCATCTGGCTGCACACCCCTGAAACGCACAAGAGGCCCCCATAGGGCCATTGAGCTGCACTTACTGCTGGTGGCAGGTGCAAGGTTCGAACTTGCGTAGGCTGAGCCGACGGTTTTCCAGGGCGTCGCCGGGCCCGGCTACGCATAAGGCAGCTCGACCTCGGTGCCATAGGCGTCGCGCGTCTCCAGGTGGTTGGCCTCGTGCTCGAAGTCAGTCAGGAGCTTTTCGAACTCCGCGCCGGAGACGCTGCCCCTAACCGGTCATCCAGAGCAGGAATGGAGAACTACCCACATATTGGGACATAGGGCATCTATGCCACTTCGGGCGACTCGGTGATTTGGGAGAAGAACCTGCGCTACCCTGTCGCCGTGAATCAGAATCCGCCCGCCCCTTCCAATCAATCAACAGAGGGGACAGAACGGCAAAAGACTCGTCTAGCGTATTGGACGCTAGGACTTGGATTTGCGAGTACCGTGGTCACGGCAATGGGTGGAATGGCTACGGGATGGATACAAGTTGGAGCCCAGGATGCAACTCCAACTGCCACGATAACAGTCACCGCACCAGCCTTGAACGACGCCACCCCGAGCAGTAAGTCGAATTTCCTTACAGAGGATCATTCAAATAAACCCGCTAGCACTACTTCTGCAGGCCCTGAGACTAGCGAGCCTTCTTCACCAACCATGCCCCTCTTAGGACTTACCCCCGTACAGGAGACCCTCACAGTCGGATCGGCCAATCTAAACGCCCGCTCATATAAGCAAGCCCTACTCGTCCCGTTCTGCTTCGAATTAGGCCGACCCGTATCGCAAGCTTATGTCATAGGTCGCAAGTATGATCGACTTCGCGCACTGGCAGGCCTTGCCGATGATTCCCCTGAAGAGATTCCCTTGACATTTGCCATATACGGCGACGGGAAGCGCTTATTCACCAAAGAAGCCAGGCAGGCCGGAGAAGCGATCCCCATTGACATATCTGTTAAGAACATCCTCCGAGTGGAGCTGGTAATTCTTGCCCCTGAAGGCAATGAGCAGGTTTGCAATCCAGACCTGGAGACATTTGTATGGGCAGCGGCGAGATTAGAGTAACATCTCGCCAAATCCACACCGCAGGGATAGGGGAAAGCATGGCGGACCCTAAAGCAAAAGGTTCCACATTAGGCAGTTGATGGCTGGCTTGCGAAGCAAAGAAGTCCTTCTCCGACGTTTCCATGCGTTGAGATCTGCCGTAGACGTCTTGTCTGCCCCGGTGATTGAGGCCGCGTTCCTCGCGAGCGTCCCCCACCGAGTACGGAACGGACAAGGACGGCCGGATCATCCGTAGCGAGCGAGGCGGTGTTGTCGCCTCAACGGCGTACACAGAGGTGTGGCAGGCCGCTCGGCTCCTGGCCTTAATGCCCGCCCAGGTGGCCTCTCCGCTCGTCAAGCGTCCCTACGATCTCCGGCACGCGGCGGTGTCCCTCTGGCTCAACGCGGGGGTGCCAGCTCCGAACGTCGCCGAACGAGCCGACCACAGCGTTGATGTCCTCTGAGGGTCTACGCCAAGTGCATCGACGGCCAACAAGCGGATCGACGAAGCCCTCGCCGCATGACTCACAGCCCAACCCCATCCAGAGCCCCGGCCACCAGCGGGGCTCCGGGCCGCGCATTGGCCGCAAACCATGGACTGACCAGCGGAAACGCCGCCAAGGTCATTGCACGTTTATTGGTGGACCAGCGACAACAGGCCGCTCAGAGCAGCTCTGGCTGCACACCCCTGAAACGCAGAAGAGGCCCCGTAGGGCCTCTGACCTGCTGTTACTGCTGGCGGCAGGTCAAGGTTCGAACTTGCGTAGGCTGAGCCGACGGTTTACAGGGCGTCACCCGTTCCGGCTGGATGCAGCTTCTGACCTGCGTGACGACCGCCTGGCAAGACGCTGGTCCTGAAGATCATTCCGTGCATGTTCCGGATCATGAGAGATGCCTTGAAACGGCTGCAGCAGGCCTCAGATTGGACACTGACCGCAACCGCCTTTTTCGGTGAGCCGTGCTGAGGAACGAAGCACGGATCGTCGATCGCCCCCAGCGATCTACGGCGACCCGCCATGCCGTGGCGATCGTAAGGGCCGCATGTGTGCGACGGCGCCGGTCGGGTGTCGTACGCTCACTCGGTCCGGATCAGGCACTGTCAGTCGTCCCAGCGTTGGGCATTGTGCTCGTTCAGGGAACCCGAGGGCTGGGGGATGACGCAGAAGGGCAGCCCGGCGGGGTCCTCCATAACCCACCAATGGTCGTTCACCAGCCGCAGACGTCGGGCGCCGAGGGCCTCCAGGCGCGCGGTCTCCGCCTCCAGGTCGTCGGTGTGGATGTCGAGATGGACACGCGCAGGGCCTGTCCCGAGTCGCTGGATGAGCAGGGCGAAGACGTCACCGGATAAGAGGGCGCCGTGGTATTCCGGGTACCGCTGGAAGGGGGTCAACGCCTGGCCGGTTGCTTCCTGCCAGAACGTCAGTTCCTTGTCGTGATCGCCCTCCGGCACATCAATCACGATCTTGTGGAGCCTGCTGTAGTGCGTCATGTCCCCCATCCTCCCGTGGCCGGGTCTTGCACGGGGTGTCATCACCGGGACCGAGTGATCTCCGGGTCCTTACCGTTGGGAAAAAGCATCCGCGCTTCAATCCCACAGAAGCGGCGATAGCCGCCGAGGGTGTGGTGGCCGGTCAGGCGGCCGGACCGCAAGACGATCTCCTACACCGTGCGCTGGACCGTGGCCGGCCGGGAGAAGTCCAAGACCTTCCGCACCTCGGCGCAGGCGAACAACTGGCTCTCTGACCCGCGCCAGGCGGCCAAGAAGGGTGAGCTGTTCGACCTGGAGACGGGCCTCCCTCAGTCGGTGCTCAAGGCGAAGGAGGCCCGTACCGTCTACGCCTTCGTCAGTGCGTATGTCGGCATGAAGCGGCCGCACGCGGCGGCCAAGACGCGCGACAGCATCTCTGACGCTCTCGCCACGGTCCTGCCCGCTCTCACGAAGGAGCGCCCCGGCCGTCCGGACGCCGGGATTTTGCGCGCGGCTCTGCGCAAGTACGCTCTCCTGCCTGAGGCCAGGCGTCGCCTTGATGTGCCGTTGGAGAGCAAGCAGGCGCTTCGGTGGCTGGAAGCTGCCTCGCTCAACCTGACCGATCTGAACGAGACCAAGACGGTACGCCTGGCGCCCGACGCCCTCGCCCTCCGCCTCGACGGCAAGACCGCGAGCGCGAATACGATCCGCCGCAAGCGCGCGGTCCTTCACGCCGTTCTGGAGTACGCGGTGGAGCTGAAGGAGCTGCCCGCCCACCCCGTGCACAAGGTCAAGTGAAAGCCGCCCAAGACCACGGAGACGGTGGATCCGCGGGTGGTGGTGAATCCTCGTCAGGCTGAGGCGTTTGCTGGCCGCAGTTGCCTCCGTGGGCGGGCGGGGCCGCGAGCGCCGACTTCAGGCCATGTTCGCATGCATGTACTACGCCGCCCTCCGCCCCGGCGAGACGCTGGCGCTCCGACAGCAGGACTGCCAACCTCCGGCAACTCGCTGGGGCCGTATCCTCGTGGATGTCTCCCGCCCGGAGGTCAACGTCCAGTGGACCGACACCGGGGACGCCCACGAGGAACGCGGCCTCAAGGCACCGGGGCCGCGACGATGTCCGCCCGGTGCCCATCCCGCCCAAGCTGGTTCGGATTCTTCGGCAACACATCGAGGAGTTCGGCGTCGCTGAGGATGGCCGGCTGTTCCGCAGCGAGCGTGATGGAGTCGTCGCCTCGACGGCCTACACCGAGGTCTGGCGAGAGGCCCGGAAGCTGGCCCTGACGCCCGCCCAGTTCGCCTCACCGCTCGCTCGCCGCCCGTAAGACCTGTGAGGCACGCTGCGGTGTCCCTCTGGCTGAACGTGGGCGTGGCCGCTCCGGACGTGGCCGAGCGAGCCGGACACGGTGTGGACGTGCTGCTAAGGGTCTACGTCAAGTGCCTCGACGGCCAACAGGAGATCGCCAACAAGCGGATCGAGGACGCCCACCCTGCGTGATCAACCAGCACCACCCAGAAGGGTCCCGGAACGCCACCCGGGCCCTTCGCCGTTCCCACTGCGTTCCCACGCCCGAGCATTCCGCGAATCCTCCGGATCACGGCCTCCGACCAGGGAAAACGCTCCATGATCCATTCCGGACATATCCGGGACCTGCGACCACAGGCCGTTCACGGCGGCATCCGGCTGCATGACGTCTGAAACGCAGAAGAGGCCCCGTAGGGCCTCTGATCTGCTGTTACTGCTGGTGGCAGGTGCAAGGTTCGAACTTGCGTAGGCTGAGCCGACGGTTTTACAGCGGGTCGACGTTCCTGACCGCTTCGGACCTCCGAGCTCGGTGTACGGCTCCCGCGTCCCCCGCACCAGAGAAGATCATCCCGCGCATATCCCGCGAGTCGGCGCCAGCCGATGATCCGCGCACAGCCCGGTCTTGATAAGACACGCACACAGCCTCACATACACATCCAGCAGTAGAGCAACTGATCATCTTTCTTGGCACGACGTGCTAAGCCAACGAAGGCTTCGATGAGTGACAGCAGATGCCCGTCGTCGATACTCCAGGTACTGAACTCCTCAATCTCTGCCCACTGTCGCGCGAGCGCGGGCAGACGTTCGTCGTCCACATCAGCGAGAGTGTCGCGTACAGATACCGAAAGTTCCTCGATCCCCGGACCATCCAGGTACGGGGAGTCCTCCGGCAACGCATCCCACTCCTCGTCCGTCGTGGGCGCGCCTTCTGACGGCGGGTAGATCTCCGCCATCTCAACTAGATCAACCGACCAGGGAACGCCTCGGATAAACCCGATGAGCCGAGCAAGGATCACTCCAGGGTCTATGCCCTTCGCGTCCACCCCATCGAACTCGGGCTGACCCGGCAAGACACGAACTCCGGCGCGTCCGAGGTCTGGCCTGGCTATCGCCGCCTCGCGGTCCGCGGCTCGGTAGTAGTCGTACAGGATGCCCATGTGGAGACTCCGGCCTCGTGCATCAGCGCTGAGCACGCCAGATTATGGGATCCGCGCGTTTGTGCGAAAGAGTGGCGACCATGCTAGGTAGCCGCCCGGAACGCCTCAGGTGACGTAGCGCCTCCTACAAGAACGACGATCAGCCACATAACTCGGTGAGCCAGGGTGAGGAACGAACCCTGGATCGTCGATCGCCCCCAGCCATGCACGGTGGCCGGCCATGCAGTGGCGATCGTAGGGCTGTATCTGTGTGGCGGCGTGGCAACCCTGGTCGGTGGGTTCGGTTGGTACGGCGGGACTGGCGTGCGGTGGCCGGCCCGGTGTCCCGCCGCCGTCCGGGACCGGCCCCCAGGCCGCACGCCCGGACGGCGGGCGGGCGGAGGGCCGGGGGTACGGCGGCGCGCCGCGCCGCCGCTTGATTTTCAAAAGAACAATTCGGCAATGAGCACTCTACGCACGTTCGAACTGGTCTGCCCCTCCTGCGCGCCACTGCAACAAGTCCACAACGACTTACGGCAGCGTCGAGAAGAAGGGAGCGCTGCTATAGAGTCGTCTCATGACGGATGGTCAGATCTCGGACGAGCTTCCTTCGATAGAAGCGATGAAGGAGCAACTACCGCGAGACGATGCCCGACTCCTGCTTGAGGCCCAGTGCCGGGCTGACAACACTTCGTTCGAGTGGGAAGTTTGGCCACTGAGCGACGGCTACAGATTAATTGCGCATGTATCCATTCCTAATGGCCGGCGACAAAGGGAGTATTATGCGGATGCAGCCAAAGCTGCACGTTTGCTAGGCCACAACATCGGCGCAACTGCAGCCCTTGGCGATCTGGAAACTTTCTTTTTCTCAGATTCGGAAACAATCGAGGCACGTGTGCACGCCTACGACTCTAAGCCCAGGGTTAGCCTGCGGCTTGATCGCCTTCCTGGGGTGCAGCGCATATCTCTAGAGTCAAGTATAAATAATGTCTCGGTGAACTCGCCTATAAATGATGAAGTCCTCTTCAGCGACGAAGATGTCGCGATCAATCAAAGGGATGTCGGATGGCGACTTCCCTTGAACGGCTCCACCGAGACCGGAATGGCGATCGAGTTTGGTACTCCGAGCGCCCGCTTCGCTGCGCTATCGAGTTCTGGTACAAGGGAGCGCTCGGACATGACTGTGTTGCGTCTTCAAGGAGTCAAAGAACATCGACACGACGCTCTGCTTGCGCTGCTACAGAATGTCTCAGATTCTATATTCTTTGACATGGACGTCCGTTATAACGTGCCTTTACGGCTACGCAAGGTCACACGGGCGATCAGGCTTAAGAAGAATCCTAGCTCTGGGTCGGCTGTAGACGTTCCCCGAATGCCACGATCGACATATCAACCAAAGGCCCTGAGTCTTTATTGGTACGGTCGATCGGCTGCGGGCATGCCTCTACTGCAGTTCCTGGCATATTACCAAGTGCTCGAGTACTATTTTCCCAAATACAGCCACCGAGAACTTATCGAGCGTATACGCAATGAGCTGCGCGACCCATCGTTCAAGATAGATGATGACAGTGATCTGACTCGTCTTATACGCATGTCAGGGCAGACCGATAGCGGTACGGGGAGAGAACGCGACCAGCTGAAGGCCACGCTGCGTGCCTGCGTATCTGACGATCGTTTGAAGAGTTTTCTTGATGATCCTGAACGCGCAAACTTTTACGCCGGGCAACAGGTGATCCGCGATGTTGCTCGCATAGATACCAAGAATAAGAAAGCCGACCTGAGAGATCAAGCTGCCGATAGAATTTATGATCTACGCTGCCGAATCGTCCACACTAAGGATGATGGTGGAAGCAAGCTTGCCGAACTTCTTCTTCCGTTTTCTAGTGAGGCGGAACGGCTAGGCCACGACATCGAGCTAGTGCGTTTTCTTGCGCAACGGGTTCTTGTCGCCGGTGCGAGTGCGATTCGTATCTAGGAATAGAGTAGCGTCGGAACTCTTTTTCTAAGTATCGCTGATTCAAAAGCTGCCCAGTACGGAACCACGATCAGAAGATGCCTTCTGAGGGATGCCTCAAGCTTTGTGTACGCGAAGGCATCATATCTGCTAGACGCCGAAACTCTTCTTCGCTGACGTCAACAAGTAGTGGGATTGCGGCAAGAGCTAGTGTCGGCAAATCAACCTTGATTGGCCCTCTAGTTGTAGCAGTAAGAGTGGTGAAGTCACATGTCAGATGTCGTGTCCTTGATAGCGCAAGTACGGCTCGCTGCACTTCTACGTCACTCGTAAATGCCGATTGCAGGGATGGCAGGAAGTCGTCCCTTACTACATCCTCCTTGTTGACCGAGCTCAAGGAAATTTTGCGGTCACCCACCTGCAGTTCGACTTCGTCGAGCACTACCTCGTGCGACCTTTGCTGTAGAACCTCTATCGATATGCCGGGCGATGGCTTGGCTCGAATATTCTTTTGCAGGTGATCGGCAGTTTCAGCAAGATAGGCAATATACCCTGCCATTCTCAGAGCCAGAGTCGATCTGGCTATCATCCAGTAAGGCAAGTGCTGATCGTCAAGCCATTCCGGATACTCCACTATACGGCAGGATCTGATTGACAACGAACCAGCGATCGCCTTCATCAATCGGTCGAGGTTTGACGAACCATGGGGCAGAGAGAGGCGTGATAGCTGCCCCACTGTCAGCTTGTATCCGAGCCGATACCAGAACTCCTCATCATCGATATCCTCAAACTCAAGAAGGAACTGAAGAGCATCATCCGAGACGTCGGTGCCTAGGTCTCGGCGTCCTGGAAACTCTTCGAGGTGTCCACCCGCTCCGATCCATAGAGCCTGGAATACTCTCATCATCCTACTTGCATGACGTTCATCAAGTAGTTGATCTATAGCGACAGTTGCACGTCCCGTCGCCGATGTGTTTCTTTCAATAGCACCTGCCACTCCACTTTTGATGGTGCCGGCAGCTCCGTAGGCTACAGGAGCATCGACCAGACCTTTGCCGCCCTGAGCAAGGGCAGTCCCCATGAGTTGCATCAGCTTGTCAGGACGGTCTTCGATGAATTGTTCCAATCCAGTAGGATCGGTGACCAGTGTTCCAGTCCGATTAGATACATCATGTAATTTCTGTGCGGATGCGCCGTCATCCCTCGGTGTTTCTCCTAAACCAACTACAATAGGATGATTGTCCTGGATCAGATCTACTTCGCTAATGAAATACTGAAGATCTGAGTTGAATCGAAGATAAACATAACGATCGTCCACAGTCGGGTCATGCGGCCATCTCGCCACAAGATCTGGGACAAACGAATGATTGAAGTATTCCGTATTGGTTATCTCGATCTGTGAGTCTAGCGCCTGAAGTTCCGCAATCACCGCACTTTTCACATCTGCTACCGTTTCAGCGGGAGAGTCATTCAGTAGCGCAGCATTTATTCTGGACGTATAGTCGCGTCGCATTATAACAAACCTCCGTTCGTGTCATGATAACGAATGACCGCTAAGTGTTTCTGGGAGAGGGTAAGATGCCGCTCTTGCCTCTCCGATAGTACGATCATCCACAGCCTTTCAGAGACTGCCTTGCAAATATCCTCCGAAATAAGACCGCGGGCGGCCTCTTCATCTGGCTCTCCAAGCACTCTGCCGGAGAATTTCAGAACTGCTGCCTTGACTGTATCGGGAGCCATGAGCTTATCCCATGTCGTCGTATTAAATGGCGACCATGTGATCCACATGAAGTTATCGCAGCGCTCTGGCCGTGTATCATATGCACGATAACAACCAGCAAGATATTTCACGTAATGACCGCCCTGGTCGGAGGCATTCTTATAATTTTTGGACTCCGCAAAGAACTCTTGCCCGTCAAGCTCGTCTCCTAGGAAGATGCCACCCAAGTCGAAAGAGTAGTCTTCGCCGTCGGTCCAATAGAATGTCAGTTTGCGTACGGCGTGCGGCTCAGGATTTACCCATCTCACGTTCACGCGGGTCGTTGCGTCGAGCCATCGTTTCGCTCTCTGCGCGCCATCCTGCCCCTTGAAGTGCGCTTCCTCACCAGACACAATCGCAGAGTAGCCACTTTATTGCGATTGTTACAAGATGCGCATGGTAACTGACCTGTATAGGTTGTGGCCTAACCGAGCTACCGTCGCACCGCTATATTTTGGAAGCACTTTTTAGTGGTTTTTGGACAGCCCGCACTCAACAGACGGACAGTGAGATCCACACACATTGGGTCACCTGGAAACTGTGTACCGGGACTGAGCAAGGCGGTAGCTTCGCGGTGTGGCTAATGACGCTGAGCTGACGCGCTGGATAGTGCACGGTGAACGGCTGATCTACGACAACCGGTGGATCCGGTTGGGGCTGGCTGATGTGGAGATCCCGGGTGGGGAGCGGTTCGAGCATCACGTAGTGCATCTGGATCGGGCCGCGATTGCCGTTGTTGTGGATGAGCAGGATCGGGTGTTGCTGATGTGGCGGCATCGATTCGTGTTCGACCGGTGGGGGTGGGAGCTGCCCGGCGGGCTGGTGGAGGCCGGCGAGGATCCGATGGCGACCGCTGTGCGGGAGGTGGAGGAGGAGACCGGGTATCGGCCGAAGCGGGTTGAGCACCTGGTGAGCTATCAGCCGATGGCCGGCATGGTGGACTCCGAGCACATCCTGTTCCTGGTGCGCGGCGCCGAGTTGGTCGGTAAGCCTGAGGGTGAGGTGGAGGCCGATCGGATTGAGTGGGTTCCGATGGCCGAGATTCCCGGCATGATTGCCCGCGGTGACATCTGGACGTCTGGGACGTTGATCGGGCTGCTTCAGGCTCAGCAGCGGCTCAACGGCCGAGAGCTCGGTTGACCGCTCGCGAGAGTTCTTCGATGCGGCGTCGTTGGCGACGGCAGCCGGTCATGGTGGCCAACTGCTTGGCGCGCTGGATGTGGGGCTGTGCTGCCTCAGGCTCGCCAGCAGCGAGCAGGGCATGGCCGAGGTCGCAGCGGACGCCTGCTTCGGCACGGTTGTAGGTGCCGTCCATCCCGGCAAGTGCTGAGCGTAGGTCCTCGACGGTGCTGGGGTCGCCGAAGCGGAGTAGGCAGCTTCCGCGCCAGCGGGCGAAGTGGTGGGCGTTGATGGACAGGTAAGGCATATCCGGGTCGCCGTCGCCTTCCGGCAACACGAAGGCGGCTTGGTCGAGCGCTCGGCGGCATGCGGCTTCGTCACCGAGTATGGCCGCGGCTTCAGCTTCGGCTGCGGCGAGCCATGTTCTGAGGCGGGCGGGAACGCGGTCGCGATGGGTGGCGTGGATGTGCTGGAGGAGTTCGGCGGCTTCAGCGGGGCGCCCCAGGTCCATGAGGACGTATGCCTGTTCGCCAGAGACGTAGGCCAGGACGGCGGCGTCCTCGGCTTCGCGAGCGGCGGCCTTGGCGCGTTCGTAGTGGTTCCAGGCGTCGTTGAGCGCCACGGTGTTGATGGCCTGCCAGCCGGCCAAGGAAGCTGTTTCGGCAAGTAGGTGGGCGAGTTGGGCGCGGATGCGTGGGCGTACTGCGTGGCGGTGGGCTCGTTCGATCTGGGCCATCTGGGCGTGCATTTTGTCGGTGATGGCGGGTCCTCCGAGGCGGCGGTCCAGCAGGCGGAGGTTGTTGGTGTCGGTGCGGAGGATCATGACCGTGGTGTCGTCTACTGCTGAGGCGGCGTCCAGGCGGCCGAGGAGTTCGGTGGTTTGTTCTTCGTGTTCGTCGTCGTGGTCGCCGGTGGGTGAGGCGATGTCGAGCGGGGCCAGGCCGAGGAGCATGCGAGCGTGATCGGGCAGGCGTAGGCCGGCGGCGATGCGCTCGATGACGGCGAGTTCTTTGATCGTTCCGTTGCCGCGCAGGATGGCGTTGACGCGGGGTTGGCCGAGGCCGGTGGCGGTGCCGATGCGGACCTGACTGGCGCCATATTTGGCTGCGATGCTGAAAAGTCCGGCGATGTCGCGCTTTCTGAGAATGTCCCGGGTCTGTTCGTGTTCCCAGACGGTGGCGGGTAGTTCGATGGGGTCGAACGCGCCATTCTGCATTGGTTACCTCCGGCTTTTCGCGCCCGGATGATGCTTTCCCACGCGCGGCGGAGCCTATATCCCGTGGTCGTATATCAGCGTGGGATAGGTCTGAAAAGTATCGGCAATCATGCTGTCCGGCATGACAACGCCAGTCAGATGTACAGAGTGCGACGGGCGGGGCTGGAAGATCGTCACTCGGCGCGGCCATGTAGCGGCGGCCGGGCTGGGTCTGGCAGCGTCCGCGCAAGAGGACTGCCTGTACTGCCCAGGGTCGGCCGAGACGCCGCAAGAGCGGTTCGAGTGGGAGGTCCACATCCCCTCGAAGCAGGGCGACGCTCTGGGGGCGTGCGGGTCCTCGGCGTTTCAGGCCACGGCTATGGACGAGCTGCGCAAGGCGATGCGGAGCGTGCCGGATGACGTCTCTGTCCGGGGCAGCATCGTGCATAGGGTCTTCGACTTCGGTGCGGGTTCTGACGCTTTGTCAAGCCGTCAGATCTTCCGCGCATATCTCGATCCGGCGGGGTCCGTGCTGTTTGAGCGGGTCGTCAAGTGACCGCCTCCATGCTGATCGGCGGCGGTCCCTGTCGATCGGCCGCGTTCCTGCAACAAGAATTGCGCCACCATGGAATCAATGCCGATGTCCATGATGGTTATGGGCTGGCGCTGGTTTCGGTCTGGGTGGGCCTGGTCGTCTGGTGCGACGGTAGGCGGTTCTGGTGGCGTACCGGATGGAATCCCGATCGCCACCGGGTTATCTATGCGTGGCATCCGGCGAATGATCCTCTCGGGGCGGCTCGCCGGGTTGCGATGCGTTACGCCGAACTCCGGTCTAGGCAGACTTCGGAGTCGTCGTGAGCGACCCGGGTTCGCGCATCGGCTGGACAGCGACGATCGTGAACACCTTCCACAGCCATGTGCGCACGCGTGCTCTTCACTCGGCGCTGGTCGGGCGTCGGGGCGTGGTGGTGGCGGTCCTGAGCAACGGTACGACGGCGTTGGTTCGGCTCGACGGCTACGCCTGTGAACTGCCCTACGGCATACGGCGCTGGCCGCTCCAGTGGGATGACCTCGATCTGAAGGAGCCCATCGTGGTAGCTACTCCCCCGGCGTTCGTGACCGGGCTGATGAGGACGGGGCAGTCGACCGTGCTGCACGCCGTGAAGCCGGGCGCCGAGGTGGCGGTGTGCTCGTCGCCGGCCTGGCCGCTGCCTATGTGTGGTTGGTCGGTGCCCTTCTCTGTGACTGCGCCCAGAGCGTGCCCCACGTGCGTTGCCATGGTGAAGGCTCTTGAGCCGGTTACATCCTGCTGCCCTTTGGACGAGGGCCACTGACAGACGGTTGCCTCAGCCGGTACTGTGCTTATGCGCACAAGTGGAAGAGTGAACGGGCGGTTGAGATGGGCATGGATTTCGCCCCACCCAAGTACGCGCAGGTCATGCGGACGATTCAGGAGCGGATCGAATCGGGCGAGTACGCCCCGGGTGACATGCTGCCGTCTGAGACCCAGCTCGTGCGCGAACTCGGCGTCGGCCGGACCACTGTCGTGCGTGCTCTTCAGACCTTGGCCATGCAGGGGTGGATCGAACGTGAGCATGGCCGCGGGTCGTTCGTCAAAGGTCGCCCGCAGAGCGCTGCCGAGGCCGTACGTCCCAGCCTGAGCACGACCGAGCAGGGCGAGAATGCCGATGCGGTCCTGGAGGCAGGGCGTGTGGCGGCTCCCCGACATATCGCGCGACTGCTGGGCGTCGCCGAGGGAACGCCGCTGATTGCACGGAAGAGAGTGGCACAGCAAGCCGATGTGGTCTCGGCGGTAGAGACGATCTGGGTACCGCTGGAACACGCGATCGGCACCGACCTGGACAAGCCCGAGCCCCTGCGGCGGGGTGTCCGCCAGCATCTCCAGGCGGTCAAGCACCTGCGCTTCGACCACATCACCGAACGAGTCAGCGCACGCAGGCCGACCAAGGAAGAAGCGGAACTGCTCGGGTCGTCCAACCCGGTCCTCGGGGTGCTGGCCACCGTGCACGATGCGGCCGGCGACGTGCTGATGGTGGTGAGCCTGGCGCTGCCGGGGAACCTGCACGTGCTCGAAGATGTCTTCAAGGTGAGCTAACTCTTACCCGCCACTTACCGCTCAACCACTTGTGCGGACGAGTTGCGGTCACCTACTCTCCACTCATGCGGACAAGTGGACGAGCGAACGAAGAGCTGTCCTCCGCTATCGAGAGGAACAACATGGCCATCCAGGGACCCATCCCCGTCACCTACCCCATGGTCTTCCCGCACGGCTGCTACGTCGTCGGCGAGGTCGAGCCCGTCAAGGACTTCGACGCTTCCGCCGGCGGCCGGTTCGTGCAGGCCCGCGACAAGCAGACCGGTGAGTTGGTCTGGCAGGTCGCGGTCATGGACGGTGACCCGACCCTCAAGCCCGCCCAGAAGACGGTGGCGGTCAAGATCCTCGCCCCGGTGCAGCCGGTGCCCCCTCAGCCGATGCCGGGGCTGCCGTTCACGCCGGTCGAGTTCGACGGCATGTCCGTCACGCCGTACGTCAACGCCGCCGGCCGTCTCGCGTACTCGATCAAGGTTCGCGAGATGCACGCCCCCCGCCAGCTCAATCAGCCCGCCCAGAGCAAGGCTTCGGCCGGGAAGGACGCCGCCTAAATGACACGACGTCGTACCCCGCGCAACAGCGTGATCCGGCTGACCACCGGGCACGCCGCCCGCACTCTCAACCACCCGTTCCCGCGTCGTGAGCCCGTTCTGGCGCTCGACTTCGGCGCCACCTCCGTCCTGGTCACCACCAGTGGGCCGGTCACGGTGGAGGACCTGGAGTTCGCGCGCCAGCTCGCCCGTGAGGCATCGCGCTTCGCCCGCTCGCTGGAGCGCAGCTTCTACGGCCTCCCGGACGGGCGCGGGGTGGCGGCATGAGCGCGCACCGGCCCTACACCTACATCACCTTGTCTCTGCGGCCGGACCTCGAGCCGCAGGTCCGGGTCTCCTTCCACACGGCGCGCCTCCGGGCCGGCGCAGGGCTGCTGCTCGACGACCCGCGCCCGTACCTGGAGTTCAGCTCCGACGAGGCGAACGTGCACATCTCCACCACCGGGGCCGGGCCGGTCACCGACGCCGACCTGGCCACCGCCCGCGAGATCTTCACCGCTGCCGCTCGCTACCTGGCCGACTGCGAGCAGTTGCACGCCGAGCAGACGGCCGACGACAAGGACGCCACCCCGGACGCCACCGGCCCGGCGGCCTGACACAAGAAGGCGGGGCCGCTGGAAGCGGCAACTTCCGGCGGCCCCTCGGTTCTCCCTGACTTGCTCAATCACGAGAGGTTCCCAGCTTATGTTCAAGCGGCTGCCTGGCGACGAGGCGCGCAACCTCGTCTCCACCACGCCCGACACGGCCGTCGTCTTCCGCCCGGCCGTCGTCACCACTCCCGCCATCCTCACCATCATCATCCTCGCCTGGCGCATGCTCGCCGGGCTCGTCCGTACGATCTGGCGTCACCCCATCGCGGCCCTCGTACCGGTGGCCCTCGGCGCTGCCTGGTACTTCTATGGCTGGCCCTCGGCAGCGTGCCTGCTCGGCGTGGTCGTCCTGGCTCTGGCCTCGTGGGCGTTCATCGACCGGCCGTCGTTCGCCCGTCTCGTCGGCTTCCGGCTGCTGGCCTGGTGGCGGCTCGTCTGGGTCTACCGCCGTCACTGGCAACCCGTCATGGTCGTCTCCGGTCTCGGCCGTCACCTCCGGGGCCGTGACTACCTGCCCCGGCTGGGCAAGGTCACCTGCACCTCGTGGGCCGACCTGGTCACCGTGCGCATGCTCAAGGGCCAAGCGGTCAAGGACTGGTCCGATCGCCTCGACCACCTGGCCCACGGCTTCGGCGCGACGTCGTGCCGAGTGGCGCTGTCTGGCGCTGGCCGGCTGACGCTGACCTTTCCGCGCAGCGATCCACTCGCCTCGCCCCTGCCAGCGCTGCCCATACCGCAGGAGCCGACCGTGGGACCGGTCGAGATCGGCAAGCAAGAGGACGGCCGCCCGTGGCGGCTCAAGGTGCACGGCACCCATGTCCTCGTCGCGGGCGCGACCGGGGCCGGCAAAGGGTCGATCATCTGGTCCGTCATCCGCGCCCTGCTCCCCGCCGCGCGTGCGGGCCTGGTCGAGCTGTGGGCGCTGGATCCCAAGCTGATGGAGCTGTCCTACGGGCGCGACCTGTTCGGCCCGCGCTACGCGGCCACTCCGGAAGAGTGCGCCGACCTGCTGGACGATGCCGTGAGCGTCATGCAGAAGCGGGCGGCTCGCTTCGCCGGTCTCCAGCGCTCCCACACCCCCACCGTCGATGACCCGTTCGTCCTGGTCGTGGTCGACGAGGTGGCGTTCCTGACCGCCTACCAGTCCGACCGCGGGCTCAGACAGCGGATTTCCTCGGGGCTGGCCACGCTCACCACCCAAGGACGCGCGGTCGGCGTCGGTGTCCTGGCCGCGTTGCAGGACCCGCGCAAAGAGGTCATGAACATCCGCAACCTGTTCCCCGACAAGATCGCCCTGCGGTTGGACGAGTCGGAACAGGTGGACATGGTCCTCGGTGACGGCGCACGTGATCGGGGCGCGCTCGCTGACCACGTCTCGCCAATTCCGGAGCTGGGCGCGGGCGTCGGCTACGTCCGGCTGGAAGCCAGCCCCGAACCCGTCCGAGTCCGCGCCGCCTACGTCTCCGACGCCGACATCCGCGCCATGGCCGCTCAGTTCGGGGAGGCCGCGTGAAGATCTGCTTCCACGGGACGGCCGATGAGATCAGCCTGGTCGCCGCCCGCCCGCTGATGGTCCTGCTGACAGCTCGTGACCTGCCCCGCATGCGCGTCTTCGAGCTCTACCACTCCCGCATCCACGCTCACCCTCACCGGGAGCACTACCGGCTCTGCGCCCTCATGACCGAGACCACCGACGAAGGGAGGACCGCGTGACCCATCCGAACGACCGCTCACTCCCCCGGGCCGTACGTCAGGCCATGCCGATGGCCCGGGATGTGCTCGTGGAGGTTGCCAAGCAGCACGGCGTCTGCATCCGGCCCATCCCGCTAAAGCGCCTCGACACGTACAGCGGCAAGTGGGAGATCATCGACGTTCCGTGCGGGGCCACCTTCGACAGCAAGTGCCCGCCGTGTGCCAAGCGCAACAAGCAGCTCCGCAAGGCGCAGTGCCGCGAGGGCTGGCACCTCGACACCGAAACCGCGATCACCCCCGACGATCCGAACGAGGAACAGCGCTGGCTGGTGGAGTTCCGCGCCGATGTCCACGCCCAGCGCGAGGCTGCCGAGAAGGCCGGCCACGACACCACCGAGTTGAACGAGCTGATCAGCGGCCTGGACGAGGAGATCAATGCCGCCGGGATGCGCGGCAACGTCCTCGGTCGTACCACCGCGAAGCGCTCCCGCTCCACGCGGCGGCGGCAGGACGCACCCGACCTGCCCAAGCGCAAGATGGCACACAGCACGCTGGGGCGTACCTTCCAAGGCACGGACGGCAAGGTCTACCGACCGTCACTGTTCGTGACGCTCACCCTGCCCAGCTACGGCAAGGTCCGCGACGGCGTACCGCTCGACCCGGACACCTACGACTACCGGCGTGCCGCTCGGGACGCGCTGCACTTCTCCAAGCTCGTGGATCGGTTCGTGCAGAACCTGCGCCGGGTCGCGGGCTATGACGTGCAGTACTTCGCCTCTGTGGAGCCTCAGAAGCGGCTCGCCCCGCACCTGCACATGGCCATCCGGGGCACCCTCCCACGCGCCGAGATCAAGCAGATAGCCTCCGCCACCTACCATCAAGTCTGGTGGCCGCAGGCTGACCAAGTGCGCTTCGACGGTGACCACCTGCCCGTCTGGGACGAGCAGGCTGGCTACCTCGACCCGGCCACCGGGGAAGTCCTCCCCACCTGGGACGAAGCTCTTGACACCCTCGACGAGGACGCGGAACCACTGCACGTCATCCGCTTCGGCGAACAGATCGACGTCCAAGGCGTCTTGGCGGGCACCCCGGACGCCGATCAGTGCATCCGGTATCTGTCCAAGTACCTCACCAAGTCCCTCGGCGACGCCCTGGACGGCGGCCAGGCCCAGCGTGAGCACGCCGCCCGCCTGCTCGACGCTCTCCGCTACGAACCCTGCTCGCCCACCTGTCCGAACTGGCTCCGCTACGGCGTCCAGCCCAAGGGCGCCAAGCCCGGCATGCAGCCCGGCCGGTGCCGTGGCAAGGCCCACAAGCCCGACCACCTCGGCTACGCCGGACGCCGCGTCCTGGTCTCCCGCAAGTGGAGCAACAAGACCCTCGCCGAGCACAAGCAGGACCGCCGGACATGGGTCCTGGAAGCCCTGGGACAGACCAACGAACCCACTGACCCGCACCGCTACATCTGGCGGCCCGTCCCGGCCGGCGACGCCAACGTGCCACCTCTCGCCGCCAGGCTTCTCCGCTCCGTCCACGAACGCCAACGCTGGCGTGCTCACCTGCGTGAGCTGGAGGCCAGGGCAGCCGGACAAGATCTTTCGGCAACCGAGGACATCGGGAGGGCCGCATGACCAAGCACGACGAACTCCTGACCGTCCGCCAGGTCCTCGACGAGCTCGGCGGAATCTCCCGCCGCACCTTCTACCGCTGGCGCGAGATCGGCAAGGCGCCCAAGGGCATCCGCCTGCCCAACGGCGAACTACGCATCTACCGCAGCGACCTTGACGCCTGGATCGAATCACTCCGGAGCGCCGCATGACGACCTCGTACGACGTGAAGTTCTGGGAGATCCGGCGGAACAAGTCCAGCAAGTCACCCTCCTACGAGGTGCGCTGGAAGGTCGGCGGCCGGCAGAAGTCCAAGACCTACAAGACCAAGGCTCTCGGCGAGAGCTTCCTGACCGACCTACGGCAGGCCGCGAGACGCGGTGAGGCGTTCGACCTGGAGACCGGCCTCCCCGAGTCGATGACCAAGGCCAAGGACGCACGGACGGTCCTCGACTTCGTGAAGGCGTACGTTGAGGCTCGCTGGCCGTACGCGGCTGCCAAGAGCCGAGACAGCATGTCCGACGCCCTGGCGACGGCTCTCCCGGCGTTGACGACGGAGAAGGCCGGACGCCCGGATGCCGCGCTTCTCCGCAAGGCTCTGCGCCACTACGTGCTGCTGCCCGAGGGGAAGCGGCCGGCCATGCCTGCCGACATCGCGCGGGCCGTCCGCTGGCTGGAAGCCGCATCGCTCAACATGGCCGACCTCAACGAGACCAAAGCCGTCCGCCCTGCCCTCGATGCCCTCGCGCTCCGCCTCGACGGCAAGCAGGCCGGCGCCAACACGATCAGGCGCAAGCGCGCTGTCCTTCACCACGTTTTCGAGTACGCGGTGGAACTGGAAGAGCTGCCGTCCAACCCGCTGCACCGGATCAAGTGGAAGGCCCCGAAGACGACCGAAACCGTGGATCCGCGGGTCGTGGTCAACCCTTGCCAGGCCAGAGAACTGCTCGTGGCGCTCACCTACGTGGGCAAGCGCCAGCGTGACGGGAAGGGGCGGGGCCGGCGGTTGATGGCCATGTTCGCCTGCATGTACTTCGCCGCCCTCCGCCCCGGCGAGGCGGTCAGTCTCCGCGAACAAGACTGCTACCTCCCGGCGAACGGCTGGGGACGGCTCACCCTCGACAGCTCACGACCCGAGGTGAACCGCCGATGGACCGACACCGGGGACGCTCACGAGCTGCGCGGCCTCAAGCATCGAGGTGAGGATGACGTCCGCCGGATCCCGATCCCTCCGGAACTGGTGAAGATCCTTCGGCAACACATCGAAGAGTTCGGCGTAGCTCCTGACGGGCGGCTGTTCCGCAGTGAGCGCGGCGGCGTGGTCGCCTCGACGGCCTACACCGAGGTCTGGCAGGAAGCCCGCACTCTCGCCCTCACCCCCGCCCAGGTCGCCTCACCACTCGCCCGGCGGCCGTACGACCTGCGGCACGCAGCCGTCTCGCTCTGGCTCAACGGCGGCGTACCGGCTCCAGAGGTAGCCGCCCGCGCTGGCCACGGGGTGGACGTCCTGCTCAGGGTCTATGCCAAGTGCATCGACGGCCAGGAGGACATCGTCAACCAGCGGATCGCGGACGTGCTCACCGCATGAGATCGCGAACGGCACCACTCGAAGGGCTCCGGTTTCCCCGGGGCCTTTCGGCGTTGCAGGGGCCACGTCATCCCGCGCATACTCCGGATCATGGGCCTCGACCTGGGGAAACGCTCCCAGGTCCATCCCGCGTATATCCCGTGACCACCGACAAACGGCCGCTCAGGGCTGCATCTGGCTGCACACCCCTGAAACGCAGAAGAGGCCCCGAAGGGCCTCTGACCTGCTGTTACTGCTGGTGGCAGGTGCAAGGTTCGAACTTGCGTAGGCTGAGCCGACGGTTTTACAGACCGCTCCCTTTGGCCACTCGGGCAACCTGCCTTGTCTTCCGCTCTCGCGGCGACACACAGAAGAATAGCGGACTTCGGAGGTGCACGTGACACCGGTTTGTCCTGGGGCGGGTTCTCGCGGCGGGATCCTCGGACGGGGCGCTGGGGCGGGGGCGGTGGACTGCATGGGGCGGCGATGCTGGCTAGGCTCGTTCGCTGGGTCCGTGTGTACGGGCGTGTCTGGGCTCGGGTGCATCATGCGCGTCGGTGTGCCGGGCACAGGGGTACGTCCGGGTGGTCGGATCCTTAGAGGACTTCGCAGCTGAGAGGGTGGGTGTTGTGGCTGATTCGTCGTTCGACATCGTCAGCAAGATCGACCGGCAGGAGGTCGACAACGCGCTGAACCAGACGGTCAAGGAGATCGGGCACCGGTTCGACTTCAAGGGCACCGGGGCGAGCATCAGTTGGTCCGGGCAGAACAACATCGAGATCAAGGCGAACAGCGAGGAGCGGGCCAACGCGGCGCTGGACGTCTTCAAGGAGAAGGTGGTCAAGCGGGGGCTCTCGCTGAAGATCATCGATGCTGGGGAGCCGAAGCTGTCCGGCAAGGAGTACCGGATGATGATCGCGCTCAAGGAGGGGATCGATCAGGAGAACGCTAAGAAGATCTCCAAGCTGATCCGGGACGAGGGGCCCAAGGGGATCAAGGCCCAGATTCAGGGTGAGGAGCTGCGGGTCAGTTCGAAGAAGAAGGATGATCTGCAGGATGTCATCTCTCTGCTCAAGGGCAAGGATCTGGACATCGCGTTGCAGTTCGTGAACTACCGGTAGTGCGGGGTGCGACTGGTGCCGACTGCGGGATGTCTCCGACGCTGAACGGCGCGGTGAGGGTGGCCGGTTGGGCGGGATGGCGTGCGGTCGTGGGGGTCGTGGGTCATGGAGTCCATCGGTCATGATCCTCCGGCAGTCGATCCTCCGGCAGGCCCCGGCCGGCACTCTGCAACCGGTGGTTCTCGGCCGGCGGTTGCGGTTTTCAGAGGGTCGGAGTAGGCATGCGGGCGGGCGGGCGGTTACGTGCCCTCCGCCCCAGCCCCAGCCCACGCCGACGCCGAGGTCCACGGGCCCCCACGCCCCGCCCCGTGTCGCCGTAAGCTCCAGAATGTGACGAAGATCCCCCTGCGCCGCTTCACGGCACGTGCCCTCCCCTTCGACGAGCAGGACCGGGTGCTCCTGCTGTACGGGTTCGACCCGGACCGCCCCGACCAACCGTTCTGGTTCACGGTCGGCGGGGCCATGGAGGACGGCGAGACGGCGGCCGAGGCGGCGGCGCGGGAGTTGTTCGAGGAGGTCGGGATGCGGGCGGACGCCGGCGACCTCCGCGGCCCGTACGGCACCATCACCATCACCTTCGACTGGGGCGGGTACACCATCACCCAGGACCAGACCTTCTACGCGTTCCGGGTGGCCGAGGCGGCGTCCGCCGTGTCGTTCGAGCACATGGAGCAGGTCGAGAAGGACACCACGACCGCTTACCGGTGGTGGAGCGTGGCGGAGCTGGAGAGCACCGGGGAGAAGTACTTCCCGGAGGACCTGGCGGACATCGTACGAAAAATCATTGCGGCCGGAGAACTCGGGTAGCGCCGGCGATCAGCGCGGTGGCGAGGATCCAGCCGGCGACGATCAGCGTGTACGCCAGCCACTGCGTCCACCCCATCGGGTCGAACGCCTCGCGCTGCCCGAAGGCGGGCAGCGGCAGGAGCAGGTCGAAGGCGTACGCGAACGCGTTGAAATGCGGGCTCTCGTCAGGTTTGAGTGGCCGGGGCGGCTGTACGGCGAAGACGGCCGTGCCGATCGCCAGCAGCAGCGTGAACCACATGCCGGCCAGCCAGGGCCGGTAGCCGTAGCCGACGGCGGCGTCGAGCAGCCGGCCCCAGATCCGGCCGCCGGGGCCCTGGGTCCGCCGGCGGGCGCGGAGCTTGGCGAGTTGGGCGCGGCGGGCGAGCGCGTCGTTGCCGTCCTTGAGGTACCAGGCGGCGAGCTGCTCGTACGGCTGGGGCCGGAAGCCCTCGGGGTCCCTGGTGACCCATTCGATCCTGCGCGCGACGCCGGAGCCGCGCAGGCGTTCGTAGGTGAGGCCGTTGAGGCGGAGCTTGGCGGGCCAGGTGTCGGGGTCGTCGTGCAGGGTGCCGATCTTGCTGTGCGCGAGGGTGACGACGCCGTCCACGGGCGCGGCGGGCATGAGGGACGCCTCGCGGATCTCCAGGTGGCTCAGGTGGAGGGCGTAGCGGGTGTCGGGGCTGGTCACGGTGCCGCGCAGGGCGAAGCGGCCGTTGATGCGGGCGCCGCGGAGGCGTACGCAGCCTTCTGCCCGGAATCCGTCGGTCAGGAGCATCACGTCCTCGACCACGACGTTGTCGGCGGTCAGGGCGTCCTTGCCCGGGTTGCGGAGGGTCGAGCCCTCCATGAAGCAGCCGCCGTTGAGGCGGGCGCCCACCAGGCTGATGCCGCCCGTGAAGTCGGAGTTGCGGAAGAACAGGCCGGAGTCGACGACGGCGGCGTTCGCGTAGAAGGCCCATTCGCCGTCGTCGCTGACGATCTTGGTGCCGGAGGCCCACAGGCCGCTCTCGAAGACGCCCCTGGTCACGCGTACGGTGCCGGTGATGTTCGAGCCGGACAGGCTGAGGTGGCCCGCGACGCGCAGGCCGCTCCCGCCGAGGCCGGGGAAGGTGCAGTCGGTCAGCCGGATGGTGCGGGTGGTGCTGCCCATGAGCTGGAGCGGCTGGTCCAGGTGACAGCCGCTCAGGACCAGTTCGTACGGGATCGTCCCGCCGAGCAGCGCGAGCTGGCCGGTGATGCGGGCCCCGCGCAGCCGGACCGCCGGGACCGCGCCGGCGCCCACCTCCCGGGCGCCGAGCAGCAGGGACGCGATGACCTTGGCGCGGATCGTCCGCTCGGGACCCCAGGTGCCGCCGTCCTTGGGCGCGTTGCCGCCGGGGGGCGTGCCGGACCTGCTCGGCGTCACCGGGCCGAGGTCGACGATCTCACCGGTCGGGAACGCGTTCCACAGGCGCCGTTCGGCCCTGGTTAATCGCGGCGGACGTCCCGTCATCGCCGGTATCCGGCCATGCGCTCCAACCGCGCGACCCGCTCCGACGTGGGCGGATGCGTGGAGAACAGCCGGCCGATGCCGGAGCCGGCGAACGGGTTGGCGATCATCAGGTGGGAGGCGGAGGTCAGGCGGCTGTTCTCGGGGAGCGGCAGGCGGCGGGCGCCCAGCTCGATCTTGCGGAGGGCCGAGGCGAGGGCGAGCGGGTCGCCGGTGAGGCGGGCGCCCGATTCGTCCGCCTGGAACTCGCGGGTGCGGCTGATCGCCATCTGCACCATTCCGGCCGCGACCGGGCCGAGCACCATCATGAGCAGCGCGCCGAGGAAGCCGGGACCCTCGTCGTCGTCCGACCCGCCGAAGAAGACCGCGAGGTAGCTGAGCCAAGTGATCATGGTGGCCAGCGCGCCGGCCACGGACGAGAGCAGGATGTCGCGGTTGTACACGTGCGACAGCTCGTGCCCGATCACGCCGCGCAGCTCGGACTCGTCGAGGAGCTGCGTCAGCCCGTACGTGACGCAGACCGCCGCCTGCCGCGGGCTGCGGCCGGTCGCGAACGCGTTGGGCTGCACCGTCGGCGAGATGTACAGCCGCGGCATCGGCTGCCGGGCCTGCGTGCTCAGCTCGCGGACGATCCGGTAGAGGGTGGGGTGCTCGACCTCGCTGACGGGCCTGGCCCGCATGGCCGACAGCGCGATCCGGTCGGAGAAGAAGTAGGCGACGCCGTTGCCCACGAGGGCGAGAACGAACGCGATCTGGACACCGACGCCACCACCCAACCACGCGCCCACCAGCAGGATCAGCGCAGACATGCCGCCCAGCAGGACGGCTGTGCGCAGACCGTTGTGGTGCAAGGCTCCCCCTTCGTGCTCTGGGTTCACCCCCTCCAACGAAGACGACCCGGCTCTTCGTTCCCCGGCGTGCTCAGCCGAGGGCGGAGCGCGATCCCGCGCGCGTCACAACCCGGCGAGGTCGAGGACGAGCTGCGGGGCGAGCGAGAACACGATCGCGACCCCCACCGCCAGGCCCGTCGCGGGCCAGAGCGCGGGAGCGGCGGCCGGGGTGATGGGACGCGGGGCCGGGGTGAACAGGCGCGCGGCCCACACCGCGTAGTAGTAGAGCCCGATCACCGTGTTGACCGCCATGACCAGCGCCAGCCAGCCGAGCCCGCCCTCCACGATCGCCCGGAACACGAACACCTTGGCGAACAGCCCCGCGAGGCCCGGCGGCAGCCCCGCCAGGCAGACCAGGCAGAACGCGAGCGCGAGGCCCGCCGCCGGGCTGCGGAAGGCGAGGCCGCGGTAGTCGTCGAGCTCGTTGCGTACGGCGGTCCTGGCGACCAGCAGGACGACGGCGAACGCGCCGAGGTTCATGGCCGCGTAGATGACGAGGTAGGCGACGGACGCGCCGACGGCCTCCCGCGGCCCGACGGCCCCGGTGACGGCGAGCGGGGCCAGGACGTAGCCGGACTGGGCGACGGAGGACCAGGCCAGCAGGCGTACGGCGGAGCGCTGGCGCAGGGCCAGCAGGTTGCCCGCCGTCATGGTCAGCGCCGAGAGGATCGCCACGACGGGACCCCAGGTGCCGGCCTGCCCGGGGAGCGCCGTGGCGAGGACCAGGATGAGCCCGGCGAACCCGGACGCCTTCGACACGACCGACAGCAACGCGGCCACCGGGACCGGCGCGCCCTGGTAGACGTCGGCCGCCCAGGCGTGGAACGGCACCGCGGCGATCTTGAAGCCGAACCCGGCGACGACGAGCACGACCCCGACCGTGACGACCGGCGTGCCGGCCACGGCCTGGGTCTGCGCGGCCAGGCCGGACAGGTGGACGGTGCCCGTCATCCCGTACAGAAGGGACACGCCGAACAGCATGACCGCCGTGGACACCACGGACACCACGAACAGCTTCACGGCGGCCTCGGAGGCACGCCCGTCGTAGCGTTTCAGCGCGGTGAGGGCGAAGACCGGCAGCGAGACGAGTTCGAGTGCGACCACGAGCATGACCAGGTCGCGGGAGGCGGGCAGGGTCACCGCGCCCACGAGGGTGCACAGCAGGAGGAAGTGCCACTCCCCTGCCGGGATGCCGCCGCCGGCCAGCTCGGTCGTCGACATCAGCACGATCACCACGGCGGAGGCCAGCACGAGGCCCGCGAGGACCAGCGTGAAGCCGTCCACGACGTACGAGCACGGCGCCGAGCCTCCCGTCCCGGCCAGGGCGGGCGGGACGCAGAACGTGCCGAGGGTCCGGCCCGCCGTCGCCTGCGCGACGACGAAGCCCAGGGACACCAGGACGCCGGCCAGCGTGACCAGGCCCAGCGCGGCCCGTGTGCGGGGGCGGTGCGGCAGGAACGCGTCCAGCAGGAGCACCAGGGCGGCCGTCACGGCGAGCGCGAGCGGCGGCGCGATCGCGAAGTAGTCGATCTGCTGGCTCATGGCAGGGCTCCCAGCAGGGTGTGGACGGCCGGGGTGGTGAGGGAGAGCAGGAGCCCCGGCCAGAGTCCGAACAGCAGGATCAGGGCCACGAGCGGGGTCCAGGCGAGCAGCTCGTACGGCCGGACGTCACGGTGCCCGGCGAGGAGCGGCGGCGGCCGGCCGTGGGTGACGCGGGAGAGCATGACCAGGAAGTACGCGGCCGTCAGCACCGCGCCCAGCCCGCCGATCACCATGTACGTCAGGAAGAGCCCGCGCGGCAGCCCGTCCGCCGGCTGGAACGCGCCGAGCAGCGCCAGCATCTCCCCCCAGAACCCGGCGAGGCCCGGCAGCCCGAGCGAGGCGATCGCGGCGAACGTCAGCACCGAGCCCAGGCGCGGCAGCGTGGCCAGCAGGCCGCCGCCGAGCGCCGTCATGTCGGCCGTGTGGTAGCGGTCCTTGATCGCGCCCGCTAGGAAGAACAGCAGGCCGGTGATCAGGCCGTGGGCGACGTTCGCGAAGAGTGCGCCGTTGATGCCGGTGGGCGTGAGGGTGGCGAAGCCCAGCAGGACGAAGCCCATGTGACCGACCGAGGAGTAGGCGATCATGCGTTTGAGGTCGCGCTGGGCCAGGCAGGCGAGCGCGCCGTACACGATGCCGACCACGGCGAACGCGCCCAGCCACGGCGCGACGGCCAGCGCGCCTTCGGGCAGGACGGGGATGGCGATCCTGGCGAAGCCGTACGTGCCCATCTTGAGCAGCACGCCGGCCAGCAGCACCGAGCCCGTCGTGGGCGCCTCGGTGTGCGCGTCCGGCAGCCAGGTGTGCAGCGGCCACATGGGGGTCTTGACGGCCAGGCCGATGCCGATCGCCACGAACGCGATGATCTGCACCGATCTGGCCATCCCGCTGCCGTGGGCCGCGGCCAGCGCCTCGATGTCGAGCGTGCCGGTCTGCGCCCAGACCAGCAGCAGGCCGAGCAGCATCACGACCGAGCCGAGCAGGGTGTAGAGGATGAACTTGATCGACGCGGCCCGCCGGCCCTCGCCGCCCCAGATGCCGATCAGGAAGTACATCGGGACGAGCACGATCTCGAAGAAGACGAAGAAGAGCAGCAGGTCGAGGGCGAGGAAGGTGCCGATCATGCCGACTTCGAGCACCAGCAGCGTGAACACCAGCGCACGCGGCCGGGCGCGCTGGAACTCGCCGGCGCGGGCGCGCCCCCAGGACAGGTAGCCGAAGCACAGGAACGTCAGCAGCGCCGTCAGCGCGACCAGCGGCAGCGAGACCCCGTCGATTCCCAGGTGAAGGCGGAGACCGAGGCCGGGGATCCACGGCACGTCCAGCTCGAACTGCGGGCTCGCCGGCCGCCCGTAGTCGAACGCCGCCACCAGCAGCGCGGCCAGCGCCAGCGTCACACCCGACAGGACCAGCCCGTACGCGCGCAGCACCGGCCGCAGGACGTGCGGGAGCACGACGAGGCCGAGCGCCCCGAGCAGCGGCACGGCCAGCAGCGCGACCGGCAGCCAGCCCATCTCGGTCACGTGAACACCACCGCCCCCACCGCGATCAGCAGGACACCCGCGAGCAGGCCGCTCACGTAGAGCTGGACGTTGCCGTTCTGGGCCAGGCGCAGCACGCCCGCGAGGCCGCGCGCGGTCCGGCCGGAGCCGCGCACCGCGCCGTCCACGACCGTGTCGTCCGTCCGCACCACCAGCCTGGCGAGGGCCAGGACCGGGCGGACGAACAGCGCGGCGTAGCCCCGGTCGACGTAGAACGCCTGCTCGCAGGGCGTACGGGGCGGGCCGAGCAGGCGGGCCGGGTCGGCGAGCGGGTCCATGCGCCAGAACGCGTAGACCGCGCCCGCGCCGAGCAGCGCGAGCAGCACGCCGGCCGCGGCCACGCCGACGTCCACGTGCAGCCCGCCGGCCAGGCCCAGCAGGAGCGCGGGCACGGCGAGGAGGACGACGGGGACGAGCATCGTCCTCGGGGCCTCGGTGACGTCCACGACGTGGGCCGTGCCGGGCGGCGGCTCGGGCAACGGCACCGGCACCGCCCTGGCCTCGCCGAAGAACGTGCGCAGCCAGGCCCTGGTCGCGTACGCGCCGGTGACGGCGACCGTGGCGAGCGCGCACGCGTACAGCAGCAGGGCCGCGGCGTCGGTGAGCGTGCCGGTGGTCACGGCGTCGTCCATGGCGGCGAGTACCGCGTCCTTGCTGAAGAAGCCGCCGGCCGGCGGGATGCCCATGAGGGCGGCCAGGCCGATCGTCATCGTGGCGAACGTGATCGGCAGCTCGCGGCGCAGGCCGCCCATCCGGGTCATGAGGTTGGAGCCGACGTGGTGGATCACCACGCCCGCGCAGAGGAACAGCAGCGCCTTGAACGCGCCGTGCGTCAGGAGATGGAAGATCGCCGCCGTGTCGGAGCCCGCCGCGAGACCGCCCGCCATGTACGCGAGCTGGCTGATCGTGGAGTAGGCGAGGACGCGTTTCAGGTCGTCCTGGGCGAGGGCGGCGAGGGCCGCGCCCAGCATGCCGAGGGCGGCCAGCACCGCCAGCACGTCCATCGTCGGCGGTGCGGCGAGGAAGGCGGGGAAGAGCCTCGCCACGATGAAGATGCCGGCGGCGACCATGGTGGCGGCGTGGATGAGGGCGCTGATCGGCGTCGGTCCTGCCATCGCGTCGGGGAGCCAGGTGTGCAGCGGCACCTGGGCGCTCTTGCCGGCCACGCCGGCCAGCAGGAGCAGCGTGGCGGTCACGAGCGTCGCCTGGGACATCTCCGGCGCCTTCGCCAGGACGTCGGCGACGCGGAAACTGCCCGCGGCCGCGCCCAGCACGAAGATGCCGAACAGGAAGCCGACGTCGCCGAGCCGGGTCACGAGGAACGCCTTCACCGCGGCCCGCGAATTGCCCCTGTCCTCCCACCAGTGGCCGATGAGGAGGTAGGAGCAGAGGCCCATGATCTCCCAGCCGACGTACAGGACCAGGAGGTCGCCGGCGTAGACCACCAGGAGCATCGCGCTGGTGAACAGGCTGATGAACGCGCTGTAGGAGGGGTAGCGGGGGTCGTCGGCGAGGTAGCCGACCGAGTAGACCTGGACGGCCAGGGCCACGAGGGTGACCAGGACGCCGAGGAGCGCGGACAGGTTGTCGGCCTGGAGGGCCAGCGCGATCGGGAGGCCGCCGGTGGTGATCGCGCCGTAGGTGTGACCGGTCGGCGCGCCCACACCCGAGTCGGTCAGGAACGCGAACCCTCGGTCCCAGGCGAGCCAGGCCGCCAGGACGGCGGAGACGGCGGTGGGGATGATCGCGATCCAGGCGGCCCGGACGTTGGCCCGCCTGTCGGCCGCCCTCGCGCCGGCCTCCTGTGCGGCCTCCTCGGGGTCCGGCCATTCGTCGGAGGCCCAGGTGCCGGGTGAGTGCGGGTCGGGGGCTTCGTCCGCGAACCGCTCGTCGGCGGGCCCGCTCGCGGACGGCTCGTCGGCGGATCCGCTCGCGGAACGCACGGACGGCGCCGGCCGCGTCGGCGGACGGCGATGCGGCCAGCGGCTGAGCAGCAGGCCCGCGAAGGCGGCGACGAAGGGCAGCAGAACGGCCCACAGCGGGAACGTCGTCACAGCGTGCCCCTCTCCCGCCTGACCGCCTGCCCGCCCCCGCCGCCCCCTTCAACCTGGGCTGCTCCTCCCGCCGCTCCCTGAGAAGCGCTGACGTCGACCGGCTGCGGCGCCTCCCGGGCTGCGCCGGTGAGGCCGCCCGCCTCTGGGTCTTCTTGCTCCTGGCCGGCGACGGTCGCGGGCTCGGCCAGGGCGCGGAGGTGGTCGAGATCGACCGTACGGCGGTTGCGGTAGAGCGCGAGCACGATGGCCAGGCCCAGCCCGACCTCGGCCGCCGCGATGACGATGACGAAGAGGGTGAGAACCTGACCGCTGTGCAGGCGATCCGCCAGCCAGACGTCGAACGCGACCAGATTGAGGTTGACGGCGTTGAGCATCAGCTCGACCGACATGAGCACGAGGATCGTGTTGCGGCGAGCCAGCACGCCGTAGACACCGATCGAGAACAACAGCGCGGAGACGACCGCCGGATAGACGATGTGCACTATTGGCCCCCGCTCGTCTGGTCGGATGGGCGGTCAGGTGGTGCGGGGTCTCCTCTGGCAGGCGGATCGGCCCCGCCGGTGACCGGGCCTGCCGGAGGCGCCGGGCCCGCCGGTGGCGCTCCGCCCGGAATGTCCGTACGGGACAGGACGATCGCGCCGATCAGCGCGGCGAGCAGGAGGACGGACAGCGCCTCGAACGGGAGCACCCACGTGGCGAAGATGCTCGCACCCAGCTCCTTCGCCGCGCCCGCGCCGGGATCGAGCGGGGTGTATGCCGTACGGAAGCCGTCGATGACGACCGTGACCAGGATGGCCGCGGTGGCGAGCGCGACCACGGCGGCGACGACGCGGTTGCCGCTGTCGAGGTCGGCGGAGCGGCCGATCGGGGCGCGCGTGAGCATGATGCCGAACAGCAGCAGCACCACGATCGCGCCCACGTAGATCAGCACCTGCACCCAGGCCACGAACTCGGCCGTCAACACGAGATAGCAGCCCGCCAGGGCGCCGAAGCAGACCACGAGCCAGAGGGCGGCATGGACCAGTTGCCTGGTCGTGACAACGAGCAGCGCCGATCCGACCGCTACCGCGCCCAGCAGCAAGAAGACGATTTCTTGCCCTGTGGGTGACAGGTAGGAGGGCACCGCCTCGGTCACGACTCCTCCTCGGGCTCCTTCGGCTCGTCAGGGCCGAGCCCGCCGGGTGGTCGGATGGACCGAGGGTCGGCCATCCGACGCCGGCGAGGGCTCGGAGCAGCAGTCTGCTCCTGCGGATCGGGCTTCGATCGCGTCTCGCCCGAACCTGTGGACAACTCTTCATCGGTCGGGCCGCCTGTGGATGGCGACCCGCCGGTGGACTGGGACGCCCCCTGCGGCTCCTCGTCGTCGCCTTCGATCCCGGTGCGGCGAGCGGGCGGGACGGCAGGCCGGGCCGGAGCCTCGGCAGACGGGCCTGAGGGCGGTGGGACGGCGGCCTCAGCGGCGGACTCGTCATCGCCTCGGGCCGCGGAGGTGTCACCTGCGGGGCGGGCTGGGAGGGCGCCGGGCGGGCGGATGCCGCGCACGTTGGACATGGCGCGGCGGGGGCGTTGGGGCCTGCCCGGGGTGCCTGTCTCCGGCTCCTGGTCTTGGCGGCCGGGCTCGGCGCCCGAAGCCGGAGCGGCCGTGGGGGGCTGGGCAGCGGTGGGCGGCTGCGGGCCTCCCACGCCTGCGGTGTCCGCGCCGGCAGTGCCCGTGTCAGCAGCGGTCGCGCCAGCACCAGTTGTGCCCGTGCCTGCGGTGCCCGTGCCGCCAGCGCTCGTGTCCGGCTGCTGGGGCGGGGCGGCGTCGGTACGGGGGCCGCCGGAGGGGGCTTCGGGGGTGGCGGTCGGCGGTGGTGTTGCGGGGGCGGGTGTGGCGGTGGGCGTGGGTGTCTGTGCCGTTGTCGTGTCGCGCGTTTCGCGTTCAGGGCGGGCGGGGGTGGCCGGGGTTGCTCGGCCGGCGGGGCGGCGGGGGGCGGCCGTGAGTTCCTTCGGGGGTTCGGCGCCCGGGTCGTGGGGCGGCGGTGGCGGGACGGTCTGCGTCCAGCCGCTCAGCCGGTCCTTCTCGTGCAGGAGGTTGCGGATGTCGCCCTCGGCGTACTCGAACTCCGGGGACCAGAAGAGCGCGTCGAAGGGACAGACCTCGATGCAGATGCCGCAGTACATGCACAGCGCGAAGTCGATGGCGAACCGGTCGAGGACGTTGCGCTGGCGCGGGCGGCCGCCTTCGGGCGCCGGGACGGTCTCTTTGTGGGAGTCGATGTAGATGCACCAGTCCGGGCATTCTCGGGCGCACAGCATGCAAGAGGTGCAGTTCTCCTCAACCAGGGCGATAACGCCTCGGCTGCGGGGCGGCAGGGCGGGCTTGACCTCGGGGTATTGCTGCGTGACGGATTTGCGCAGCATGTGGCGAAGGGTGATGGACAGTCCCTTCACCAGTCCCACTCCCGGTATTCGCCCCATGTTCAACATCATGGCGCAAGTGGGCGCGCACGTGAATGAGCGGGGGTGTTGTCCCCAGGTTTTCCACAGCCATCCACAGAATGAGGGGTGGTTATCCACAAGCTGAGCGCATGCCCGGTATGAACCACGACGGGGCGATAGTCTTCCCGCCATGCAGCACAGCGAAGCAGTCCGTCCGAGCGGAGGGGCGTGGGCGGCCGCCGTCGTGTGGGCCTGTCTGCCTCTCCTCACGTGCGGGCTGGCGACCCCGTTCACCATCGGGTTCGCCGCGTACTGGCTGCGAAGTGCCCTCCAGGCCGTCGCCGCCTCGGTTTACCTCGTCTGCATCGGCTCCTTCGTGATCGGCGCGCTCTCGTACGACAACATCGACGACATCCCGCAGCCGCTCGACTTCCTGGTGTCGGTGGGGCTGGTCGCGGCGTGGTTCGGCGGCGTCGTCCATTCGGCGGTGCTGGTGCCGAGGATGGTCCGGGCGCGGCTGCGTCCGCCGATGTATCCGCCCCTGCACCAGCGTCCGACGCAGGTGTCTCCCATGGGCGGTCAGCGGCCCATGCCGGTCATGGGGGATCAGCGGCACGTTCCGGTGATGGGCGGCCAGCGCCCGGCCCCGCCGCCCATGAACGTCCAGCAGCGCAGCACCGAGCCCAGCCACCAGCGCCGGCCCGGCGAGCCCGAGTGGATCGGGCACTACCGGGTTCTCAGGTCGCTCGGGCGCGGCGGGCAGGGATCGGTCTACCTCGCGGCGGCGCCCAACGGGACTCGGGTCGCCGTCAAGGTGCTGCACGACCTTGTGGACGAGACGGCGCGGGCCAGGTTCGCGCGTGAGGTGGAGGCGGCGCGGCGGGTGGCGACGTTCTCCACAGCCCGGGTCCTGGACGTCGACATCAGCGGACGATTCCCGTACATCGTGAGCGAGTTCGTGGACGGGCCGTCGCTGGAGCAACTGGTCAAGAAGCACGGGCCACGGGACGAGGACGGGCTGACGCGGCTGGCGTTATCCACAGCCGGTGCGCTGGCGGCCATCCACAAGGCGGGCGTCGTCCACAGGGACTTCAAGCCGAGCAACGTGCTCATCGGGCCGGACGGGCCACGGGTGATCGACTTCGGGATCGCGCGCGGGCTCGACCAGGTGACGCTGACGGCCGGGAAGATGGTGGGCACTCCGCCCTACATGTCACCGGAGCAGCTCACGGGCGAGGCCGTGGGGCCGGCCTCGGACGTCTTCAGCTGGGCGGTGACGATGATGTTCGCGGCGACGGGGCGGCCGGCGTTCGGGGAGGACACGGTGCCGGCGGTGTTCAACCGGGTGCTCACGGTCCACCCGGATCTGTCGCCGCTGCCGCCGGGGTTGCGGGGGATCGTGGGGTCGTGCCTCAACAAACGGCCGGACGAACGGCCGTCGGCCTCGGATGTGATGCTGGCCATCATCCACTGAGGCGGCCAGGGGGCCGGCCCAAGCTGGGGGCAGGGGTGACGGGGCCCGGGGCGGCCCGGCGTTACGGGCCAGAGACGGGGCTGGGGCGGGCCGGCGTGACGGGCCAGAGCGGGCCGGCGTGACGGGCCAGAGCGGGCCGGCGTGATGGGCCAGGGCGGGGCCGCGTCAGGGGGTGGCGGACTTGGTGGATTTGGCGAGGGTTGTGTACTCGTCGTGCGTCAACCCGTGCACCGCCAGCGTCAGGTCGTTGCGCTTGGCAAAGCGGTCGAGGTCGGCCGCCGGCCACGGGCCGGGCAGGTGGTGGAGGGCCTTGCCGAGGCTGTCCAGGATGAACAGGCCGGTCAGGTCCTCGTGGCGGTAGAGGAGCAGGCCGGCGGCCAGGCCGGGCGCGCGGCCCCGGCGCATGGTGGCGAGGGTCTGCACGCCGCCGACGACCTCCAGGGTGCTGGGCTGCCGGCCCACCAGGTACGGCCCCGACGGCGGGCCGACGATCGAGCCCTGCCCCACCCGCCAGCGGTGCAGCCGTCCGGTGATGGGACGCATCACCAGGAGGAGCGGGCTGAAGAAGGCGAGGAACAGCCACTTCACCTCCAGCAGGTCGATGAGGATCCGGCCCAGGGTGGCCACGCCGCGCCAGGCGAACCACATCCCGTTGACGGCCAGGATCGTCATCACGGCCAGGCCGGCCACGCCCGCGCCGGCGACCGCGATCTTGTGCACCTTCGTGAATCGGCGGCGGCGGGGCAGGCCGGATAAGCGCCGCCAGCCGGGGGCGCGGGCGGCGAGGTTCGCGCCGATCCGGGCGGGGGTCTGGTAGCGGGTCTCCGACACCGGGATCCCGGCCTGCGCGGCGAGGTCCTTCACGCTGGGCATGTGCCAGCCGCCGGGCAGGTCGAGCAGGACGAGGCCGTCGGCGTCGAGGGCGGCGACGCCGTACAGATCCTCGGAGCCGGGGCGCTCGTGGCGGTAGAGGTAGAGGGAGGCGGGCTTGACCTGCGCCGTCTCGCCGGACGTGCGGTCGGTGACCGTCAGGATGCCCGCGTCGGCGGTCATCGCGAGTTGGGGACGCTTGCTCCTGGCCGTCGCGCCCGTCGCCGGGACGAGTTCACGCACCCCGCCGCCACCCCCTGAGCCGTCGCGTCCTGAGCCACTCACCCCGCCGCCACCCCCCTGAGCCGTCGCGTCCTGAGCCACTCACCCCGCCGCCACCCGCTGAGCCGTCGGGTTCACGCATCCCGCCGCCGCCTCCTGACCCTTCGCGTTCGTGCAAGCGCCACCAACCCCGTGCGCCGGGCGGCTCCACCGCCCCGTCCCCGCTCGTTCGTGTCCCCTACAGGATGGCTCTTTCCCGGCGGCTTCGCGGCGGTGTTTCAGAGCAGGACCTTCACCACTCCGGTCAGGGCGAGCTGTCCCAGTGCCAGCGGCACCAGCACCACCCACGCGAGCTTCTGCAGCTGGTCCTCGCGCAGCCGCGGATACGTCACCCGCAGCCAGATCACCACGAACGCCAGCGCGAACACCTTCAGCAACGTCCACAGCCACCCCGGCAGGAACGGCCCGTGCCAGCCGCCCAGGAACAGCACGGCGGTCAGGAAGGACAGCACGACGATCCCGGCGTACTCGGCGAGCATGAACAGCGCGAAGCGCATGCCGGTGTACTCGGTCATCGGCCCCATGATGATCTCGGACTCGGCGATCGGCATGTCGAACGGCGGCCGCCGCAGCTCGGCCAGCCCCGCCACGAAGAACACCACTCCCCCGACCGCCTGCCACGGCAGCCACCACCACTGCCACGCCTCGACGATGCCGGGGATCGACAGCGTGCCGGCGGCCATCGCGACCGAGGAGGCGGCGAGGACCAGCGGCAGCTCGTACGACATGAGCTGGGCCGCCGCGCGCATGCCGCCGAGCACGGAGTACTTGTTCGCCGACGCCCAGCCCGCCATGATCGCGCCCAGCACGCCCACGCCCATGACCGCCAGCACGAAGAACAGCCCGAGATCGAGGTCCACGGCCACGAAGTCGCGGTCGAAGGGGATGACGACGAGCACGACCAGGTACGGCACCAGCGCCACCCCGGGCGCGATCATGAAGATGCGGCGGTCGGCCGCGGCCGGGATGACGTCCTCCTTCTGGGCGAACTTCACCCCATCGGCGATGAGCTGCGCCCACCCGTGGAAGCCGCCCGCGTACATGGGGCCGAGGCGCGACTGCATGTGGGCCATGACCTTGTGCTCGGTCTGCCCGACGATGAGCGGCAGCACCAGGAACACGACGATGATGACGGCGAAGCTCAGCACCACGTGCAGCATCGGGCGGCTCCCAGCGGGGGTCAGGTGGGCGGCGTGCCCCAATCGGCGGGCACGCCCGGCGGCAGGGTCTTGCGGCGGCTCGGCGCGCCGTGCCCGGACTCCCCCGGCTCCTTCGCGCCGGGCCACGCCTTGGCGACGCGGGCGGCGAGGACGAAGTCCTTGCGCAGCGGATGGCCCTCGAAACCGTCCGGCAGGAGCAGCGGCACGAGGTTGGGGTGGCCCTCGAAGACGACGCCGAACATCTCGTACGTCTCCCGCTCGTGCCAGTCGGCCCCCCGGTAGACGCCGACGGCGCTCGGCAGGCGCGGCTCGGCGCGCGGAACGCGGGTGCGCAGCAGCAGACGCTCGCGGCCGGCCGGGTTGTAGACGTGGGCGACGATCACGAAGGCGTCGGGCGGCTCGTCGACGCCGGTCAGCCAGTCGAAGAAGACGTGGCCGAGGTCGTCACGGGCGAAGGTGAGCAGCTCGATCCAGTCGGCGGGCGCCACGTCGACGGTGGTCTCGCCGTAGGACTCGGTGATGGCCGCCCGGTCGCCGAAGTGGCGGGCGAGCAGGTCGGTCACGCCTCCTCCCCGTGCGACCTGGACCACACGTAGCGGTCGCTCAGCCGTTCGCCGGCGATCTTCTCCTGCAGCTTCATGATGCCGTGGAGCAGGGCCTCGGGGCGGGGCGGGCAGCCGGGGACGTAGACGTCGACGGGGATGATCTGGTCGACGCCGTTCGTCACGCAGTAGGAGTCCCAGTAGGGCCCGCCGGAGTTGGAGCAGGCGCCGAACGAGATGACGTACTTGGGGTCGGGCATCTGCTCGTAGAGGCGCTTGACGGCGGGCGCCATCTTGTCGGTGACCGTGCCCGAGACGATCATGAGGTCGGCCTGGCGCGGCCCGTTGGCGAACGGGATGACCCCGAACCTGATGAAGTCGTGCCGGCTCATGGAGGTGGCGATGAACTCGATGGCGCAGCAGGCCAGCCCGAAGTTGAACACCCACAGGGAGTAGCGGCGGCCCCAGTTGAGCACGAAGCGCATCGGCTTGGGCGCCAGCCGCGAGACCGGGCCCACGGTGGGCATCGGGAGATCCGTCGCTGCCATGTCTTCCATTCTCGCGCTTGTCGGGCGCGCCGCAAAGGCGACCCCGGGACTTCAGGACAACCCACCATCGGCGCGTTCCAGCTCGAGGCCGAGCTGAAGAAGATCCGCCGCTACGAGCTGATCATCGTCGATGACCCAGGAGCGTCGTGGGCACGCGGACCTTGATGAGCCTGGCCACGGCGGCGTACTGGGCGGCGGACTCCCTGGCGGCGAGTGCGGGGCGGGCCTGAGCCGTGGCCGTTCATCGACGAGATGCGAACGCTGCGAGGATGAGAGCCGATCGCTCTCGTGGGAAGGCGGAAGACAGTGTTGCCTGAACTCCATCCGGGAAACGCCGGCGCCCTGCTCTTCGACTGGGACGGAACGCTGGTGGACACCCAGCGGGCGAACTATCTTGCGATGGCCGGAGCACTCGCGGAGGAGGGCGTGCGACTGGACCAGGAGTGGTTCGACGCGCGCACCGGCCTGTCCTCCGCCGAGATGGTCCGTCTGCTGGCACGCGAGGGCGGCCTTCGGCTCCGGCGGTCCGTGGAGGAGATCGTGGCGGACCGCGACGAACGGTTCCTGCGCACGGCGCACGAGATCCGCGTCCACCCGGAGGTCGAGGCCGTGGTCTCCTCCTTCCACGGCAGACTGCCCATGGCGGTCGCCTCCGGGGGTGCCCGGAAGGTGATCGAGACGACGCTCCGTCACCTGCCGATCCGCCACCGGTTCGCCACTCTCGTCACCCGCGACGACGTCGAACGGGGCAAGCCCGCGCCGGACATCTTCCTGCGCGCGGCGAAGCTGCTGGGCGTCCCTCCACATCGCTGCACCGTGTACGAGGACAGTGACGAAGGCATCGCCGCCGCTCACGCTGCGGACATGGCGGTCATCGACGTCCGGCCGCTCACCCGCCGGCCGGCCGGCTCGAGCGTCTGAGCCCGCCCAGCACACAAACCGCCCTCTCAGGTCCAGGTGAGGACGCGTTTGCGCCAGGCGTAGACGATGCCGAGCGCGATGAAGCCGAGGAAGACGAACATCTCGGCGAGCGTCGTGAGTCCGTAGCCGGGCGCGTCGAAGATCGTGGCCCAGGGGAAGAGGAAGACGGCGTCCACGGCGAAGACGACGTAGAGGTAGGTGAAGACGTAGTAGCGGACCTGCGACTGCGCCCAGCCCTCGCCGACGGGGTCGACCCCGCACTCGTACGTGGTCAGCTTGTCGGGCGTGGGACGGGTCGGGCGGAGCAGGCGGTTGGCCGTGAGGGCCCCCGCCACGATGGCGACGCCGATGGCGAACAGCGCGGCGACCAGCACGTACGACCCGAAATAGCCGTCATGACGCGATCGTAGCCCGCCACGTCCGCGGAACCCAGGGCCCCGGCACCCGAAGGTGAGCTAAACCCAAGCTCCGTCAAAGTCCCTGCCACATCCCTACAAATCGGCACGAAGGGCATGATCAGCACCATAATGTGACATTCATGCACAACAAGCGATTCGTCTTCGGAGTCGCTCTGCTGACCCTCTCGACCGGCGGGTGCGGCCTCGCCGCCGCCGCCGGCCCCGAGCAGAACGTCATGGTCCCTGCAGAGCCGACGATGATCGACTTCGTCGACCCGGCGGGCGTCTCCGGCCTGTCCGCCGAGACGGTCACCGAGGGCCACGCCGCCCACGGATCGCGCTACGTGCACATCACCTACCCCTCGCTGGCCGGCGCGCCCGCGCTCGTCACGGCGCTGCGCGAGCAGGCGCGACGGCAGCTCCGCGACTTCCGTACGCGGACCGGCGACGAGATCTCCGACCCGCGGCCCGAGCTGAACGTCGAATGGCAGCTCGCCGCCGCCTCCCCCGACGCGGTCGGGGTGCGGCTGCGCACCGGCGAGTTCACGGGCGCGCGCTGGGAGAACTCCACCCGCACGCTCTGGTACGACCCCCGCTCCGGCACGACCACCGGCTCCACCGGCCTGCTCGCCGGCGACGACGCCAGGCGGCGGCTGGTGACGCTGGTCAAGGAGCAGCTCAAGGACCGGGGCGCGCAGGTCGAGCGGGACGCCGTCACGGCCGACGACGACCAGTTCGACTCGATGGCCTTCAACCGCGCCGGGGACCTGGTGGTCGAGTTCGACGACTGCCAGCTCACGCCGTGCCGGCTCGGGCGGCTCGCGGTGGCCGTGCCCGCGGAAAAGGCGGCCCCGCTGCTGTCGGAGCTCGGCCACCGGGCCCAGCAGGCCACCCTCGACGGCACCGCCCACAGCGGCCGCGCCACCGGCACCGCACCCCGATCCGCCGACACGCCCACCGACCCGTCCGCAGGCACACACCGCGACACACACCGCACCCCGCAGAACGACACACCAGGGGCGCCCGGCGAACCGCAGAACGACACACCAGGGGCGCCCGACGACACCCCCGGCGCGCCGCAGAACGACACACCCGGCGGCCCGTTCGCCGCGCCGCCGCGCTCCCCCGCCGCCGTCAGCAACCGCGCCGGCACCGTGAACTGCGCCGCCACCAAGTGCGTGGCCCTGACCTTCGACGACGGCCCCAGCCCCCACACCGCCGAGCTCCTGGACATCCTGAAGCGCGAGAACGCCCGTGCGACCTTCTTCGTCGTCGGCGCCAACGCGGCCGCCCAGCCGGACCTGCTGCGCCGGATGAGCGACGAGGGCCACCTGGTCGGCAACCACAGCTGGTCGCACACGGACCTGTCGAAGCCGGGCACCGCCAAGATCGCCGACTCGCTGGAGCGCACCCGCGACGCGGTGGCCGCGGCCATCGGCCAGGCCCCGACGCTGGTCCGGCCGCCGTACGGGGCCGTGAGCGGGATGCTGCGCAACGTGGCGCGGGACCAGGGCTTCCCGCTGGTGACCTGGGACGTGGACGCCTCCGACCAGCAGGGCGGCGCGACCCGCGACATCGTGGACAGAAGCGTGCACGACGCGCATCCAGGTGCGATCATCTTGTTGCACGACATCCACCGGGAGTCCGTGGCCGCGGTCCCGGACATCCTCAAGCGGTTGCGCGGGAAGGGTTACACCTTCGTCACCGTTCCAGAGTTGTACGGACCTGCCGGCATGCAGGCCGGACGCCTGTACAGGTCAGGGAGTGAGCCGTCCCGCAAGCAGCCCCTGACGTAGCCCATGGGTCGGAGGGACGTATAGTTGGCGCTCGTGACCCGTACCGTCCTGTTCGCCCGCCTGCATGTCGATCTCTGCAGGCTCGCGTCCGGGCTGTGTCGTCGTCGTTCTCCGATCTCACCCTGACTTCCCACCGCGTTTACCCGCGTTCGGCGGCTTGCAAACGCGTGACCCTTCCGAGGATCTAGCATGGAAACAGAGAACGCGCCCAATGCAACCGCGCCCCGGCGCGTCGAGGAGGACTGAGCGGCTGTGGCAAAGCAGGTCCAGCAACTCGACCGCGTGATCATCCGGTTCGCCGGCGACTCCGGCGACGGCATGCAGCTCACCGGCGACCGATTCACGGCGGGCACGGCGGAGTTCGGCAACGACTTGTCGACGCTGCCCAACTTCCCGGCCGAGATCCGCGCCCCTCAGGGCACCCTTCCCGGCGTGTCGAGCTTCCAGCTCCACTTCGCCGACCACGACATCCTCACGCCGGGCGACGCGCCCAACGTGCTGGTCGCGATGAACCCGGCGGCGCTCAAGGCCAACCTCGGCGACCTGCCCAGGGGCAGCGACATCATCGCCAACACCGACGAGTTCACCAAGCGCAACCTCCAGAAGGTCGGCTACGCCACCAACCCGCTGGAGGACGACTCGCTGGCCGAGTGGCGGGTGCACGCGGTCCCGCTGACCTCGCTCACGGTCAAGGCCCTCGAAGGCTTCGACCTGTCCAAGAAGGACGCCGAGCGCTCCAAGAACATGTTCGCCCTCGGCCTGCTGAGCTGGCTCTACCACCGGCCGACCGAGCACACGATCAAGTTCCTGGAGAACAAGTTCGCCAAGAAGCCCGAGATCGCCAAGGCCAACATCGCGGCCTTCCAGGCGGGCTGGAACTACGGCGAGACCACCGAGTCGTTCTCGGTCTCCTACGAGGTCAAGCCGGCCCGCCTCGCGCCCGGCGTCTACCGCAACATCTCCGGCAACCAGGCGCTCGCCTACGGCCTGATCGCCGCGAGCGTGCAGGCGAAGCTGCCGCTGTTCCTGGGCTCCTACCCGATCACGCCGGCCTCCGACATCCTGCACGAGCTGTCCAAGCACAAGCGGTTCGGCATCCGCACCTTCCAGGCGGAGGACGAGATCGCCGGCGTCGGCGCGGCGCTCGGGGCCGCGTTCGGCGGCGCGCTCGGCGTGACCACCACCTCCGGCCCCGGTGTGGCGCTGAAGGCCGAGACGGTCGGCCTCGCGGTCACCACCGAGCTGCCGCTGATCATCGTGGACGTGCAGCGGGCCGGGCCGAGCACCGGCATGCCGACCAAGACCGAGCAGACCGACCTGCTGATGGCGTTGTTCGGCCGCAACGGCGAGTCCCCGGTGCCGGTCGTGGCGCCGATGTCGCCGAGCGACTGCTTCGACGCCGCCATCGAGGCGGCCAGGATCGCGGTGAAGTACCGCACCCCGGTCATGCTGCTCTCCGACGGCTACCTCGCCAACGGCTCCGAGCCGTGGCGGCTGCCGGAGGTGTCCGACCTGCCGGACATCTCGCAGGAGTTCACCACCGCCCCCAACGGCGAGGACGGCACGTTCCTGCCGTTCAAGCGGGACACCGAGACCCTGGCCCGGCCGTGGGCGATCCCCGGCACCGCCGGGCTGGAGCACCGGATCGGCGGCATCGAGAAGGCCGACGGCACCGGCAACATCTCCTACGACCCCGACAACCACGACCTGATGGTCCGCACCCGGGCCGCCAAGATCGCCGGCATCGACGTTCCCGACCTGGTCGTGGACGACCCCGACGGCGACGCGAAGGTGCTGGTCGTCGGGTGGGGCTCGACCTACGGGCCGATCGCCGCGGCCGTGCGCCGCATCAGGGCGGGCGGCGGCAAGGTCGCCCAGGTCCATCTGCGCCACCTCAACCCCCTGCCGGCCAACACCGGCGAGGTGCTCAAGAGCTACGACAAGGTGCTGCTGCCCGAGATCAACCTGGGCCAGCTCGCGCTGCTGCTGCGCGCGCGCTACCTCGTCGACGTCATCAGCTACAACCGTGTGCGCGGGCTCCCGTTCAAGGCCGAGGAGCTGGCCGGAGTCATCCAGGACGTGATCGACAGTGACTGAGCTCGTCAACGGCAGGGGCCTCAGCCTGGTCCCGAAGACCGACGCCAAGCAGAGCCTGAAGGACTTCAAGTCCGACCAGGAGGTGCGCTGGTGCCCCGGCTGCGGTGACTACGCGATCCTCGCGGCCGTCCAGTCCTTCCTGCCCGAGCTCGGGCTCAAGCGGGAGAACATCGCCTTCATCTCCGGCATCGGCTGCTCCTCCCGCTTCCCCTACTACCTCAACACCTACGGCTTCCACTCGATCCACGGCCGTGCCCCCGCCATCGCCACCGGCCTGGCGGCCTCCCGCCCCGACCTCAGCGTCTGGGTCGTCACCGGCGACGGCGACGCCCTGTCCATCGGCGGCAACCACCTCATCCACGCGCTGCGCCGCAACGTCAACCTCAACATCCTGCTGTTCAACAACCGGATCTACGGGCTGACCAAGGGCCAGTACTCCCCCACCAGCGAAGTCGGCAAGATCACGAAGTCGACGCCGATGGGCTCGCTCGACAAGCCGTTCAACCCGATCTCGCTGGCCATCGGCGCCGAGGCCTCGTTCGTCGCCCGGACCATCGACTCCGACCGCAAGCACCTGCAGTCGGTGCTGCGGGAGGCCACCGCCCACCGCGGCACCTCCCTGGTCGAGATCTACCAGAACTGCAACATCTTCAACGACAACGCCTTCGAGCCGCTCAAGGACCCGGGCCTGCGTGACGACATCACGCTGCGCCTGGAGCACGGGCAGCCGATCGCCAGCGCCACCAAGGCCGTGGTCCGCGGCGCGAACGGCGGCATCGAGGTCGTGCCCCGCGCGAGCGTGACCGAGGACCAGATCCTCGTGCACGACGTGCACAACCCCGACCCCAGCCTCGCCTTCGCCCTGTCCCGCCTGGACGAGCCCGCCTTCGAGCACGTCCCGATCGGCATCTTCCGCAGCGTCGACCGGCCCTCCTACGAGACGCTGATGGCCGAGCAGCTCGACGAGGCGGCCGAGCGGCAGGGCCCCGGCGACCTGAGCGAGCTGCTGCTGGGCGGCGACACCTGGCGCATCAACTAGACGCGTCAACTGACCGGCCGACAGCTCAGATCCGCGACAGCACCCTGTCGCTGACGAAGCAGAGCATGCCGAACTCGCGCGCCCGCCGGCGCGCGAAGTCGCACAGCTCGTCGTTGTCGGCGTAGTCGAGTGCGTAGAGGTCCACGTCGAGGCCGAGCAGCCGCTCGGCCACGGAGGCGTGGACCTCCAGCACGTCGTCCGGCCAGGGCGCGTAGTTGCCGGCGTCCACCCAGCGCGCCGAGAACGACTCGAACAGCACGCCGTCCACCAGGTCGGCGAGCTGCGGCAGCAGCCCGAAGCCCCGGTTGGCCAGCAGATACTCCGGCTGCGTCTCCTCGCGGATGGCGGCGATGAGGTAGAGCAGGTGCGGCAGGTCCTCGGGGTAGGTCTGCTCGATGTTGAGCGTGTCGAGGAACAGCCCGCGAAAGCCCTTCCCGATCGCCGTACGGGCCTGCTCCACCACGTGCGCCACCCAGCGGGGGTCGCCGGTGTGGACGAACGCGCCGCCCCAGTCGGGATTGTGCTCGGCGCGGTGCCACGGCGCGGGCGGGCCGGCGTCCTCGGTCAGCGACAGGTAGCCGAGGGTCTGCGTGCCGCGCCCGCGCAGCAGGTCCAGCTCGTCCGGGCGGTAGAAGTCCGCCTGGAGCACGACCTTGTCGAAGCCGGACAGCCGCTCCAGCTCCCCCGCCCCGTAGTAGAACGCGATGGGCTGCGTCATCCGGTCCACGACTCCCGGTACCAGGCGTAGGTCCGGCGGACGCCGTCCTCCAGGGCGACGCGCGGCTCGTACCCGGTCAGCTCGCGCAGCAGCGTGAGGTCGGGGCAGCGGCGCGCGACCGAGCCGGGGGGCGCGGGCACGTGCCGGATCTCCGGGTTCGTGCCCGCGATCCGCAGGACGAGCTTGGCCAGGTCGCCGATGTTGGTCTCGGCGTCGTTGCCGATGTGCACGATCCGGCCCGCCGCCCGCGGCTCGGCCATGAGCCGGACGACCGCCTCGACGGCGTCGTCCACGTGGCAGAAGGCGCGGCTCTGGTCGGCGCCGTAGAGGGTGAAGGGGTCCTCGCCGCGCTCGGCCCGCAGGGACAGCTCGGGGATGACATGGTCGGCGCCCATGCGGGGGCCGTAGACGTTGTGGAAGCGGCCGATGACCGCCTCGAACCCCTTGGCCCGCGCCGTGTGCAGCACCGCGGCCTCGCCGAGCAGCTTGCTGATCGCGTACGTGTGCCGCGCCGACCCCACGTCCTCGATGACGAGGGGGACGTCCTCGGCGGTCGGCACGGCGGCCAGCCCGGTGCTGACCGCCCCGGCGTACGCCTCGCTGGTGGAGGCGAAGAACAGCCGCCCGCGCCCCGGCCCCATCCAGTCCAGCAGGTGCATCAGGGACAGCGTGTTGACCCGGAGCACCCGGGCCGGGCCGGACTCGACGTTGCGCACGCCGACCACGGCGGCCAGCATGAACACCTGGTCCCAGCCGGGTTCGAGGGCGTCGTACGCGGCCGGGTCGGTGAGGTCGGCCGAGCGCACCTCGACGGCCAGCCCGGCGAGCGCGTCGTCGCGCCGCCCCCGCGAGAAGTCGTCCACGACGGTCACCTCGTGCCCGTCGGCGAGCAGCCGGCGGGCCAGGTGCAGCCCGATGAAGCCGGCCCCGCCCAGCAGCAGCGCCCTCATGCCCGCTCCTCCGCCAGGTAGCCGATGCCGGCGTAGCGGACGCCGTGCCGGATGATCGTCGCCTCGTCCAGGATGCGCCAGGAGTCGAACACCACCCGCACCCCGGAGGTGGCCAGCCGTGACTCGACCTCCAGCCCCCGGTAGTCGGGATGGTCGTTGATGACGAGGACGGCGTGGGCGTCGGCGAACGCCTTGTCCAGGCTGACGGGCTCGCCGCCGTACTCGCGGATGACGTCGTCGGGGACGAGCGGGTCGTGGCCGAGCACGGTCAGGCCGACGGCGCGGAAGAGCGGCATCATCTCGGCGATGGGCGTGCCGCGCATGTCGTCGGTGGCCGGCCAGCCCTTGTACGCCCAGCCCAGCACCGACAGCCTGACGCCCTCGGTGCGTCCGGCGCTCTCGCGGATCAGCTCGACCATCCGCTCGGCGACGTGCGCGGGCAGCCGCTCGTTGAGCGCCCGCGCCCGGTCCACCAGGTACGGCGGCCGCCGCGTGCTCGCGATCATCAGGTACGGGTCCTTCGACAGGCAGCCGCCGCCGACGTACCCGGGCCTGGCCAGGTCGGGCCGGGGATAGTCGAGGTTGGCCGCCCTGATGACCTCCAGCGGGTCGAGGCCGTGCTGCTCGGCGATGAGCGCCAGCTCGTTGCCGAAGGCGTAGATCAGGTCGGTGTGGCAGTTGTTGGACAGCTTGACCATCTCGGCGGTCTCCAGGCCGGACACCGGCACGACCTGCTCGGCGAGGCCGGCGAAGAGCGCGACGCCCGCCTCCAGGCTCTCCTCGTCGAGCCCGCCGACGACCTGGGGCAGCTCGACCAGCTCGCGCAGCGCCTGGCCCTGGATGGTGCGCTCGGGCGCCATGACGAGCCGGACGTCGTCGCCCCAGCGGGCGGTGAGCGCGGGCAGCACGACGGAGCGGGAGGTGCCGATCGGGACGGTGCTGCGGACCACGACGAGCGTGCCCGGCCGGCAGGTGGCGGCCACGTGCTCGGCGGCGGCGGCCAGGTTGCGCAGGTCGGGCCGGCCCGACGCGAGGTCCACGGGCGTGGAGACGGACAGGATCGCGGCGTCGAGCGGCGTGTCGGGCAGCCGGTCGGCGACGGTGATGCCGCTGCCGAGGTGCTCGGCGAACTCTTCCTGCACGCCGGGTTCGTACACATGGATCCGGCCGTTGGACAGCGCCTCGACGACGCGCGGGTTCGCGTCCACACCGTGCACGACGAACCCCTTGCGGGCCAGGGCGGCGGTCAGCGTCAGGCCCACATAGCCCATGCCGATCACGCCGACGGTCTTCGGCATCTCAAGCTCCTTCTTTCGCAGCGGTGCAGAGGGGACTGACGCGGTCGAGTTCGACCACGGTGACGTTGCCCGCGATGCCGTGGCGGCGGTAGCGGGCGCAGGCCGCGGCCACGTCGGCCGGGCGGGTGGCGTAGTCGGTGGCGAGCACGGCCTTGCCGAGCCTGCGCAGGGCGAGCGCGTGCGCCAGATTCTCGGCGCACCAGCCGGTGTCGCACGGCCGGCCGGTGGCGCGGAAGAACAGCTCCTCCATGCCGATGCCGTCGATCGCCTCGACGTAGCCGGGCTGGAGGCGCAGCTCGGGCGAGTTCTGCGGGACGATGAGGAAGCCGGGGCGCACCTTCTTGGCGTACCTGCTGATCCTGACGATCAGCTCGTTCATGCGGCGGGCGAGGCTCGCGCGGGTCTCGCCGGGCACGCGGTCGAGGTGGATCTCCTCGTACGCGAGCGGCGTGTCGAGGTAGACCCCGTCGAACCCGGCCCGCAGCGCCTGGTCGACGCGCGGCCGCAGCACGAGGTCCCACCAGCGGGAGTCCCAGTAGCGGACGAAGTGCTCCTCCGGCCAGTCGAGCCAGCGGTTGAGCCGCAGGTCGGCGGGCAGGGTGCGGGCCTCGGTGCGGAACCGCTCGATGCTGCCGATCTCGAAGTAGGCGAGGACGGTCTTGCCGGTGTCCCGGACCTTGGCGACCTCCTTCGCGGAGAAGTAGCCGGCCGTGGTGCCGTCGCGGGACAGGTCCACGATGGCGAGCTGGTGCGGGGCGCGGGCGACCGTGTCGAGCCGACCGCCCGGGTAGTTCTGCAGGACGTAGGTGAAGGAGCGCACCTCGGTCAGCGGGACGCGGGGCGCGCAGGACGTGAGCGCGGCCGGCAGCCCGGCCAGCAGCACGGCCGTCCAGAGCCGCCTCACGCGCTCTCCTCCGCCGTCATGGCCTTGATGGAGTCGGTCAGCGGGACGCCGGCCCGCCAGCCGAGCACGCGCAGCGCCCGCCCGGTGTCGGCCTGGCTCCAGCTCGTGTCGGAGCGGCCGGACTCCGGGGCGCTCTCCCGGATCTCGCCGGCGAAGCCGCTCGCCGCGGCGAGCAGCCTGACCGCCTGCCGGACGGGCACGGGCCGGCCGCTGCCGACGTTGATCACCCGTTCGGCGGGGTCGTCGGCGAAGGCGGCGGCGACCACCGCCGCGGCGACGTCGCGCACGTCCACGAAGTCGCGGGTGGCGTCGAGCGGGCCCAGCTCGATGTCGCCGGTCGCGGCCCTGATCAGGTCGCGGACCCGGCCGAGCACGTTGGCGGCCGACACCCCGGGGCCGACCGGGTTGAACACGCGCAGGGACATCGCGTCCACCTCGCGGGCCCGTTCGACCAGCAGGGTGCCGGCCAGGTGGCTGATGCCGTACGCGCCGGTGGGGCGGGCAGGGCCGTCCTCCCGCTGGGCGGTGCCGGGGAGGGCGGGGCCGTACTCGGCGGCCGAGCCGAGCCGGACCAGCCGGGCGCGCGGCGCGGCGGCGGCCAGCGCCTCCAGCAGCACGGCGGTGACCCCGGCGTTGCCGCGGACCAGCTCGTCGTAGCGGCCGGACATCCGGCCGACGCAGTTGAGCACGACCGCCGGGCGGCTCTCGCCCAGCAGGTCGGCCACGTCCGCGGGGGCGGCGGCCAGCAGGTCGAGCTCGGCCCGGCGCGGGCGGATCAGCCGGGACACCCGGGGATCGCCCGCCAGCAGCTCGGCCACCGGGCGGCCCAGGAAACCGGTGGACCCGAAGACGACGACAGTGCTCATCGAACCCTTTCCCGATCCGTCGGCAGCAGCAGCGAGCGGATCTCCTCGAACCGGGCGTTGGCCTCGTCGTAGTCGTCGGGGCGGCCGATGTCGAGCCAGTAGCCGTCGAACTCGAAGCAGCCAGGCGGCCGGTCGTGGGCGAGCAGGTCGAGCACCAGCTCGTCGAAGCCGAACGGCATGCCGTCCGGGTAGTGGGCGATGGTCTCGCGCGACAGCGCGTAGACGCCCATGCTGACGAGGTAGCTGAGCAGCGGCTTCTCCCGGAAGCCGGTGATCTGGCCGCCGCTCGTCTCCAGCACCCCGAAGTCGATCTTCACGACCCGCGGGGAGGTCGCCACGGTCAGCGGCGCGCCGGCCTCGACGTGCCTGGCCAGCAGCTCGGCGTAGTTGAGCGTGGTGAGGACGTCGCCGTTCATCACCAGGAAGTGCTCGGGCAGCCGGTCCCTGATCGGGAAGAGCGGCCCGATCGTGGACAGCGGGGTGACCTCCTCGGTGTAGTCCACCTCCAGCCCCCAGCGGGAGCCGTCGCCCACGAACGCGCGGATGAGCGGGCTGAGGTGGCCGACCGCGAGCGTGGCGCGGGTGAAGCCCTGACTGGTGAGCTGCCGGAGGATGATGTCGAGGATCGCGTACTCCTCCCCGATGGGCACCAGGGGCTTGGGCAGCGCCGAGGTGTACGGCCGCAGCCGCACTCCTTTGCCGCCTGCGAGGATGACGACGTGCATGGGAAGCCTCCCGGTCGATGGTTCAGCGGTACTTCCTGACGTCCCTGAGTCCGCGGCTCATGAGGACCAGCAGGATCAGCAGGAACAGCAGCGAGGCGGCGGCGAAGAGCAGCACGTCGGCCTGTGCGGAGCCGCCGCCCGGCAGCAGGAGCCGCCCCGTGACGTGGACGGCCAGCGCCGCCGCCTGGGCCAGGCACAGGTGGATGACCTTGCCCTGGTTGGCGATCAGGAACGCCACGAAGTAGGCGCCCCCGACGGTCACGTGGGCGACCGCCATGGTCACGCTCTCCGGGGTGAGCCCGCCGGTGACGCGCAGGAAGACCAGCGGCAGCGCGGAGAGCACCGACAGCGCCGCGAGGCAGGTCAGCAGGCCCTTGGCGACCAGCCACCGGCCGCGGCGGGTGAAGTCGGCGGGGTAGCAGACGTCGCGGACGGAGGCCCGCGCGTCGTCGTCGAACCGGTGCGCCCGGTACTCCAGGAGGCCCATGCCGAGCACGAGCCCCGCCCCGGCGACGGCGATGTCGCTCCGGTCGAGCACGTAGCGGGCCTCGGCCTGGAGCAGGAAGAGCGCGGTCAGCGTGGCCCAGGCCAGGGCGGGGAGCAGCCCGCGCAGGTGGGAGCGCGACAGGCGGCGCAGCGGCGGCTCTTTCCCGGTCGCCTCGCCCTGCGCGAGCGTGAGCAGCAGCGCGGCCCCGACGACGCCGGCCACGCACACCACGCCGACGCAGACCGCCAGCAGGCCCACCCACCGGTCGGCGAGGCCGACGTAGGCGAGGCCGGCGATGACCCCGGGCAGCATGATCACGCCGAGCCACAGCTCGCGCCGGTAGAACAGCAGCATGCCGGAGGCGATCTGGAAGGCCACCTGCGTGACGCAGAGCGCGACCAGCGCGAGCGGCCCGCCCATGGCGAGGGCGAGCAGGCCGGCCGTCGCCGTGGCCCCGAGCACCCCGAGCAGCAGCCCGGTCCGTAACACCCGCCCGGCCGAGCGGGGATAACCCCGCCCCACCAGCGTGTACGCGAGGTGCGCCGCCCCGCTGCCGATCACCCAGCCGAGCCCGGTGGTCAGCACCAGGCCCGGCATCAGCCATTGGGCGCCCACGAGCCCGGAGGCCGCGGGCAGCAGCGCGGCGGGCAGGCCGTAGAGCAGCCCGTGCAGCATCTGGGCGAACGGCCTGGCCCGCTTGAGCGGCGCCTCGGCGACCGGCGGGCGCGGCCTGTCCAGGGTCCTGATGTGCGTGTACGCGGCCTCGGCCAGGGAGAACACGTCGTCGTGCCCGTACCGCTCGCGGGCGATCCTGTCGCTCAGCCCCTGGGACTCCAGCATCGCCGCGACCTGCAGCGGTTCGACGGCGCGGAAGGCGCCGGTCCCCATCGGCTCGATGAGGTCGTCCATGGAGCGCGACGTCGACGGCTCCACAGCGGTCATGCGGTGACCCCCAGCAGTTCCTCGTAGACCGAGCGGTAGTCGTCCAGCGACTGCCGCAGGGTGAAGCGTTCGAGCACCCGCTCGCGGGCCAGCGCGCCGAGCCGGCGACGCAACCCGGTGTCGCGCAGCAGGCGCACCATCGCCTCGGCGGCGGCCACGTGGTCGCGCGGCGGCACCACCATCCCGGCCTCGCCGACCGCCTCGGCCACCCCGCCGACGTTGGTGACGACCACCGGCAGGCCGCACGCCATGGCCTCGACCACGGTGTAGGGGAACCCCTCGGAGATGCTGGTCAGCGCCACGACGTCGCCGGCGTGGTAGGCGACGGCGGGGGTGGTGACGCGGCCCTCGAACCGGGCCGCGTCCGTGACCCCCAGCTCCTCGGCGAGCTGCAGGCAGCTCTCGTGGTAGGGCTCGTTGCCGTCCGGCACGCCGCCGAAGATGCGCAGCCGAGCGTCGGGCACCTTCTCCCGCACGATGGCGAACGCGCGCAGCAGCGTGTGCAGATCCTTCAGCGGGTCGATGCGCCCCATGAAGACCAGCGTGGGCTCGGCGGGGGCCGACTCGACCGGCGGGAACTCGTCCGGGTCCACGCCGTTGTACATGATCCGGATGCGGTCCGGGTCGGCGCCGTTGCGGATCTGCCAGCGCCGGTTGTACGACGAGTGCGGCGCGATGCGGTCGGCCGCCACGTACGCCGCCCCCGCCAGGCGGCGGAAGAAGCTGAGCAGCAGCACCCTGACGGCGTGCGAGACCGGCTCGTCCACGTACTGGAGGTAGCGTTCGCGCAGGTAGACGCCGTGCTCGGAGAGCACGATCGGGGTGCCGTGCCGCCACTTGGCGGACATCGCGGTCAGCATGCTGAGGCCGTTCATGGCCACGTGCATGAGGTCCGTACGGGGTGCCGGCTCGGCCAGCGGGCGCAGCATGTGCCCCATCAGGTCCCCGGCCGTGATGGCGTCGGCCAGGGTGAGGCCGTCGGTCCTGTTCCAGTACCAGGCGTCCATGAGCTGGGTCAGCGACTCGTTGGCGGTGAGCGCGCCCAGCAGGTCCCCGCCCTCGTGCGCGAAGCGGTGCAGCGACTCCAGCACCGCCAGGAACTCCGCGCTGCCGTCGCCCATGACGGCCGGCGTCAGCACCATCTCCAGGAAGCGTCCGTACGCCTCGGTGAAAGCGCCCCCCGGCGCCCGCGAGGGGCGCCGGGGCACGTTGCCCCACAGTGGTACGGAGACCACCTGTTCGAGGTTGGCCGGCGGGTCCCACACCGGCCGTTCCTCGCCGTCCACGGTCATCGTCACGACGTCCCAGCGGTAGTCCGGCATGCCCCGGATGAGCTGGTCCATCCAGACGCTGACGCCACCCATCGCGAACGGGTAGGTGCCCTCGGACACCAGCGTCACCTTCACGGGCGCACGCTCGCGGGGACGGTGACAGGGACCCCGGCGGTGAGGGTGAGGCGGGCGACCTTGTCGGTGCCGTACGCCGTGGCGCCGGCGGCGTTGACGTTCGTCGCGAAGACGGCGGCGTCACTGCCGGTGGCGGTGAAGGTGACCGTGCCCGCCACCCGGTCGTAGACCGCGCTGACGCCGGACAGGCCGGCGAAGTGCGTGGTCCGCTGGTCGACGTACTGGGCGAGCGAGCCCCAGTTCGGCGTGAGGAGCGGGACCTTGTACCAGGTGTTGTACTTGGCCATGACGCCGTTCAGCCAGTCGAAGACCAGGCTGCGGTTGGAGCCGTAGTTGCGCAGGTTGCCCTGGTGGAAGGTGTGCGTGTAGACCGACCCGGACATGACGTGCTGCATCGCCACGTCGCTCTCGTGGTCGATGACCTGGGTGTAGGTCTGGTTGACCGGCCAGTAGGGGAACTTGCCGCTCGGACCGTAGTAGGAGTTGTAGAACAGCGTCTCCTCGGCCGCCGTGGTCGTGTGGTAGGCGATGTTGGTCGGCCAGTCGGGCACCACCATCACCGCGGGCTGCAGCGGGTGCCGGATGCCGCAGTTGAAGCAGGACGGCTGGTGGCTGGCGAACGACATGTTGCCGTGCAGGTACTTCACGCCGAGGTCCTTGGCGGCCTGCAGCAGGTTGGGGTTGGAGGCGGCCAGGCCGTAGTCGGTGGGCGGGTCGATGTCGTTGTTGGGGTCGGGGTGGTAGACGCCGAGGCCGGAGTACTCACCGGTCTTCAGCACCGTCGGGTCCACGGAGAGGCCGAGCGCGGCGGCCCTGGTGAGGTTGTTCTGGATCTCCGCGCGGCTCGTCGCGTAGTCCGTGGAGTTCATCTTGGGGTGCGAGAACGTGTGGTTGACCCAGGTGAAGGAGGAGGCCCGGCAGCGCGAGTAGTTGGTGAGGGCGTCCTGCAGCAGGATCGGGAGCAGGCAGGACGGGAGGGCGTACTGGTCGGAGCCCTCGCCGTTGTAGGCGATGTTCAGCTTGAAGGCGTTGGCCAGGGCGTTGGCGGACTTGAAGCTGTTCTGCTGGTTGTACGTGCTGACCGCGTCCGACCAGGTCAGCCGGTAGCCGGGGCTGGTCTCCAGGTGACCGTCGGCGTACAGGTGGTCGGTGTTGTTGAACCAGTCGTCCACGTCGGCGTTGAGGTAGTGCCGCTGCTCGCCGAGGAACAGCCCCCGGGTGGCCCAGCGGAACAGGCCGTAGGTGAGCAGGTCCGCCTGGGGCAGGTACTGGTTGGAGGTGAACGTCAGCGCCATGCGCTCACGGCCGTCGGCGGACGTGCTGCGGACGCCGAGCACGTCGGAGCCGCTGGTCAGCACGGCGTCGGCGGTGCAGCCCGAGGCCAGCGTGGAGCGGTAGACGTAGGACTGCGAGATCGGGACGTTCGCGGTGTTCTTGAGGTAGTCGAAGACGCCGGCGCCGGTCGTGGTGAGCGCGGTCGAGATCGGGGTGGTGCCGACGCCGCCCTCGCTGCCGGCGCGCAGGCAGTAGTCCTCGGGGAAGGTGCCGTAGGCGGTGTAGAGGGAGACCTGGCGGACGCCGTAGTCGCGCTCGTAGGCCCAGAGAGCGTTCCATTCCGTGGCGTCGAGGCCGCTGACGTAGCCGGAGCCGTCGTTGTAGAGCAGCGAGTTGTTGGTCAGCAGGACCGCGTTGTACTTGCCGGTCCCGTCGGCCTGTACGAGGTCGGCGGCGGTCAGCGGCTGGGTCTTGCTGTAGAGCACGTCGTACTGGGCGCCGACCCGGCCCAGCACCGAGCGCCAGGTGGCGACGCCCCAGTCGTCCTCGTCCACGGCGACCACGAGCACGCGCAGCGCGACGCGGTCGTTGGCGGCGGCGGCGAGTGCGGCGGAGGAGCGAGCGGCCGTGGTGGACCGTTCTACCGGAATTGTGCCTTTTTTCGCCGGAAGTGGCCCGAGTTTCTCCACTTTCTGACGATCAATGGGCGCACGCAAAGGAGCGGCGTGCGCGTGATGATCGCCGGTCTCGGTTTCTGGCGTGGCCGCGAGCGCCGGCGCGGCGCTCGGACCGATGATGATGGCGGTGGCGCTGACCAGGGCCAGCGCACGCCTCGACGGCGCAAAAGCCGTCTTTCGGAAATGCCGAAAAGAACCCACCATATCCCCCCATTCGGCACTGATGGCACGAATGCTCCGATGACTGACGTACGGACCATCAGCCAGTTCCCGAGTGTGCGGATGACCAATTTCATTTACGTTTCAACACAGTTTCCTCACGAGCGTTTTCCGGCGCATTCGAGCGGCATATCCTTCGTCAGCGAAAGAAGATCGGATACGTGCAGCTGGGGGAACCATGCAGTTCCGCATCCTGGGCGCGCTGGAGGCGACCGACGCGGACGGCCTCGTGCCGCTGCGTTCGGTCAAGCAACGCAGCCTCCTCGCCCTGCTGCTCTGCCACGACGGGACCGTCGCGCACAGCGACGTCCTCATCGACGCACTGTGGGGAGCCGAGGCCGGTGACGCCGGGCAACAGCGCCTGCGTCTCCAGCTCCACCGGCTCAGACGCACGCTCGGCGAGCACGTCCCCATCGCCCACCAGGCCACGGGCTACCGGCTGAGGGTGCCGGCGGAGGACGTGGACGCCCGCCGGTTCGAGCTGCTGGTCCGGCAGGGCCGCTCGGCGCTCGCCTCCGGGAACGACGCGACGGGCAGCGCCCTGCTCCGCGCGGGCCTCGACCTGTGGCGCGGCCCGGCGCTGTCCGGGCTGGACGACATCCACCTGCTGCACCGCCAGGCCACCCGGCTGGAGGAGCTGCGGCTGGCCGCGCTCGGCGAGCGCGTGGAGGCCGACTTACGACTCGGCCGGCACGCCGCCCTGGTGGGTGAGCTGTCCACGCTGGTACGCGAGCACCCGCTGCGCGAGACCTTCCGCGGGCAGCTCATGCTGGCGCTCTACCGCAGCGGGAGGCAGGCCGAGGCGCTGGACGTCTACCAGTCCGGGCGGCGCATCCTCACCACGGACCTCGGCCTGGAGCCCGGCCCCGAGCTGCGCAAGCTGCACGCGGCCATCCTCAGCAGCGACTCCTCGCTGTCGGCGGGGCGGGCGGCGCCGCACGGCCGGCTCGTGCACCGGCGGGCCGGCCCCCGGCACGGGCGCGGCTGCCCGCACTGCGGCCCCCGCCGCCACTAGGGCGTGATCCGGTAGATGTGATAGGAGCTCTCGCTGGTGAAGGTGTCGGTGAAACGTCCTGAGGCGTCCACGGGCAGGCGCCGGTTCTCGAACATCACCTCGACCTGACCGGGTGACAGGCCGCCGGGCAGCGTGAACGTGTGCGCTCCCGGCCGGCCCTCCGCCGACGGCATGGCGAACAGGTAGTACGCGCCCTGGTGCGCCTTCAGCATGGTGTCCACGCCGGGGCCGAAGCCGTACTCGACGGACTGGGTGTTGAGGACCGGGGCGAGCTGCCTGATCTGCCGGTTCACCTCGATGACCGCGGGCCGGGTGGTGACGCCGCAGGCGTCGCGGAGCACGTGCTGGCTCTGGCAGGGGCCGCCGAAGCTGTGGTTGAAGTAGATGACGCCCCTGGCCCCGTGGATCAGCGAGCTCATCACCGCCCCCTTGACCTCGTCCGGCTCGATCTGCCGACGGTCCTCGGCGGCGGGGCGGCCGACCTCGACGAAGGCGTAGATGGGCTGGAGCTTGCCGTCGAGGGCGTCCAGCTTGCGCTGGCGGTCGATGAGCAGGCCGTAGTTGGCCGCGCGGCGGCAGCGGTCCTCGCCGGCCCAGTGCAGCCAGTTCTGCCCGTCGAGGCAGGCGAAGTAGCTGGTGTACCAGTAGACGTCGAGGGAGACGAGGTCGGTGTAGTCGTTGACGAACCGGCCGGCCTGGCGGTCGTTCTGGTAGATCATGACGCCCTTGCCGTAGTTGGCGTAGTGCGGGCGGCCGTCCTTGGGCAGCCGGTCCTTCAGCGTCTTCATGACGGTGTAGCCGCAGCGTTCCTTGTGCGGGTCGTCCGGGATGCAGAGGGGGCCCTCGCCGGGGAAGTTGCCGGTCCAGCCGTCGTCGCCGGGGCCGGCCCACATGTCGGCCTCGTCGGTGATCAGCCAGGCGACGGTCTCGGCCCCGTAGTCCTTCAGCGGCTTGCTGGGAACGGCGAACAGGCCGTTCTTCCTGATCAGCGCCATGTCGCTGGTCTCGGTCAACTCGATGTAGGTGTTGATGCCGGCTTCGACGTCCTTGTTCACGTCGTCCTGGGTGATGACGGACTCGTACCAGACGCCGATGGGGAAGAACGCCGGGTTCGTCCAGCCGGCGGCCTTGGTGCTCGCGAAGCGGTCGTAGTAGGCGGGGCCGCCCTCCCAGGGGACGCGCGGCAGCCCGGCGACGTCCGGACGCGGGGCGGCCGTGCCGGACGGGCGCGGGGCCGGCTCGCCCTCGGACCTGCCGACGACCACCCACACCAGGGCCGCGGCGGCGAGCAGCGCCACCGCGGCGAGGACCAGCCGGCTCGCCCGCGTCAACGCTCCCCCTCGGCCAGCTCCAGCAGCCGGTCGGCCCGCGACGACCAGGACATCCCCAGCACCGACGCCCGCAGCTCGGCGGCCGGCCGCGGGCCGCCCTCCGCCAGCGCGGCCTTGACGGCCGCCACGAACGCTTCGGGCGTGGCCGCGACCCGCACGCGGTCCCGGTAGTGGACGAGCTCGGGGAAGTCCGTGCTGACCACCGGCAGGCCCAAGGCCAGGTACTCCTTCAGCTTGATCGGGTTGGCGTGCCTGATCCACGCGTTGTCCTGCCACGGCATGATCGCCACGTCGAAGCCGGACGCGTACGCCGGGACGCGCTCGTAGGGCACGAAGCCGAACCAGCGCACGTTGGGATGGGCGGTCAGCCGCTCCATCGGCGCGGTGGCGTCACCGATGAGCACGAGCGAGGCCTGCGGCAGCTCGGCCGCTAGGCGTCCGAGCAGCCCGACGTCCACGACGAACTCGTCCAGAGCGCCGAAGAACCCCACGCGCGGCCCCGGCACGGCGGCGAGGTCGGGAGGCGGTTCCGCGGCCCTGGTGAAGTGGTCGGCGTCCACGCCGTGGTCGAGGAAGCACGCCCGCTCGCCGGTCAGCTCGCGCTCCTCGGCCATCAGCGTGCGGCTCGCGTAGAGGACCCGGTCGGCGCGGGCCAGCAGCTCGTTCTCCATCGCCCCGATGACGGCGGCGTCCGCCTCGGGGAAGGCCGAGTGCCGGTCGGAGCGGTTGTAGAGCAGCGCGTGCCGGGGCATCGGGCGCACCACGTCCCAGGCCGTGGGGATGGTGACCACCATCACGGGGCGGCGCAGGCCGAGCGCCAGGCACACCGCCCGCACCTGGGCGCGTACGAGCAGGGCGTTGACCCGGCGCAGGACCGGCGAGCCGTAGAACGGCAGCGGCAGCGGCGACATCACGTGGAAGCCGGGGAACGGTTGCCGCAGGAACTTCGCCACGCTGCGCAGCTTGCGCAGGACGCGGCGGGTGACGTGGGTGGTGGTGCCCGGCGCGGGCATGCGCATGCCGATGCTGTTGACCACCAGCACCTTGCGGCGGCCGGCGAGGGCGCGCATGAGCTGGAAGTCGGAGTGCGCCCGGTTGTGGTACCACCAGTCCTGGGCGGCGAAGCAGACGTACCCGGGCGGGTCGGCGGTCCTCGGCGGGTCGGCCGCGTCCGGCTGCTCGGCCGCGCCCGGCTGCTCTGGCCAGCGCGGCAGGCGGACGAGGGCGCGCAGGGCCGCCCGGTGCTTGGCGCCGCCTTGGCCGGGCCGGGTGAGCGCCCGGATCGCCTCGTTGAGCAGCACCGCGCCGCGCATGGCGAGGGCGCGGGCCTGGCCGTGCCGCTCGCGGTGCAGCCGGACCCGGTTGGCGGTGGCGAGCGCCCAGAGACTGCTGGAGGTGCCCTGCTCGCCGCCCAGGTGCACGGCGTGCGCCCGCGGCTCGTAGCGGACGGCGAAGCCGTGCTCGCCGGCCCGCAGCATGTACTCGGTCTCCTCGGAGTAGAGGAAGTAGCGCTCCTCCAGCGGCCCGAGCGCGTCCAGGCAGGCGCGGGAGACCAGCCAGGCCGCGCCGGTCGCCCAGTCGGCGGTGCCCGGCCGCTCGTACGCGCCCGCCGCCACGACCAGCTCCCCGAGCGCCGGGACCCGGCCGGCCCGGTGGCCGCCGAGCAGCGCCTCGCCGAGCGCGCGCAGCACGGTGGGTCTCCTGCGCAGCGAGAAGTGGACCGTCCCGTCCTCGGCGGTGAGCCGGGGCACCGCGATCCCGGTGCCGGGCACGGTCAGTGCCTCGCGCAGCGCGGTGATCGCGCCGGGGGCGAGGCGGATGTCCGGGTTGAGCACGAGCACGTCGCAGCCGGACGCGGCGGCGATCCCCGCGTTCACGCCGCCGGCGAAGCCCGCGTTGCGGCCGGTCGGGACCACCTCGACGGCGGGCAGGGCGGCGCGGGCCGCCGCGATCGTGCCGTCGGCCGAGTCGTTGTCCACGACCAGCACCCGGGCGTCTCCCGCGCCGGCTTCCTGGAGCGAGCGCAGGCAGTCGCCGACGACGCGCTCGCTGAAGTACGTGACGATGACGATCGCCAGCATGCTCACCTTCCCAGGAGACGGAGACGGGCGCGGAGCGCGCCGGTCAGCAGGCGCACGGCGAAGGGGGCGTCGTGGAGCAGGTAGCGCCGGAGCAGGCGGCGCGGTTCGAGCGCGAGCCGGTGCAGCCACTCGCCGCCCGCGCGCTGCAGGGCCTCGGGGGCGCGGCTGAACTGGCCGGCGGCCATCGCGATGCCCGCGCCGCAGCCCAGGAACCAGGCGGCGGGCAGCTCGGGCCGCAGCTCCGTGATCAGCCGCTCCTGCTTGGGGAAGCCGAGTCCGACGAGCACGAGGCCGGGCCCGGCCTCCCTGACGCGCTCGACGACCGCGCGCCGGGCGGCGGGGTCGGCGTCGAACCCGTACGGCGGCGAGTGCGTGCCCGCGATCCGCAGCGCCGGGTAACGTTCCAACAGGGCCCGCGCGGCGGCCTCCGGCACTCCTTCGTCGCCGCCGAGCAGGTAGACGGGCCGGCCGTCGCGGGCGGCGCGCCCGGCGAGGGTGTGCACGAGCGAGGCGCCGGTCACCCGCTCAGGGATCCGGGTGCCGGCCAGCCGGCCCGCCCACACGACCGGCATGCCGTCGGCGACGACCAGCTCCGCGCGGGCGACGAGGGCGGCGAGCGCCGGGTCGCGGGTGGCGGCGCGGACGATGTCCACGTTCGCGGTGACGATGGCGCCGCCCCGGCCGGCGGCCCACTCGCGGGAGACGTGGTCGGCCACTCCGGTCTCGGTGACGGCCATGACGTGCACGGCTCCGACGCGCACGCGCGCGGGAGGACCGGCCGTGGTGAAGGGGTCCGTGAAGGGGTCTGCCGGAATGTCCTCGCTCCTTCGCCCTGGCCCAGCCCAGCCCGACCTTTCGCCCGAATCATCGGCATTATGGAGAAATCCGTTACGTGTGGGTCTGGCAGTAAGTGCGAGCCCGCCAGCAGGATGAGGGGCATGAGAGTGGAGCGCGGCGCCCTCGACGGCGTCCTTCTCTTCGTCCCGACGCCGCACCACGACGACCGGGGGTTCTTCACCCGGACGTTCGACGCGGAGATCGCCGGGAAACACGGTCTCGACCCCGCCGCCTTCATCCAGGACAGCCAGTCGCGCTCGCGGCTCGGCACGGTCCGCGCGCTGCACGGGCGGGTGGGGCGCGGCGAGGCCAAGCTCGTCAGGTGCGCCCGCGGCGCGATCCACGACGTGCTGGTGGACGCCCGGCCCGGCTCGCCGACGTACGGCAGGAGCATGAGCGTGCGCCTCGACGACGAGGACTTCGCCTGCCTGTACGTGCCGCGCGGCTTCCTGCACGGCTTCCAGGCGCTCACCGAGCAGGCCGACGTCTGCTACCGCATCGACAGGGAGCACGACCCGGCCGAGGACGTCTCGGTCCGCTACGACGACCCGGACCTGGCCGTCGCCTGGCCGCTGCCGGTGACCGCGATCAGCGCGCGGGACCTGGCGGCGGGGTCGTGGCAGGAGGCGCAGGCGCGGCTGCTCGGCTGAGCCGGGCCTCGCGGGCCAGCGCGCCGGCCGAGCCGACCAGCAGGAACGACAGCCCGGTGATCACCGCGTACGAGCGCAGGTCGAAGGTCGCGGCCCCGATGAGCGGCACCACCAGGCAGGCGGCCAGCGTCAGCCCGAGGTCGCGGTCGGCGGGGTCGGTGAGCAGCCGGCGGGCGCGCAGCGCCGACCAGATCCCGGCCAGGAAGAGCCCGGCGAAGGCCAGCACGCCGATGATCCCGGTCTCGACCGTGGTGAGGATGTACTGGTTGTCGAAGACCAGGTATTTGGGGGCGTACCAGGTGCCGAGGCCGCGGCCCAGCCACGGGTGGCGGGAGATCTCGGTGGCCGCGGCGGCGTAGTCCATGGTCCGCCAGCGCAGGCTGGAGTCGGTGGACAGGCCCGTGAACAGGTCCAGGATCGCGCCGAGCACCCCCGGCACGACCACCTTGACCGCGCCCAGGAAGACCACCATCGCCCCGAGCGCGAGCAGCCGCCGCCGACGCGGCCAGCCGACCAGCAGCACCGCCGCCGCCCCCGCCACGCCGACGAAGGCCGAGCGCGACACCGAGAACACCATCCCGGCCGCGATCAGCCCCGCGCACAGCCACCAGCGCAGGTGCGGCTGGCGGCGTTCGAGCGCCTGGAAGGCGAAGTGCAGCGCGATCGGCAGGATCATCGCGCACACGACCGCGAACTCGATCGGATGCCCGGTGGTCGCCGCCACCCTGCTCAGCCCGTTGCGCTCCACGACGAACAGCTCCTCCTGCGTGAAGCGCAGGCCGGGCAGCACCATGTACGGGGTCGGGTCGAACCTCAGCAGGAACTGCGCCGCGCCGATCACGCCGAGCACCGCGCCCATCGCCGCGACGGTCTTCAGCACCAGGTCGAGCCGGGCCCGGCCGCGTACGCCGTCCACGACGAGCAGCACGATCCCGATCATCGCGAACGCGCTCACCAGCATGTGGTCGGCGAGGTCGAGCTCGTCCCTCGGCAGGTTGCCGGCGGCGGCGTAGGCGTAGGTGGCGATCAGCGAGGAGGCGTAGACGAACACCGCGCTGCGGACGAGGGTGCGGCCCTTGGCCGCGCCGAGCGTGGTGGTGAGCTGCGCGCAGAACCACCACACCAGCGCGAACAGCCCCACGGCCTCGGCCGGCGTGATGGCGAACGAGAGCCCGCGGAACACCAGCCGGGCCGGGACGATCATCAGGATGACCACGAAGACGACGCCCAGCGTGGCCCCGTCGGCCGGGTGCGGCCTGGGCAGCCCGGCCACGGGCTCCGTCCTGGTGAGGGCGATCGCCTTCACGGGCGCAGCGCCAGCGGCTCGGCGCGCTCCGCGGGCTCGACGGGGGCAGGCCCGGCCCGCCTGCGGCGTCGCGCCGCGGCGAGGCTCTCCATCGCGTAGCCGGCGGTCAGCGCGGCGAACAGGCCGAGCGCCAGCACCGCCACGGCCGTGCGGCTCTTGCCGCCGCGCTGCTCCTGCGGCTCGGTGGGCGGCACCATCGGCGTGAGCTGGATGTAGGTGCTCACGGGCGCGCCCAGCACGGCCTGGCGGGCGGCGAGCTCGCTCCGCGCCTGCTCGACGAGCCGGGAGACCAGCGTGTGCGCGGTCTCGGCGGACGGCGACCTGGCGTTGATGATCACGAACGGCCCGCTGGCCAGCAGCTCGGGGTTGGGGCTGCCGTTGTGGACGACGTACGTGGTCTCGCCGCCGGGCGGCGCCCCCAGCCGGGCGGCGGTCTCCGGCGCGCTCAGCGCCTGGAGCAGGATCGAGGCCGCGACGTTGAGCGAGCCGTTGTAGTTGAGCAGCGGGTTCGTACGGGGGTTCGGGTAGGCGGGATCGTTTGGAACGCTCCCGCCGGTCACGGGGATGGTGAGCACGAGGACCGCGCCCGACTGGTAGACGGTCGGGACGGTGCGGTAGACGGCGAACGAGCCGCCGAGGGCCAGCAGCAACGCCGGTACGGTGACGTACCAGCGCCGGAACACGACCAGGACCGTCCCCCAGAAGTCCAAGGCGTTTTCCCTCCCGAACCGGATGAAACCCTCGATACGGACATCGGCCTCGGACGTATCCGGTGTTACTGGGAAATCCGTAACGAGATCACCTTATTTCACGATGTCACACCCGGGGCATTTCACGCCATTTCCGTAGGGTGGGGAGCATCGATGCCGATTTCCGACTTCACCTTCAAACGTGACAATCTCCTTCCGCTGGCGGACAGCCTGCGGGAGTCGTTCCTCAAGGCCAGTCCCTTCCGGCACGTGGTGATCGACGACTTCCTGCCTCCCGAGGCGCTGGAGCCGGTGCTCGCCGAGTTCCCCGAGCCGCGCGACGTCGAGTGGCAGCGCTTCGACAACGCCCGCGAGATCAAGCTCGCCCTCGCCGACACCGAGAAGATGGGGCCGGCCACCCGGCACCTGCTGTCGGAGTTCAACGGGCAGGTGTTCGTCGACTTCCTCGAACGGCTCACCGGCATCGAGCACCTGGTGTCCGACCCGCACTACGACGGCGGCGGCCTGCACCAGATCAGGCCGGGCGGCTACCTGAAGGTGCACGTCGACTTCAACCGGCACCGCAGGCTCAACCTCGACCGCAGGCTCAACGGCCTGCTCTACCTCAACAAGGACTGGGAGGAGTCCTACGGCGGGCACCTGCAGCTCTGGAACAAGGACATGACCCGCTGCGAGCACAAAATCCTGCCGGTGTTCAACCGTTTCGTGGTCTTCGCCACCACCGACGACGCCAACCACGGCCACCCCGAGCCGCTGACCTGCCCGGAGGACCGGGCCCGGCGCTCGATGGCGCTCTACTACTACACGAACGGGCGGCCGGAGGAAGAGACGCTGGACGAGCACGACACCCAGTTCAAGCAGCGGCCGGGCGAGGAGTGGAAGAGCAGCTTCCGCCAGGTGGCCAGGCGGTGGGTGCCGCCCGCGCTGGCCGACCTGGTCGGGCCGCGCAAGTAGGGCTTTAGCGGTCACCGCCGCCGCTGATGACGTCGATGGGACCGGTCTCGGCGTCGTCGACGGCCGGGTCGTGCGGGGTCCGGCCGTTCAGGCTGCCGGTCTTCTGGAGGGTCCCGTTCTCCTTGTTCTCCCCGTTCTCCCTGTTCTCCGTGTTCTCCTGAGCAGGGGGTTCGGGGGCGAGGCGGGCGGGCAGGCGCAGTTTCCCGCGCACGGCCGCGTAGGCCGCGCCGAAACCCGCCACCAGGCCGAGCAGCGCGCCGCCGACCGCCCCTTGGAGCTTGGGCGCGAGGTCCGCGTCGGGCCCGAGCCGCACCACGTCGTCGAGCTGGACGAACGTGACGGGGTGCGCCTTGAGCTCGTTCTGCCGGTCCTCCAGCTCCTCGCGGAGCCGTTCCTGTGCCGCCGCCAGCACCTTCGTCACCTCGGCCCTGGAGGCGGCCTCGACCTCGACGTAGACGAACGGGCCCGTGGTGCCGACGCCGAGCAGGGTCGGGTTCGTCCGCCCGTCGTCGATGGTGAGCTGAACCGGGCCGTCCTCGGGGGCGCCGACGGACCTGAAGACGTCGGGCGAGTTCATGGCCAGGATGAGGATGCTGGCGGTGGTCCTGAGGTCGTCGGAGAACTGCAGCAGCGGGTTGGTCTGGGCCAGCGGCTTGGTCCGGTCGATCGAGCCGCCGCCCGACGGGGTCACCAGGACCATGGAGGCGCTGGCGACGTACCGCTCGGGCAGGACGAGATATCCCGTGACGGCCAGCGCCGCGGTGAGGACGGCCACCGGTACGGCGACGAACTTGTTGCGGGCGAGACCCAGAATGGCCGTCCAGAATTCCATATATCCCCAGCCCGATTTGCAGCGCAACGGGACGTCGTTCATCCCCCCAGAAATACCGTTCCAATCAGGACATCGCGCCTTTCGACTTGCTTGTTACGTAAGCCGGTCAGATCGCGATATATCCGAGTGGGCATGGACGGGGGCGGGACGCGGCTCGGCGGGCTGGACGGGATTCGCGGCCTCGCCGCGCTCTTCGTGGTCCTGCACCACTGCTGGCTGCTGTCCTTCCCCGGCTTCCCCGCCGACACCGGGCCCGGCTGGGCGGGCTGGCTGCTCTACGGCCACTTCGCCGTCGTCGTCTTCATCGCCCTGTCGGGCTTCTCGCTCGCGGTCTCCCCCGCCCGCTCCGGCTGGCGGCTCGGCGGCCTGCGCCGCTTCGCCCGCCGCCGCGCCTGGCGCATCCTGCCGCCGTACTGGGCGGCGCTGCTGTTCAGCCTGGCGGTCGCCTGGCTGCTGGTGCCGCAGCCCGGCCAGCCCGTCCCGACCGCGAAGACGGTCGTCGTGTACGGGCTGCTGCTCCAGGACGTGATCGGCTCGCCCAGCCCCAACGGGGCACTCTGGTCGATCGCCGTCGAGGCGCAGCTCTACTTCGTCTTCCCGCTCCTGCTGCTCCTGGTGCGGCGGCTCGGCGCGTGGGCGATGGCGGGCGTGGTCGCGCTCGTGGTGGTGGCGGTGGGGGTGCTGGCCGCGTACGTGCCGGCCGTGGGGCTGCTCATGCGGCTGACCCCCCAGTTCGCGGTGCTGTTCGCGGCGGGCGTGCTGGCGGCCGGCGTGCTCCGGGCGCGGACCCGGCTCCCGCTGCACTGGGCGGCGGCCGGGGCGGCGCTCCCGGTGCTCGTCCTCATCGTGGTCCAGGGCTCGGAGTGGACGGTCGCCAGGTTCTTCTGGGTGGACCTCGCGCTCGCGCCCGCCGCCGGGCTGCTGCTCGCCGCGGTCGCCCTGGGACGGCCCCGGCCCCTGGTGCGCCTGCTCGACACGCGGCCGGTGCGCACGCTCGGCTCCTTCTCCTACAGCCTCTACCTGGTCCACGCGCCGATCGTGGTCGCCGTGAACCACTTCCTCGTGGCCCCGCTGCTGGCGCCGGGCACGGGCCGGCTGCTCGCGCTGCTGGCGGTGGCCGCGCCGGCGTCGGTGCTGTTCGCGTGGGGCTTCGCCGCGGCGTTCGAGCTGCCGTTCCAGCGCTACCGCAGCGCGGCCGCGTTGCGCGCCCGATTCACGGGGAGGACGCGCACGCCCGCTACCGGCCCGCCCCCAGCAGCCGGGTCGTCGCCATGAGCTTGCGGCCCCTGCGCACGGCCGTCACCCCGTGCCTGCGCAGGTACATCCCGGCCACCAGCGCCCGCCCCCGCCGCCGCTGCGCGGGCGTCAGCCCGACCTCGCCGAGGGCGCGCAACAGCTCCCTGCACTGCAGCAGCAGGGCCACGCGGACCTGCCAGGCGGGCACCCCGAGCTTGCGCGCGATGTCGCCCTGCTGCTGGACCTCCCACTCCCGCCCGGCCAGGATCTCGGGCACGTGGCCCCACGGCCCGGCGAGGGCCATGCGGGCCGCGTAGATCTCGTCCTCGCGCAGCATGGCCCGGCCCCGGTCCACCCGCATGATCCGCTCGCGGCGCATGAGGGCGTAGAGGGGGTCCATGACGAGGGGGTCCTCGTTGAGCACGCGCAGGCACTCGGCGAAGCGGTCCACCGGGTCGTCGGCGAGGTAGCCGGTGCCGGTGTAGGGGGCGGTCCTGGTCGAGCCGTCCGGGCACGCGTACGCCTGCTGCGTGGTGACCAGCAGCAGGCGCTCGTCGGCGGCGAAGACCTCCAGGCAGCGGGAGACGTACGTGGGGGCCAGCCAGTTGTCGTCGCCCGCCCACCGGTAGAACTCGCCCCGCGCCCGCCTGATGGCGTCGGCGAAGTTGGGGAACTGCCCGATGTTCTCCGGCTGCCGGTGGTAGACCACGCGGGGGTCGCTCGCGGCCCAGTCGCGGCAGATCTCCTCGGTGCGGTCGGTCGAGGCGTTGTCGCAGACGACCAGCTCAAGGTTCTGGTGGTCCTGGGCGAGCACCGAGCGGATCGTCCCCTCGATGCGGGCGGCCCCGTTGTAGACGGGCAGCCCCACGGAGACCAGCGAGTCGGCGAAGGACATTCAAGCGCTCCTAGTGACGAGTTTCCTCAGCGCGGCGCCCGGCACCACGACCAGCACGAAGACCAGCAGCCCCGCTCCGCCCGCCACGCCGAGCTGCACGAGCGCGTGCCCGCCCCGGGTGACGCTCTCCAGGACGGCCATCGCCGTCCCCGCCGCGACCGCGCCCAGGGCCGGGCGCACCAGGCCGGGCAGCACGGGCGCGAGCCGCACCCCCACGCGGTGCAGGACGAACACCGCCATCGGCACCGCGACCAGCACCGCGACCAGGGCGTGCGAGACGGCCGCGCCACGAATCCCGCCGAGGTGCGCCCCGGCGAGCAGGGCCGGCAGCAGGACGACCGCCCAGCCGAGGTTGAGCCAGACGGTGGTCCTGGTCGCGCCGAGCCCGGTCAGGATGTCCACCGCCAGGTACGAGATGAGCATCCGCACCACCATCAGGACCGCCAGCCAGCGCAGCACCCCGGCCGAGAAGTCCCACCGCTCGCCGTACAGGAACGTGATGAGCGGATGCGCGAGGAAGGCCATCACCAGAGCGGGCGGCAGCACGAACGCCACCATCACCGGCACCGACCTGCGCACCCCCTCCGACAGCGCCGCCGGGTCCTCCGACAGCCGGGAGAAGCTGGGCAGCGACACGTAGCGGAGCGCGGTGCCGATGATCCCCGGCACCCAGCTCGACACGTTGAACGCCAGCAGGTAGTAGCCGAGCTGCTCGGCCCCGAGCACGTTGCCGACGATGACGTAGTCGGCGTTCATGAGCAGGGCCTCCAGCCCGAACCCGACCGCCGAAGGGATGCCGATCCGCAGCAGCTTGCCGGCGGTCGCGCGGTCCCAGCCGACCCTGATCGGCAGCCAGCCCCAGAAGAAGATGAGCACGCCGGTGACCAGCGAGGCGGTGACCTGGCCCCAGGCGAAGGCGTACGCGCCCGCGCCGGCGAAGGCCAGGCTGACCGCCACCGCCGCGTTCGCCACGAAGCCGATCATGATGGCGAGCGTGAGCCGGTCCTGCTGGAAGCGCACCAGGAGGGTGGCGCTGCGCACGGCGGTGAACGCCTCGATGAGGACGACCGCGGTGAGCAGGCGCACCACGCCGGTGGCCTCCTCGTTGCCGGACAGCCGCGCGAAGACCGGCGCGAACAGCCAGAACGCGCCGTAGGCCAGGGTGGTGACGGCGAAGTTGAGCACGCTGGCGGTGGGCGCGATGTCCTCCACGCGCCCCCGCCAGTGGATGATCGCCGCCTGGATGCCGATGTCCTTGACGTGCATGACGATCTGCGTCGCCGCCAGCGCCACCGCGTAGACGCCGAAGTCGTCGGCGGCGAGCAGCCGGGCCAGCACCAGCCCCATGGCGAAGGAGCCGGCCCGGGTCACCAGGCTGCCGAGTACGGTCCAGCGCAGCCCACGGCCCGCCCGGACGCCTACCTCCTCGACACGTTCCGTCTCCTCCATGCGTTCCTTTCCTGTGCGGTCACACCCGTTCGAGCCAGATCTCCCGCCAGAACGGCACGAACTCGCGCGGGCAGTTGAGGCTGTGCAGGCCCTGGCAGACCACGTTCTCCAGCGTCACGCAGGGCGTCTTCATGGTGAGCAGCTCGCCGGTGCGCTCGTCGACGCAGCGCTCCACCACCGACTGGACGCGGGTGACGGTGCCGCAGTAGCGGGCCATCTCCTCCTCGAAGCCGAGGCCGCGGTTCTCCATGCGCTCGTTGAGCGTGGCCATGATCTCGTCCTTGGACCGGACGCGGACCAGCTCGCCGGGCTTCAGGTCGAGCGTCGCCGTCGGCGTCCGGCCGAGCAGGCCGGGCTTGAGGAAGCCCCAGCGGCGTCCTTCCTTCAGCCGCAGCCGCGGGGGCAGCACCCGCGTGCTGACCGCCTGGAGCCGGTTGAAGCCGCCGATCAGCAGGGCGTGGAGGGTGCGGAGCAGGCCGGCGTTGCCGGTGCGCACGTCGGCGACGTACTGGCCCATGCTGCGCACCGGCAGGCAGGCAGGCGCGGCCCGCAGCAGCTCGGTGGCCTGGCAGGAGTAGTGGTCGGGCCGGTCCGGCTTGCGGGTGCTCACCTCCAGCAGGGGCAGCAGGCGCGGGTCCGCGGCGTTCCGCGCGGGCGTCTCGCCGACCCGTCTGATCCAGGCGTCCTTCCAGTACATCGAGCAGTTCGTCTGGCAGCCGCCGTGGGCCGAGCCGTCGCAGCGCGCCCCCGTCAGGTGCACGGCCCGCTCCATCCGGCGCAGCCCGGTCCTGGTCTGGGTGTCGCACAGCTTGTGCGCGACCTTGTGCACGGTGAGGCGCCTGCCGCAGTAGGCCGCCATCTCCGGCATGAAAGGCAGGCCGTCGAGCTCGCCGCGCTCGTCCAGGGTGGCGCGGATCTCGGCCTCGCTCCGCACTTCCACCACGTCACCGACCTTGAGGTCCATCAGGCCTTCTCCTTCAGCAGTCCGGCGTCCAGCAGTGAATCGGCCGCCGCGTTCACGGCGGCGAACGGCAGTCCGGAACGATCGGCGATGTCGAGCAGGCCATGCTCCCCGTCTGACAGGTTCAACACCCATAACATCGCCATCTGGGCCTGTTTCGTGTCACTCCGGCCGCCCAGAGATCCGTAGAGCCCGCGGCGGCCGAGCTGCGGCTCGCCGTACGGGCTGAGGTTCACGTACGTGCGCTCGTGCTCCAGCACCTCGACGACCCGCGTGAGGGCGTCGAGGGTGTCCTTCATGGCCTGCGGAGTCACGAAATCCGGGTTGTCTCCCGAGGTGTGATATTCCGGGTATCCCGCGTACGGCGTCCTGGTCAGGCTGCCGAACGGCAGGTCGAAGCCCGGCGAGCAGAACTGGCGCTCGTCGTAGCCGTACGGGGAGAACTCCAGCACCTCGTGCGGCCGGCCGCGCAGCACGTGCGTGACCGCCCGGTCGATGAGCGCCTCGCCCCGCCGGCTCCGCTTGTACGTCAGCGCCCCCGGATCCCCCGCGCAGGCCAGCGTCAGCCCGGCCGCCACGCGGTGCAGGCGCGACCGGTTGCGCGCCAGCCAGGTGATCGCCCCGATCGTGCCGGGCGCGAACAGGAACCGGTAGGTGTAGCGGGGCTCGCGCAGCCGCAGCGCGAGCGCCACGGCCACCGCGATGCCCGCCAGGTTGTCGTTGGCGAGCGACGGGTGGCACACGTGGCAGGAGATCATCACCTCCTCGGGGAGCCGGCCGGGGACGACGTACTCGCCGTAGGTCAGCGCCCCGGGCGCGAGGGTCGAGTCGATGCGCACCTCGAAGGGGCCGTCCTCGTCGCGGAGCCGGTCGAGGGCGTCCTGGCTGAGGCAGAAGCCCCACGTCTCGGCGTAGTAGCTGGTCCGGTACGGCACCAGCCCCGGCTGCTCGGGCAGCGTGTGCAGCCGCGGGCGCAGCTCGGCCAGCGAGTACGTCCCCGACACCGGCACGCTGTAGCCCACGACGTGCAGGTTCGACTCCCGGAAGTCGATCACCCGCCGCCCGGAGGCGTCCTTGACGTAGGCGTCGCGGATGTTCCACTCCTTCGGCACCGTCCAGTCCAGGACCTCGCTCCCGGTCGGCATCTCCCGGACGGCCAGCGGCAGGCGCTCGCCGATGATCGCCAGGGTGCTCCTGACGCCGTCGCCGGTGATGCTGCGGCACAGGGGGTAGAGCCGGCGGACGAGCTCGTGCATCTCCTCGCCGGTCACGGCCGGAGCCCGGCGTCGATCGTGCCCGCCGCGCGCCGGTCCGACAGCCGGGCCAGCCGGGTGTAGCGCCGCTCGAAGTCGTGCTTGGTCAGCCCGTACGTCCGGTACGCCGTCACCAGCTCCTCCGCCCCGGCCTTGACCGACCAGCCGGCCTCGTAGCCGGGCAGCGCCCGCCGGATGCGCGAGAAGTCCACCCGGTAGGAGCGCGGGTCGCCGCCGCTCTCGCCGGTGATCGTCAGCTCCGCGCCCGGCACCGCCGCCGCCACCTCGTCGGCGATCTGCCTGACGGTCACGTTGTTGGCCTCGGTGCCCACGTTGAACGCGCGGGCGTGCACGGCCTCGCGCGGCGCCTCGATCGCCCGCAGGAACGCCTCGGCGATGTCGCGGGCGTGCACCAGGGGCCGCCACGGCGTGCCGTCGGACAGCACCCGCACCTCACCGGTCAGCACGGCGTGCCCGGCCAGGTTGTTGAGCACGATGTCGGCCCGCAGCCGGGGCGAGAACCCGAACGCGGTGGCGTTGCGCATGAACACCGGCGAGAAGTCGTCGTCGGCCAGCTCCGCGAGGTCGTCCTCCACCCGGACCTTCGACTCGGCGTACGGCGTCACCGGCCGCAGCGGCGCGTCCTCGTCCACCAGCGCGTCCCCGCCCGAGGCGCCGTAGACCGAGCAGGTGGAGGCGTAGACGAACCTGCGCACCCCCGCCTCGCGCGCCAGCCGGGCCAGCCGGACCGAGGCGTGGTGGTTGATGTCGTAGGTCAGGTCGGGCGCGAGCGAGCCGAGCGGGTCGTTCGACAGCGCCGCCAGGTGCGCGACGGCGTCGATGCCGGTCAGCGCCTCGGCGGGGACGTCCCGCAGGTCCACGGCGTGTCCCGGGGGGTCGGCGGGAGCCGGCCCGAGCAGGCAGTCGGCGAACAGGCCGGAGTCGAGGCCGATCACCTCGTGCCCCGCCTCGGCCAGCACCGGGGCCAGCACGCTGCCCAGGTAGCCCTGGTGGCCGGTCAACAGAATCCGCAAGGTCAGCCTCCGGAGGCCAGGTCGATGACGATCTTGTTGGTGTGGAACGCCTCGGCGTACCTGGCGCCGCACTCGACGCCGCGGACGCGGGCCAGGCCGAGGAAGGTCTCCCGGTCGTACCAGGGGCGGTGCCGCTGGGAGGGGTAGTGCTGCTGGAGCAGCCGCACTTTCGCCTCGGCCGTCTCGGGGTCGAGCGGCTGGTAGACCGAGGGGCGGCCGAGGTCGCCGTCCCATTTGACGATCTCGTAGCCGAGCGCGAGGCAGCCCCGCCAGACGGTCGGCACGAGCTCGGCGAGGCCGCGGTGGTCCTGGTGGGCGTCGCCCCGCCAGGGGGCGAGGATCAGGCCGGGCGCGGTGCGGGCGCGCAGGTCCTCCAGGGCGTTCTTGGCCTCGTCCCAGTGGGCGGGCAGCCGGCCGTCGGGCAGCTTGAGCACCGTGACGGCGAGGTCGGCCCCCGGGCAGAACGCCGCCAGCGCGGCCCGCTCCTCGTCCTCCCGCCCGGTGCCGCCGCCGGACAGCACCAGCGCGTCCACCCGCAACCCGGGGCGGCCGGCGCAGAGCGTGAGCAGGGTGCCGCCCGCGCCGATCGCGAGGTCGTCGCAGTGCGCGCCGAGCGCCACGACCGCGTCGAGCCGGGCCGGGCGCAGGCCCGTCATCTCTCCCACAGCGCCCACGGGCGTTCGCCCCTCGCCCAGGCGCTGTCCAGCTCCAGGCGCTGGTTCACGGTGTCGCTCGGCCGCCAGTAGCCCCGGTGCGGGTACGCGATCAGCCGGCCCCGCTTGGCCAGCTCGGCGCAGGCGTCCGCGACCAGGTCGCCGTCGCGCGGAAGGTGCTCGAAGACCTCCTGGCGCAGCACGAAGAAGCCGCCGTTGACCCAGAGCGGCAGCTCGGCCACCGGCGTGATGGCCCCGACCTGCCCGCTCTCGCCGACGTCCACGACGTGGAAGGTGTTGGTGGGCGGCACGACCATCATCGACGCCCCGGCGTCGGCGGCGGCGAAGCGGGCGATGATGTCCGGCAGCGGGGCGTCGGTGAGCACGTCCGCGTAGTTGGCGAGGAACATCTCGTCGTCGCCCAGGGACGGGCGCACCCGGCGCAGCCGCTCGCCGATGGTGGCGTCGAGACCGGTGTCGATCAGCGAGATCCGCCAGTCGGAGATGTCGGTCGACAGCAGCTCGACCTGCCCGTCCCGCAGCACGAAGTCGTTCGAGCCGGTCTCCTGATAAGTCAGGAAGAAGTCCTTGATGTGCTGGGCCCCATGGCCGAGGCACAGGATGAACTCCTTGTGCCCGAAGTGCGCGTAGTAGCGCATCACGTGCCAGACGAGCGGGCGCGGGCCGACGAGCTGCATCGGCTTCGGCATGGTGCCCCCGGGTAAGTCGCTGCGCATGCGGGTGCCGCGCCCGCCGCAGAACAGCACGACCTTCATCCCACGACCTCCAGGCTCGGGATGGGGAAGACCAGCCGGCCGCCCCACTCGCGGACGTACGAGAGCTGCTCGACCAGCTCCTCGCGCAGGTTCCACGGCAGCACCAGCACGTAGTCCGGCCGGTCGGCGGCGATGCGCTCCGGCGGGTGGACCGGGATGCGCGAGCCGGGCGTGAACCTGCCGTGCTTGTACGGGTTGCGGTCCACCGTGTACGCCAGCAGGTCCGGCCGGACCCCGCAGTAGTTGAGCAGCGTGTTGCCCTTGCCGGGAGCCCCGTAGCCGATCACCGTCTTCCCCGCGTCGGCGGCGTCGATGAGGAAGCGCAGCAGGTCGCGCCGGACCTTGGCCACGCGGGCGGCGAAGTCGGCGTACCCGGACAGCTCGTGCAGCCCGGCCGCCTTCTCCCTGGCGAGCACGTCCACCACCCGCTGCGACACGGGCGCCTCCTCCGGCTGCGCCCACAGCCTGATCGAGCCGCCGTGCGTCGGCAGCAGCTCCACGTCCACCAGGTGCAGCCCGCCGCTCGCCAGGGCACGCTGGGCGGAGGCGACCGTGTAGTACTGGAAGTGCTCGTGGTAGATCGTGTCGAACTGGTTGAGCTCCACCAGCGTCAGCAGGTGCTGCACCTCGATCGAGACCCGGCCGCCGTCGGCCACCAGCGCCCGCAGCCCCTCCGTGAAGCCGGCCACGTCGGGGACGTGCGCGTAGACGTTGTTGGCCACCACCAGGTCGGCCGGCCCGTGCCCGGCCCGCACCTGCCGCCCGGTCTCGGGGGTGAGGAAGCCGGTGAGCGTCGGCACGCCCTTCTCCGTGGCGGCCCGGCCGACGTTGGCCGACGGCTCGATGCCGAGGCAGCGCACGCCCCGCTCGACCACGTGCTGGAGCAGGTAGCCGTCGTTGCTGGCCACCTCCACCACGAAGTCGCCCGGCTGGAGCCCGGCACCCTCGACGAAGCGGCGCGCGTGCTCCACCCAGGAGGTCGAGTAGGAGGAGAAGTAGGCGTACTCGGTGAACGTCTCCTCCGGCGTGATCAGCGGCGGGAGCTGGGCCAGCCAGCAGCTCGTGCAGACCCGCAGGTGCAGCGGGTACGTCGGCTCCGGCGCGGCGAGCCGGTCGGCGGTGAGGAACAGCTCGCACGGCGGGGTCGCGCCGAGGTCCACCACCCCCGCGAGCTCGTCCGCGCCGCACAGACGGCAGGTCGTCACCTCGGTCGTCATCTGAAGATCCCTCCCAGGGCTCGTGCGCCGGAGCGGTGGTCTGGCATGCTGCGTTCGTGGATCAGCTCTCGATCGAAGGCTCGTGGCTCTTCACCCCTCGCGTGCACGCCGACCCGCGCGGCGCCTTCCTGGAGGCGTTCAAGGCCGCGGAGCTGCCGCACCCGCTCGGCGTGGCCCAGGTCAACTGCTCCGTCTCGCGCGCCGGCGTGCTGCGCGGGGTGCACTTCGCGGACGTGCCACCCGGCCAGGCCAAATACGTCACCTGCGTGTCCGGCGCCGTCCTCGACGTGGTCGTGGACCTGCGCGCCGGCTCCCCCACCTTCGGCCGCTGGGAGTCGGCGGTGCTGGACGACGAGACGCGCCGGGCGATGCTCGTCGCCGAAGGGCTGGGGCACGCGTTCATGGCGCTCAGCGAGCAGGCCACGGTCGTCTACCTGTGCTCGGCGACCTACAACCCGGCCGGGGAGCACGGGGTCAACCCGCTCGACCCGGACCTCGGCATCGAGTGGCCGGCGGGGCTGGAGCCGGTGCTGTCGGAGCAGGACGCCGCGGCGCCGTCCCTCGCCGAGGCGCTGGCGGCCGGGCTGCTCCCCGACTACGGCGCCTGCCGGGAGTTCTACGCCACGTTGCACTGACGGCTCCCCACCAGCACCGGCCAGGCGGCGTGCAGCGCCTCGCGCCAGTGGCGGATCGGCTCGCCCCTGCGGCAGGCGAGCACGCTGTTGGCCGGGCGGCGGGCGGGCCTCGGGAAGTCGGCGGTCGGCACCGGGCGCACCCGCTCGGGGTCCGCGCCGAGCAGCGCGAAGATCTCCCTGGCGAAGCCGTGCCAGCTCGTCTCGCCCGCGCTGGTCGCGTGGTAGACGCCGGGCGGCATATCCGCGCGGGCCAGCCGGACGAGGCTCACCGCCAGGTCGGCGGCCCACGTCGGCTGGCCGCGCTGGTCGTCCACGACGTCCACGCAGGGCCGCTCCCCGGCCAGGCGGATCATCGTGCGGACGAAGTTGGTGCCGCGCGCGCCGTAGAGCCAGGCGGTGCGGACGACGTACTGGCCGTGGTCCAGGGCGGCGCGCTCGCCCGCCAGCTTCGTGCGGCCGTAGGCGTTGAGCGGGCCCGTCGGGTCGTCCTCCCCGTACGGCCCCGCCGCCGCCCCGTCGAAGACGTAGTCGGTCGACACCTGCAGCAGCCGCGCGCCGGCGCCCTCGCACGCCTCGGCCAGCCAGCGCACCGCGTGGCCGTTGACCGCCAGCGCCTCGGCCTCGTGGGTCTCGGCGTCGTCCACGGCGGTCCAGCCCGCGCAGTTGATCACGGCGCCGGGCCGGTAGGCGGCCACGAACTCGCGCACCGCGCGCCGGTCGCGCACGTCCAGCTCGGCGCGGCCGAGCGCGAGCACCGGTTCGCCGGTGCTGGTCAGCCGGTCGAGGACGTCGGCGGCCAGCATGCCGCCCGCACCCGTGATCAGCCATCTCATCGGTCCCACCAGTCCCGGTGCTCGGCGTACCAGCGGACGGTGTCCTTGAGCCCCTGCTCGAACGGGACCTCGGGACGGTAGCCGAGCGCCCGCAGCTTGCGGTCGTCCAGCGAGTACCTGCGGTCGTGGCCCTTGCGGTCGGCCACGTGCTCGACCAGGTCCCAGCCGCGGCCGCACGCCTCCAGCAGGCGGCCGGTCAGCTCCCTGTTGGTCAGCTCGGCCGTGCCCGCGATGTGGTAGACCTCGCCGGGCGCGCCCTTCTCGGCCACCAGGCGGATGCCGGCGCAGTGGTCGCTGACGTGGATCCAGTCCCGTACGTTGCCGCCGTCGCCGTAGAGCGGCACCTTCTCGCCGCGCAGCAGCCGCGTCACGAACAGCGGGATGATCTTCTCCGGGTACTGGCGGGGGCCGTAGTTGTTGCCGCAGCGGGTGATCGAGACGTCCATCCCGTACGTGACCGCGTACGCGTGCGCGATGAGGTCGCCGGCCGCCTTCGAGGCCGCGTACGGCGAGCGCGGCCGGACCGGCGCGGACTCGTCCCACGAGCCGACGTCGATGGAGCCGTAGACCTCGTCGGTGGACACCTGCACCACCTTCGGCACCCCGGCCTCCAGGCACGCCTGGAGCAGCGTCTGGGTGCCGAGCGCGTTGGTGCGCATGAACTCGGCGGCGCCCGCGATCGAGCGGTCCACGTGGGACTCGGCGGCGAAGTTGACCACCAGGTCGTGGCCGGGCACGACCCGCGCGAGCAGGCCGGCGTCGCAGATGTCGCCGTGGACGAACTCGTGCCTGACGCCCTCGAGGTTGGCCCGGTCGCCGGCGTAGGTGAGCTTGTCGAGGACGGTGACGTCCATGTCGTGGAGGCTTCGGGCGAAGTGCGAGCCGATGAACCCCGCACCCCCCGTCACCAGGACTCTGGTCATGAGGAGATCTGTACCTTGCTGTGATCGCCGAGCACCAGACGGTGAGCTCGGGGCGTGTTGGGCGCGGGGGTGACCTCGGCGTCGTGGCCGATGAGCGAGAACTCCACGCGGCCCACCCCCGAGATCGAGGCGCGGGGCATGACGATGGAGTAGGCGATCTCGGCGTCGGCGAGCACGCAGTCGGCCCCGAGCGAGGTGGAGGGGCCGACGTAGCTGTCGCGGACGCGGGCGCGCTCGCCGATGATCGCCGGGCCGACCACGCGGGAGCGCTCGACCGTCGCGCCGCGCTCGACGACGACCCGGCCGACCAGCTCGCTGGCCGCGTCCACATAGCCGTCCACGCGCGGCTCGACCGACTCCAGGACCAGCCGGTTGACCTCCAGCATGTCGGTGACGTTGCCGGTGTCCTTCCAGTAGCCGGAGATCACCGAGGAGTCCACCCGCAGCCCTGCCTCGATGAGCCACTGGATGGCGTCGGTGATCTCCAGCTCGCCCCGCCAGGACGGCTTCAGCTCGGCCACGGCCGCGTGCACCGCCGGGCTGAACAGGTAGACGCCCACCAGCGCGAGGTCACTCTTCGGCCGCTCGGGTTTCTCCTCCAGCCCGATCACCCGGCCGGCGGCGTCCAGCTCGGCCACGCCGAACTGGCGGGGGTCGCCGACCCGGGTGAGCATGATCTGGGCGGATGGCCGCTCCCGCGCGAAGCGCTCCACCAGGCCGTTGATGCCGCCCACCACGAAGTTGTCGCCCAGGTACATCACGAAGTCGTCGTCGCCCAGGTAGTCGCGGGCGATCAGCACGCCGTGCGCCAGCCCGAGCGGCGCCTCCTGCCGCAGGTACGTCACCTCCAGCCCGAACGCCGACCCGTCGCCCACGGCCGCCTCGATCTCGGCGTGGGTGTCGCCGACCACCAGGCCCGCCTCGGTGATCCCGGCGGCCGCGATGGCCTCCAGGCCGTAGAACAGCACCGGTTTGTTGGCGACCGGCACGAGCTGCTTGGCCGAGGTGTGCGTGATCGGCCGAAGCCGTGTGCCCGACCCCCCGGCGAGCACGAGTGCTTTCACCGCTAGTACGCCCCTTCTCCACGGGTGACGACGGACCAGGTCTTCCACAGGATCTGCAGGTCGAGGATGAGCGACCAGTTCTCGACATAACGCAGGTCGAGCCGTACGGACTCCTCCCACGTCAGGTCGGAACGGCCGCTGACCTGCCAGAGCCCGGTCATACCCGGCTTGACGACGAGGCGGCGGCGCACGTCGGTGCCGTACTCGGCGACCTCGCGCGGCAGCGGCGGGCGCGGGCCGACGAGCGACATCTCGCCGCGCAGGACATTGAGGAGCTGGGGCAGCTCGTCGAGGGAGTATTTCCGGAGAAAGGCCCCCACGGCGGTGATCCTTGGATCGTTCCGCATCTTGAACAGCACGCCGTCGAAGTCGTTCGCGCCGAGCAGCGTGTCCTTCAGCCGCTCGGCGTCCACGACCATCGTCCGGAACTTCACCAGGCGGAACTCCGCGCCGCCCTTGCCCACCCGCGTCTGGTGGAAGAACGCCGGGCCGGGGCTGGTGAGGCGGATCAGCAGCGCGATGCCGAGCAGCGGCAGGGCGAGCAGCAGCAGCGCGAGCGCCGCCACCAGCCGGTCGAAGACGGTCTTGACGAGCTGCTTGGTGCCGTCGAACTCGGGGTGCTCCACGTGCAGCAGCGGCATCCCCGCGACCGGCCTGATGCTGATGCGCGGCCCCGCCACGTCGAGCAGCGCCGGCGCGACGAACAGGTCGGTACGCGCGGTCTCCAGGCTCCACGCGAGCCGGCGCAGCGCCGCGCCGTCCAGCTCGGGGCAGGCCAGCACGGCCACGGCGTCGGCGCGCTCCCGCTCGGCCACCCGCGCCACGTCCCCGAACGTGCCGAGCACCGGCACGCCGTCGAGGTCGGCGTCGAGGTCGTGGTCGGGCGGCAGGCAGGCGCCCACGACCCGCATGCCGTGGTACGGCTGCCGCCTGAACTGGATGACCAGATCGATGATCGACTCGCGGTGCCCGACCGCGATGACCTGGCGCATGTAGTCGCCGACGGCCCGCTTGCGGTGCAGGCGTTTGCGCATGCGGAAGCGGAAGCCCAGCGTGGCGGCGAGGGCCAGCGGCAGCATCGCCATCACGAAGCTGCGGGCGATCACGGTCTGCGTGGCGTAGGCCATGATGGCGACGGTGGCCATCAGCCCGACGCCGCCGTTGAAGACGGACTTGAACTCCTCGGTGCCCTCGCCGTTGGCGCGCTGGCGGTAGGCGCCGCCCATCGCGAGCGCGAGGGGCCAGCCGGCGACCAGGCCGAACCCGAGCAGATACTCCACCCAGGGGACGAACGCCCCGCCCAGCAGCCGTGCGCCCAGCACGCAGACGCAGGCGAGCAGCGCGCACGTCGTGTCCCCGTACAGCAGCAGCCGCAGGTACGCCCGGGTCCAGATGCTGGACGCGCGGCGTGGCGCGGCTTTGAGGAGCACGACAGCGGACTCCCCGGTCCCCACCCTCATAACACCACCCTGTGAACTTCGTGCTCCCTGATAACCCGACGCACCAATCACCACATGGGTTGACAAAACCCCCTCTTAAGGGCGGCGGCCCCCACTAAAGATTAAAGATCGGCTCCGACATGGGGAATGGCATCAAACGTCCACAATCGGACGTTTGATGGGGACGCCGAGGGGTTGACGGAACGCTCCATTTGGCGCAGCGGTCCACAAGAGAGATTTAGGAGGTTTACGGCGACATTTCGGCAGATGGCCGGTTTAGCGAACGCGCTAGTCGTATTCGAGGTCGGGCAGCGCCGACGGCGGATCCGGGCTGCGCCACACCACCACGACCCCGTCGTGCGCGGAGTCGGCCGCGAGCGTCAGCCGGTCGAGGTCGAAATCCGGCAAATAGCGCAGGCGGGCAAGAAACGTCGCATCAGTGGCGGAGCGGGGCACGACACAACCCTCGCCGTCGCGATCGAGCAAAACGAAAAGGACGTCCTCACCGGGCTCGGTGACGACACGAACCTCGACGACGTCCTCCCACGCGAGGGCCTCGACGCTCCCGTCCGCGTAGTGACGGGTGACGCCCTCTTCCGTGACATACACGTAAGAGTCCGGCATCGGATTGCCGTGCATGGCCGCGATTCTTGCGAGTTCCATGGCCGTCCCGCAAGGGTTCGCGCGCATTGGCGCATGGAGCGATTTCCCGGCGTCAGGCGCCGCCGCCCCAGGAGTGGCTGAGGTGCGCGGCCACCGCCGCCCTCGCCTCCTCGGCGGTGCCGCCGGCGATGGCGTCCAGCAGGGCTTGGTGCTCGCGGACGAGCACGTCCCGGTCCTCGTACACCTCGCGCAGGCGGACCAGCCCGAGCCGGGTCTCGGCCGCCAGCACGCCGTAGAGCCGTTCGAGCCGCGGGCTGCCGACGGCCTCGATCAGCGCCTCGTGCAGCGCCATGTGCTCGGCCACGCTCTCCGACCAGAGCGCCTCGGCGGGCAGCGCCGCCATGCGCCGCAGCGCGGCCTCCGCCGCGGGCACCCGCCGGCCGGCCATCGCCCGCGCCATCAGGTCCTCCAGCGGGCGGCGTACGTACATGAGGTCGTCGAGGTCCGCGAGCGTCACCTCGGGGACGTAGGCGCTGCGGTTGCGCTCCCGCCTGAGCAGCCCCTCGTGCACCAGGACGGCCAGCGCCTCGCGGACGGTGGGCCGCGCGACCCCGTAGGAGGCGGCCAGCTCCTGCTCGGGGAGCGGGGTGCCGGGCGCGATCTCACCCGAGAGCACCCTGCTGCGCAGGGCGTCGGCGAGCGCCCCCACGGTGGAGACGGGTTTGAGGGGCATCGTCACGCCTGCGACTCTAACGCTCCCCCACGCCTGGGGCTCCCACTTCCGCCGGTACGCGGACCTCGGACCGCGCCGCCCTCTCGGGGATCGCCACCGCGGCCAGGCTGAACGCGAGCAGCACGAGCCCGGCGACCGACACCGGCGCGAGGCGCTCGCCGAGCACCACCACCCCGAGCAGCGCGGCCACGGCGGGCTCGGCGAGGGCGAGCGTGGCCGCCGTGGCGACCGGCGTGCTGCGCAGCCCCCGCCCGTACAGGAAGTAGGACAGCGCCGTCGTCCCCAGGCCCAGGTAGAGCACCGCGAGCAGGCCGCGCGGCTCCCAGCCGACGCCGCCGTGGACGACGAGCACCGGCAGCATGATGAGCGCCGCGCCGCCGAACATGACGCCCATGACCGCGTTCGACTCGCCGCCGTCGCCGATGGCGCGGGCCGCCATGACCGCGTAGAAGGCGTAGAGCAGGCCGCCGAGCAGCGCGAACAGCACCCCGGACACCACCTGTCCGGAGGCCGGCCCGCCCGCCGAGCCGCCCGACGAGCCCACGCCGCCGCCGACGATCAGAGCCGCGCAGCCGCAGATCGCCGCGGCCGTGGCCGTCGCCCAGCGGCGGCTCGGCCGCCGCCTGTGCAGCAGCCAGGACAGCAGCCCCGTGAAGACGGGCCCGCTGCCGATCGCCACCACGGTGCCGATCGCGACGCCCGTCCGCGCCACGGCGGCGAAGAAACAGAGCTGGTACGCCGCCACCGCCACGGCCCCGAGCAGCAGTCCCGGGCTCAGCACCCGCCGCATCCCGGACCCGGCCATCAGCGCCAGGGCCGCGCCGCCGACGACGAGCCTGGCGGCGGCGAGCGCGACGCTGTCGGCCGAGACGAGCAGGCCCGCGGTGCCCGCCGTCCCCCAGAGCACGGCGGCGGCGACCACGGCGAAAGGTCCGTTCCTCATGTCCTACATTGTCAGACAATCAGACAATGAAGTCCAATGAATCATGGGACGGGGTTCAGGCGATCTCCTCCAGCAGCCGGTCGATCGTGCGGTTCGCGGCCTCGGCGACGTCGCCCGCGTAGTCGTCGAGCGCGTCGAGCGCGGCCCCGACGTCGGGCAGGGTCTTACGCGGCAGGTCGAGCAGCGTCTCGCTGTGGGCGGTCATCGAGCCGTCGGCGGTGATCGAGCCCTGGACGTGGAAGACGTCGCCGTCGGCTGCGACGGAGACCTCGAAGCGCACCTCGCGGCCGTCGGGCAGCACGAAGGCGATGCCGACGCGGACGCCGGCCGGCGGGAAGAAGGTGGAGATGTGCTCGTGCCGGACGAAGGGGTGCCGTAAGTCGGCGAAGATCTCCACCGTCCGGCTCAGCGCCGCCAGGAGGCCGGCCGCGGCCAGACTCTCGCTGTCCACCAGAAAAGGGTAGATCAGCGGCCCCTTCCCCCGCGACCGACGGAGATCACCCGGACTGCACCCGTTGCCCGATGGGGTGGGTCGCCAGGAAGTCGGCCACCATCTGCTGGGACGCGGTCAGGCACCACGCCTCGGTCACGAGCTCGAACAGCTCGTCGGCGTCGATGCGGTCGAGATGCACGACCACCCATCCGAAGCGCCCCGCGGTGAACTGCACCTCGAACACCTCGGGCCGCTCGGCCACCAGCGCGAGCTGCTCCTCGACGGTGGCCTTGAGCCCGACCGTCTCGGTCTTCTCCCACAGGTAGCCGAAGCCCTTGTCGCGCACCTTGACGCCGATCCACTCGCCGCCGTGGCTCAACTTGACCCCGGGCAGCTCGTCCAGCATCTGCAGGAACTCATCGACGCTCACAGCCATGCCGCCTGTCTACCAGAGCCCGCCGACAACTCCGGTGGCCGGCGAACCGGGGCGGCTCAACCGGGCCTCAACAGACCCTCAACATGATCGCTCCTACCTTCCTCTCGTGATCTCACGGGCCTTCCGAAGGAAAGGAGAACAACGGATGCGATCCCTCAAGACGCTGGTGGTGGCGATCCTGACCACCATCGGGATTCTCGCGGTCCCGGCCCTCGCCCAGGCCGCCCCGGCCGGTCCCGCCCTGCGCGGCGCAGCGGCGCAGTCGACGTTCGGGCACACCGCCGCCTCGGTGGAGACCGTCGCCCTGACGGCGGCCGTCCAGGGCAAGCCCAACCCTTGCAAGAGGTTCAAGAGCAACTTGAAGAAGTGGCTGATCTGCCAGGGCATCATGAAGGCCGGCGGCATGTGGCTGTGGAACCAGCTCGAAAAGATCGCGAAGAAGGGCTGGAACCACTTCAGGAACCACCCGACGGTCAAGAGGTACGTCGGCAAGCACGCACGGGGTCTCTACTGCATGCTCACGCTGAAGTGCTGACAGTCGACCGAGCGGGTCCACCTGAGTGACCCGCCCCGTGGAACGGTGGCCCCGGATCGAGAGGGTTTCCCCGCCTGCCTCCCCGACCCGCGCAGGGTCGGGGAGGCACTCCACGTTGTCGGAGTCCGGCGGGTGAGATCGGGTGCCGGCGCCGCACCTGCTGACCAGCGCGATCAGGTCGGAAAAGGTTCACTCGTAATATCGGACCTCGATGACATTGCCGTCGGGGTCGGCGAAATAAATCGTCTCGGGCGCGATTCCGCGCGCGCCGAACGAGTTCGTTCCGGTCCCGGTGACCTCGACCTCGTTCTGTTTGAGCCGCACCTGGAGCGCGTCGAAATCATCGCGATTCACGGCCAGGCAGAAGTGGTTGAGCGGGTGCCCCGCCGTGCCCCGCACCCCGGTGCCCTCGTCCACGCCCCTGGCGCTCTCGTACGGCATGAGGTCGAGGATCGTCTCGGACGCGACCCGGACGCTCGGGAACCCCGCCCTGCCTTCTCGGAACTCCTCGGCCCGGACCCCGGGCAATCCGACCACCCGCTCGTAGAAGCGCAGCGAGGCGGCCGGGTCGGCGACCCAGCAGACGAGATGGTCCAGGCGTGCCTCCATGAATGAACCTCCTTGCTCCCAATATCGTCTTCCTTATTCACCCTGTCCACCTGCGCGGCGTGAAAATGGCGGCTTAACACGGCGTTCACGGGAATGACGAAGAAAATTGCCACGGAAGCCGCCCGATGAAGCAATTACCGGCGGCCGTGAACACACGTCGATATGTCCTGACCAATATGGCCGCCTATTTCCAGCCAGATGTGGCTTTCGAAAGTTTCGGTCGGGCGGCGGTCGTCCTCTGCCTGCCCGCTGACCTCAGTATGGACGAGGAAACTTTCATCTACCAGCCCCGGAACCGGCCAGGCCGGCCTCGTGTGTTCCGAAATATTTCAGACAATAATTGACACATTTCGTACCGCTTCGCACACTGACCGTCGGTCCACCCGGAAGGAGAGCACGGTGGCCATCTCTTCGGGTCGCGCCAGGCTCCGCGCGGCGGTCGCCGGCACGTCCCTCGCCGCCGCGGGGTTGAGGACGAGGGCGCCGGCTGCGCGATGCCCAGCCTCCCCGACGCGGGCTCCCTGCCTGCCGTCTCCCGGCTTCCCAATCCGTTCAGCAACACCGGCGCCTCGGCCATGACCGGCTGGACGGTCACCTTCATCCTGCCCGCCGGCCACACCCTGACCGGCTCGTGGAACGGCGCCGTCACCGTCTCCGGCCGGACCGTCACGGTGCGGAACGCCGCCCACAACGGCGCCCTCGCCCCCGGGGGCCGCCGCCACGTTCGGCTTCCAGGCCACCCGGCCGAACGGCGCCGCCCATCCCTCCGGCTACACCTGCTCCTGACCCCCGCCTGCCCTGTCACCGGGAATGCCAAGGCTTCTCCCGGTGATAGAGCATGCATGACGACTATCGCTTTCATCGGCAGCGGACACATCGGCGGCACCGTCGCCCGGCTCGCCGTCGCGGCCGGATACGACGTGGTGCTCAGCAATTCACGCGGCCCCGAGACGTTGGGCGACCTCGTCGGGGAGCTCGGCCCGAAGGCGCGGGCGGCCACGGCGGCCGAGGCCGCGGCGGCCGGCGACCTGGTGGTGGTGAGCATCCCGCTGAAGGCGTACCGCGAGGTGCCGGTGGAGCCGCTCGCCGGCAAGACCGTCCTCGACACCAACAACTACTACCCGGAGCGCGACGGGCACTTCCCCGAGCTCGACGACGACTCGACCACGTCGAGCGAGCTGCTCCAGCGGCACCTGCCGGAGTCGCGGGTGGTCAAGGTCTTCAACAACATCTTCTTCCGGCACCTCGGGGCGCTGGCCCGGCCCGCCGGGGCCGCCGACCGCAGCGCCCTGGCGATCGCCGGCGACGACGCGGCGGCGAAGGAGGAGGCGGCCGCGTTCCTCGACGCGATCGGCTACGACGCCGTGGACGCGGGGGCCCTGGCGGAGGGGCGGCGGTTCCAGCCGGGCACCCCCGTCTACGGCGGCCCGTACGCGGGTGACGCCGCCGACTTCTGGGAGTCGCCCGGCGTGCCGGCCTCCGCCGAGACCATCCGATCCGGCCTCGCCGCCGCCGGCCGCTGAGGCCCCGGCAGCACGTACGATGGCGCGATGACCATTCAGGTGATCGTTCTCAACGGCGGCTCCAGCTCGGGCAAGACCACGATCGCGCGGTCCCTTCAGACGGTCCTGCCGGACCCGTGGCTCTTCTTCTCGGTCGACACCATGGTCGAGGCGCTGCCCCCCGCCCTGCGGGACTCCGACGCGGGCGTCTCTTTCGCCCCCGACGGCAGCGTGGTCGTCGGACCGGAGTTCAAGATCATCGACGGCGCGTGGACGGCGGGCATCGCCGCGATGGCCCGCGCGGGCGCCCGGGTCGTCGTGGACGACGTGTTCATCGGCGGCCCGGACTCCCAGGAGCGGTGGCGGCAGGCCCTCGCCGGGCTCGGCGTGCTGTGGGTCGGCGTACGCTGCGACCCCGCGGTCGCCGCGGCCCGCGAGGCGGCCCGCGGCGACCGCCCTGCGGGCATGGCCGCGTCCCAGGCGACGACGGTCCACGAGGGCGTGTCGTACGACCTGGAGATCGACACCTCCCAGACGGACCCGCTGGACTGTGCCCGAGCCGTCGCCGCCCACCTCGCGTGACCTGGCAGGACCTGCTCAGAGCTGCTGGGTGAGGTTGATCAGGTTGCCGTCCGGATCGGTGATGTGGGCGACCCGGTGGCCCCACGGCATGTCGTTGGCCGGACCCCGCACCTTCCCTCCGGCCGGCTCGACCAGCGGCAGCAGCTTGTCGACGTCGGGCACGAACACCGCCACGATGACCCGGCCCGGCGGAACCTCGACCCCCGGCATGTAGGCGAGCAGCCCCAGGCGGACGTCGCCGAAGCGGAGCTCCACGGAGAACGGCCCGTCGTCGCCCGGCACCCGCATGTGCTCCTCCGCGCCGAACAGCTCGACGTAGAAGGACTTCGACCGCTCAAGGTCGGCGGTGCACAGGATGGGCTGGATGGCGTACGTGCTCGGCTGAGTACTCATGCCCTCTTAGACCGACTTCCACCCCGAAAATCATCGCTCCGCCCGTCTTTCGAAGACCGCTCAACCTCATCCCCGAGGGATCGCGGTCCTGCACGAACTGAGCGCGAGCACCCCCATCGCCGCAACCCCCGCGCCGCCCTCTTGGAGGATCAGGTGCCACCGTTGCGACGAAGGTAGGGCCCGAAAGTCGAGCCGGTGCACGGCAGACGCATTCCTGTCCCACTCAAAGCATCCACGATGTTTCCGGCAGCGACTTCGCTCAGCTTTCCGTCCTGAACCGCACAGGCAAGAAGCCATACGGTGCCGTGGACCTCCAGTCCATGCGCCCGCCCCACCGCCACGGCTCCCCGATCGTCGGTGATGGCGATAGATCACGCAGTACGTCCAAGCGCTCCGCGCGAGCGAAATGATTCAGGCACATGGCGTCGAACACCAAGAGGGGTCCGGCTCAGCGCTGCTCACAGGTCGAGGTCCCCATCATCACGCGCCGGCAGATCGGCGGCCACGATCTGGCCTCGCATGAGTTCGACCGCCCGAGACTCCGTGATGAGCGATCTCTTGTAGCACTCCATCACCGCGTGCGCGAAGCGCGGAGGCACCCGAACCGTTTCCAGGTCGGGTTGAGGCGTCCATCCCACCGCTTCCATCAGTTCTCCGCGTGTCGGGTTTCGCCGGCGTAGCTCTCTGGCGGCGCTCCTGTCGATGACTTCGGCTACGACGGCTTGCCGCACCGTCAATGACCAGGAGGTCCTGAAACGCGCGGCCAAGATCACCAAATCCTCGCGCTTCGCCCTCTCACCCGAGGCAGCAACGCTGCGCACTGCCGCGGCCGGAAGAAGAAGCTCCGCGGCGAACGCATCGATGATCGCTTCTCTTTCGTCACGAGAAACATGGATGCCTATGTCCGTGGAGTACTCGTCCCCGACGACCAGATGCCCCAGCTCGTGAGCCGCGGTCGCGCGTCGGCGGCCAGGATCGCCATGCCTGCTGACGACTGCCACGGCGAGATCGTCCTCGATGAGAGAGGCGCCTTCACCGGGCACCTCGACCACCGCGACCAGTTGCCCGAGCCGTTCGCAGACACCCATGAGCGAATCGATGGGCTCGTTGCCGTGACCGAGGCGCTCGCGTACCCAGGCGGCGGCGCGCCTGGCGCCCAGCGTGTCCCGGACGTCCTCCGGGCAGCGTTCGATCGGAGGAGGATCGAACACTCCCAGCTCGACGAGCTGCCGGATATCGGCCAGCCACGCCGAGAGAGCCACTTCCAGCCGATGAGATTGGCGCGTCGCATCCGTCACGGTGTCGTCGGCCAGCTCTGCTCGGCGAGATACGACCGATGGCGGCGAATCGAGGAAATATCCCAGAGGCACCTGAAGAACCGCTGACAGCTTGGCGAGTTCGAGCGCGTCGACACGGCGAATGCCTCGCTCGATCTTCGCAATCATGGTCCGGTCGAGCTTCAGCGCCGACGCCAGCTCCTCCTGGGACATGTCGGCAGCCATACGGCATTCCCGCACCCGCTCACCGATGTCCAGCCACTCTCCCGGATCCTTCATAGTGCGATATCGCACGAGCACCAGGAGCAGGCGAGGCGGAAAGCCGAATCTTGACCATTGTCACGGTGACCACCTTCCGTCCCCTTGCCATGCCTACGCCCCTGCATGGGACATTCGGTCTGCGAGTCCACCACCCTCTGATCTCGCGCCCATCCGAGAGGGGCTGCCGGTATCGCGCTCGTCGATGCCATCTGGAGCGCCAGCGAATTCGATCCTGGCCGTCCGAGGGCCTCGCGGTCCCCGGAACAGCCCTCCCCCATCTCTTCGCCTGCGCAGCGACCTCGGGCGCCATGCCCTTGGTGGCGTTGGGGGCGGCTGAACGGCGAGGATTGTGATCAGAAACTGTCTCACTCGGCTGGTTCCATCTCCTCGACGAGGACGGGCGCGTCCTGGAACGAAGACGAGAGGGAGTCTTTCGTGACGGAGCTGATCAAGAGCCTGGTGGACGCCATCGAAACCGATCTCGGGTGGTGCCTCGTGGCAGACCTGGCCGCTCTGCACGGACAGGACCAGGCTCCGTGGGATGGCGCCTGGAGGTCGACGGCGACCATTCCAGGGGCCGCCATCGGCCGTAATGGCCTGGTGCTGGAGACGGTGCGGCGTACCCCGGCGTACATCCGCTTCGAACTGTGGACCGGCGAGCCTCCTTTGCCGGAACCGGTCTGGGAAGACGCGTGGACCGGGGAGATCTATCTGCGGTCAGGCAGGATCACCCTTCAGGACTACTACGAGGAAGGCTACGAACAGCAGGTTTTCGACCTGGGGCAACCCGACTCCGTGTGGGCGGCTCGCGTGCAACACAAGCGTCTGGACAACGACAGGGAGCCGGATTTTCCTCGCGACATGTACCAGGTGGACATTTACCGACTTCAGTTCTGGCGACACTTCCGACTTACCGGTGACGCAGGTAGCGTCCGCCCAGCACCCCGTACCAGATCATGACCGGCAGGTGGAGTGCGTACCCGAGCTGCTCCAGCGCCACCGTCGGCCCGTCCGTCCCGGTCGTCCACGGAAGGACGACCGCGGCCGCGCCCGAGAGCGCGGCGGCCGCACCGGCGACGCGGAGCCCGGCCGGCATCGGGAGGCCGGCCGCCGCCGCGGCGGTCGCGGCGGCCCACAGCAGTCCGGCCAGGTTGACCGCCCATTTGGCGGTGAGCAGCACCGCCCAGGCCACGGTGGCGACCGCCGGGGCGGTGGGGCGGGCGGCCAGCTGGGTCAGCGCCAGGTTCCCCGCGTCGTGAAGCAGACCGGCCAGCCCGGCGGCGGCCAGCAGCCCGCCGGCCAGCGTCACCAGGTGCGGTTCCGGTGCCTGGGCGGAGCGGGCGGACATCACGAGCCCGGCCGCGGTCAGCGCCAGCCAGCCCAGTACGTCGAAGGCCAGCTCGGTCAGGTGCAGCCCGGGCTGCTCGCCCACGGCGGCCAGCGCGGCGCCGGGGTCGGCCGAATTCAGGGTCAACCCCGATGGCACCACGATGGCCGCACCGGCGATCATGGCCACCAACGAGGTCAACAGCAGGACACCGGTGAGCCGGTTCCGAGGGTTCGCATCGGTCATGGACGGTGACGGTAGGACCTTGCCGCAGGGACAAAGTCAACCTGCCGCGGAGAGGAGCCAGGGATGTGGCGGATCGGGCAACTGGCGCGCATGGTCGGCGTGTCCGAACGAACCCTGCGCCACTACGACAAGATCGGACTCCTGCCGCCCGCCGCCGTAGACCGATCCACCGGCTACCGCCGCTATGGCGTGGCCGAGCTGTCGCGATTGGAACGCATCCGCGGCCTGCAGCGCCTCGGCCTGCCGTTACGCCAGATCGCCGACCTGCTGGACGCGCCCGAGGCGCAGCTGCGACAGGCCCTGGCCGAGATCGTGACGAGCATCAGGCACGACATCGCCGCCCTCACCGCCGCCGCGGCTCATGCCGAGGACCGCCTGACCACCCCGATGTCGATCCTGCCCCAGGAAACCACGCTGGGCTCACGCCGCCTGCGGGTACGCCGCGTGCGTCTCGACCACCCGTCCGAGCTGGCCGCGCTGTGCCCGGCGCCGCCGGCGACCCTGCTGACCTGGCTGCGCGGGGAGCCGACCGGCGGGTTCACGGCGGCGGTGAGCACCGATCGCGACGGCGGCGAGCAGCTCACCCTGCCCGCGCGCGCCGCCGTACGGGCCGTCGTCCCGCCCTCGACGGACGTGGTCCGGGCCGGGCGGGACCTGTTCGGCTGGCTGCGCCGCCACCACCTCGCCATCACCGGCCCTACGGTGGAAGAACACCTCGTCGACGCCGACGGCGCCCACGCCGTGGTCCTTGAGGTATCCGTACGCCGGCCCTCGCCGTCCTGAGCGCTCTGGCCCAAGCGCCTCCTCGACGGATCCGTGCTCAGTCAGCACCCGGGCGGACGATCATCAAGACGACGACGGCGGCCCAGAGCAGGTTGTAGATCCCGGCGAGCATGGACAGCCTGCGCAGAGACCCGGCGTCGCCCGGCTCGGCCAGCGCGGCCCGCTGCCGGGGGTAGATCTGCAGGGCGAGCAGACCGCCCGCGGCGGCGGTCAGGAGCATGGAGACATTGACCCAGATCTCGCCCATCCGCCCCTGGACCAGGGCCAGCACGACGCCGACGACGGGTACGACGATGCCGAAGAGGCTGTAGCCGCGGGTGATGCGGTGCATCGCCAGAGCCACGGCCCGACTGCGGTCCGGCTCGACCTGAGGCGACGCGGCCTCAGGCACGCCTCCGGCGGGAACTCCGGCCGCGATGGGCGCGTAACGGGGGAACAGGCTGGCCGCGACGGCCGAACCTCCGACGAACACGATGCCCGCCAGCACATGCACCGACAACAAAAGCGCTTCCACAAGCTCTCCTCCCCGACCTTCAGGCAGCCTGAAGCCTACCGCATCCTTCAGGCTCCTTGAAGGTCGTGCGGGCAGCCTCGGGCCAGGCCTGGATGCGGACCAGGGGCGGGCCGCGACCGGCCCAGGAATCAGGCGGGGTCGCCGCCGGAGAAGGCGGCGCGGACGGCGTCGGCGATCTGCCGCTGGATCGGGTCCGCGTCCGGGCCGAACAGCCGCTCGTCGACGCCGCTCACCGCCTCCTTCGCCGCGTTGAGCAGCCGCGCGCCCTCCGGCGTCACCTCGATCGCGGACGCCGAGCCGGCCCGGGCGGTGTTGTCGCGCACCAGCCCGGCCCCGGCCAGCGTCTTGACGGCCGCGTGAACGCTCTGAACCGTGGTCCCGGACATGCGCGCCAGATCGCTGAACGAGACGCCCGGCACACCGGCGATGTGTCCGAGCAGCCCCAGCCTGCTCACCGTGAGGTCGAGCGGGGAGAGCGCGGCATTGAGCTCGGTCTCGATCCGGCGGGCCAGCGTGAGCAGGATGATGGAGGGGCTGGTCACGGGCGCGTCGGGACGGTCGTCGGTCACCTGCCCAGTCTCCCGTACGCCCACCCCACCCCGCGAGCTCCGGGAAGGCCGACGAGTCCCGCCACCTACTCGGGACCGGTCACCACGGGCTCATCCCGGTGCGCAGGTAGTAGGTGACGACGCTCAGGATGCGTTCCCGCTCGCGGTCGCCGTTGTCCTCGCGGAGATGGGTCTCTCCGGCGGCCTCGACGGTCTCTCGCGCGACCTCGGCGAGGTCGGCGCCGGGCCGGAGCGCGTGGATCAGCGCCTGCACGGCCCGTTCCTTCAGCAGCAGGCGGCCGTGCTCGGTGTCGTGCCCCGGAGTCGCACCGGGAACGCCGCGAGCTTCGGAGCGGTACCGGTCGCGCAGGCGGAAGAGGCGAGTGCGGGTCTCCTGGGCCGTGTCGCCTCGGTCGCCGGCGGCGATGAAGCGCATAGCCTCCGCGATCGACGGGCCCTCCAGTCCGGTGGTGACGACGGCCAGTTCGGCGGCGAGAAGGATGATCTGCGGCAGCCTGGCGGGCGTCGGGTCGGCGGCGATCGCCCCGATGCGCGGATCGCGGTCGGCGACGGCCCGCATGTCCGCGTCCAGCAGGTCCGCGGGCGTCACGGGGCGGGGCGGCAGCGGGCGCAACTGGACGCACAGGTGTTCCCGCCGCAGCCAGGAGCCGTCCACGCGCGCTCCGGACAGTTCCTCCCCGACGGCCAGCGCCGCGCCGAACCAGTGCCGCCGCCACTGCTCCTCCGACACCGGGAGCCCGGCCAGCCAGTCACGGCCGGACGCGGGGGCGACGCCTGCCAGGTCGGCGGGCTCGAAGGTGGCGACCAGCTCGCCCCGGACCACGTACGTGACGCTCGCCAGGCCGTTCACGGTCCACCCCACGCTGTACGCCTCGCCGCCGGCCGCCAGGTCGCGCAGCGTCCGCAGGCTCATGCCCCGCGCGTTGAAGAGCTCCATGACGACTGTCCACGCTCCGTGCCGAGCGGCCAGCATGATGCCGTCGGCGTCCTCGGCCAGGTCGTCGTAGGCTTCGCCTTCGGCGTCCTCCCAGGTGGCGCGATGGGCGGTGGCCGGGTCGCCGCCGAAACCACGTACCAGGCCGGCGAACGCCTCGTCGGACGTACCGGTTCTGATCCAGGTCAGGCAGCCGTGATCGGGGAACAGGTGCTGGGCGCGTTCGTAGGCGCTGAGTGAAACGTCCATGGTGGCTTCCAATTCGGGGAGCCTGCGGTTTTCCTGACTAGCTCTCCTCGGGATAGATCCACACACGCTGACCGTCGGTGCTGTTGATGACGGTTCTTCCAGCGAGGGATCGCTTCAGGGTGAACTTCACCGGATGCCGGTAGCCGATCAGGTTGGTGAAGACGGGCTCCTCCCAGGGCCATTGCCGGGGGCAGTCCTTCTCCACCAGGACCCCGATGGCCACTTGTGAGGAGGACTCGTCCAGTTCGGTGTCCGTCACCCTCTCACAAAGCCTCGAGGATCCCTCGGGAGCGCCGAATATCAAATCAACCGTCAACGTACGCTCGTCCGCCGACAGCTTCGCGCTGCCAATGTCCTCCCAGGAGGAGGTCGCACAACCGGACAGTGTCAAGGCGGCGCACACCAGAACGAGGAAAGCCTTGCCGGGGGGCATGGGAAAACCCTAGTTGAGGCCCCGCCCATGTACGACGACCTGCCCCACACGGCCTCACAGGAGGTCTCCCCAAAAGGGAACCAGCGGTGGCGCGATCCAGTCTTCGCTTATCGACCGGTCTGTTCCGCTGAACTCGGTCGTGATGTAGTCCGCCAGATCGGTGCCGTAGAAGATGATGTCTGTTTGGTAGACCGACAACACCGGATGCCCGTACGTACCGCGGCCCGCGGGCAGATACCGGTGTCCGTAGACCGGGATGAGGGTCGGCACAAGGTGCAGTCGGTTGCGCGCCGCAGCGAGCGCCGCTGTCAGGTCATCGGGTCGGTCGCCCCAGGTGCCATGCCAGAAGGCGCTGCGCTCGACATCGAACAGAATCCCCTCGACGGGCCAGGCGAGTTGGTCGCGTAGGCGGTCAGGGTCACCGCCGCGCCAGTCCGGCCATGGGTGTTCCCAAGTGGCCCCGGGTTGTGGTTCCTCCCTCACGGGCAGTCCGGCTGCGAGGAACGCCCTGTGATCATCAGCGAACTCGAAGCCGAAGTCGCGCTCGACGCGGTCGAACTCCGCCTCGCTCAATCCCGGCTCGATCTCACAGGTGCCCAGTTCAGCCAATCTGTGTGCGGCCCGCATGCCCAGGAGTTCCCCGTCTCGGCTGATCACGATCGCAGCCTAGCGACAGCACCTCGACTGGGCTCCCTGTGAAGCAGCGGCTCACCGGAACGAACGGGACCCCTGGGCAGGCCTGACGGACGCAGGCTCCGCTCACACGGATCTCCGAGACGCCCGGCCCCCGCCGGAAGGATCCCGCTGAGGGCGATCCCGAAGTAGCAGATGTATCCACCGGCCGTCAGCACCGTACCGATGAAAGCGAGTCCCGGACTCCGGTCCGCCACGAGCCGCTTGACGCCGAGAGCCGCCGGGACCATGAGCATGCTCGCCAGCATCGCGGCGACGGTGGCGAGGCGGTACAGGCCGGGGTGGGCCGCGGCCAGGGCCAGCGCCTCCGCGCCGCTGCTGTCGCTTCCGCCGGGCCGGCGACCCTCTGGCCTCGCTCAGCGCGCGGGAGCGCGAGGTGCTGGCGCTGATGGCGGAGGGCCGTACGAACGCCGGCATCGCCCGGCGCCTCCGGCTGACCGACCGGACGGTGGCGACCCATGTCAGCTCGATCCTCGCCAAGCTCGGCCTGGCCAACTCGGAGGAGGACCACCGCCGCGTCCTGGCCGTCCTCCTCTACCTCAACCGCCCCTGAACGCGTACTATCGTGACTGCTATGGAAAACCTCCCCTCGCCCAGGGACCCTCAGCCGTCACACCTCCGCGCCTCGGACAACAACCGGGAGCAGATCGCCGCCGTGCTCGGCGAAGCCATGAGCACCGGCCAGCTGAGCCACGAGGAGTACTCCGAACGCCTGGACAAGGTCTACCTGGCCAAGACCGTGGGAGAGCTCCAGCTCCTCACCCATGACCTCCAGGCCGACCAGCGCCACCCGGTGGCCCCCAGCCTGGTCTCCAACCCGCCGGCCACGGAGTCCGCGCCCGAGAACGTCGTCGCCGTCTTCGGCGGCAGCGAGCGCAAGGGTCGCTGGCGCGTACGGCGCCGGACCACGGGGCTGGCCCTCTTCGGTGGCGTGCGGCTCGATCTGACCGACGCCGAGTTCGAGGCGAGGGAGATCGAGATCAGGATCAACGCGATCTTCGGCGGGGCCGAGATCATCGTTCCCGAGGGGATGGAGGTGCGCAGCGAGGGCATCGGGATCTTCGGCGGCTTCGACGTGCACGGCAGCGCGGACGTCGATCCGTCGGCGCCGGTGCTGGTGGTGAAGGGCCTGGCACTGTTCGGCGGGGTGAGCGGCAAGCCACGCCACCGGCGCAAGCGCTGATCAGCCCGCCCGCCAGAGGGCGGCGTGGGAGACCTCGAAGGCGTCCTTCTCCTCCGAGGTCACCGAGCCCACGGCGTAGACCTGGCTCGTACCGGGCCGCCGGGCCAGAGAGCTGACCTTCGCCGCGTACCCGGCCGGCGCGGGCACCCGGTGCCGGGTCCAGCGCCCGTCGGACAGATGCCAGAGCAGGTCGCCGCGGCCGAGCACCCACAGGCCGCCCCTGCCGTCGGGCTCCGCCTGGCCGAACCTGGCCATCCGCCCAGCAGGACGCCCCGCGGTCGACCCCAGCGGGCCCCAGTGGCAGGTCCACGACCTCCCGTCCCAGTGCAGGGCCACCGGGCGGCCCCTTTCCAGTGGCTCGCCCTCGTCGTCGTACTCGTGCTCCATCAGCCACGAGACCCCGCCCACGGCCCAGACGTCATCGGGACCGATCACGGCGACGTCCCGGAGCACGCTGCCCGACACCTCGTGGTCCGGCGTCTCGAGCACGGGCACCCCGATCAGGCGCCACCCCGCCTGCTCCCAGCGCATCGCCACCGGCTGCCCGCTGTGCTCCCCGGTCACCGCCCAGACCTGCTCGCCCTCCGCGCCGAGCGCGCCCGCCCGCGCGGGCAGCTGATGGTGGTGCCATTCCCGCCCCGTCCACAGCAGCCCCACCTGCCCGTTCACCGCCCACGTACGGTCCGCTCCGAGGGATCGCGCGGAGGTGTAGGCCCACCCGATCGCATCGGCCGCCGGCTTCGCCAGCGCCTCCGAACGCCACCGGCCGCCCTCGTACGTGCCGATGAACCCGATCGTGTCCGCCCCCTTCCTGTCACTGGACTGACCGAACACCCAGGCGCGATCCGCCGAGGCCGCGGCGAGCGCCACGATCGACTGCCCACCACGACGGGGAAGGGAAGGAACCTCGAACGCCTGCCACGCGCCGCCATCCCGACGACGCACCCCTCCGCGCTCCTTCTCTCCCCAGAAGGTGGTCCAGAGCGCACCGTCCGCGGCCACGGCGAGCAGGCCCATGGATCCGCGGGCCCGATCGACCCAGAGCGTACGCCACGCCGTCGCGACCTCGGACGCACGCAGATCATCGCGCCCCTCCGGCGGCAACCCGCACCTCGCCGGCCGAGCCGGCAACGCCTGAAGCTCCGCAACCCCGACCGGACGCGGCGAGATCACGTCGCCGACGCGGTCAGGCGAGTGCGTACGCCCGACAGGGCCCGCATCGGGACTCCACGCACAACCGGCGGCTACGACCACCACCAGCACGGCCAGCACCCGACCCGCCGCTCTCATGCCGGGAGTCTCGCACGCCGAAGCTTTGCCGGCCACGTCTACTGTCACCGCAGCTCTAGTGACTACCAGCCCTGATGCAGATCGTTCGGCCTCCGATTCCACCACCATCGGTCCCCGTTCCCCTCCGCGAGGGCCGCCAGTACCGCGCAAGCTCAGCGGTACGGATCATTTGGCGATCGTCGGGAGTGAGACTCCCGGCCAGAGCCTCCGCCTCACTCTCACTACGCGCGCTGTGAGGCGCGGTCATCAGGCTCAGGCTACGGGAGCACGCGGGTTGATCCGCACCTCCAGATCGGCGTCCAGAGCCTTGGCCAGTCGCTCGAGGACCGGCAGCGTCGGCACGGTGCCTCCTCCTTCAAAACGAGCCACTGCCGACTGCGTCATGTCAGCCGCGCGAGCCAGCTCACTCTGGCTCCACCCGCGAGATTCCCGCATCTGTCGTACTGCCCTACCGAGTTCGAAGGCGAGACGAGCCGCATCGTAAGCCTCGGCCGCCCCGGGCTCGGACAGTCGTCGGTCACGGAGATCAGCCCAATCGGTCCGCTCGGTCATCGCCACTCCTCGTCCACCGAGTGCGCCCCGTCCTTGCAGCGGATCAGTGCCCGCCGCGCCCGGTCCACTTCTCGATCTTCCCTCATTCGCGTTTTGTGGAAAACCGTCAGGAGGATGATCCGCCGATCCGACGTGATCCAGTAGCTGACTCGCATTGTCAGGTCATCAAGGTAGAACCGCAGCTCGCGCAGCTTGCCATCGAGCTGTCGCGTGTACGGTTCTCCCAGTAACGGGGCCTTCCGCTGCCAGCAGATCTATGTAGAAGGCCGCCCGCGCGAACGACTCCGCCGACAGCTTCTCCAGCCACTCCCGAACTTCCGGTTCCAGTTCCACCTACCCCAGGCCATAGCAACGATGCTATGGCCAAGAGAACTCCCCGATCAGGCGATCGCCAGAATTTGACCACGCAAAGCGATTCATCCACTACCCTTCGCCACTCCGGTGGGCAGAAAGGGCGACAGGTCGATGAGGAAGATCGCGCTGGGCCCGCGCCAGGCGTGACTCGAGCTTTCGCCAGCGCAGCCCTACCCCGCCACAGTGTGCCCAAGGAACCTGCAACCTGGGAGCGGCCTTCGGGATAGAGGGGGTACAGCAAGCACCTTGGACCCGGAGGACCCGATCATGAAGCGACACACCGCCCCGTGGCTACGGCCAGAGTGGTGAGTCGGCCTACGGAGAAGCTCGGCGATGCGGAACTGGTCGCCGCCTCTTCGGAAGACCCCGAGGCATTCGGCGAACTGTTCCACCGTCACGCCCCGCGACTTCACGCCTACATCAAACGTCGCCTCGGGCGCACTCTCGCCGATGACATCGTGGCGGAGGCTTTCGCCACCGCGTTCCGGCAGCGGGAGCGATTCGACGGGCGAGCAGAATTCGCCGCGTGGCTATGGGGCATCGCCAGCAATCTGACCGCCAAGCACCATCGGCAGGAAACCCGTATGTTCAGGGCGTTCGCCCGAACAGGCGTGGACCCGGCCGAGGACGGCATCGCCGAGCTGGTCAGCGATCGCATGACCGCCGCGGCGCAGGGCCCTCATCTGGCGAAGGCCCTCGCCGCACTGAGCTCCCAGGATCGCAGCGCCATTCTGTTGCTGGCCTGGGGCCAGCTGTCGTACGCCGAGATCGCGGCGATTCTGGATCTGCCCCTCGGCACCGTCAAGGCCAAAATTCACCGGGCTCGGACGAAACTCCGCAAAGCCCTCCCGGGGGAGAACAACGATGGATGAACTCGACGCACTCCGGCAGATGCGGACGACGCTGGCCCAGGAGGAGGCCCCGGACCAGCTCGCCCTGCGTGCCAACTGGCGCTCTGATCCTCCCCGACGTTCCCGCCGCAGCTTCAGAGTTCCGATGATGAGCATGATGGCGACGACCGCACTGGTCGCGGCGGCCCTGGCCACCATCTCTCTGACGTCGGACCGGGACCAGCCGGTCCGTTTCGGCGAGAACGGAAGCCCTCAGGCCCCGGGCAACGCCCTGCTGGTGGCCGCCGCCAACGTTCAGGAAGGGCCGACCGGCAAGTACTGGCACACCACCCGTATCGCCGGGAAGATCTACGCGGTCGGCGAGAACGCGGCGGACCACTACAAGGTCGAGTCGAGGATGCAGTACGACGACTGGACCGATCAGCGCGGCAAGTCATGCTTCGCCGTCCAGGACTTGCCTGCCCGCCCGTGGACCGCCCGCGACAGGCAGAAATGGCGGAAAGCGGGAGCTCCCATGAAGGTGCAGGTGGCGACCGCGGACGGGCCGGGCACCCTGTTCTTCGAAACTCCGAAAAGCAGGCAACCGTGCCGCAGGGTGGACGATCGACGATTCTTCGGCATGACACCGCAACAGCTGGCCGCGCTGCCGACCCAGCCCGAACAGTTGGAGAACGCGCTGCTGGATCTCAAAGGCAATTGGGAGGCGTACGCTCCGGTCGTCACGAGGCAGCCGATGCGGGCCCTGCACGGTGAGAAGCGCGTCCGAGCGCTGAGTGATGTGGCCGGCACCTTGCTGGCCGAGGCGCTCGTCCCGCCGGCGGTACGGGCGGCCGCGTTCCGGATGCTCGCCACCCTGCCCGGCGTCAAGGTCGAGAGCAGGACGACCGACCCGTTGGGCCGTCCTGGAGTGGTGATTGCCCTGCCATTGGAGACGACCGTCCCCCTCGGCCTCTTCACCGCACCCAAGCAGCTCGGTACCTACCGACGCCAGTGGATCATCGACCCTGACAACGGAACACTGCTGGCCATGCGCGATCTCGTGGCGACGCCGCCGCACGGCTCCCGCGATCTCCCCCCGGGAGACGACGGCAAGCCCCGCCGCCTGACGACCGAGAGTCAGCCAGACCGTTTTCACGAGCCCGGCGAGGTGTCGGAGTACGAAACTTATGAGGTCGCCGAATGGGCCGACGAGGCGCCGAGCTGAAATATCCGGAGTCTCACAGTCCGCAGCTCGTTCAGGCCTTGCGGAGCCCGGCGAACTGCAGGCCGGTGAAGCCCGCCACCACTGCCGCCTGGACGACCACGAAGGCCGTGCCCAGACCGGTCAGCGGGAACCATCCGGCGATCAGCATCTCCGCACTGGCCGCCACCCAGGCCACGTTGACCACCATCACCGCGATCACCGCCGCCCTGTTCACCACCGGACGCGCCGCAAGGTGGAGGAGGGTCGCGGCGAAGGCGACCAGGAACGCGCCGACCGGCACGAGGAACGCGGCGGGCAGGCCGAACATCGAGCCGAAGATCGCTGCGACCGCCAGGAAGACGAGGCCGTTGGCGCCCGACCCGATGGCGTCCTGCTTGAGCGCGAACCGCAGCAGCTTGGCCCCGGTGTCGGAGTCGGCGGCAGTAGTGGGCGCGGTGGCGTGAGCGGCCATGATCAGATCCTTTCGGTGCGGGACGCTGTCGTCCCTGTGCTGACGAAATTACGCAGGCCGACGCCGCGCCGAATCTGTCATCGTGACGGTAGTGTCCGGTCACGCTCTCCCGCTCGCACCGCCAGGCCGGAGCTATGTCCGCGTTCCGCTAGATTTCGGCCATGCTGTACGGGCGGGCTGCGGAGCAGGCTCAGGTGGATCGGCTGCTGGCGAACGCGCGTTCCGGGCGCAGTGGCGCATTGGTGGTACGCGGCCAGCCGGGCATCGGGAAGACCGCGTTGCTCGGCCACCTGACGGAGCGGGCCGCGGGGGTGCGGGTGCTCCACGGGGTCGGCATCGAGTCCGAGGCGGAGTTGCCGTACGCCGCCCTGCATCTGCTCCTGCGTTCCGAGCTTCACCGGATCGACATGCTGCCCGAGGCACAGGCGGCGGCGCTGCAGGGCGCGCTGGGGCTGGGGGCGGCGGCTCCGGAGAACCGGTTCCTCGTCGGGCTGGCCGTGCTCAGCCTGCTGGCCGAGGTCGCGGGCGACGGGGCGCTGCTCTGCCTGGTCGACGATGCGCAGTGGTTCGATCGGGCGTCCATCGACGCGCTGGTGTTCGTGGCGCGGCGGCTGGACGCGGAAGGCATCGCGCTGGTGTTCGCGGGCAGGGAGGAGTTCCACCCACAGGGGCTGCCCGAGCTGTGGCTGGACGGTGTGGACCGCGACGCCGCCGTCGCGCTGCTGGCCGAGTCGGCCAGGGATCTGGCGCCGAAGGTGCGTGACCGCGTCCTGGACGAGGCGGGCGGCAATCCCCTCGCGCTCATCGAGCTGCCGTCCACGCTCACCTCGGAGCAGCGGGCCGGGCAGCTGAACCCGTTCACCACCATTCCGGTCGCCAACCGGGTGCAGCAGGCCTTCCAGCAGCAGATCAGGGCGCTGCCCGACAGGGCTCAGGCCCTGCTCGCGGTGCTCGCCGCCGACGACACAGGTGATCTCGGCATCGTGCTGCGCGCCGCGGAGTCCTTCTCCGCCGGGGTGGCGGACCTGGAAGCGGCCGAGCAGGCCAAGCTGGTCACGGTGAACGGGGCCGTGGTGGCCTTCAGGCACCCGCTCATCAGGGCCGCCGCCTACCAGAACCTGCCGTTGACGTCGCGGCTGGCCGTACGGCGTGCGCTCGCCGAGGTGCTCGACGGCGGCGAGCACGCCGACCGCAGGGCCTGGCATCTGGCCGCGGCGACGACCACGCCTGACGAGGACGTCGCGCGCGAGCTTGAGCTGGCCGCGGAGCGGGCGCGCACCCGTTCCGGCTTCGCGGCCATGGCCGCGGCCTACGAGCGGGCCGCCGAACTCACCCCCGACACCGCCAAGCGGTCGGTACGGCTGGCCGCCGCGGCCGTGGCGGCCAGCGACGCGGGCCAGCCGACCCGCGCGGGCTCGCTGGCCGACCGGGCCAGCGAGGAGATCCAGGACCCGCTGGCCCTCGCTCACCTGATCCAGGTGCGCGCCCATCGGGAGTTCGAGCAGGGCAGCCAGGCCGCGGCCGGCGAGCTCATCATCGCCGGCGCGGAGCGGGTCGCCAGGCTGGACGCCGAGCGGGCGGCCTACCTGATCGTGGAGGCGGTGCGCTGCGGATGGTACGCCGGTGACCCGGGCCTGGCGGAGCAGGCGGCAGGACTGCTCAGGGCCCTGCCCGAGATCGGCTCTCCGCTGGTGAGCGGCGCGCTCGGGCTGGCCGCGCTGGTCAACGGCGACCTGAAGGATGCGGTCACGCTCATGCAGGAGCTGGTGCTCGCTCCGGATCTGTCCGCGCTCCAGGTGCCAGGCATGCTCTTCATGGCCCAGCTGTGCGCGCCCGTCGGGCGCTACGGTCAGGGCGAGGCCGCCGCGGCGCGCGTCGAGGCCGAGTGCAGGGCCCACGACATGGGCGGCTGGCTGACCACCGCCGTGGAGACCCGGCTGCAGGCGCAGATGCTGCTCGGCAGGTATCGCGAGGCGGCGACCAGGCTTGAGGAGATCATCCCCGTGACCGGCGACCTGGGGCAGCGGAACGGAGCGGTGGCGCTCACCGCGCTGCTCGCCCTGGCGCGCGGCGAGCTGGGCGACGAGCAGGGTTGCCGGACGGCGGCCGCGGCCGTCTTCGAACAGGCGGAAATGCGCGGGCTCCGCACGGCCGAGGCGGTCGCGTTGGCCGGGCTCGGGCGGCTGGAGCTCGCGCTGGGCCGTCCGAAGGCGTCGCTGGAGCTCCTGGAGAGGATTTCGGCCGCCAACGCGCCGGTGTCCGTCTTCGTGGCCCCTGACCGGATCGAGGCCGCCGTCAAGGCCAGGGAGCCCGAGCGGGCGCGCGAGCCCCTGGCGTACTACCTGAACTGGGCGGCCGGCGTCGGCGTGCCGTCCGCCGACGCGGTCGTCCTGCGCTGCCGCGCCCTCGTCGAGAACGACGAGGACCTGTACGAGGAGGCCCTGCGGGCGCACGAGCAGGGCGAGCAACCACACGAGCAGGCCCGCACCCGGCTGCTCTACGGCGAGTGGCTACGGCGGGCGCGCAAGCGGGCCGCCGCCCGCGCCCAGCTGCGCGCCGCCCTGGAGACCTTCGACCGGCTCGGCATGATGCTGTGGGCCGAGCGCGCCCGCGCCGAGCTACGCGCCACCGGCGACGTCCCCGCGGCCCCGCGCCAGGCGGACGATCCGCTCAGCGTCCTCACCACGCAGGAGAGGCAGGTGGTACGGCTGGCCGCCGCGGGCGCGTCCAACCGCGACATCGCGGCCCAGCTGTACCTCAGCCCACGCACCGTCGGCTACCACCTCTACAAGGCCTTCCCCAAGCTGGGGATCTCCTCGCGGGCGGAGCTGGCCGCGATCGCTACCTGAGCCTGCCGTACAGCTCGGTGATCTTGGCTTCGTCGGCGACAAGCGGCAGCTGGTCGAAGGTCAGGGCCCACTCGTTCGAGATGTCACCGTTGTCGCCGACCCGCTCGATGATGCCGAAGCTGACCAGGTCGGTCTGACCCTTGGGCAGGAGCGTTCCGTACCATTCCAGGTACGTCGCGCCGTCGACCTTGACGGCCTGACCCGGCTGCAGCTGGACATCGCTGACCTGGTCGAAGAACCTCTTCAGGTAGGCGAGCTTGCCCTGCCTGGTGCGCAGCGTGCCACCGTTCAGGCCAGGGGCGGACAGCGGCGCGCCAGTGAGGCGTTCCACCAGCGCCTCCGCGTTCTCGCCGTTCCATGCCTCGGCCCGGGCGACGAGCTCATCGGGGCTGAGGACCGGCTTACGGCCCTGGTCGGGGGTGCTGCCGTCGGCGATGCCGGCGAACAGGTCGGGCAACCCGGGGTCGAGCGGCTTGAACCAGGTGTGCCGGTCGTAGTAGCGACGGCCCTGGTCGACCTTGCCACCGTCGGTCAGCTGGACCCGGTAGACCGCAGGATAGGTGACCTCGTGTCCCTTGATCGTGGCCTCGTTGTGCGCTTCGAACATGACGGCGGGACCGTTCACGGCGATGCGCGTGCCACGGAAGCGGAAGTCGGGGACCAGGCTGAGCGATCCGCTCATCGACTTTCTGATGGCCTCCTCACCTTGGATCAGCGGCGCGCTCGCCTTCGCCGGCTCCCACAGCGTCGCGTCCTTGGCCCAGATCTCGGCGTAGGCATCCACCCGGTCGGGGGTGGTGACCTTGCCGAACGTGATCTGCCGCTTGATGAAGGTGCAGGCGTTGGGCGAGACCCAGCCGCTGATGGAGGTGACCTCCGGCCGCGCCTCCGCGCAGCCCACCGTTCTGTCCCAGCCTCCCCCGGTCGCCTGCGCCGGCCCCGTGATCGTGCAGAGCGCCAGCACCGCCCCGACTGCGAGGCCCATCCCCGCAACCCGCGTCGCCTTCATGACCTGCCCCTTTCGATGTTCTTTCAGGTGCCACCGAAATTAGGCCGATCCTCTTCACGGCAAATCTGTCAACGTGACGGTAGTCAGACGCACCGCACCAGGTAGGTCATGGAAGCGCCATCGGGTCCGACTGTCTTCGCCCTCACGGAAGCCGGTCCTCGCGCGCCGTCCCGCCCGTGGGGATCAGTCGGTCTGCGAGCCAATACGACCTCCCACCAGCCGGATTCGGCTGAGACGGTGTTCCTCCAAGGAACGCCGGAACTTGAAGTCCAGGCCGTAGGCCTCATCCGCGGTGACCCATGACACCGACACCCCTGCCTGTAACGCGCGCTCCATCACGTACTCGCGCAGGTCGAGGCATGGCGATCAGCGGTGCAGCCGCGCTGCGAGTCCGTCGAGGACGATGTCGAGGTGCCGCGCGAACCGTGCGTGGCGGTCGTCGGGCAGGCGACCCACGGCTTTGATCAGGTCGGCCCCCTCGCCCAGCCAAGCATCGCGACCGGCGGCTGAGTATCGACCTGGGGAAGCCTCGTCCGACTGCACTCGCTCCTGTTCCTCGATGACGAACCCGACGACGAACGCGGTGACCACGTCGATGGCATCGTCGGCATCGACGAGGGTGAATCCGGCCGCCACGAAGCGCGCGAGCCAGGTTTCCTTTGCTTTCACCACGTCCGGGTCCGACAAGCGCGTGCCGCTGAAGATGCGAGCCCCGTCCCGATGGCGCAGGTATTCCATGCGCAGAATGCGGCCGTAGTCGGCGAGGTTGGCCCGCCAGCCGGCGCCGGGCGGGATCTCCGACAGCGCGTCCGTCACGCGGCGCATCACGAACGTGCTCATCTCGTCGAGCAGTTCCTGTTTGTTGCGGACGTGCCAGTACAGCGCGGGTGCTTGCACATCGAGCCGCGCAGCGAGCGCACGGACGGTGAGTGCGTCCATGCCCTTCTCGTCGAGCAGCTCGAGCGCTGCCGCCACGATCCGCTCCTTGTTGATGCCCTTTGCCACGGTTGACACCTTAACAAAGTTCAGGCACGCTTGCTCCAGGCGAGTTGAACTTAGTTAAGGAACTGCGGCCATGCGGCTCCCGGAGGCGACGGAGCGGCTGCCTGCCAAGCGTCATGAGCCTCGCCTCCGTCATCGGAACAACCAGCCAGATCAGGAAGAGGGGAACACCATGCAGAAGCGTGCGTTGGTCGTCGGTCTGGGAATCGCGGGAATGTCCGCGGCGATCGGGCTGCGCCGAGCGGGATGGACGCCCGTGATCATCGAGCGGGCTGCCGAGCGTCGAACTGGGGGCTACTTCATCTTCCTGTTCCCGGAGGGCCGACAGGCCGCTGCCGACCTGGGCATCGCCGACCACCTGCACACCCGCAACCCGGCATGGAAGGAGGGCGGGAACACCTGGGCGCTGGATCGTCGCGGCAATCCGAAGCCGGAACTGGGGTTCCTGGACCAGCCTGGTCCGGCGGCGGTGTTACGTGGCGACATCGAGGCCGCGCTGTGGCAGAGCATCACCGACGATGGCGTTGAGGACCCGGTCGAGGTGCGGTTCGCCACCACCCCGATCGAGATCATCCAGGGCGTCGACGGAATACAGGTCCTGCTCGAAGACGCCGGTTCCGGCGCGCAGCACCGCGAAACGTTCGATCTTGTGGTCGGAGCGGACGGGCTGCGCTCGACCGTGCGCCGGATGGTGTTCGGCCCGGACGAGGATTACATGATGGATTGGAACGCGATGGTGTGCGCCTTCCAACTCAAGGAGCACGTGCCCTCGTTCGCTCCGACCGACACCGTCGTCGTCCCGCGCGCCGGGCGCGCGGCGTGGGTGTTCGGGTTCGCTGATCACGCGCCCACGACGCTGCTGACGTACCGGACCGATGACATCCAGAAGCAGTTCAGCGGGCCGCGGATCGAGCAGCTGCGGTCGGTCTACTCGGGAATGGACGACCCGGTGGTGCGCCACATCCTGGACTCCCTGGAGGATGCCCCCGACGTCCTGTTCGACTCCGTTCACCAGGTGAAGATGCCGCGGTGGAGTTCGGGCCGGGTGGTCCTGCTCGGTGATGCGGCGTGGTGCCTGACCACCTACTCGGGTATGGGCGCTTCGGCCTCGCTGTGTGGCGGCGCTGCTCTCGGCAAGGCCGTGCAGGAGCACCCCGACGATCTCGACGACGCTCTGAACGCGTGGGAGGCCGGGCTTCGTCCGTTCATCACCGAGCAACAGCGCACCGCGAAAATCAAGCAGCAGAGGTTCGTCCCTTCGAGCAAGCCGGCAGCGGCGCTGCGCGCGCTCGTCCTCGGTGTTGCCCGCAGGATCGTTCACCGGCGGCTCGTCGCCGAGTCGTCTGAACGTCCGGCTCCGATCGTGTCCGGCACGGCTCGGTGACGACATCCACTGCGGGAGGCCGGTCCCGGAGAGGCAGCCACGGCGACGGCTGATGTTCCGCATCCTCACGTTGATCGCAGTAGTCGCATTTCATCTGCGTCTGGCTGGGCGGGGTCTGGCCGTGGGCGTCGACGACGCCTTGCCGGCGAAGAAGTCCGGTCAGCAGCCAGTTGTCCGGCCAGCGACCGAGGCTTCCTGATCGGGGAACAGCCGTCACTCGTCGGCGGGGATCGGCCATCGGATCGCTACCCGTTGCGGCCGTCAGCCGCTGACCCGAAGGAACCTTCGTGATCACCAAGTCCATCGCCCGCGGATTCGGCTTTGCCGTGCTGACCGCCACCGGCGGTGCCGGCCTACTCAACGCCCTGATCGCGCTCGCCGCGCAGGCTCTCGGTGCGGACTCTGCTGTCGTTCCAGGTCTGACCCCACCTGCCTACCTTTCGTTGACCCTGATCGGCGTCATCCTGGGTGCTACGGGATGGACGATCGTGCGCCGCTTCGCCGAAGACCCCGCCAGGATCCTGTCCTGGCTGGTGCCGCTGGTCATGGTCATCTCGCTGATCCCCGATGTGCTGATCGCGCTGTCCCTGGATTCGGTCGGCGGCATCGCCTTGGGCCTCATGCATTTCGCGGTCCTCTTCGTCGCTCTTGCGACCTTCCGGCGCTTCCTGCCCCTGCCCGAGACCCGGTGACGTCGGCTCCCCGCAACCTACGTGATGAACAAGAGGACACCATGCTTCACTACGCCGTTTCTGCCTTCTCCGCAGCGCCCCGGGAAGCGATTTGGGCGCTACTTGTCGATGCCGAGTCGTGGCCGAGGTGGTCGTCACTGGGCGACCTGGATCGAGAGCGCTCGGCAGACCTCGATCCGGCCGGCCGTGATCAGGTGGGAGCGGTTCGCGCATTCCGCAAGGGCAAGAACGTCAGCCGGGAGCAGATCACGGAACTGCAGGAGCCGGCCTTGTTCGCCTACGAGGCAGAGTTCCTGCCGATCATCCGTGACTACCGGGCCCGGGTCGAACTGAAGCCCACTGACGGTGGGACTCTCATCCATTGGCAGGGTCAGTACACCACGTCGTGGTGGTCGCGCTGGTTCGCGCAGCGCTTCTTGCAGCGCCTCGTACAGCGGCTGGCCGACGACCTCGCCGCGCACGCCGGCCAGCAGAACAGCCGTACGTGACGACAGCGATCGTGGAGAGCGGAGAGTCGCTGACGCTGCTCTCCGGAGGCATCGCGCCTCCCTCGATCTGCACGGCGGGCTGCCGGGCGCCTGATCCGGCTGCGCCGGCGGTCAGCCCGGCCGGGCAGCTCACCGCCCCAGGCGGTTGAGTGATCACAGGTGCCAGCCGAGCAAGTTCCAGTGCTGGCAGAACCAAAGGAGGGCCAGCAGCCCAGCCAGTACGAGCACCTGATGGCCGCGGGCCAGGACGCCCGCGCGCCGCCAAGCCCTCACGGTCATGGCGACCGCGGCGACGGTGAGGGCGAGGACCAGCAGCGGCAGCACCAGCAGGACCTGGACGTTGGTCGGCACGCCGTACAGGATGCTCGTGTCGCCGGTCAGAACCAGCGTGAACAGCACCACGAACACCAGCCCGGCCGCGGCGGCGAGCCCAGTCAGGACACGCCCGGCGCGCCAGACCCGCGAAACGGCACGCTTCCTGGCCGGACGGACCACAGCGGCCACCGGCAGGCCGAGCACGGCGGTCAGTGCGGTGACGGCGAACAGCAGGACGACGACGGCATTGACCGGCGGGGTGTCCCACCAGGGGACGCGCTGGTAGGCGGGGCCGTCCGTGGCCACGTACGCGACACCGCTCCCGCCGGTCACCAGCGCCAGCCGCTGCGTGCCGCCGTTCTGCTGGTAGAGCCCAGGCCCCAGCGGGCTCCACGTCGAGCCTCCGAAGATGAGCTTCCCGCCTTCCACCCGCAGCCGGGTGGAACTGGTCAGGGCGACCACCTTCTCGATGCTGGACTCCGCGGACCTGGTGAGCTTGTAGAAGCCCTCGACAGGCACGACGGGAGCACCGCCGTCGGGCACGGCGCGCTCCCCAGGCAGGAAACGGTCGAAGAAGGCAGGAATGATCTTGGTCATGGCGTCGGCCCCGCCGAGACTGTTCGTGGAGACGAACAGGCCGAGGCCGGCGTCGGGCACCAGCAGCAACGCGCTCTGGAAGCCCTCCCAGCCGCCGTCGTGCATGAGCACGCGATGCCCGTTGAGTGTCTGCTCCTTGAACCCGTGGGCGTACCCGTCGATGCGCGGATCGGCCGCGAACGTCCGCCGGTGCATGAGCCGGGCCGTCGGCTCGTCGAGGATGCGCCGGTCGCCGAAGCGTCCGTCCAGCAGGTGAGCGATCATGAAGTGGGCCATGTCGTTCGCGGTGGCACTGATCGACCCGTCGGGGGCGAGGTTGTCGAAGACGAACGGCTTGCGCCGATACGCCCCGTCCTCGTAGTCGTAGCTGCGCGCCAGATCCGCGGCCAAGGGGGCGGGAACGGGCTCGGCGGCCGTGCTGTGCCGCATCGCGAGCGGGTCGAGGATGTGGTCGCGCACGTACTCGTCATACGGCTGCCCGCTCACCCGCGCCACGATGTGTCCGGCCAGCGCCGCCCCATAGTTCGAGTACGCCGACACCTCGCCGGGCGGACGCACCCGCGCGGGCATGTTGTCGGCGAGATAGTCCGCCAAGGGCGGCACGTCGTCCTTGCTCCGCGACCCCACGCCGATCGTGCGGTCCTCGAACCCGGCCGTGTGGTCCATCAGGTCCTGCAGCGTGATCGGCCGGGGGTAGGTCACAGGGATCCGGAACGCGGTGAGGTAGCGGTTCAGGTCCGCCTTCAGGTCCAGCTTGCCCTGCTGAACCTGCTGCATCACCGCGGTCCAGGTGAAAAGCTTGGTGATCGAGGCGATCCGGACCATGGAGGTGGCCGGGTCGAAGGGCCTGCGGTTCTCGACGTCGGCCAGCCCGTACCCCTTGCTGAAGAGCAGCTTCCCGCCGCCCACCACAGAGACGACCGCGCCCGGCACGTGGTCGGCCGCCAGCCCGTCCGCCACCGCGGCGTCGAAGAAGGCGGCCAGAGCGCGTTCGTCCGGAATCTCGGCAGCTGCCGCGGCGGGACGCGGCACGAGGATCATCAGCGCCGCGCACACCGCGACGAGCATCGAACGGAAGACATACACGGGCGGCTCCTGACCTTGTCGAGGCCATCCACGATGCGGCCGGCGAGGGCGCGGCCGCATCGCCATCGCGGCCATGGGCGTCTCCGACGAAAGTCGGAGACGCCCGGCGTCCAGCGCCGACGCCGGTATGAGGTGGTGCGCCGCCGCCCTGGCTACGCTGGACCGATGCTGTCGTTACGCGCGGCGCTGCGGCGGATGTCCGCGCTCGGGCCACACGCGATCAACGCGGCCTCCGTGGCGCTCTGCCTGTTCCTCACCGTCCTGGCGGTCAAGACGCCGTGGGCGCCGCTGCCGCGACCCGTCATCGCCGTCGCCGGGCTGGCGGGCACGGGTGCGGTCTGGTTCCGGGGCCGCTGGCCGGTGGCGGTGGCCGTCACCGGGGCGGGCGCGTACGTGCTGTCGGGCAATCCGGGGCCGCTGCTGATCAGCCTGTTCTCCGGCGCGGGCAGGCGTTTCGCGGCGCTGGCGGCGATCGGCATGGCGGGGTTCCTGGCCCAGCAGTGGGTGGACGGCGGCCGGTTGGGCCCGGACGCGCTGATCTCGGCGGCGACCGCGACCGGGGTCACGCTGGCGGCAGGGGCGTACGCCACCACCCGCCGCGAGCTGACCCGATCGCTGCGCGAGCGCGCCGAACGCGCCGAGGCCGAACAGCGTCTGCGCAACGAACAGGCGAGGTCCGCCGAGCGCGGCCGGATCGCCCGGGAGATGCACGACGTGCTCGCGCACAAGGTCACGCTCATCTCGCTGCATGCCGGCGGCCTCGAGGTGAACGCGAGCGCAGGGCCGGAGCGCATCGAGCGGGAGGCGGCGCTGATCAGGGTCAGCGCGCAGGAGGCCCTCGAAGAGCTGCGCAAGATCCTTGGCGTGCTGCGCGCCGGGCCCGACGATGACGACGACGGCTTCCCCGACCTGCGGCGGCTGGTGGACTCCTGGCGATCGGCCGGCGGGACCGTCACCCTGCACGGCGACATCGGCACGTGGCCATCGGAAACGGCCAGAGCCGCGCATCGCCTCGTCCAGGAGGGCCTGACCAATGCGCACAAGCACGCCCACGGGGCCCCGGTCACGGTCACGGCGACCGGGAGCAGGGAAGACGGCGTCACGATCGCGGTCACCAACGGACCATCGCTCCAGCCGAGTCTGGAGACCGGCGCCGGGGTCGGTCTGGTGGGCCTGGCGGAGCGCTTCCGGCTGATCGGCGGAACGGTGCGCGGCGGGCCGGACGATGCGGGAGGCTGGCGTCTGGAGGGCCGGCTGCCGTGGCACGCCACGGACGCATCGCCGAGGGAATCACATGATCAGGACACTGCTGGTTGACGACGAGCCGCTGATCCGCGCGGGACTGCGGTTCATCATCGAGTCCGCACCCGACGTGGAGGTCGTGGGCGAGGCCGAGGACGGCAACCAGGCCGTCGACGCGGTCCGCCGCCTGGGGCCCGACGTCGTCCTGATGGACGTCAGGATGCCCCGGTACGACGGCCTCGCCGCCACCGGGGCCATCCGCCGGCTCGCACGGACACCCGCGGTGATCATCCTCTCCACGTTCGACAGCGACGAGCACGTCTTCACCGCCCTGGAGGCGGGGGCCTGCGGGTTCCTGCTCAAGGACACCTCGCCGCACGACCTGATCCAGGCCATCCGTCTCGCGCACGGCGGCGACTCGATGCTGTCTCCGCGGATCACTCGGCGGCTGATCCACCGGCTCACCACCGACCAACCCATCCGGCGCCGCCGTGACGCGCTCGCCCGGCTGGAGACCCTGACCGGACGCGAGCGCGAGGTGCTCGTCGAGGTCGGGCTCGGCCACTCCAACACCGAGATCGCAGCCCGCCTGAACATGAGCGAGGCCACGGTCAAGAGCCACATCTCCCACCTGTTCGTCAAGCTCGCCGTCACGAACCGCGTACAAGTGGCCATCGCCGCCTACCGCGCCGGCCTGGTCGACTGACCACTCCGATGCCGCAGTAGCCGTCCTCACAACCAGGAACTGGCCGTGAAGACAAGGGAGACCACCAGGACGACCGCTCCAACGATCAGGAACAGCACGCTGTGAAGCACGCCACTGCCGACCGCCCCGTCCAGACGGACACGCTGGGGTCGCCCAGGGTCGTAGACCACCATGACTTGCTGGCCCACGCGAACCGGCGACGGGTTGAAGCCCAGGTCCGACTCGGTCTCCACCACGAAGCCCTGCAACGTCCGGAACCGCAGTGTGGGGTAGTACACGCGGTGGCCGCCGGACCGGCGCAGTCTCACGACGACGCCCGGCACCCGCGTCCCGTGCCGCCGCAGCCACTGCCCGACGGTGATGACACGGACGCTCGTCCCGATGAACACCGCTCCGAACACGATCCCGAACAATGGCACGATGCTCATGTCCACTGCCTCCCCATCTCGTCCGAGGGCCTGCACCGCCGAAGCCCGACCCGGTCGATCACCTGCCGGTGACAGCGTCACCGGAAGCCATCAGAAGGAGCGATGGGATCGCGGCAGCTTGCCGGACGCCTTGTGGTCCTTGCGATTCCCCGGCATGGACCGCACTGGTGCTCTCATGTCCCGGCGCATCACGCTTCTCCGCGACGGCCCGGTGTGATTCACGGCAGTAGGATTCCGGGCCACGATTGCAAACGGCTTGGATCTTGCTGCAGGATGCCTGACCGTTTCGCGGCGGCGGGACGCGCCGCCTTCGCCGAGTGGCTCGCCGTACAGAGGTCTACGCCTCTGCACCGGCCCGTGGCTCGACATCCGGGTGGCGGATGGGTCACGTCCACGAACGTGGTGTATGAATCGATCTTCGAGTGATCCTGTTTCTGCAGGTTAAGCGGTAAGTGTCTGCGGAATCGGGTTGGCGGTCGGTGTGTCGCTGGTGATGAGTCGGACCCGGGCTTTGGCGAGGACGTCCAGGCCCATGTAGCGGCGGGCTTCGGTCCATTCATCGGTCTGCTCGGCCAGCACCGCACCGACCAGGCGGATGATCGCGGCCCGGTCGGGGAAGATGCCGACCACGTCGGTGCGACGGCGGATCTCTTTGTTCAGCCGCTCCTGCGGATTATTCGACCAGATCTGCCGCCAGGTCTCACGGGGGAAGGCAGCGAAGGCCAGCAGGTCCTCCCGGGCGGCGTCCAGATGCTCGCACGCGGCTGGATACTTGGCCTCCAGAGCGTCGATGACCCAGGCGTGCTGGGCACGGACCTGCTCGGAGGTGGGCTGATCGAAGATGGTGCGCACCAACGTGGCCACCCACGGCTGCGCTGACTTCGGGACGCAGGTGAGCAGGTTGCGCAGGTAGTGCGTGCGGCAGCGCTGCCAGGCCGCGCCGGGCAGGCTGGCGCCGATCGCCTCGACCAGGCCGCGGTGGGCGTCCGAGATGACCAACTGGACGCCGGACAAGCCGCGTGCGACGAGGCTGCGCAGGAAAGCGAGCCAGCCGGCGCCGTCCTCAGCGGAGGTGACCTCCAAGCCGAGCACCTCGCGCTGACCGTTGGCGTTCACGCCGGTGGCGACCAGGGCGTGGACGTTGATGGTGCGCCCGCCCTCGCGCACCTTCTGCGTCAGCGCGTCCAGCCAGACGAACGTATACGGGCCGGCCATCTGGCTGACTTGGCTTTTAGAGATGTGTTTGATGCCGAGCTGCTCGATGAGCTTGTCGACTCTGCGCGTGGAGACCCCGAGGAGGTAGCTGGTGGCGACGACGCTGATCAGCGCCTGCTCGGCTCGCCGCCGGCGTTCCAGCAGCCAGTCAGGGTAGTACGAGCCGGACCGGAGCTTTGGGATGGCCAGCTCGATGGTGCCGGCGCGGGTGTCCCACTCGCGCGCCCGGTAGCCGTTGCGGGAGTTGGTCCGCTCGCTGCTGCGCTGTCCGTAAGAGGCCCCGCACAGGCCGTCGGCCTCGGCCGACATCAACGCTTCAGCCATGGTCTTCACCATGGATCGCAACAGATCCGGGTCGTCGGTCTCGATCTGCCGCGCCAGCCACTGGGCGGGCGTCACACTGTTGTCGACGGCCATCGTCTGGTTCTCCTTCGATCTTGAACTTGCTACTCGAAGGATCACTCGATGGCCGTCTTCATTTCACGACGCCACGCCTGTGACCAGGCCAAACTCGTACACTACTCCCGTGGACGCAACCGGCGGATGTGGAACTGTCCGACGGCAGGCATCTGGACCACCGGCTGATCCGCCGCCGGACTGTAGGAACCGAATGAAGTCCGGGCAGCGGGACGGCTCGTTCCCATGGCTGGGGAGGAGCCGTACAGCGAGAGGTGCGGAGCTACTCCTCGGCCGGGATCAGGCCCGTCTGGCAGGCGCCCCACTCGAATGGGTCACCTAGTTTGCCGTCGGTGCCCCCGATCCCGCAGTACCCGTTCCTGCCTCAGAACCGTGGCCGATGGCAGCGCTTTGCTGGTGTAGCGAGAAACCGCCGTCAGAAAGGCTGCATCTGATCGATCACCTTCGTCGAGATCTCCACGATCACCTCGACCTTGGCCAAGTCGGCTCTGACGTCATCGGCACTGAAACGGGGGGAGCCCAGGCGCGGGTACTCTGCTTCGTTCCGTCGCCGCCGCATCCGGTCGAAAGACCGCAGACTCTGCCCCAGCGGTGGATCAAGCTGTGCACTGACCGCCTCATACACGGCGATGTGCCCGCCTCGGCTACTGGCCCGAAGACCTTGGTTCTCCAGTACGGCGCACAGAGCCTTGCGAGCCGCGTCGTAGAGCAGTTGGTAGGCGCCGATCGGATCCGATTCCATTGCAAGGCGAGCCGTCGCCATGTGTTTGCGGGCCTGAGTCAGCAGTTCCTCCGCCTGTGCGCGGCTCGCCGCCACTTTTTCGATCTCACCACGGCCGAGCATGCCTTCAAGGGCAGCGCGCCCCTGCTCCCATCTCACCGGCTCTCCCTCTTCTCAATCTTGAGTCGGACAAGCGGCCGAGATCTGACCGTTTCCAGGAAGGGGTCGCCGCCAGATGCCTCCCAGTCGTCGCGGCTGAGCCGACGTATGTTCACCTCTCTGCCGAGTTGCCGCTCCGCGGCCCTGGCGGCCTCGTAAAGATCGTCCTCATCGGCGGCTCCGACAACCAGGACGTCCACATCCTTCGGTACTCTTCCCGGCTCGCCCGAGTAGCGCGCGGCCCAGGAGCCGTAGATGTACGCCTCCTCAACAGCAGCGATTTCGGAGAGCCGCTCACCGAGCACCGCCACCGGGCCATACGTCAAGGCGAGCAACTCGGTCAGCGGGCGGGCCACGACCACGTCGGTGTCCGCCTGGACCATCCGCAGGTTGCCGATCCTGCGCTCGATGAGCAAACCCGCAGCAGCGAGACGATCGACTTCGCGAGTCACCGTAGGGGCCGAGACGCCGAACCTCTTCGCCAGCTCAATTAGGGGGTACTCCTCACCTGGGTGCAGAAAGAGCCAGGCCAGGAGCTCCCCCTGAAATGGAGAGCGCAGCAGCGGAAGCAAGACGGATGGCGGCTGTTTCATAACCTGAAACATAGCTTGCAGCTTACGCAAGTCCCAGCGTCCGCGCGCCGGAATCGACATCCGCGTCCGCGTGCCGCGCGAACGGTCTCAGCGGAGTTCAGATGCGGGTTGCAAACTCCATCTGGCAGACATCCGTGGACGGGTCACCCAGCTTGACGTTGGTGCCCCCGATCCCGCAGTACCCATTGGGCACTTTGTACAGGTACTGCTGGCGGTGGCGCTTCGCTTCAGGCAATAGATGCACGACCTAATGAGCCTTGGACCGGTACTCAGCCCACCTGTCGACCGCCTCTTGAAGGTCAAGAGCGGCAACGGCCTCACGCGCCATCCCGGCCGTGAAGATCAACCGGTCCGCGAGCCAATCCGGAACCGGTTCTCTAGGAGGTGCGTTCTCCACCCTCATGTGATCGGCCAGCCTGCCAAGGCGTTCGATCACCTGACCGAGCTGGATGATCTCGGGACGGCCTGCACCCACCTCGCGGACCCTCGCCGTCGCCTCCGCGTACACCTCCGCGTCGGCACGCTCACCGACAGCCCACACCTCGCAGATCTCCACTGACTTGTCCTCAGTGACGCGATAGACGACACGCCAGGTGTTGCGACCGACAACCAGTTTCCGGAAGCTGGTCAGCTCCCCGCCGAGTGGGTAACCAGCTTCAGGATTGTCCACCAGGAGGAGGATCTTCTTGAGCACTTTGGGTACCGCGTCTGGGCCAATGCGCCGGAGGTCGTCGACTGCCGGCGCGGTGAAGACGACGTCCGACACGGTTCACTCATCGTCCGGGAGGGCGGACAGCGACTCTCGAGTATGCCTGAAAGCGGCAAGCACCTCGTCGAACGAGACCCGCTCTCCCGTATCCGTGACCGACCGAGCGAGCACCAGCGCCAGATCACGAAGATCAGCCGCCGCCTCCTCCAACTCATTGAGCCGGCGAATGCTCACCACCGCCGCCACTGGCTGATGCCGACGGGTGACCACCAGATCGGTCCCCTGCTCTGCATCAGCCACCAGGCGGGCAACGCCTCGCTGGGCCGCCTCTGTGACGCTCAGTTCAGTGGCGTCGCGCAGAACAGTCATGCATCAACTGTACAGGTTTCTGTTCAGAACCGCAGCGGTCTTGGCGGAGCATCGGTTCATGCCTCGCCGGAGGTCAAGCCGACCGGACAGGCCACGCCCGTGCCGCCGATCCCGCAGTACCCATTAGGCACTTTGTACAGATACTGCTGGTGGTAGCACTCAACTTCAGGTCGCAATTCACAAGGTCTCTGGCAGGAGGAGAAGCGCGCTGGTGTGGCTCGGACGGACTACTGTGAAGTGACGGCGATCAAGCGTTGCGACCTCCGAAACGTTGAGCCGTTCAGCAACCGCGATCACGGATGCGTCGACCGCGCCCAGAGGAAGACTCGCGTACAGCTCAACCAAGTCGCTCATCCGGTCCACATCCTGCTCGGTGAGATCGACCAGTGTCAGACCTGACCCGAAGGTCCGCAAGGAGGCCGCCTCCGCTTTGCTGCCCTGTCGCCTCTCGACCAACTGGCACACCTCCGTGACAACTGTGGAGGGGACGAGCAGCGAGCCAGGGTAAGTCCTCAGAAGCCGTGCGCACGCATCGTGGTGCTTGTCTTGGCCGTTGAGCGCCGCGACCAGCGGCCCTGAGTCAAGAACGATCACAAAGAGTGATTGTCCTCCGACCGCAAGATCTCCTCGGCACGTTCCGCAAAATCGGGCTCCGCATCCAGCATGCCGATGAACGGCAAGTCGCGAACAGTTTGCGGCTCATCGAGTTGATCCCGGACCAGGCGAAGCAGAGGCGCGACCTTCTCCTCAGGCAGCCGGTCCACCAGATGATGAAGCTCCTCGCGCATTGAATCGCCCCGGGTTCGATGGAGACCTCAGCGGTTGATTGCTAGGGCTTCGTTGGGGTGGTGCTGGGCGTAGTAGATGGCCTCGAACTCGTCGGGCGGGAGGTGTCCGATGGCTGAGTGCAGGCGG
>NZ_JBGLOU010000014.1:0-272505 GCF_041402765.1 Nonomuraea sp. AD125B | reverse complement strand
ACTTCCCGAACGAGACCGCCGCCCTGAAGTGCGTGTTCATGGCTTTGATGAGCCTCGATCCCACCGGGCAGGGCCGCAAGAGATGGACCATGCGCTGGAAGGCACCGTTGAACGCCTTCCAGATCGCTTTCGAAGGCCGCCTCACCCCTGCCAACCTCTGAACACTTCAACAACCAAGATCAGCCGTTAAGTTGACACTCCCTCGGTCTGCCTGGGCTTTCTCTATGAGAGCGGGTGACGGGAATCGAACCCGCGCTGTCAGCTCGGGAACTCTTTCTCGATCATAGCCTCCGACCAGGGGAAACGCTGACCTGGCCGTATGCCGGTCGAGTGGCCGTGGATCCCCGTGACTTCCCCATGGTCGCCATCCGAACGGGCACGCAACGGGCACGGGTTGCCCGACCTACTGGTCAGAAATCCGCAGCGACGTTTTCTTGGCCGCTGAGGGAGCAGTAGTGCAAATATTGATCTATGCGGTACTTCAGTGAGACGGGCTGGACTGCGATCTTCACCGGGACGGAGACTGAGACTGGACGCATGCGACCGGTAGAGGCATGGGATTCGACTACCGGGGTCGCACTTGTAGTGGATCCTCAAAGAGGTGCGCTGCGTCCAGTCACCGACTGGCCGGACTTCTCTCATCTGGAACGGGGGCAGCGCGTTGTGAGTGTCATCTCAGGGGATGGGTGGCGTACTCACTGGAACGAGGGACACGACGGCACAAGAGTGACTGAGCCGGTGCTTGCTTGGCTCGTCCATAGCGATGGCCGAGCCACTCCCATCAGCGTTGAGCCTGATGGGAGTGTGAGCACGGCAGAGTTGGCTGATCGTACTCTCGCGCCCGGACAGAATCTGGACTGAGTCGATTGGAGCAAAAGGCTCAGGTCTGGACCTGCGATCCTGAGCTGACCTTCTCGTTTGGAGCGAGTGACGCGAATCGAACCCGCGCTGTCAGCTTGGAACTGCACCGATCACGGTACGCGTAGCAGGGCGTTCCTGGTCGCAGCGATTGCCGGTTTGGTCGTGAGGGACCGTGGTCGACCCCTCGTCACCCTGTTCAATGGCCCGCTAATGGCCCGACGAGCAGCCTGCGACCTGGTGTTTCGGCCACGCGCGCACCCTGCCCGCCTGATCATCCCGTCTGCCGTCGACCCGCCCGGAGGGGAAGCGGGCCAGGGCCATGGGGAAAAGGGGGGGAGCCCCCAACTGGAGGAACGACCTTGGCCCCATGGCCCTGGCCCGCTCGGCTTGTCCCGGGTCGATGGTGGGCGGGATGATCAGGCTTCCACGTCAGCCCTCTACGGCCCGGCGCACCGCATGGCGATCATTCCGGAGCCGGAGTGCCCCCGCCGGAGGCATCTATGGCACCCTGCTCGGCATGGTGATGAGCGAACAGGCTTCAGAGAACCAGATCAGGTTGGAGGTGGGCCCCGCGCTCGGGGACGTGGAGCTGAACGAGTTGTTCGGGGCGTCGTGGCCTGATTATCGTCCTGCTTCGTTCTCGGGGATGCTGGCCCGCAGTCTCTGCTGGGTGGCCGCATACCGTGAGGGTGCGCTGGTGGGCTTCGTCAACGTGGCCACAGATGGTGGTATTCATGCCTTCATTCTCGATACCACCGTGCACCCCCGAGTTCGTCGACAGGGGGTGGGCGTGCGCTTGGTGCAGCGTGCCGCTCAGGAGGCACGCTCACGTGGTGCCAGTTGGTTGCACGTCGACTATGAGCCGCATCTCGAAGAGTTCTATGCGCGATGTGGGTTCCGGCCAACTGCTGCCGGGCTCATGCGGCTTTGATCGTGAGCGTCGTGGGCAGGGGCGCGGCGCAGGCAAGGCCTCCGCATGCTGGGAGCGGGTGACGGGAATCGAATCCGCGCTGTCAGCTTGAGAATCATCTACTGACCTTGCTGCCCTGAGCTGGGAAAACAGGAGTGCAGGTCAGGGTGGGTCGAGTCCCCGTGAATGACCGTGGGTCCCCGCCTGTTCTGGCACGCATCTGGCACGGGAAACTCGCTCGTCGTCCATTCCTTGACGGCAGTCTGGTTGCGCTGCCGCTGATCTTGTCGGTGGCGGAATTTATGCTCCCCGTCCATGACCAGAGACGAAACTCCTGTCGTGCAGATCAAGCAGCTGGAGGTGGAGGTGGATTACAGCCAGGCTTATCTCGTGGACGAGGGGTGTGATACGGCCGGCCAGTTCGACGACGTGCCGGGCCACCCTGCGGGAATCATCCGAGTGGAGACAGGCAAGGCCATCTTGATCGTGGGCCCTCAGTGGGGACTTGTGGAGTTCACGGTGGCTGTCGCCGATCGGGATCCGGGTGCCGACCTCGATGGCTACGAAGACATCGTCGAGATCAGCTACGAGTCCCCATCGGGCCGGCTTTCGCTGCAGGAGTGGGGAGGAGGGAGGACGCATTCTCTTCCTCCGCTGCCCGCCGGTCCCGGATCATATCGTTTGCGATACCACATCAGAGGAATGGACGAAGAAAACCGGGTCGACCCAGGTGATCATTACTTTCTGCAGATCTGGCCTGAGCCGCCATGTTATCCTGCCGTGCTCAAATCAACGAGTTCATCCTTTCAATGTTGGCTGAACCCTGAATGATCCGGAAAACTGGCATGGAATAGAGCGACCTGCTTTATTAGCTTGGGAACTCTTTCAAGATCATGCCCTCCGACCAGGCGAAATGCTGACCTGGGCATCCGTCCGTCGAGTGACCGCGAGTCCCTGTGACTCCCCGCTGATCGCTCTCCGAACGGGCATGCGATGGGCACGCACTTGCCAGTGCCCGCGTGAGCCGCCGATACTCGTGGTGATCCGCTGGCAAGCCCGCCCTCGTACCTGCTTGGTGAGCCGTATGGCGGCGCGTCGGGGCACTGGCGCGGCGAAGGTGTCTTGGAAGTCAGCGGATCTCCAATATGCGGATCAAAAGATCCAGTTCAGGCCGTTCCAGATCGTTCAATGCAGGTCAGAGGGCCTGTGAAGTCCACACTGAACAGCTGTGAACGGCATCGTATTGCAACCCGAACTGCAACCCTGGTGGCTCGCGAGCCCATCCGGAAACCTTCCACACGCGTGCTGCCGCTGAGCGCGCACTGTGGAGGATGGCCATGGAGGGAAGGGCAGACTCCATCCAGGACCGGCGGTTCCGCGCGATGGTGCTGCTGGCCACGTTCGCGAGCCTGCGTTGGGGGGAGGTCAGCGCACTACGCCGGATGGATGTCGATCTCAAGGCGCGTACGTCCGCGTCCGGTCGCCTTCGTTGAGCGCTCCACGGGCGGGCTGGTGCTGGGGCCTCCCAAGTCCAAGGCCGGACGCCGGACGGTCGGCATTCCGCAGAGCATCGTCCCCGTCCTCCACCCGCGCCCGGTGGGTGGACGTCGTCACGGAGATGGGCCTGCCGGGGCTCCACTTCCACGACCTGCGCCACACCGGGAACATGCTCGGCGCGGGTCTCAAGGACCTCATGGCGCGCATGGGGCACGACGACGTACGGGCGGCCATGATCTACCAGCACGCGGCCAGAGGAGCCGACGAGGCGATCACCAACGCCATTGATCGGCAACTCGGAGGTCGCGACGATACGACGACGAGGGCACTGCGGGCGTACTGGTCCCGGCAGGCTGATCAGGAGCTAATGGCCCGTCAATGGCCCGCGAAGATCGAACCAGGCAGGAAACAACTGAGGCCCGGGTCGGGATCAACGTCCCCATCTGGGCCTTCATAGTGAGAGCGGGTGACGGGAATCGAACCCGCGCTGTCAGCTTGGGAATTGCAGGGATCATGGCTGCCTTAGTTCGCATTCCCCGGTCAGCGCCGCTGTCGGGCCAGTCATGAGTGACCGTGGTTGACTCCTCGTCACCCCTCTTAATGGCACGCTAATGGCACGACGATCAGTCCGCGAATGTGGGGCGCCGGTCACTTTCGAAGGTCATTACCGGCCCAGGAGTGGGAATCGCTCCTCCGTGGCAACCAGGGCGTCAACGATCGCCGGGATGTCCGTCTGATCCAAGCCTTCTAGCTCGAACTGGAGAGTGTTACGCATCGAAGGATGGTCCGCTATCGTCCCCGCGACGGAGAGGGAACCTCGTGGATGGCACTCCACGATGAGCTCCACCCAGTGCTCCATAGAGGACAGTGCGGCGCGCCCCTGAACCTCTGCGTAGATGCGTTGTAGATCCACTCGGAAGTCACGTAGTTCCTCGACCCGGAGACCGGCGTCGATCTTGGCGATGAAGCCTCCGACGCGCACGAGGACGGGAGAGGTGAGCCAGTTTCCGTCCCAGAAATCAGTGGTGCCGGGGTGCATGCGACCTACTACTTGAATCGCTACATGATCGACCTGCTTGCTCCTGCCAATGACGATCTCCGTGGACTCCATGCGCTCATCCTGCACGAGCAGGCGCAGCCTCGCGCCTCCTGCCTGAGCATCCCGTCTGCCGTCGACCCGCCCGAAGGGGAAGCAGGCCAGGGCCACGGGTACCAGATGGAGCGCCCTACCGGACGAACGATCTGGTACCCGTGGCCCTGGCCTGCTCGGCTTGTCCCGGGTCGATGGTGGGCGGGATGATCAGGCTTCCACCTCAGCCACCTTTGGGCCTGCACCGACGCACCGTGATCACCCCGGAGCCGGAGTGCCCCCGCCGGAGGCCGTGCTTCTGCTGCGAATCCGAAGCTCTGCTAGCCATTCGGCTATCTGCTCGTCGCTGTGCAGGTAATCGTCATCAGGGCCGGGACGCAGGTCGATGCCGTGGAGGAGTAGCAGCGCCCACCACACGAGGTCGTCGTCCACGGCCGGGTCGTCCGCACAGACCCATTGGGCAGCCCATCGGTCGGCTTGGTCACGGGTAATGGAGCCGTTGAGGATGCCGTGGAGCTGCGCTTCGACCTGCGCGCGGGATGGTGCTGTGAACACAGGCTCAGGGTCTCACGCGCCTGACGCGGCCCGAGCGCGGGCGCGCGCGAGAACGGCCCCCAGGCCGCACGCGCAGCGTGTGGCCGCGAGCGGGCCGCGTGGCGGCGCGAAGCGCCGCCCTTGATACCTACAAGAGCTATTCGGCAATGTTCCGGCTGAACACCACGGACTCGCGAGTCTCCGCGATGAGTTCCACGAGGTCGGCCACGAGCTTTGGGCTCGCTGCAATGGTCGCGTGGGAGGTCATGCTGTGCGGGCTTCCGTCGAGATCGATCACTGTCGCTCCGGCCTCTCGGGCGAGGATGACCCCCGCTGCGGTGTCCCAGGGGTTGTTGCTGAGCATGATGTTGGCGTCGATCCTGCCCTCTGCCACCCAGGCGAGATCGATCGCGGCTGAGCCGAACATTCGGATGCGCTGGACACGAGCGGCGAGTTCTTTGGTCAGAGCGAGCCGGGGCTGGTTGCGCTCGTCGGCGTTCTCTCCCACGGCGTAGTCGCCGACCGCCACGATCGCGGTTTCCAATTCGCGGATATCGCTCACGCGGATTTCGGATCCGTTGGCGAAAGCGCCGGCCCCTTCGGCTGCCAAGTAGCGGAGGTTGAGGAAGGGCAGGTCGATCACACCGAGTGTGGGTGTGTCCTTGTCGATCAGGCCCAAGGAGACGCCGCAGAGCGGGATGCCGTGCAGGAAGTTGGCCGTCCCGTCCACAGGGTCCAGCGCCCACATTAGGCCGTTGCCTGGGTGACTGCCGCCTTCCTCCTCACCCAGAAAGCCGATTTCAGGAGTCTCACGAGATAGGAACTCCCGCACGGCATGCTCGACGGCATAATCCACCTCCGTCGCCATGTCCCGGTCCCCCTTGGCTGTGATGATGCCCGGAGCCTTGGTACGGATAATCTCGCTGGCGATCGACACGGCGCGGTCAGCGATGGGGAGAAGAGTTCGGGCGTCGATGGTCATACGGGTTTACTCCGCTCCCACATATCCCTGAACACCTGGTCGAAGACGGGGAACAGCCCCTCTGCGGCGGTGTTGTCTTTGATCACGAAGGTCGGTGAATCGACGCCGCGTGCCTGCGGCAGGTACGGCTGGACCACGCACAGCGCCCGGTCCACGAAGAGCAGGTTGAAGCGGATCGTCTCGTCGTATACGTGGAGTTCGAGGCGCTGGGCCGACGTGGTGTCGAGCCGATCGCGCAGCCTGGTCAGCATGCTGATGTTGAGCGCTGTGAGGGTCGTCAGGGCGCTGTCGGTGTAGCCCTCTTCTGCTTCGCGGGCGCGGATCGCCTGGCCCTTCGGGTCGAGGAAGAGACAGCGGATGCGCGTGCCGGTGTCGAGCAGACGCTTGAGCTGATGATCGGGGTAGCTCTGGCAGAGGATGTTGAGCGACAGGCCTGCCGCGTTGATCTCCTTCGCGTCGTCGAACAGTGACGAGGCAGGGTAGGCGGAGGAGAAGGCTGAGCGGCTGCTGAAGACCGCGGTCACGTCAGCCATCTGCGGCATTGGGCAGGCTGCGGTATCGGGGCCGGCGCTTCTGCCTGGCTCCGGGGCTGATCTCTGTGCGGGGATCTCAACCGCGGTCGCGGAGAACAGCTCATGTGCTGACCTGCCTGGGAACATCGCCTCCAGGACGCGGCAGTGGCCCGAGTACGGCAAGCCCTTGAGTTCCCCGTTCAGCCATCGGTGGAGCTGCGCCCGGCTCGGCCAGCCACCCTGCAACGACGGGTCCACCTTCTTGGCCGCCTTGTCGTACTCCTTGCAGAACGTGCTGTACGTCTGCCAATGGCGTTGCGTCAGGAGGGTCTTCAACAGGATCGGCTGGTCAGTCATGATCCGCGCCTCGGGCTGGGGTGCCATATAGGCCCAGGTTAGCGACAGAGACGGTCTCGGACGAGACAAAGAGGAGACGAACAGAGACGGGTCGATCACAGGCGGTGCTCGGGAGCGATCGAGACGTGACAGTTGCTCGGGCAATTCTCGTTCCATGACTGCGTCGTGTAACTCCTGCTCAGGCCGGGGCTGGAAATACATCAGCCTCCGCCGGACCGTGGTGGTGGCCGGGAACAGCTCAGACGATGTCGCTGCGGACGACCGGCACCGTGATGACTGCCGGCGGTGCAGCGGAACCGGGCGGGCGGGTGCGTCGCTGTGAAGATCTATGTCGGCTGTTTTGCGCCTCACGTCGGTCCGCCTCGTCCGAACCAGATGCGCTTGGTCTGGCGTGAGGTTGCTCGCGAGCAAGATCCTCCGCGCGTGGTCGAGTACACCTGTGGTTGCGAGGACACGTTTTACGAGCTGTGCCGCGAGGCCGGCCTTACGTACATCCGCCGGATCACCCGTCTCGACGGGGCGGTGCAGGCGATCCACGAGACGTATCGCTGGCGGTGCGAGGAGACGCACGAGGTCTGGATCGCCCTTCTCAACGGCGAGGCCCAGTAAGCGGGCGCGGCGGTCGGCGACTAAAGGGGTGCCAGGCCGTCGCGTTTTGGTGCTGGTGGAGGGAGTTGAAAGCATCCCCACCAGTCGAGCAGGACGGCCAAGGCGACCTTCCTCGGTGGTCCGGGGTATCTGACGATGATGTCCAGCAACACGTCGGTGCCTATGACGGCGGCTGGATAGAGCGTCCCAGCGTGATCGTTGCCTACCGCTGATCGAACGGCATGTCCCGGATCTTCGCCGCCGCGGGCGGTTTTGATCAGGCTTGTGAATGCCTCCGAGACAGTCTCAGGCTGGTACCACTGCGGTCCGGCAATGGCTGCCCATTCCATCGTCCGGGGATTCATGGGGGAAGCGTACGGCGATCTGGCGATGGCTGTGATTCGTCGCGGCACGCGCGCCACGCCCTCTGATCATCCCGGAGCTGGAGTCCTCGCCGGAGGCGTTAGGTTGAAGCCGCACAGATCGAATGCTCGACTTGGCCACGGCGAAGGGGCGAAGGGTATGGCGTCTCGTCCGAAGGCCTGGAGCAGAGAGTCACGCAGTGTCCTGCTCAAATGGACTGCCGGTATCGTGCTCTTCTTCTTGGTGGAGCTGGTCGTCGACTACATCACTGAAGGGGCCGAAAGGATCACGACGGCATACCTTTCAGCGCGCTCTCTCGTGCTCGCCTTCTTCTGGCTGATCGGAGCGATGTTCATCTGGCGCTGGGGCTATATCCGTGCTCTGAGACGGCAGAACGATTCGAACGGAGTCGAGAAGTAAGGCGTCTCGGCGGAAGGACGATGTCGGTTCCGCGGCTGGCGGCGGGGCCGCCGACGGTCGGCGAGTTGGCTGGGCACGGCCACCGTTAGCGGTGACCCGCGCAGGCTAGACGATTCTTTATTCGGGTTAGGCCGTCGCCTGCCCGGGGCAACGTGCGAGATGGCGAGCGGAGCGAGCGTCCGGGGGTCGAAGGGGGCGGAGCCCCCTGGGAGGCGCTGTCTGGAGCCCGATATGCGCAAAGCGCCCCAAAGCGGAAGGCGATGCAGTTGGAGCGGGTGACGGGAATCGAACCCGCGCTGTCAGCTTGGGAAGCTGATGTTCTGCCATTGAACTACACCCGCGCGCACCCCCCGAAGCCCGCAGCCGACAACCTCACAGCCCGCAGCCTTCGGGAAACTCGCGTCCCCCACTGTAGCGGAACTTTGGCCCGCAACAGCACTCCCGAGCGCCGAACTTCGACCTCGACCGGTAAGTTGCTCTGCGTGCTGCTATCTGATCGTGACATCCTCGCCGAGATCGACTCCGGCCGGCTGGTGCTGGAGCCCTTCGACCAGGAGATGATCCAGCCGTCCAGCATCGACGTGCGGCTCGACCGGTTCTTCCGGGTGTTCGAGAACCATCGTTACCCGCACATCGATCCGTCCGTGGAGCAGCCGGATCTGACGCGTATGGTGGAGCCGGACGGCGAGGAGCCGTTCATCCTGCATCCGGGGGAGTTCGTGCTGGCTTCGACGTACGAGGTCATCACGCTGCCCGACGATCTGGCGTCCCGGCTGGAGGGGAAGAGCTCGCTCGGGCGGCTCGGGCTGCTGACGCATTCGACGGCGGGGTTCATCGATCCGGGGTTCAGCGGGCACGTGACGCTGGAGCTGTCGAACGTGGCGACGTTGCCGATCAAGTTGTGGCCGGGGATGAAGATCGGGCAGCTGTGCGTGTTCCGGTTGAGCTCGCCGGCGGAGCACCCGTACGGCTCCGCCAAGTACGGCTCCCGCTACCAGGGCCAGCGCGGCCCGACCCCGTCGCGCTCCTATCGGAACTTCCACCGTACGAAGATCTGAATCAGATGAACATCAGGTGAACGATCGGGGAACAGTCGGGTGAACGGGCGGGCGTCCCGCCTGATCAGAGGGGCGGGCGCAGGCTCGCCGAACCCGGCTGGAGCTGCAAAAAGGCCCGAAAACTAGCGGCTTTCTCGGTGTCGCACTACCTACGACGGGTAGCCAGTAGGCGAAGGGGACATGAAGTTCGCATTTCGCCTGGTAGGCCATACCCTCTTCCACGGACCATCCCCGCACATCTGGAGAACGACGTGCGCCTGCGTCTCACGCCACGTGAGGACAGCTACTACGACCTGTTCGCCGACTCGGCGAACAACCTGGTCACGGCATCGCGCCTGCTGGTCGAGATCATCAGCGACGGCTCGGACAGGGAAGCCCTGGCCGAGAAGATGCGCGCCTGCGAGCACGCCGGTGACGAACGCACCCACGCGATCATGAACCGGCTCAACGAGAGCTTCATCACTCCGTTCGACCGCGAGGACATCTACCGTCTCGCCTCCAACCTCGACGACGTCATGGACGCGATGGAGGCCGCCTCCGACCTCATCGTCCTGTACCAGCTCGACCACCTCCCCAAGGACGTCGTGCGCCAGGTCGAGGTGCTGGAGCGGGCGGCCGAGCTGACCGCGGAGGCCATGCCGCGCCTGCGCTCGATGAAGAACCTCAACGAGTACTGGATCGAGGTCAACCGCCTGGAGAACCAGGGTGACCAGGTCTACCGCCGGTTGCTGGCCAAGCTGTTCAGCGGCGAGTACGACGCCCTCACCGTCATGAAGATGAAGGAGGTCGTCGACGCCCTCGAGGAGGCCGCCGACGCCTTCGAGCACGTGGCCAACACCGTCGAGTCGATCGCGGTCAAGGAAAGCTAGGCCCGCCCAGTGGACCTCACGCTCGCCCTCGTCATCGGCGTGGTCGTCGTCGCTCTGATCTTCGACTACACCAACGGGTTCCACGACGCGGCGAACGCCATCGCGACCTCCGTCTCGACCCGGGCCCTGACCCCCAGGGCCGCCCTGTTCATGGCGGCGGCCATGAACTTCATCGGCGCCCACCTGGGCACCCAAGTCGCCCAGACGGTCGGCAAAGGCATCATCGACGCACCGGACGGCTCACATGGTCTGGTGATCGTCGCCTCGGCGCTCATCGGCGCGATCGCCTGGAACCTCATCACCTGGTACTTCGGTCTCCCGTCCTCCTCCAGCCACGCGCTGATCGGCGGTCTCGTCGGCGCGGCGCTCGCCTCGGCCAGCGTCGTGCACTGGGACGGCGTGGTCGAGAAGGTCGTCATCCCCATGGTGCTGTCGCCGCTGGTCGGCTTCACGCTGGCGGCGGGCATCATGATCGCCATCTACTGGATCTTCCGGCACGCCCAGCCGGGCAAGACCAACCGCGGCTTCCGCTACGCCCAGACCGTCTCGGCCGCCGCCATGGCGCTCGGGCACGGCCTCCAGGACGCGCAGAAGACCATGGGTGTGATCTTCCTGGCCCTCGTCGTCGGCGGGTTCGCCTCTCCCGGCGACGACATCCCGCAGTGGGTCATCCTGGCCGCCGCGGGCGCGATCTCGCTCGGCACGTACGCGGGCGGCTGGCGGATCATGCGCACCCTGGGCCGGCGCATCATCGCGCTCGACCCGCCCCAGGGCTTCGCCGCGGAGTCGGCGGCGGCGACGGTGCTGTACGTGGCCGCCATCGGGTTCGGGGCGCCCATCTCCACCACGCACACGATCACCTCGGCGATCATGGGTGTCGGCGCGACCAAGCGGCTCAGCGCCGTGCGGTGGGGCGTGGCCGGCAACATCGTGACCGCCTGGATCCTGACCATCCCGGCCGCGGCCGCGGTGGCCGCCGTGTCCTACTTCATCCTCCACGCGATCATCGAGTAAGCGGGATCACGCGATCGCGTACATCACGTCCACGTCCCAGCGGGCGAACCCCAGCCCCTCGTACAGCCGGATCGCGGCCGTGTTGGCCTCGTCCACGTAGAGCATGGCCTGGGCGAGGCCGCGCGCCCGCAGGTGGTCGAGGCCGGCCAGGGTGAGGGCCTTGCCCAGGCCGGTGCCCTGCTGGGAGGGGTCGACGCCGACGACGTAGACCTCGCCCAGCGGCTCGTGGCCGTGCTCGGTGGACTCGGTGGAGCCGTGGATCTTCGTCCAGTGGAAGCCCACCAGCCGGTCGCCGCGGACGGCGAGGAAGAAGCCCTCCGGGTCGAACCAGGGCTCCCGCTCGCGCCGCAGGAGGTCGTCCAGGGTCCACGCACCCTGCTCGGGGTGATGGGCGAAGGCGGCGGCGTTGACCTTGAGCCAGGACTCCTCGTCCTGGCCGGGCACGAACGTCCGCATCCGCACCCCCTCCGGCAGCGTGTACGCCGCCAGCGGCGCGAACAGCGAGCGGCGCATCTGCCAGAGCGACCGGACCCGCTCCAGCCCGAACGAGGCCGCGAGCGCCCCGGCGGCGGCGTGGTCGCCGTGGGCCCAGAGGCGCAGCCGGCCGCCGGCCAGGTCGAGCACGGCCCGCAGCAGGCGGGCGCCGTTGCCGGCACGCCGGCGCTCGGGGTGGATGACCAGCTCGGCGCTCGGCCCCTCGACCTCGTCGGTCGGATCGACGTGGGCGTAACCTGCCAGAACATCGTCCTGGAAGAGCAGGAGCGAACGGGCTCGCGCGTCGCCGCCGTAGCGGAGGTGGAGCATCACGTGCTCGTTGAGCGGGCGGACGCCGTCGGCTCGCGTCGCGGCCTCCACCAGCCCCAGCACCTCGGCGATCTCGGTGTCGTCCAGTCGTTGCCTGATTTCCACGTGCGCGCTCACACCAGAACTCTAGGCGTACGACTGGCAAATAACGCCATGCGGCAGCCGGGCAAATCGTTACCTTTGCGACATTGGCCGCTTGGATTCCGGCTCTAACGTGGATGGCCATGACGTCTCGTTCATTCCTCCGGCTGGTCCTCGCCGGAGCCGTCGCCTCGGGCGCGGTCGCGCTGGCCGCCGCCCCCGCGGGCGCGGCGAGCCCGGGCAAGGCGAAGGCGCCGCTCACGGTCCCCGTGCGGCTGCTCGCGCTCAACGACTTCCACGGCAACCTCGAACCCCCGACCGGCTCCTCGGGCCGCATGGTGGACGAGAACGGCAAGACCGTCGACGCCGGCGGCGCGGCGTACATCGCCACGCACATGAAGGCGCTGACCGACAAGAACACGATCGCCGTGGCCCAGGGCGACCTCATCGGCGCCTCGCCGCTGCTGTCGGCGGCCTACCACGACGAGCCGTCCGTCGAGTTCCTGGGCAAGCTCGGGCTCAAGGTGGCCGCGGTCGGCAACCACGAGTTCGACGAGGGCTACACCGAGCTGCGCCGCATCATGAAGGGCGGCTGCCACCCGGTCGACGGCTGTTCGCCGGCCGGCACGTGGAAGGGCGCCTCGTTCGACTACGTGGGCGCGAACGTGCTGTTCAAGAACCCGAACGAGCGCACCGACGCGCTCGCCGCGCTCGGCGCCCAGCAGGCGCAGGCGAAGAAGCTCATGGCCGACTGGGGCGTGCCCGCCCTGCCGCCGGTCAGCGTCAAGTGGATCAACGGCGTGCCGATCGGCTTCATCGGCCTGGTCACCCAGACCACCCCGAACATCGTCACCGCCGAAGGCATCAAGAACCTCAAGTTCATCGACGAGGTCAAGGCCGCGAACGTGGCCTCGAAGATCCTCAAGCTCGTCGGCGTCAGGGCGCAGGTCGTGCTGGTGCACGAGGGCGACCAGGTCAACGCGGGGCAGTCGCCGGACGCCTGCTCGGCCGTCGCGGGCGCGGGCGCGCGCATCGCCACGCAGGTGGACCCGGAGATCGACGTCGTGCTCACCGGCCACTCGCACCAGGCGTACCTCTGCAAGATCAAGGATCCGGCGGGCAACGACCGGCTCTACTCGCAGGGCGGCTCGTTCGGGCGGGTCATCACGCAGGTGGACCTCAAGGTCAACCTGAAGAACCTGGACATCGACCGCTCCTCGGTCGTCGCGGACAACCACGTCGTGACCCGGACGGTCGACCCCGATCCGGAGATCTCCACCTTCGTCCAGACGTGGAAGGACCGGGTGGCCCCGGTCGCGAACAAGGCGATCGGCTCCATCACGGCCGAGCTCAGCAACACCGCCGGCCCCTCCGGTGAGTCCCCACTCGGCGACGTCATCGCCGACGCCCAGCTCGCCGCCACCCGGACCGGCGGCAACGCGCAGATCGCGCTCATGAACCCGGGCGGCGTGCGGACCTCGCTCAACTACCCCTCCTCCCCGGCCGGCGAGGGCGACGGCGTCGTGACCTACGGCGAGGCGTTCACCGTGCAGCCGTTCAACAACCTCATGCAGGTCGTGACGCTGACCGGCGCCCAGCTCAAGACGGTGCTGGAGCAGCAGTTCACCGGCGGACCCAACAACCAGGCGTTCACCAAGATCCTCCAGCCCTCCGCGAACTTCACCTACACCTACAGCACCAGCGCCCCCTGGGGCTCCAAGGTGTCGGACATGAAGATCGACGGCGTGCCGGTGACGGACACCCAGACCATCCGGGTCGCCGCGAACAACTTCCTGGTCGGCGGCGGCGACGCCTTCGCCGCCTTCACCGAGGGCACCGACCTGTGGAGCGGGCCGCTGGACATCGACGCCTTCGTCGACTACCTCGGCGCGAACAGCCCGATCACCCCGCCGGCCACGAACCGCATCACCGTGACCGGCTGAGCTCGACCAACGGGCCCGCCGCACGGCGGGCCCGTGAAAATCAGTTGCCAGGGGCCCGGCCCGGTGGCCATCGTCGGGCGGATGCGCATCGAGTTCACGAGGTTCGCGGCGGCCGACGCCGCCGCCCTGGCCGACTTCCTGACCGGCGAGGAGTGGCCCCACCACGCCGGCGTCCAGGAGCGGGAGGCCGTCCTGCGGCGGGCCGCCGAGGGCGGCTACGACGACGACGGCAACCGCACGTTCTGGATCGTGACCGGCGGCGAGCGCGTGGGGCTGGTCAGGCTCCAGGACCTCGACGACGACACGCCCATGTTCGACCTGCGCGTACGGGCCGCCTGGCGCGGCAAGGGCCTCGGCACGGCGGCCGTCGCCTGGCTGACCCGCTACCTGTTCACCGAGTTCCCGGGAATCGAGCGGATCGAGGGCAACACCCGCCAGGACAACCGCGCCATGCGCGCGGCCTTCCGCCGCAACGGCTACGCCAAGGAGGCGCACTACCGGCGGGCCTGGCCCGCCCCCGACGGGACGCGCCACGACACGATCGGCTACGGCATCCTGCGCGCCGACTGGGAGTCGGGCGAGGTCACCCCGCCCGACTGGGACGACGAGCTCACCTGAGCTCGGAGCTGAGCAGCCCCATCATGAGGAAGTCGTGCCGCTTGCCCCGCGTGCGGAAAGCCTCCCGCCTGCGGCCCTCCTCCACGAACCCGACCTTCGTGTACGCCTGCACCGCCGCCGCGTTGTCGGCCACCACCCACAACGTGATGCGGTGCAGGCCCATCTCCTCGAAGGCGTAGCGGCAGACGACCCGCAGGGCGTCGGTGGCGTAGCCGCCGCCCCAGCGGTCGCGGTCGCCGATGGCGATGCTCTGCAGCTCGGCCTCGCCGTGCCGGAAGTCGGTGTCGCCGAGGGCGACGTAACCGATGAGCTTGCCGTCGTCGAGCGCCTCGATGCCGAGGACCATCTGCTCGAAGGTGTTGCGTGGGCGGTTCTGGCCCTTCTCGATGTTCTGGGCGAGGGAGATGGGCGGGGTGCCGTCCATCCACCGGCCCACCTCGGGGTCGTGGTACCAGCGCCACAGCTGCTCGCTGTCGGCGGGTTCGAGGGCTCTCAGTCGTACGCGTCGTCCGGTCAGCACGCCGGCCAGATCTACCAGGCCGGCGCTCGCGCCCGCAAAGGGATTTCCGGGGTCAGGCGTACAGGAAGTAGAAGTTGTACTGGGACTCGCAGTGCCAGAAGCCCCACCAGCCCTGGCTGTAGCCGTACTGGCCTATCCGCTGGCACTCGGAGTAGTCGTAGTAGACGCCTCGCAGGCTCTCGGCGTGCGCCGGGGCGGCGGTGAACGTCGTCAGCGCGCCCCCCACCAGCAGAGCCGAGACGAGCAGAGCACGTGCTTTGCGCATCGATACCTCCCGCGGAACGGTTCCTGCCGGGATTGTCAGGGAAAAAGGCGCTCAACCCTCGCTCGGACAGCGGGTAAAGCGCAATGGAAGGGCCTGATCAGGAGAAACAGTGCATAAGGCCACTGAAAGTTTCACCCGCGCTCGTGACGGTTTCAAGCGCGACCACGCCGGGTAAGGCCGTCGGTAATTTCTGCGCTACCTGTTGTTCAGGAGCCACAAATGTCCGCTGTCACGCTCACTCCCGCGGCTCGTGAAGCTCTGCGTGACGACGAAGTGGTGTTCTTCGACTGGCACGTCACCGGCCTCTGCTGCGCGGACGCCGGCGAGTTCTCCGTCCGGCCGCTGCGCCGCTCCCGCCTGCCGAAGCGGGCGCGCGGCCTGCTGCCCGGCGTCGTGTACGCGCACCCCACCGCCTGGGTGCACCTGGCCGGGGCCCCGGTCGCGATCGACTGCCGCCCGCTGTGGCGCTGGCGGCGCTTCACCACCGATCTGCCGCCGGACGCCGGCCTCCGCTGCTGCCTGGGGCGTCCGCTGTATGGCTCTTCCCATGGGAGGTAACCGGTGAAGCTGCGTTCGGTCATCATCTGGACGGCGGTCGCCGTCGTGGGCGCCACCGGCTGGGCGGTGCTCGCCCTGTCCCGGGGCGAGAACGTCAACGCGGTCTGGCTGCTGTGCGCCGCGCTCGGCTCGTACGCCATCGCCTACCGCTTCTACGCCCGCTTCATCGTGCGCAGGGTGCTGCGGGCCGACGACCGCCGGGCCACCCCGGCCGAGCGGCTCGACAACGGCATCGACTACCAGCCGACGGACCGGCGCATCCTGTTCGGACACCACTTCGCGGCCATCGCCGGCGCCGGGCCGCTGGTCGGGCCGGTGCTGGCCGCCCAGATGGGCTACCTGCCCGGCACCATCTGGATCATCGCGGGCGTCATCTTCGCCGGGGCCGTCCAGGACATGGTGGTGCTGTTCTTCTCCATGCGCCGCAACGGCCGCAGCCTCGGCCAGATGGCCCGCGAGGAGATCGGCCCGGTCGGCGGGGTGGCCGCGCTCGTCGCCGTGTTCGCCATCATGATCATCCTGCTCGCGGTGCTGGCGCTGGTCGTGGTCAACGCGCTCGCGCGCTCGCCGTGGGGCGTCTTCTCGATCGCGATGACCATCCCGATCGCCCTGTTCATGGGCTTCTACCTGCGGGTGCTGCGGCCGGGCCGGGTCGTCGAGACGACCGTGATCGGGGTCGCGCTGCTGGTCCTCGCCATCGTGGCGGGCGGCTGGGTGCAGGGGTCGAGCTGGGCGCCGTTCTTCACGCTGAGCCCGTCGGCGCTCGCGCTCTGGCTCATCGCGTACGGGTTCGTCGCCGCGGTGCTGCCGGTGTGGATGCTGCTCGCGCCGCGCGACTACCTCTCGACGTTCATGAAAATCGGGACGATCGTGCTGATCGCGATCGGCATCGCGGTCACCATGCCGCCGCTGCGCACCACCGCCTTCACCGACTTCGCCTTCAACGGCAAGGGGCCGGTCTTCGCGGGCTCGCTGTTCCCGTTCGTGTTCATCATCATCGCCTGCGGGGCGCTGTCCGGGTTCCACGCGCTGATCTCCTCCGGCACCACGCCGAAGCTGATCCAGAAGGAGACCCAGGTCCGGATGATCGGCTACGGCTCCATGCTCATGGAGTCGTTCGTGGCGGTCATGGCCATCACGGCGGCCTGCGTGCTGTCGCCCGGCCTCTACTTCGCGATGAACGCCCCGGCCGGCGTGCTCGGCGCCACCGTGCAGTCGGCCTCCGAGGCCGTCGCGAACATGGGCTTCACGATCACGCCGGAGCAGCTCCAGGCCGCGGCGGCGGCCGTGCAGGAGGAGACGCTGATCGCGCGCACCGGCGGGGCGCCGACGCTGGCCGTCGGCATCTCGCAGATCTTCTCCGGCTTCCTCGGCGGGGCCGCGCTCCAGGCGTTCTGGTACCACTTCGCGATCATGTTCGAGGCGCTGTTCATCCTCACGACCGTGGACGCCGGCACCCGGGTGGGCCGGTTCATGCTCCAGGACACCCTCGGCAACCTGTGGAAGCCGATGGCGCGGGTGAGCTGGTGGCCGGGCCTCGTGGGATCGAGCGCGGTGGTCGTGGCGGCCTGGGGCTACTTCCTCTACCAGGGCGTCAACGACCCGCTCGGCGGCATCAACCAGCTCTTCCCGCTGTTCGGCATCGCCAACCAGCTCCTCGCGGCGGTGGCGCTCACCGTCGCCACCACGCTGCTGATCAAGAGCGGGCGGCTCAAGTGGGCCTGGGTGACGGGCGTGCCGCTGGCCTGGGACGCCGCGGTCACCCTGACCGCGAGCTACCAGAAGGTCTTCTCCGCCGACCCGACGCTCGGCTTCTTCGCCCAGCGCGACCGCTACCAGAGCGCGATCGACCAGGGGCAGGTGCTCGCGCCCGCCAAGTCGATGGACGCGATGCGGCAGATCGTCATCAACTCCACCGTGGACGGCGTGCTGGCCGCGCTGTTCGCCGTCATGATCATCATCGTGATCCTCGACGCGGTCCGCGTGTGGGTCACGGCGATCCGGGCGCGCGAGCCGCTGCCGACCACGGAGGAGCCGTTCGAGGAGTCGAAGCTGCTCGCGCCGTCCGGCCTCATCGCCACCCGCGAGGAGAAGGAGGCGATGGCCGCCCGCGGCCCCGCCGGCCCCTAGCGGAGCCAGCGGTCCGTGGGCCAGCCCTCGCGCCGCCAGGCGCTGTCCCAGAACATCCACTCGTACGCCGCCGCCGTCAGGTAGGCCTGCTCCATCGCCGCCCGCGTGCCGGCGTCCGCGCCTTCGGCGAGCCGGTCGGCGATGGCCCTGGCCCGGGTCACCGACGCCGCGAACTCCGGGTCGGAGTAGGTGGAGATCCACTTGCCGTACGGGTGGCCGCCGAGGTCGCCCGCCCGCCCCAGCAGCGCCGTGCCCACGTCCTGGTAGATCCAGAAGCACGGCAGCACGGCCGCCACCAGCACCGGGTACGGCGCCGCCAGCGCCGTCGCCTGGAGGTAGGACGCGTACGCCAGGCACGTCGGCGACGTGGCGATCCCGGCCGCGTCCGCGCCCAGCTCGGCCACGTAACCGGCGTGCAGCAGGCGCTCGGCGGCCAGCGCCGTGTGCGCGCTGCTCGCGAAGAACGCCGCCTCCTCCAGGTCGGTGGCCCGCGCCGAGGCGGTGGCGAGCGCCTTGGAGAACGCCTCCAGGTAGCGGGCGTCCTGCACGATGTAGAACGCGAACCGGTCGGCGTCGAGGGTGCCGTCGCCGAGCGCGACGTTGAACGGGTGGCCGTGGATCGCGGTCATCAGGTCGGCCGTGCGCAGCCACATGTCATCGCAGAACATGACGTCCCTTCGCTAGTGCGAGCTAGATCAGGTTCGACGGGTGTGATCTCAGCCCGGATCGCCGGGCACCCCGCGTCAGTCGATCACTGTAACAGGTGTTCGGATATCGTGGACGGGGTGACCGGCGAGGAGACCCGCGAGGGCGTGACGCTGACCAATCTCGACCAGCCGTTGTTCGACGGGGCCGAGGCCACCAAACGCGACCTGGTCGACTATCTCGACGCGGTCGCGGACCGCCTGGTGCCGGTGCTGCGCGACCGGGCGCTCTCGGTCGTCCGGGTGCGCCCCGGGCAGGAGCCCTTCATGCAGAAGAACCTGCCGAAGTACGCCCCTCCGTGGATCGAGCGCGTCTCGGTGTGGGCGGACTCCTCGCGGCGGCAGGTGACGTACGCGCTGGGCAACGACCGGCGGACGCTGATCTGGTTCGGCAACCAGCGGGCGGTGGAGTACCACCCGGCGCTGATCGCCGGCGACCACTTCACCCACCTGGTGCTGGACCTCGATCCGCCGGAGGGCGCGGAGTCGTTCGGGCTGGCCGTGCGGGCGGCGTTCCTGGTGCGGCAGGCGCTGGCGGACGCGGGGCTGGCGGGCGCGGTGAAGACCAGCGGGGCCAAGGGCGTGCACGTGTTCGTGCCGGTCGAGCCGGGTGTCCCGATGGAGGACCTGGCCGCCGCCACCCGCGCGATCGGGGCCCGCGCCGAGCGGCTGGACCCGGGGCTCGCGACGACGGCGTTCATCAGGGAGGACCGCGCGGGCAAGGTCTTCATCGACTCCACGCGGGCGGGCGGCGCGACGGTCGTGGCCGCCTACAGCCCGCGGATCCGGCCCGGCGTGCCGGTGTCGTTCCCCGTGCCGTGGCCGGACCTGGACCGGGTGACGCCGCGCGACTTCACCATCAGGACGGCGGCGGCGCTGGTCGACAAGAGCGATCCGTGGGCGGGGGAGATGCCCGGGCCGCAGCGCCTGCCCGCCGACCTGGTGGAAGAGGGGCACACGATCCCGGTGGCGCGGGTGCAGGCGATGCACGAGGGGAAGCGGCGTGCCCGTGCCCGCCGCGAGGCGACCTGAGACGGCGTGAATCCGCCGCGACAGTGGGTCTTCTCAGCGGCCCGGTGGCGGGTTACGTTCGCGTTCGGCGCGGCTCGGGGGGACGGCGCGCGCCGTAACCGATCCCGGCACAGGGAGATCCGTCGCATGCGTATGCGTAGAATCGCCGTCGCGCTCGGCCTGCTCCTCACCACGGTCCCCGCCGCGGTCCTCGCCGCGCCACCCGCGCAGGCGCGGACCGGCGGCCTCGACGACGTCTTCGCCAAACTGCTCGTCCAGCAGGTCAAGGGCACGAACGTGGCCAAGCACCTCAAGGCGTTCCAGGCCATCGCCGACGCGAACGGCGGCACCCGCGCCGTCGGCACCCCCGGCTACCGGGCCTCCCGGGACTACGTGGCCGGCAAGCTGCGCAGGGCCGGCTACAAGGTCACCCTGCAGCCGGTCACGTTCGTGGAGAGCTGGAGCGAGAACGCCCCGCCGACGCTCGCCGTGCAGGGCGGCGCGACGTACGCGCCGAACGAGGACTTCTTCACCTTCGCGCCGTCACCGTCCGGCGACGTGACCGCGCAGGTCCAGGGCGTGGACCTGACCCTGCCGCCCGCGCCGTCGCCCTCCTCGACCAGCGGCTGCGAGGCGGCCGACTTCGCCGGGTTCGTCGCCGGCCGGATCGCGCTCGTCCAGCGCGGCACCTGCCCGTTCGTCACCAAGGTCGAGAACGCGCTCGCCGCCGGCGCGAGCGCGATCATCATCTTCAACGAGGGCCAGCCGGGACGGACCGACGCCTACCCGCTGGACATCGGCGGCCTGCAGGGCCTGCCGATGGTGTTCGCCGACTTCGCGGTCGGCCAGGCGCTGGCCGCCACGCCCGGCGCGACCGTGCACCTCAAGGTCGACGCCAACCTGGTGCTCGGCACCGAGGACAACGTCATCGCCGAGTCCCGGCTCGGCGACCCGCGCCAGGTCGTCATGGTCGGCGCGCACCTCGACAGCGTGACCGAGGGCCCCGGCATCAACGACAACGGCTCGGGCAGCGCCGCCATCCTGGAGGTCGCCGAGCAGATGGCGCTCTACCCGGTCAAGCACAAGGTCCGTTTCGCGTTCTGGGCCGCGGAGGAGATCGGGCTGCTCGGCTCCACGCAGTACGTCGCCTCCCTGTCGCAGCAGCAGCGCGACCGCGTCCGGCTCTACCTGAACTTCGACATGATCGCCTCCCCGAACTACGCGTACAAGCTGTACGACGGTGACGACTCCGACGCCACCGGCTCCCCGGCAGGACCGCCCGGATCGGCCCAGATCGAGCAGCGGCTCGCCACGTTCTTCGGCTCGCGCGGCCTGGCCACGGTCGGCACCGACTTCGACGGCCGCTCCGACTACGGGCCGTTCATCGCGGTCGGCATCCCGTCCGGCGGCATCTTCACCGGCGCCGAGGGCGTGAAGACCCCCGAGGAGGCCGCGCTGTTCGGCGGCACGGCGGGGGCCGCGTACGACGGCTGCTACCACCAGGCGTGCGACACGCTCGCCAACGTGAACGCGACGGCGCTGGACGTCGACTCCGACGCCATCGCGGACTCCGTCGCCCGCTACGCCTTCGACCTGCGCTCCATCCCGCCGAGAACGGCCACCGCCGCCCGCGCCGCCCTCAGCGCGGCGGCCGGCTGAGTCCACCCGGCAGGGGGTCAGAGGTCGCTCATCAGGTCGAGGAAGGCGGTGGCGGCGGGGGAGGGGCGCTCGGCCCAGATCAGGTGCTCGACGCGGGCCGGGGCGTCGCGGAGGCGGATGACGCGCAGGTCGCGGAGCCGGGGCGCGTACGCGGCGGGGAGCAGGCCCACGCCGAGCCCGTGACGGACGAGGTCGGCCATGAACTCGGCGGACGACACCTCGAAGGCGACGTCCCTGAGCACGCCCGCGGCGGCGAACGCCTCGTCGGACTGGGCGCGGCCGGCGTGCCCGGCGCGGAAGTCGACGAACGGCTCGTCGGCGAGGCCCGCCAGGTCCGTCTCCTCGTCCGTCAGGTGGTGGTCGGGCGCGACCACGGCGACCAGCTCGTCCCTGGCCAGCGCGCGGCCGCGGACGCCCCTCGGCTCGGCGCGCGTGGTCAGGCCGAGGAAGGCCACGTCCACGTCGGCCCGCCGGACCCGCTCGATCAGGTCCTCGCTGCCGGCAGCCGCGAGCGTGACGCGCACCCGCGGATGCCGGCGGCGGAACTCCTTGAGCAGGGCCGGCAGGTCCACCGCCGCGACCGTGGTGATCGCGCCGATGGCCAGCCGCCCGCGCAGCTCGCCGCTCGCCGCGGCCACCTCGGCCCTGGCCCGGTCGGCGGCCTCCAGGCACTCGCGGGCCGCGGGCAGGAACGCCTCCCCGGCCGGCGTCAGGCGGACGCGCCGGCTGGTGCGCTCGAACAGGCGGGCGCCGAGCTCGCGCTCCAGGGCGGCGATCTGGTGGCTGAGCGCCGACTGCACCACCCGGCAGTGTTCGGCGGCCCGGGTGAAGTTGCTGGTCTCGGCGACCGCGACGACGTACCGCAGTTGTTGCAGCTCCATGACATCAATCGTGCAGCACGATCGATCTCGATGAAAACTATGTGTTGGACTCATTGATCGATGGGGGACCACTCTTGGATGTATGACTGTGCATGGAGATCGCCCGCTGTCAGCCACGCGGGCCTGGCTGGGGGTCGCCGCGATCACGGCGAGCCTGTTCGTCTTTCTCACCACCGAGCTGATGCCGGTCGGCCTGCTCACCCCCTTGAGCGAGAGCCTGGGGGTGTCGGTGGGCGCCGCCGGGCTCATGGTCACGCTCCAGGGCGTCTCCGCCGGGCTGGGAGTGCCGTTCATCGTGGCCTGGACCAGGCGGGTCAACCGGCGGGCGCTGCTGTCCGCGCTGCTCGCCGTGCTGGCCCTCGGCAACCTGGTGACCGCCCTGTCGCCGAGCTACGCGCTGATCCTGACCACGCGGCTGTTCATGGGGTTCGCCAGCGGGGTGTTCTGGGCCATCGGCGTGGGCATGGCGATGCGCCTGGTGCCCGAGCGGCAGGCGAACAGGGCGTCGGCGACGGTGATGTCCGGCATCTCGATCGCCACGGTGGCGGGCATACCGCTGGGGACGTTCCTGGAGAGCCGTACGGACTGGCGGACCACGTTCCTCATCTGGGCCGGGCTCAGCGTGCTGGTGTTCGTCGCGGTCACGGCGCTGATCCCGTCGCTGCCGTCGCGCAACGCCGTGCCGGTCAGGGAGGTCTTCGGGCTGCCGGTCAGCAACGTGCCGCTGCGGCTCGTGCTGGTCACCGTCGTGCTGTTCGTGCTCGGGCACTTCGGGGCGTACACGTTCGTCCGGCCGATCCTGGAGGGCCACACGGGCGCGACGCCCGCCTTCGTCACCGTCGTGCTCATGGTCTTCGGCGCCGCGGGGGCCGTCGGGAACTTCGTCGCCGGGCACACCGTGAGCAGGAGCCTGCGGGGCACGTTCGCCGTCGGCTGCGCGGGGCTCGTGGTGTCGTTGCTGGCGCTGCTCGCGATCGGCGGCGGGGAGGCGGGCGCGGTGGCCGCGCTGGTGGTGTGGGGGCTCTCCTTCGGGGCCGTGCAGCTGTGCCAGGTCAACCTGACGCTGGCCGCCGCGCCCGACACCTTCGAGGCCGCGATGTCGCTCAACACGATGGCGTACAACACCTCCATCGCGCTCGGGGCGCTCTTCGGCGGGCTGTTCGCCGACCACCTCGGAGTCACCAGCGTGATCTGGTTCGGGGTGGCGCTGACCGCCGGCTCGCTGGTGGTCAACCTCACCACCGGACGGAGGGCGGCGCGCGGGCGGGACGCCGTGGCGACGACCGCGTCCTGAGCGGGAACAAGTCGGCATGGCGTTGAACCGGGGGTCGCCGCGGGGCGTACCACGTGGCGGACGACGGCGTCTGACCTGCGCTGATCACCTGTGACGGGGATGCGATGGCGATGGACTTCCACGGATGGAGCGGCGGCCTCGCGCTGCAGCCGCGTGACTACCTCGCGAGCGGCCGGCCGCTCCTCGACGTCGTACGGGCCGCCGGCCCCTTCCGGGGCGAGACGCTCCACGAGCTCGCGCTCGGCACCGCCGCCACCATGGCCAGGCTGCACCTGGCCGGCATCGCGGGGCTGCGGCTCGGCCCGGACAACGTGCTGATCGGCCGGTACGGGCAGGCGCTCTTCGCCCCCGGGCCGCGCGACAGCGAGTTCCCTTCGAGCGACGTGCGGGCGTGGGCCGAAGTGATGATCTTCGCGGCCACCGGGGCGGAGGCGGGGCAGGGCGGGGAGGCCGGCCTCGACCGGCTGCCGCCGGCGCTGCGCACGCTGATCGACGAGTGCCGCAGGCCCGACCCGGACTCCCGGCCCACGGCGGCCGAACTGGTCGCCGTGCTGCTCGGCCGGCCCGTCCCCGGTGGCCGCGCCCAGGTCGAGCGGCTGCTGCGCGAGGCGGAGAGCCGGACCGTCCCGTACCGGCCGCCCGCGTACGAGGAGACGCTGATCAGCACGCCGCTCTGGCGGCGGCCCGCCTTCCTCGCGGGCGTCGCGCTCGGCCTGGCCGTCGTCGCGCTGCTCGCGGGCGCGGTCGTGCTGGTCTCCTCGCTGGCCACGGGAGGCGTGTGATGAGGGATCTCGGGCTCGGCGTGCTCGTCGGCATCCTGATCGGCACCGTGGTGGCGTCGCTGGCGCTCGCGCTGTCCGACCTGCCGTCGGCTCGCGCGGCGGGGACGACCCGATCGGCGGGGAGTGTGGGCTTCACGGCCGCGATCTCGGCTCCGGAGGCCGGCCAGCTTAACCTGATTTATCAATTGAATCTGGCTTTCGGGCGAATAGGGCGAAGCGCCTGACCGGGCTCCTGCCCCTAGCTAAAGTGATAAATCCCATATCAGCGCGGTATGCATTGATATCGCGTAGTGCGCGAGGAGCCCGCCCCCCAGTGAGGAATCGCCGCGTAACCGAAGACGCCATGGTCCGAGCCCTTTACCGCGAATACGGCACCCCCCTGTTGGCCTTCGCGGTCCGGCTGACGGGCGGCGACCGGCGCTGGGCCGAGGACGTCGTCCAGGAGACCCTGGTCCGCGCCTGGCGCAACCTCCCCGACCTGCGTACCGACTCCGGCTCGCTCATGCCGTGGCTCGCCACCGTCGCCCGCCGCGTCGTCATCGACGACCGCCGCCGCTCCGGCACCCGCCCCCTGGACACCGTCGAGCAGATCCCCGAACGCGCCCAGCCCACCCCCGCCGACGACGACCGGCTGCTGCGCGAGATCGTCGTGACGGACGCCATGCTCTCGCTCTCCCCCGCGCACCGCCAGGTGCTCACCGAGACCTTCCTGCTCGACCGCTCGCTGGCCGAGGCGGCCGAGACGATCGGCGTGCCGATCGGAACGATCAAGTCCCGCGTGTACTACGCCATGCGGGCCTTGCGCGTCGCATTGGAAGAAAGGGGGGTGATGCTGCCATGAAAGCGCCGGCGCGTCACAGTATGGAGTGGGGGTGGTGACACCATGACCGAGGTTCAACACGAGGACGTGGCGGCGTACGCGCTGGGCCTGCTCGACGAGGGGGAGCGGGCGGCGTTCGAACGCCACCTGGCGGGCTGCCCGAGCTGCGCCGCCGAGGTCGGCATGTTCGCCGAGATGGGCGAGCTGATCAAGGGCGTGCATCCCGACGACCTGCTGCCCAGCCCGCCCGACCCGCAGGTCGAGTCGCTGCTGGTGCGGCGGGCCGCGGCCGAGCGCCGCCGCCGGGGGCTGCACCGTACGCTGACGGCCGCCGCCGCGTGCGTGCTGATCGCGACCGGCGTGCTGCTGGCCGTCCGGTCGTTCGCCGCGGGGCCCAACCCGGACAGCGTCCACAGCCCGGCCGCGGCGCTGCTGATGACCGGGAAGACCTACAGCGAGACCGACCCGGCCAGCGGCGTCACCGCCGTCGTCGGCCTGGAGGACAAGGGCTGGGGCACCCACGTCGCGCTGCAGCTCAAGGGCGTGAAGGGGCCGCTCCAGTGCCGGCTGCTCGCGGTGGGCGACGACGGCCGCTCCGAGGTCGTGGCGAGCTGGGGCGTCCCCGACAAGGGCTACGGCGTGCCGGGCGCGCCCGACGCGCTGCTGCTGCACGGCGGCACGAGCCTCACCCAGGACCAGCTCAACCACTTCACGGTCGAGACCTTCGACGGCCGGACGCTCGCCTCGATCGCGGTATGATCCGGCCCTCATGCGCATCGACCTGCACAGCCACAGCAACGCCTCCGACGGCACGCAGCCGCCGGCCGACGTCGTGCGCCGGGCCCGCGAACGCGGCCTCGACGTGCTGGCGCTGACCGACCACGACACCGTCGCCGGGCACGGGGAGGCGGCCGCCGCGCTGCCCGGCGGGCTGACGCTGGTGCCCGGCATGGAGCTGTCCTGCCGCCGCGGCGAGCAGGGCATCCACCTGCTCGCCTACCTCTTCGACCCGGCCGAGCCCGAGCTGCGCGCCGAGTGCGTACGCCTCAGGGAGGCCCGCGAGACGCGCGCCCGGCTCACCGTCGAGCGGCTGGCCGAGCTGGGCGTGCCGGTGACCTGGGCCCAGGTGACCGAGCTGGCGGCGGGCGGCCCGGTCGGCCGGCCGCACATCGCCCGCGCCATGGTCGCCGCCGGGGCGATCGCCGCGCCCGACCTGGCGTTCACGCCGGAGTGGATCGGCACGGGCGGACGCGCGAACGTCAACCGCTACGCGCTCGACCCCGGACAGGCGGTCCGGCTCGTCCGCGCCGCGGGCGGCGTCCCGGTGCTCGCGCACCCCAAGGCCGCCAGGCGCGGTCCCGCCGTGCCCGACGAGTGGATCGCCGAGCTGGCCGCCGACGGGCTGTTCGGGGTGGAGGCCGACCATCTCGACCACGACGAGCCCGCCCGCGCCAGGCTGCGCGGCCTGGCCGGCGAGCTGGGCCTGGCCGTGACCGGCTCCAGTGACGACCACGGCGAGCTGACCGGCCACCGGCTCGGCTGCGAGACCACCGACCCCGAGGTCTACGAACGCCTCCTCGCCGAGGCCACCGGCGCCGCCCCGATCAGCGCACGCTAGATGGGTGCCCGGCCCGTGCGCGGGGCCGCGAAGTGCGTGACGAACCAGCCGCGGGCCAGGTCCGCGACCGCGTCCAAGGCGCCGGGCTCCTCGAACAGGTGCGTCGCGCCGGGCACGATCGTGAGCCGGCACTCGCACGGCAGCCGCTGCTGGGCCTCCTGGTTCAGCTCGATCACGACCGGGTCCCTGCCGCCGACCACGAGCAGCGTGGGCGCGCGGACCGCCGCCAGGCGCGGCCCGGCCAGGTCGGGCCGGCCGCCCCGCGAGACGACGGCCGCGATGTCGTTGCCCGGCTGGGCCGCCGCCCAGAGCGCGGCCGCCGCGCCGGTGCTGGCCCCGAAGTAGCCGATGGGCAGGCCGGCCGAGTCCGGGTGCTCCCGCGCCTCGCGGGTGCGCTCCAGCAGGCGTTCGGCCAGCAGGCCGATGTCGAACACGTTCGCCCGGTCGGCCTCCTCCTCGGGCGTCAGCAGGTCGAACAGCAGCGTCGCCAGCCCGGCCTCGTTGAGCGCGCCGGCCACGTACCGGTTGCGCGGGCTGTGCCGGCTGCTGCCGCTGCCGTGCGCGAACAGCACCAGCCCCCGAGCGGCGTCAGGGACGACCAGATCACCCTCCCCGGACACACGCAACACCTCCCCCTGCCAGGCCCGCTACCCCGGCAGGCTCCCTCTATCCACCGGCCCCCGCCTGCTCCACGCTGGTGCCATGCCTGAGACTCCCGCCCCGCACTGCCTGCTGCATCCCGCCGTCGAGGTCCGGCCCTCGCCGATCGCCGGCGAGGGCCTGTTCGCCATGACCCCGCTGCCCGCGGGGACCGTCGTCTCCCGCCTCGGCGGCCGGCTGGTGACCTGGGACGCGCTGCGGGAGCTGCTCGCCGACCCCGCCGTCCCGTACGTCGACACGGTGGCCGTCGGCGACGACCTGCACCTGGTCCTGCCGCCGGGCAGCCCGAACGGCAAGGGCAACCACGGCTGTGACCCCAACCTGTGGTGGAGCGGCCCCTACGCCCTCGTCGCCCGCCGCGACGTGCGACGAGGGGAGGAGCTGACGCTGGACTACGCGACCTGCACGAAGGCGCCCGGATTCGTGCTGGAGTGCCGGTGCGGCGCCCCGCTGTGCCGGGGACGGGTGACCGGGGAGGACTGGAGACGGACCGACCTGCGCGAGCGCTACGGCGACCACTGGTCGTTCCCGGTGCCCGTGGGGTGACCCGCCCCCGGTCAGCGCAGCAGCAGCGCCGTCACGAACTGGAGGAGGTGCCAGGCCCCGTACGCCCCCGCCGCCCAGAACGCCCACTCCTTGCCCCGCCGGATCCGGGACACCCGGCGCAGCTCCTCCACCGGGTCCCTGCGGGCGCGCAGGGTCCTGGTCACCAGGCAGGCGGCGTTCAGCCAGGCGAACCCGGAGACCAGGAGCAGCGCGACCGAGAGCCCGAGCAGCGGCTCGGCCCCGCCGGGCACCTCCCACGGCAGCTGTCTCACCCAGGCGGCGGCCACGCCCGCGAGCAGCGCGAGGGTGATCCGCCGGTCCGTACGGGCCTGCCGTTTCAGCCACTTCAGGTCGCCACGCCGGGTCCGGTTCTGCCGGAGCATCAGGATCACCTCCGCTGGTTCGGTCGAAGCCACCAGCGAACACGAGGCCCCCGCCGAAGATCTGCGACCTCAGCCCCCGGATTTCCCTACTTTCATCGGCGATTCACGGCAGATACCGGAGTTCTTCCGCCACCCGGCCGGCCTCCTGCACGTCGCCAACCTCCTCCAGCGTGCGCGCCGCCTCCGTCAGGCACGCGACGGCCGCGTCCCGGTCGCCGAGCCGCGCCGAGACCAGCCCGAGCGCCCGCAGCGCGCAGCCGAGGTCCCGCCGCGTGCCGCACTCCTGGTGCACGTCCCTGGCCTGCCTGGCCAGCTCCAGGGCCTCCCCGGGCCGGTCCAGGTCGAGCAGGACCAGCGCCAGGGCGGTGAGCGCCGCCGCCCACCGGTCGCGGCTGCCGGCCGCCCGCTGCAGCTCGACGGCCTCCGTCGCCGGGCCGAGCGCCTCCGCCGCCCGGCCGGCCGCGTGCGTGGCCTGCGCGACCGACAGCAGCGCGCTGGCCCGGTTGTCGCCCAGCTCCTCCCTGATCGCCAGCGACGCCCGCGCCGCCCGCAGCGCGGAGGCGTGCCGGCCGAGCGACAGGTACGTGTACGCCAGCGTCTCCTGCACGTCCGCCTCGGCCCGCCGGTTTCCGGTGCCCTGCACGATGTCCAGGGCCTCCAGCGCGTACACGAAGGCCACCTGCGGCTGCCCCTGCCGCCTGCGCACCCGGGCCAGCCGGTTGAGCGTGCGGGCCTCTCCCGGCGCGTCGTGGATCACCCGGCTGATCGCCAGCGCCTGGTTGAGATAGTCGTCGGCGCGCAGGTAGTCGGCCAGCCGCCAGTACACGAGCCCGATGTCGGCCAGCGTCTCGGCCTTGCCCTGCTCGTGGTGGAGCTCCACCTGCACCGTGAGCGCCTGCTCGTAGCAGGCCAGGGCCTCGTCGTAGCGGGCGCCGTTGCGGGCGACGCGGCCGAGCGCGCACAGGGCCCGGCCGCTGCCGTGGTGGTCGCCGGCGGCGGTGTAGCCGGCCAGCGCGCGTTCGGCGTCGCGCCGGGCGTCGTGCGGCAGGCGCAGCAGGTCGTAGATCTCGGCCAGGCAGAGCAGGGTCTCGGCCTCGGCCTGCTCGTCGCCCAGCTCCTGGCAGATCGACAGCGCCTCCAGGCCCTCCGACAGCGCCGCCTCCGGCTCGCCGAGGTCGCGCTGGACGCGGGCCAGCAGGATCAGGCTCTGGGCGGTGCCGCGCCGGTCGCCCAGCTCCGCGCGCACGGCGAGGGCCTGGCGGGCGTACGTGAGCGCCGGCTCGTAGCGCTCCTGCGACAGGTGCAGCCGGGACAGCGTGTGCAGGCAGCTCGCCACGCCGGTCCGGTCGCCGATCTCGCCGTACAGGTCCAGGGCCTCGCCGGCGCGGCGGAGGGCGTCCTCGACCTTGCCCGCGATGCCGTACACCTCGGCCAGGTCGATGAGCGCGCGGGCCCGGCCGACGTCGTCGCCGAGCGAGGTGTGGTCGGCGAGCGCCTCGCCGATGAAGCGGGCGGCCAGCGTGGACGGACCGATGTCGCGGTGGATGGAGCCGAGGTTGCCGCGCATGAGCGCGATCGCCCGCCGGTTGCCGACCTGGAGCGCGGAGCTCAGGCCGGCCTGCTGGACCTCCAGGTTGTTCTCGTAAAAGCGGAGCCGCCTGAACGGCGCGAACACCGCCTCGGCCAGCCGCCACGCCATCCCGTACGCGCCGCTCTCCTCGGCCAGCCGCACGGCCGACACCAGCGAGCGCCGCTCGGCCTCGAACCACTCGCGCGGCGTCGCCGGATCGCCGGCGACCGCCAGGTAGTGGTCGAGCAGCCGCGCCCGCGCCTCGCGCACGCCCGCCTCCGCGTGCCGGCCCAGCTCCCTGGCCAGCCGCTTGACCAGGTCGTGCACCCGGTAACGCGGCCCCGGCAGCGGCTCCACCAGGTAGGCCCGGTGCAGCCCCTCGACCGCCGCGACGGCCTCGGCCACCGGAACGCCCAGCGCGGCGGCCAGCACCTGCGGGGTGAAGTCGCGCCCCGGCAGCAGCCCGACGTGCCGGAAGGCCCGCCGCCGTGCCGGGGTCAGCGACTCGTACGCGAGGTCCAGCGCCGACCGGAACGCCTCCTCGGGATCGCCCACCAGCACCCGGCCGGGCCGGCGCAGCTCCTGGATCCGCTCCCCGACGCTCATGCCGGGGTTCTCGGCCAGCTTGGCGGCCGAGATGCGCAGCGCGAACGGATGGTAGGAGCACACCCGGGCCAGCTCGGCCAGCGCGTCCCGGTCGGCCGCCCGCGGCGAGCCCTTCCCGAGCACCCCGACCAGCAGCGCGACCGCGTTGCCCGGGTCGAGCACGGGCAGGTCCATGAGGTCGGCGTGGCCGGTCGCGCGCAGCGGCGCCATGCGGGTGCGGCTGGTCACCAGCACCACGCAGTCCTTGCCGCCCGGCAGCAGCGGGCGCACCTGGGCGGCGTAGTCGATGACGTAAACGTGATGAGGGGCGCGTAACGGGGAGCAGATGGTCTCGTTACGCCGGAACACGCGCGGCCGGGCGCCCTCGTCCACCAGTGACCTGAACGACTGCACCCCGACACCACCCATCGTCGGACGGCGGTGTCCTCGGCCTGACACTTGCTGAACGGATTGACCACCAATGTGTCACATCGGGCGGTCCCATTGTCAATGCCCGGCTGTCAGTGCCGGGCTGTCCATGCCGTTCAGACGGTCGCGGTGTCGGCCCGGTCGGGGACGAAACGGTAGCCGACGTTGCGGACCGTGCCGATCAGGGATTCGTACTCGGTGCCGAGCTTGGCGCGCAGCCGCCGGACGTGCACGTCCACCGTGCGGGTGCCGCCGAAGTAGTCGTAGCCCCAGACCTCCTGGAGGAGCTGGGCGCGGGTGAAGACTCTGCCCGGGTGCTGCGCGAGGTATTTCAGCAGCTCGAACTCCTTGAAGGTGAGGTCGAGCACCCGGCCGCGCAGCCGGGCGGTGTAGGTGGCCTCGTCGATGGACAGGTCGCCGCTGCGGATCTCGTCGGGCACGTCCTCGGCGGCGGCCTGGCTGATGCGGCCGGTCGCCATGCGCAGCCGAGCCTCGACCTCGGCCGGGCCCGCGCTGTCGAGGAGGACGTCGTCGACGCCCCATTCCGCGGTCATGGCGGCCAGGCCGCCCTCGGTGACGATCACCAGCAGCGGGCAGTCGATGCCCGTGGTGCGGATCAGCCGGCACAGGCTCTTGGCCTGCACGAGCTCCCTGCGCGCGTCGACGATGACGGCGTCGGCGGGCGGTGTGTCGATGAGCGCGGACGCCTCGGCGGGCGCCACGCGGACCGAGTGGAGCAGCAACCCCAGCGCCGGGAGCACCTCGGATGACGGCTCGAGGGCGTTGGTCAGCAGGAGCAGATTGCTCATTACGGCCTCCTCAAACACGCAAGGACCCGGGGGCTACGTCGCCCAGGTCCTGTGAGTGAGGATATCCCACGAGTAAGACCCGTCCATTGCGGGTCCACCAGGTGAACAGCGCGTCTCGTGAAACAACCTTGTTAAGGAAGACGCACAATGGTTCGGCAAGGATTGTGAGGATCAAATGGCCACAGGCAAAATACGGTATTGGGCGGCGGCCAAGGAAGCGGCTGGTGTCGCCGAGGAGTCGTTCGACGCGGTCACGCTGAGTGAGTTGATGACGAAAATCACAGCGGACCGGGCCGAGCTGGCGCGCGTCGTGCGGCGCTGCTCGTTCCTGGTCGACGGCGCGCCCGTGGGAAAGCGCCCGCACGACGAGGTCACGCTCGGCGACGGCGTCACCGTCGAGGTGCTGCCGCCTTTCGCCGGTGGGTGATCAACGGCTTCGCGGGGGAATGAGAGGTCTCGATCGATAGGCTCGTACCCCCGCCTGCACAGGGAGCCCCATGCGCAAGCTGATCGTTTTTCTGATCGTGCTGGTCATTCTCCTTGTCGCCGTCGACCGCGTCGCGGCCGCCGGGGTCGAACGCGACCTCGCCAACCGCATCGCGGCCGCCGCCGACCTCTCCGGCACGCCCACGGTCACCATTGAGGGCATCCCCTTTCTCACCCAGGCCGTCAGCGGGCATTATCCGGAGGTCCGGTTCGACCTCGGCACCCTCACCTACGGCGGCGTGCCGGTGAAGAACCTGCGGGGCGCCGCCTACGACGTGACCGCGCCGCTCGCCGACATCCTGCAGAACAGAGCCGACATCCGGGCCGGCCGCATGACCGTCAGCGGCACCCTCACCAGGGCCACGATCGACAAGTACGCCCCCCGCGGCGTCAAGATCGGCGGAAACGGGTCGCGGCTCACCGCGTCGGGCGAGCTGACGGTGGGGGCGAACAAGGTGAAGTTCGACGCCGAGCTGCGGGTCTCGGTGGTCGACGGGCAGATCAGGCTGCAGGCCGAGAAGATCGAGGGCGTGCCCGCGGCGCTCGCGCAGTTCGTCTCGATCCCGATCCCGTTCAAGGCCGACCTGCCCTTCGACGTGAAGGTCACCCGGGTCAGGAGCGTGGCCGACGGACTGGAGTTCACCGCCGAGGCGACCGACGTGCCGCTCCGTGGATGAGCCCCGTGGATGAGCCCCGTGGATGAGCCTGAACCGATCGGCGCCGCCGTACGTGATGAGGGCGTGAGCGCAGCCGGGACCGCCGACGAGGAACTCGTGAAGACCCTCTTCGACGAGCACGCGGGGCCGCTCTACGGCTACGTGCTGCGACTGACCGGCGACTCGGGAAGGGCGGAGGACGTGGTGCAGGAGACGCTGCTGCGGGCCTGGCGGCATCCCGACGCGCTCACCGACCGGCCGATCAGGGCGTGGCTGTTCACAGTGGCCCGTAACCTCGTGGTGGACCAGCACCGCGCCAGGAAGGCCAGGCCGCCCGAGATCAGCGACGAGGCGCTCACCGTCGTGCCGGCCGAGGACGAGCTGGAGCGCGCGGTCGAGTCGTGGGCGGTGGCCGAGGCGCTGGCCGCGCTGCGGCCCGAGCACCGCGAGGTGCTGATGGAGGTCTACTACCGGGGGCGATCGGTGAAGGAGGCGTCGGACACGCTGGGCATTCCACCGGGGACGGTCAAGTCGCGCACCTACTACGCGTTGCGCGCGCTCAAGCTCGCGCTGGAGGAGCGGGGGCTGGCACCGTGATGACCTGCGAGGAGGTCCGGATGTCCTTGGGGGTGCGGGCGCTCGGCGCGCTCGACCCCGAGGAGGCGCAGGAGGTCGACCGTCACCTGGCCGGCTGCGAGGCGTGCGCCGCCGAGCTGCTGGAGCTGGAGGACGTCACCTCGTTCCTGGGCAAGGTGTCGGAGCGGGACGTCGAGCTGGTCGCCAGCCCGCCGCGCCAGGTGCTGGACCGGCTGCTCGACGACCGCGCCCGGCGCACCAGGCGCGGCCGGATGCTGCTGCTGTCGGCGGCGTCCGTCGCGGCGCTGGTGGTGGGCGGCGCGGTCTGGACGGCCGTGACCGGCGGCGGGCCGGCCATGACCGCGGCGAGCGCGCCGGAGCGGGCGGCCTCCTCCGCCGCGTCCTCGTCGGATGCGGCCGACTCGGCCGCCACCGCCGCCGAGCAGCCCGTGCCGCTCGCCGACCAGAACAGCGAGCTGCGCGCGACCGGCGACCCGCTCCCCAGCCCGTCCGCCATGCCCACGAAGCAGAAGAAGCAGGCGGTGGCGGGCCCCGAGTTCACCGGCGAGAACGCCGCCGACGGCTACCACGCCACGATCCTGGCCTGGCCCGCGGACGACGGCGCCGAGCTGGCCGTACGGCTGCGCGGCGTGCCGGCCGGCACCCCCTGCCGGGTCCGCGTCGTCGGCGAGGGCGGGCGGCGGGACGTCACCGACGGCTGGGTCGCCGGAGGCGCCGGCTTCGAGGAGCGCGACGCGTTCAAGACCACGACCGGGCTGCCGCTCGCCGACATCGTCCGCTTCGACGTGATCGACGAGCGCACGGGCAAGCTGCTGGTCCGGGTCAAGGTGCCCGGCAGGTAGGCCGGGGGCGGGAAGCAATCGCCGGTCGCGCCGGTTGCATCCGACGTGACTTCGTTGTCCGAGGGGGACCTCGGCGCCGCCCTCGGTGAGCGGGCGACGCTGGTGCAGTTCTCCACCGCGTTCTGCCAGCCGTGCCGGGCGACCAGGCGGGTGCTCGCCGACGTGAGCGCGCTCGTGCCGGGTGTGCGGCACGTCGAGGTGGACGCGGAGTCCCGGCTCGACCTGGTGCGCAGGCTGGAGGTCACCGGCACGCCGACGGTGTTCGTGCTCGACGGCGCGGGGCGGATCGTCAAGCGGGCCGCCGGGCAGCCGCGCAAGGCCGACGTCCTGGTGGCGCTCGCAGGGGCGTTGAACCAGGAACCGTCTCATCAACCGGACGAGATGTGACAGATGGCGAGACGCCGAGTAGTGTCTTGGCTATGACCCCTTCGACAGAGCTGCTCACGAAGCGGCGCGCGGTTGATTTCTGCCGCGTGGCCACCGCGCTCTGTCGCGCTGCCTGAGGACGATCTAGCGCGGATCCTCGGATGATCCGCCCCAATCGACCCTTCAGGAGCATCCCGCGATGCGTGCCGACCTTCCATTGTCGCGCCTCCGCGCGCCGATCACGACCCTGACCACCGCCCTCGTCACTTCGACGGGGCGCTTCCGGGCGCCTGCGGCCGCGCGCATCCCGCCGGAGCTCCTCACGAAGATCCTCACCGCAGCCTCGGGATCCATCCTCGGCTGCGCCACGTACCCGCATATTCGCCGTCTACTGCCCGCCGCCAACATGGAGGTTTCCCAATGAGCCGCTCCGCCGCACTGGTGGACGCCGACTGGGTCGAGGCCAACCTCGACACGCCCGGAGTCGTCATCGTCGAGGTCGACGAGGACGTCAGCGCCTACGACAGCGGCCACATCCGTGGCGCTGTGAAGATCGACTGGCGGACGGACCTGCAGGACCCGGTCCGCCGCGACTTCGTGGACAAGACCGGCTTCGAGGCCCTGCTGTCCGACCGAGGCATCTCCAACGACGACACCGTGGTGCTGTACGGCGGCAACAACAACTGGTTCGCCGCCTACGCCTACTGGTACTTCAAGCTCTACGGCCACGACAACGTCAAGCTGCTCGACGGCGGGCGCAAGAAGTGGGAGCTCGACTCGCGCGAGCTGGTCAAGGACGTCACCGAGCGCCCCAAGACCCAGTACACCGCGCAGGAGCAGGACACCTCCATCCGCGCCTTCCGCGACGACGTGGTGAGCGCCATCGGCAAGCTCAACCTGGTCGACGTGCGCTCGCCCGACGAGTTCACCGGCAAGCTGCTGGCCCCGGCCCACCTTCCGCAGGAGGCGGCGCAGCGCGGCGGCCACGTGCCGACCGCCCGCAACATCCCGTGGTCCAAGGCGGCCAACGACGACGGCACCTTCAAGTCCGACGACGAGCTGCGCACCCTCTACCAGGACGCGGGCGTCGACTTCGGCAAGGACACCATCGCCTACTGCCGCATCGGCGAGCGGTCGGCGCACAGCTGGTTCGTGCTGCACGAGATCCTCGGGCAGGCGAACGTGAAGAACTACGACGGTTCGTGGACCGAGTACGGCTCGCTCGTGGGCGTGCCGATCGAGCTGGGGGAGGCCCGCTGATGACGGCACAGGGTTGCGGAGCGCCGGAGCAGACCGTGGCGCTGCCCGCAGGGATCGATCTGTCCAACCAGGCCGTGATCCAGGGCGTGGTGACCGGCACGGGCACCGCCTACGCCCGCCTGCTCGACCGCACCGGTGAGTTCACCGGCGAGGTCGTGGTGTCCGACGACGGCGTCTTCCGCTTCTTCGCCGCCCCCGGCGACTGGACCGTCCGCATCATCGCGGGCGGCGGCGTCACCAGGGACGTGCAGGTGGAGGCCAAGCTGGGCGAGGTCGCCCAGCTCGCGGTCGCCGTCTGACCTCTTCGTGGAAGGGCCCGCGCCGGTCTCCGGCGCGGGCCTTTTCGTGTGTCAGGGCTTGACCGGGTAGCGCATGAGCAGCGTGGCCCGGACGAGGTCGGGGCCGTGCGCGCGGTAGCCGTGGAGCACGTCGGAGCGCCAGGAGATGTGGTCGCCGGGGCCGGCGGTCAGCGGTTCCTTGATGGGCCCGGCGCTGAGCGTCCCGGTGAAGACCGTCACGTGCTCGGTGACGCCTTCGTGGTGGGCGGGGCTGGTCTGGGTGAGTCCGGGCGGGACACGCACCCGGTAGAGCTCGTAGATGACGCGATCGTCCTCGAAGACCTCCAGCAGTTCGGCCTCCATGGCCGTGCCGCGCATGATCCGCGGCTCGGGCGGCGGGTCGAGTACGGCCCCGATGGGCACGCCGAGCTGGGCGGTGATGGCCCAGAGCGTCGCGAGCGTCGGGCTGTGGGCGCCGGTCTCGACGCCCGCGAGCGCGTCCTTGCCGATGCCGGCCCGGCCGGCCAGCTCGGAGAGCGAGACGCCGCGCTCCTGACGCAGCCGCCGCAGTCGATCCCCCACCGCGCGAGGGTCGGTGTCGAACGCGGGGAGCGGTTCCATGCGCTCATGCTCCCCCCGTGCCGCCGGGGTTCCTACGGGGGACTAGCGACTTGTCACCCCGGCCGCGTTTCCGAGGTTGCTGCTGCGACACCAGGGACAGGCCGCTACGATTCCACAGATGTCCGGTTCGACAGGCGTGATGGCACCACCCGCGTCCGGGCCTGCACCGGCTCGGCGGATGCCCTCGCCGTACTCACTGCCCCTGCACGCGCTGCGGCTGGCGGGGAAGTGCGCGCTGCCCCTGATCCTCTGGTTCGCCGCCGGCGAGGCGGCCCGCTACGCGCTCCTCTACGGGGCCAGCGAGGTCGCCTACGGCGAATGGCGCCAGGTCCGCCTGGTGCTGGTCATGACGCTGCTCACGTTCATCGTCCTGGCCGCGATGGTCGTCACGACCGGGATGCTGCACGCGCTGCGCGGCGCGCTCTGGGAGATGCGCGCGAGGGCCGGGGAGGGCGTGGCGGACGAGCCGTTCTTCCGCACCCTCGACCGGGTCGCGCCGGCCTTCGCCGTCCTCTACCTCGCCTGGGGCTTCCAGACCGAGGACGCCAGGGACGTCTACCAGATGGACATGTTCCATCATCTCGACGAGCAGATGACGGCCTCGTTCTTCGGCGAGAGCAGCGACGTCGGCCGCGGTCTGACCGACCTCGACTGGCGGGTCTCGCTCGGCGCGATGGTCGTCACCTTCGCGCTGAAGACGCTCTTCGCCAAGGCGCTGGAGAAGGGCAAAGGCGGCTTCTTCGGGTTCTTGGCCGCCTTCTCCGAGTTCGCGTTCGTCTTCTACGGGCTGAACGCCACCGTGGCCTTCGCCGACGCCCGCTCCGAGTGGGTGGAGCACCGCAGCGTCGTCGCGGGCACCGAGGAGGTGGTGACCGCGGCGAAGGAGAACCTCCCGGTGTGGGACGCGATCACCGGCGACTACTGGCCGCTGTTCATCGACGCCGTCGCCGTGCCGCTGGCCTGGCTCACCGTGGCGATGCTGGTCTTCGGCGCCTACTCCGACGAGACCCGCGTCCTGGTCAAGGGGACCAGGCTGGAGAAGGGCGTGGACCGGCTGGAGAGCAGCCACGACCTCACCCAGAAGTCGTTCGACCGGCTCACCGGCGGCTTCAGGGACCGCTGGCTGCCGCTCGCGAACTCGCTGCGGCTGGTGTTCAGGAGCGGCTTCCCGCTGTTCGGCATGATGTGCCTGTGCTACGTGGCCCTCTCGGTGGGCGGCGCCTACGCGCAGCGCGCCGTGGTGGCGCTCGTCGGCTCCCGCGAGGAATGGGTGTGGGTCTACCAGGGCGTGCCGCTGGTCTACCTGCGCGAGATGGTCGTGACCGTGCTGACCATGGCGCTGCTGGCGGCGACGTACGATCTGGCGGCCACCCGGGCGCGGCTGCGCGGCCGGCCGCTCAACGACGTCTGAACCGCAGCACGTACACGTCCAGGCCCAGCGCCTTCACCTTCTCGTGGTCGAACAGGTCCTCCGTCGGGGTGTCCGAGCGGTAGTTGCTCGGCTCGAACGACAGCTCGACCTCCTCCGCCACGGGTGTCGGGACGATCGCCATGCCCTGGATCCGGTAGTCCTTGCCCACCTCCATGCGTTCCAGCGGGCGGTCGCCGACGACCTCGAAGGGGACCGTCCACTCGCGGCCGGCCCGGTCGCGGAGCTTCATGTCGCCGGGATCGCCGATCATGGTGGCGGAGGCCGCGTCCACGACCCTCCTCGTGATGTCGATCTTCAGCCAGGTCACCTCGGGGCCGTGCTTGTTGCCCTCCGGGGGCTTCATCGGGGCGACGGCGACCCGCCACTCGGTGTTGTAGACCTTGCCCGGCTGCCCGGGGGGGACGACGGTCTCGATGTGGTTCAGGCCGCGGGTGATCTGCTGCTCGTAGAAGTCGTGGTGGTCGTAGAGGTTCACCGCGACGGTGAGCAGCGAGACCGCGACGGCGGCGACGGCGACGAGGAGGCGGCGGCGGGGCTTTCCCGTCCGCGCGGGGGCCTGTCCGGCGTCCGCGGGCCGTGGCGGGAGGCCCTGGGGCGGCCACGGCCGGGAGGGCGGGGCTCCGGGGACGGCCGGGATGGGCTGCGTCGAGCTGCCCTGCTGCCGGCGGCCGACGGGCGGCCACACCTGCTGGTCCGGATGCGGGACCCTGGGCCGCCGGGCGTCGTACGGCTGCGGCCTGGCGGGGCGGCGCGGCGGCGCGGCGGGCCCCGGACGGGCGGGCTGCCCGGTGTAGCCCTCGGGGGCCGGCGTCCAGCCCTGCTGGGGTTGCCGCTGCTCCGGAGAGAACCAGTCACGCTCGTTCGTGCTCATGTGCCGATCACTTCTTGACGGTCGGGTAGACGTCCTGGGCCGAGGCCACGAGCTTGCGCGCGCCCTCGTCGTCCAGACCGAGATCGATCTCCACCTCCGGCTGGTACGGCTCCACCCACCCGGCCCCCTGCGGCAGGCCGAACCGCACGCTCGCCCCCGGCAGCGCCGACGCCGGCACCTCGAAGTAGAACCGCCCGCTCACCCAGATGTCCGGCTGCACGAAGGTGTTGGACAGCGTGACGGACCTGTCCACCCGGTCGGTGGCCTCGAACCGCTTGCCGTCGGCGGTGACGAGGACGGGCGTCGCCAGGTGGTACGGCTTGAGACTCGACTTGGCGGAGGCCCCGACGACGAGGAAGACGTTGTCCGTGGCGAGGGTCTCGGACGAGCCCTGGAGGGCCTTGGCGGCGGTGATCGAGTCGAGCCGGAGGGTGAACCTGCGGGCGTCGACGTTCTCGCCCTTGGCGCCCGTGTAGACGATCGGGTCGCCGACCTCGGTCTCCCCGAGCTTGAGCGTCTGCAGTCCCATCGCGCCCGCGATCAGGAGCACTCCGGCCGCCACGGCGAGCAGCCGCGCGCCGAGGCCGGGCCGGCGACCGGCCGGCGGCCCGCCGGGCGAGGGGAGCGCGGCGGCGCGGGGCGCGGTGGCGGTCATGCGCCGGCCTCCTGCTTGACGGGCAGCGTCACCCGCGCCTTGATCTCGGGGACGAACTTCTCGCCCACCTGCTCGGACACCATCTGCCACTGGGACGCGGCGTTGAGGAAGCTGGTCCCCTCCTCGAAGGAGCCGACGTCGATGGTGATCTTGTCCGGTGGCCGCTCGCCCTCCTTGAGCCGGTAGCGGACGATGACCTGCGTCGGGACGTCCGGCTGGAGCTGCTGCGACTCATCGCCCTTGATCAGCGCGAAGGTGAACGGCCCCGACTCCTTGGAGAAGGCGGGGCTGATCTTGAGGAGCGAGCCCGCGAAGCTGGTCAGCGTGAACGCCTGCGAGGGCTGCTCGGGCGGCATCCCGACCCTGGCGGTCTCGTCGGTCTTGTTGGTGACGTCGAAGACGAGCTCGACGAAGCGCTTGTCCTCGTCGAAGGAGAGCTCGCCCTTCTCCACCTTCACCCGTGACTCCACGAACTTGGTGGAGTACATGCCCTGGTCCAGCACCGCGCCCTGACCGAGCGGCTTCGGGACGTCGGGAGCCTCGTCGAGCCCGCCCAGCAGAGCGGTGATGCCGAGGGCGGTGAGCGCCACCAGGGCGACGGCGGGCACCACCACCGGGCGTCTCGGCCTCTCGTCGCTGCCGCCGGCGGGTTCCGTCATGGCTATGGATGGTAATAGGTATCGCTTGTACCATCTGCCGCATTGCTCCCAACGCTTCGGCCGAATTGCCGAGAAACTCTGCCGTTCCGGGGGTTGAAGCTCTTACGCTGTCACGAGGCGGGAAAGGGCGACCCGACATTGGGAGAACGATCGCGGCCGGAGGGTCACGTGGCAGACGTGCATCCCGAGCATGCCCAGCTTCAGGCTGACCGCATCTACCTGGGCTGGCAGTACCTCCTGCTGCACCCCGACCCCGGCCCCCCGCCCAAACGGCCCTCGCCGGCCTCGTCGGGCGAGGAGCCCGCGGCCGGGCCCGATCCGGTCCTGGCCGAGCTGGGCCGCCGCGAGCAGATGCAGGAGGACATGCTCAACCGGCCGGTCCGGCTGTTCCGCGTGTTCGCGCTCGTGCTGAGCGTGCTGATCCTGGCCGTCGCCGTCGCGGGCTACCTCGACTGGTCGTTCGCGATCGTCGGGCTGGTGGCGGCCGGCGGCGTGGCGGCCATCTGCACCTTCGCCCTCATGCAGGGCGACAAGGCGGTCCGCTACCGCGCGCTGGAGCAGCAGGCGCGGGACCAGCGGCGACGTCAGGAACGTGACAAGGAGCTCTTCCAGGCCCAGGAGGAGCACGCCAGGCGCTACCGCGAGTGGCAGGAGTCCAAGGACCGCCACGACCGCCAGCTCAGCTGGTACGCCGTCGCCGTCCCCGACGAGATCGACCGCATCGACGTGGCCGGCGGCACCTTGCCCGGCTGGTCCGCGCTGATCACGCTGCTCGGCGCCACCCGCCTCTACAGCGGCGGCCATCTCACCGTGCTCGACCTGTCCGAGGGCGCCATCGCCAAGGACCTCATCGAGCTGGCCCGCAAGGGCGGCGACGACCCCCTCGTGTGGGTGCTGCCGGTCGACCTGCCCAAGCTCGACCTCGGCGCGACGCTCAAGCCGGAGGCGTTCGCGGACGTCCTCGCCCACGTGGTCAGCGTGAGCGAGGAGCACCGCACCACCCGCGACCTCAGCTTCGACAACGCCATCCTGGAGCGGGTGCTGGAGGTCCTCGGCGAGAACGCCACCATCAGCCAGGTCACGGCCGCCCTGCGGGCGCTCGCGCAGGTCGGCGACCCGCGCGACGACCTGCGCTTCGGGCTGCTCACCGCCACCCAGCTCGAACGCATCGGCACGCTCTTCGGCCGCGGCGTCAGCGACCGCGTGGTGATCGAGCGGGCCTGGGCACTCGAATCGCAGCTCCGCAAGCTGGAGACGCTCGGCACCGAGGCCGTACGGCTGCCGCCGGCCCGGCTGCGGGTGGTGAGCATGGACCGGCAGGCGGGGGTGTTCGGCAACCGGGTGCTCGGCACGTACGTGGCCACCGCACTCACCCACATCCTGCGCCAGTCGCCCGCCTCCGACCGGCCCTGGTACCACACGATCATCGTGGCGGGCGCGGACAAGCTCAGGGGCGACGTGCTCGACCGGCTCATGGACGCCTGCGAGACCTCCCGCACCGGGCTCGTCCTGACCTACCGCTCGCTCACCCCCACCGTGCGCGAACGGCTCGGCAGGGGGCACGCGGCGGTGGCGTTCATGCGGCTCGGCAACGCCGAGGACGCCCGCGTCGCGAGCGAGCACATCGGCACCGAGCACCGCCTGGAGCTGGCCCAGCTCACCGAGACCATCAGCGCGTCGCTGCCGGGGCTCAACGGCGGCTACACCTCCACGGTCTCCCAGGTGGACGACGAGCGCGAGCTGCGCGACGAGAGCGAGGCCGACCTCGCCGAGGACATCACCGAGTCCACCGAGTGGGGCCGCACCGCCGACAAGATCTCCGAGAAGGAGCGCGTGCTCCAGCGCTCACGCGAGTTCCTGGTCGAGCCGCACGAGCTCCAGCAGCTCCCCACGACCTCCGTCATCGTCACCGACGCCACGGCCACCGGCCGGCGGGTCCGCCTCGCCGACGCCAACCCCGCCATCCTCACCTTCCCCAAGACCACGCTCGGCCAGCTGGAGGACGTACGCGAGGCCGTGCTGGCGCTCGACCCCCAGGCCGCCGACGGGGAGGAGCCGCCGCCCAACCTCGGACCGCCACCGCCACGGCTCGACTGGCGAAAGGGCCGGGCATGACCGGGCAATGACATGGTCAATGTCAAGGTGACGAGCTGGCGGTTGCTGGAATTTGGCGAAGAACCGTCTCTGGGGGATTGATGATGCAGCCGAGCGTCTCGCTGAGCGGGCCCTGGTATCGAATCCAGTCGATCGCCGCGCCCTCGCGAAGCTCGTCGGCGGAATGGGACTTCGTCACCGTGCTGCCCGCCGTGTTGTCGGCGGCGCAGCGCGACCGGCCGTTCGTCATCGGCTGGCTGTCACGGGGATCCGGCGCGCCGCTCGAACTCATCACCAACGCGGGCCCGCTGTCGCCGCCGCGTCAGCCGCGCCGCGCCACCGACGTGCCCGACCGGCCGAGGGGGCCGCAGCCGCTGCTGTTCCCCGGCGGGGCGCGCGGGGTCCAGCTCTCCGACGAGTACCTCGCCGACCTGGCCGACCTCGTGTGGGCGCCCTGCCCCGGGCGGCAGGCCCCGCCGCTGGGCGGGCGCGAACGCCACGCCGACCACGACGAGCTGACCCGGCCCACGCTGTTCGAGGCGACCCTGGTCACGCTGATGTCGCGGCCGTTCGCCTGGCTCGTCGTGGCCGAGCCGACCGACCTGCTGGACGCCGAGGTGGCTCACCTGCGCACCCAGCTCAACGTGCTGCGCCAGTACGGCGACGCCTCCGAGCGCTCCCGGTTCGACGCCGAGCGGGCCGAGCGGCGCATGCAGGAGCTCGACGCCTTCCGCGAGGCGGGGCTGTGGAACGTGCGGGTGCTGGCCGGCGCGGCCACCGCCGACGAGTTGCGGCAGCTCGCGCCCGTGCTGGTCGGGTCGGTCGAGATGAGCCATCACCCGTACCGGCTGCGGAGCTCGCACGGGGCCGCGTACTCGCTGGCGGAGTCGCTGGCCGTCACCGTGCAGGACCCGGCCGACGGGGCCGCCGCGCCGTTCGCCGCGACCGCGGGAGCGCTCGCCGCGCTGGCCGGGCTGCCCCGGCGCGAGGTGCCCGGCGTCCGCGTGCTCGACTCGGGCTTCTTCGACGTGACGTCCGAGGCCGACGGGGGCGAGCTGGAGCTCGGCGAGATCCTCGACGGGCAGGACCGCGCCGTCGGCACGTTCCGGGTGCCGCTCGCCACGCTCAACCGGCACGCCTTCGTCACCGGGGCGACCGGCTCGGGCAAGTCGCAGACCGTACGGCACCTGCTGGAGCAGCTCAGCCGGGCCCGCATCCCGTGGCTGGCGATCGAGCCGGCCAAGTCCGAGTACGCCGCCATGGCCGGCCGCGTGGACGAGCCGATCACCGTGATCAACCCGTCCGCGCCCGAGGGCGTGCCGTTCAGCGTCAACCCGCTCGAACCCGAGCCCGGCTACCCCGTACAGGCCCACATCGACATGATCAGGGCGCTGTTCATGGCCGCCTTCGACGCCGAGGAGCCGTTCCCGCAGATCATGTCGCTGGCGCTGCAGCGCGTCTACGAGGCCACCGGCTGGGACGTCGTCACCGGCGGCGCGGTCCCCGGCTCCAGCGTCCCGCCGAGCGTCCCCACCCTCGAACAGCTCCAGCAGCACGCCATGGACGTCATCAAGGAGATCGGCTACGGCCGCGAGGTCCAGGCCGACGTCGAGGGCTTCATCTCGCTGCGGCTGCGCTCGCTGCGCGTCGGCTCGGCCGGGCGCTTCTTCGAGGGCGGCCATCCCGCCGACGTCGGCGGCCTGCTGGAGCGCAACGTCGTGCTCGCCATCGAGGACGTCGCCAACGACGAGGACAAGGCGTTCCTCATGGGCACGCTGATCATCCGGATCGTCGAGCACCTGCGGATGCGGGCGCGCAAGGAGAAGTCCCACGACCTGCGGCACGTCATCGTCATCGAGGAGGCGCACCGGCTGCTGCGCGACCGCGGGCACGGGCGGGCCTCCACGCACGCGGTCGAGCTGCTGGCGGGGCTGCTGGCCGAGATCAGGGCGTACGGCGAGGGCATCGTCGTCGCCGAGCAGATCCCGTCCAAGCTCGTCTCCGACGTGGTCAAGAACACCGCGCTCAAGGTCGTGCACCGGCTGCCCGCCGAGGACGACAGGAAGCTCGTCGGCGCGGCCATGAACCTCAGCGAGGAGCAGTCCAGGCACGTCGTGTCGCTGCAGCCCGGCTCGGCCGCGGTCTTCGCCGACGGCATGGACCGGCCGCTGCGGGTCCGCGTCCCGCTCGGCGAGTCGAGGGAGAAGCTGCTGCCGGGGCCGCCGCCGCCCATCCGGGGCCGCCGCTCGGCCGCCTGCGGCGCCCAGTGCCGGGGCGGGCAGGCGTGCACGCTGGTCGAGCTGCGCGAGGCGGACGTGCTCGCCGACGCGCCCGAGTGGGCGTGGCTGCGCATCTGGTGCGACACGGTCGTGCTCGCGTTCGTCAGCAACCGGCCGCTGCCGGGCGTGCCGCGCGTCCTCGCCGCGGCCTGGGGCGAGCTGCCCGCGCGGCGGCGCGAATGCCTGCTCGCCACCCTCGTCGAACGGTCGGTGCAGCGGCGCGCCTGGTCGCTGCGGAGCTGGTTCGACCCCACGCTGCTGACCGAGAAGGCGGCCGAGAAGGCCACGCGGCTGCTCGCGGGGCTGGAGGGCGGCGGCGAGCGGCCTGGGGCGTCGTGGGTGATCCCGCAGGTGCGGTGGCTGCACGAGGTGGACCGGCTCTTCCCGCACGGGCAGTCCGCCCCCAACCTGCGCAGCCCGGCCCCGCCGATGGAGTACGCCCTGTTCCGCCCGCCCCACGCCGGCCCAACCGTGAACGGGTCTTCTGACCGCGTGCACACCGAGCTGCTCGGTCACCGCGCCAAGGCGCTGCGCCACCACCCGCTGTCCATGGAGGTGGACCGCAACCGGGCGCTGGCCTGGCGGGTCATCCTGGGCGACGACGAGAACGAGTCCGTGCAGCGCGACATCACGACCGTCGCCATCGGCATCGAGGCCTCGGCCAGGATCCGGCACGTGGGGCAGACGATGGGGGCGGGCTGGCTGGAAGGCGTGCTGTCCTGGCCCCGGCGCTTCGTCCTGCCCTTCGACCACGGCGGCACGCCCGAGCTCAGCTTCCCCGCCCCGGCTCCCGCCCTCTGAGCGAGGGTGGATCGGCACGTTTTCGTGTGCGTAACGAGAGTACGGCCCAATCCCGACTAGGATTCATGCACATGACCCAGCTTCCTCTGCGGGCCCAGCTCGCCAGCGCCCTGGGCCGCAGTGCCGCCACGCTGTCCAGGATGACCGGGCGCGGCGACGGCTCTGTGATCGGGGGCCGGGTCGGCCTGATGCTGGAGCCCGATCTCCTGCGCAAGCTGGCCCGCGACCGAAAGCTGGCCCTGGTCAGCGCCACGAACGGCAAGACCACCACCACGCGCCTGATCGTCAACGCCCTGCTCGACCTCGGCGAGGTCGCGACCAACGCCTTCGGCGCCAACATGCCGGCCGGTCACGTCTCGGCGCTGTCGCAGCACAAGCACGCCCCCTACGGCGTGCTGGAGGTGGACGAGAAATACCTGCCGGAGGTGCTCGACACCACCGGCGCGAGCGTGGTCTGCCTGATGAACCTCAGCCGCGACCAGATGGACCGCGCGGCCGAGATCTGGCTGCTGGCGCAGAAGTGGCGGCGCGCGCTGGCGGGCAAGCCCACGCACGTCATCGCCAACTGCGACGACCCGCTGGTCACCTGGGGCGCCTCGACGGCCGCCTCGGTCACCTGGGTCGCCGGCGGCCAGCGCTGGAAGGAGGACTCCTGGTGCTGCCCCGAGTGCGGGGGCCCGCTCGACCGCAAGGACTCCTTCTGGGCCTGCCGTGAGTGCACCTTCCACCGTCCCGAGCCGCACTGGGTGCTCGACGACGACATGGCGATCGACCCGCGCGGGCAGCGCTGGACGCTCGACATCCAGCTGCCCGGCTCGGCCAACCGCTCCAACGCGGTGATGGCGCTCGCGGTGGCGGAGACGTTCGGGGTGCCCGTGGACCGGGCGCTGCCGCGGCTGCGCGAGGTCACCTCGGTGGCCGGCCGCTACACGATGGTCGAGCGCGACGGCCGGCACGCCCGGCTGCTGCTGGCGAAGAACCCGGCGGGCTGGCTGGAGGCGTTCGACGTCGCCGACGCGCAACTGCCGATCATCCTGTCGGTCAACGCCCAGGGCCCCGACGGGCGCGACACGTCGTGGCTGTGGGACGTCGACTACCGCATCCTGCGCGGCCGGCCGGTGTTCGTGACCGGTGAGCGCCGGCTCGACCTCGCGCTCCGGCTCGACGTGGCGGACGTGCCGTTCACGCTGTGCAGCTCGTTCAACGAGGCGCTGGCCATGCAGCCGCCCGGCCGGGTCGACGTCATCGCCAACTACACCGCCTTCCAGCAGATCCGATCGGAGTTCGGTCGTGCCGTCTGACAGCGTCCTGCGCATCGTCTGGATCTATCCCGACCTGCTGAGCACCTACGGCGACCAGGGCAACGTCCTGGTGCTGGAGCAGCGCGCGCGGCGGCGGGGGATCGACACCGAGACGGTCCACGTGCGCTCGTCCGACCCGGTGCCGGAGAGCGGCGACGTCTACCTCATCGGCGGCGGCGAGGACCGCCCGCAGATCCTGGCCGCCCAGCGCCTGCGCAAGGACGGCGGCCTGCATCGCGCCATCGCCGGCGGGGCGTCCATGCTGGCGGTGTGCGCCGGCTACCAGATCATGGGCAGCACCTTCGGCGGCGAGGAGGGGCAGCCGGTCGACGGCATCGGCCTGCTCGACATCGCGAGCACGCGCGGCCCGGCCCGCGCCGTGGGCGAGCTGGTGGCCGAGGTGGACGCGGCGCTCGGCCTGCCCACGCTGACCGGGTTCGAGAACCACATGGGCGTCACCCGCCTCGGCCCCGGCGTCCGGCCGCTGTCGCGCACTGTCAAGGGCACTGGCAACGGCGACGGCTACGAAGGCTGCTACGCGGGCCACGTGGTCGGCACCTACCTGCACGGCCCGGCGCTGGCCCGCAACCCGGCGCTCGCGGACCTGCTGCTGGCCTGGCGGGTGGGGCAGCTCGCCCCGCTCGACGACTCCCGCTACGAGGCGCTGCGCCAGGAACGCCTGGCCACGGTCCTGGCCGACTGATTCCCTGATCAATCCGGGCGAACCAGGGTAGTCGGTTCGTCGTGGGTTCAACGGTGACGGTCCCCCAGACCCGGACGATGAGCGGCGAGGAGCTGTCCGCCGACGACGCCTGGGCGACCATGCGCAGCTACGGCGGCTGGCAGCTCGTACGCGACTCGCTGGTGAGGTTCCGCTACGGCGACGGCATGAGCCACGCTCGCGCGCTGGCCTTCCAGCTCTGCCTGGCCATCATCCCCGGCACGATCGCGCTGGTCGGGCTGAGCGAGGTGACCGACCACGGCCAGCTCGGCCGGGTGCTGGGGCTCACGCTGCGCGGCCTGGCGCCCGGCGGCGGGGCCGAGGCGGTCAAGGAGGCCCTGGAGGGCGGCAACCACCTCTCCGGTACGCTCGCCCTCCTGCTCGGCCTCGGCACCACGCTGGTGGCGCTGGCGACCGCGATGGCGCAGTTCGAGCGCGGCGCCAACCGCATCTACGGCGTCGAACGCGACCGGCCCTTCCCCCGCAAGTACGCGCGGGCGGCCGCGCTGGCCCTGACCGCCGGCGTCCTCATGATCACCGGGTTCACGGTCCTCGTGGGCGGCGGCGCGCTCGGCCACGCGCTCACCGAGGTCTACGGCTGGGGTGACGGGATGCGGCAGGCGTTCTCGCTGATCCGCTGGCCGCTCGGCTTCCTGCTGGCGATGGTGAGCACGGTCACGCTGTTCCGGGCCTCGCCCCGGCGGCGGCAGCCTGGCCACACCTGGCTGGCCGTGGGCGCGCTGGTGGCGCTCGCCCTGTGGACGGTCTTCACGCTGGCGCTCGCGCTCTACACCGACAACAACAGCTCGTTCGGCGAGACGTACGGGCCGCTGACCGCCGTCATGGCGCTGCTGCTGTGGTCGTTCCTCAGCTCGATCGCGCTCTTCCTGGGGATGGCGTTCGCGGCGCAGCTGGAGGCGTGCCGGGCCGGCTGCGCCGCGCCCGCCCACCCCGACCCGCTGCCGGACGGCACGGGCGCCCAGTAGACCGCCCAGTAGACCGCTCAGTAGACGAGCGCCTGCACGCCCTCCGCGGTCGCCTCCTCGACGAACGTCGGCGCCCCGGCGATGCGTACGCCGTCGATGACGTCGTCCACCGTGATCCCGCGGCGGGCGGCGCACTGCGTGCAGAGCGTCACCCGGCCCGCGGCCAGCACGGCCGCGAGCAGGTCGGTGAGCGGCGCGGCGTGCGGGAGCTCGAACTCCGCGGCCCGCCCCGGCAGCGCGAACCACGACGACTCGCCGGTCAGCCACAGGGAGACGGGGACACCGCTCGCCAGCGCGGCGGCCGCGACGTTGAACGCCTGGTTGCAGCGCTCGGGGGCGTCGGCCCCGGCGGTAACCTTGATCACCAGAGATCGTGCCATGCCCGCCACCCTAGCCCCGGCCACTAGGCTTGGGGACCATGGAAGAACCTGAGGTGCACCCCGCCCTGGAGCCGATCGCGTTCCTGCTCGGCCGGTGGGAGGGCGCAGGCGTCGGCGGCTACCCGACGATCGAGAGCTTCAACTTCGGGCAGGAGATCGAGTTCGGCCACAACGGCAAGCCGTTCCTGACCTACGTCAGCCGCACCTGGCTGCTCGACGAGGACGGCAACCGGGTCCGGCCGCTGGCCACCGAGTCCGGCTACTGGCGGGCCCTGCCCGACCGGCAGCTCGAAGTGGTGCTCTCGCACCCGACCGGCATCGTCGAGATCTACATCGGCGAGGTCGTCTTCCACAAGATCGAGCTGCGCACCGACGTGGTGGCCCGCACCGCGAGCGCGAAGGAATACACCGCGGGCTACCGCCTCTACGGGCTGGTCAACGGCAACCTCATGTGGGCCTACGAGATGGCCGCGATGGGGCAGCCGCTGTCCGACCACATGTCGGCCGAGCTGAAGAAGGTCGCGTGAGCACGCCGTTCACCCCCGACGCGGTCGAGGCGATCAAGCGCCACATGAACGACGACCACGCCGGCGACTCGCTGCTCATCGTCCGGGCCCTCGCCGGCCGGCCGTCCGCCACCACGGCGGTGACCAGCGACGTGGACGCCGAGGCGATCGAGTTCACGATCGACGGGGGCGAGCGCGTACGCGTGCCGTGGGGCGAGACGCTGACCGAGCGGGCGCAGGTGCGCAAGGCCGTCGTGACCCTCTACCGGCGCGCCTGCGCCGACCTCGGCGTCACGCCGCGCGGCGAGCACTGACCGGCGAGCACTGACCGGCGGGCCGACCGGCTAGCCGGGGCCGTAGCGCGCGGCGAGGTCCTGCGAGGACGCCCAGCCGCTGTAGGTCGGTCGCTGCGGCCAGCCCTCCGGGGAGTCCTGCCACTCCTCCTGCCGCCCGTACGGCAGCAGGTCGATCAGCGCGAAGGTGTGGGTGAGCTGCTCGGTGCCGCGTCCGTCGGTGTGCCAGGTGCGGTAGACGGTGTCGTCGCCGTCGCGCAGGAACACGTTGACGGCGAAGCCGCCGCCGGGCGGGGCGCCGACGTCGGCCCCGAACGGGCTGTTCGCGGTGGAGTACCACGTCATGGCGTTGCCGACGCGCCGCTTGTAGGCGAGCGCCTCGTCGATCGGGCCCTGGGTGACGACGACGAACCTGGCGTCGTAGTCGTGGAGGAACTCCAGGCGGGTGAACTGCGCGGTGAAGCCGGTGCAGCCCGGGCACTGCCACTCCTTGCCCGGGAACCACATGTGGTGGTAGACGATCAGCTGCCGCGCGCCGTCGAAGACGTCCGCCAGCCGGACGGGGCCGTGCTCGCCGTCGAGGACGTAGTCGGGCAGCCGCACCATGGGCAGGCGGCGGCGCTGGGCGGCGATGGCGTCGAGCTCGCGGGTGGCGGCCTTCTCGCGGGCGCGCAGCGCGTCGAGCTCACGCCGCCAGGTCGCGGCGTCGACGACGGGCGGCAAAGGGTTGGCGCTCATGGTCCCTCTCTCCACGGATGTGCGGGTACACATCTGTGGACCGGAACCGGGCGCGGAACTCATCGGGGGTGCCGGGAAATGAAGAAGGGCCCCGGACAACACTCCGCCCGCTCGTGCGGACGGGCCGGATGGACCACGGACGGGATGCGTTCGCTCCCGCCCTCCGGCTGTCAGGGGCCCCGGTGGTTGCCTCGTATTCGCGTCACGTCACGAGACCGAGACAGGCGTCCGCGACGTCAGCGGACAACCACCTCGCTAGCCCGACTATGACTCACCATTATTCGGACCACCTCCTTTCCGCGTACTCATGAAGTTATGTGCTCGTTCGCGCGGGAGGCAAATGAATATCACCGGGCCGTAGACTCGGGAGCATGACCGACACGCAGTGGCACGAGGAACTCCGCGCGAAGGGCTACCGGGTCACGCCGCAGCGCCAGCTCGTCCTCGAAGCGGTCAAGGATCTGGAGCACGCCACACCGGAGGAGATCTGCGTCAAGGTGCGCGAGACGGCGCGCGGGGTCAACATCTCGACCGTCTACCGCACGCTGGAGCTGCTGGAGGAGCTGGGGCTGGTCACCCACACGCATCTCGGGCACGGCGCGCCGACCTACCACCTGGCGGCCGAGGCCGACCACGTCCACCTGGTGTGCCGGGGCTGTGACCAGGTGTTCGAGGTGCGGCCGGAGCTGGCCGAGGGGATGGTGAAGGCGCTGGACGACGAGATGGGGTTCGTCGCCGACGTCCACCACCTGACCGTCTTCGGACGTTGCCGCGACTGCCGATAGCCTGGAGGGCATGCGTAGCCCTCTGCTCGACCTTCCCGGCGCGGTCGCCGCTGACGCCCCGGACTCCGACGTAGCCGCCCACTACGGCGACCTGTTCGCCGAGCAGCGCGCGCTGGCCAAGGGCGAGGCGGTCGTCGATCGCAGCAACCGCGAGGTGGTCCGGATCTCCGGCGCCGACCGGCTGAAATGGCTCAACGACCTGACCTCGCAGAAGCTCGACACGCTCAAACCGGGCGAGTGGACGCAGACGCTCGACCTCGACCTGCAGGGCCGCGTGCTGCACCACCTGACCCTGGTCGACGACGGCGAGAGCGTGCTGGCCCACGTCGAGCCGGGCACCGCGCAGAGCCTGATCGACTATCTCGACCGCATGCGGTTCATGCTGCGGGTCGAGGTGTCGCGGGCCGACGACCTCGCCGTGCTCTCCACGGCCGACGCCGACGTCCTGGTGCCGCGCGCCGAGCTGCCCGAGCACCTGGGCAGGCCGCTGGCGGGGCTGTGGGCGTACGAGGCGCTGCGCATCGAGGCGCACCGGCCGCGGCTGGGCTTCGAGACCGACCACAAGACGATCCCGCACGAGGTGGGCTGGATCGGCTCGGCCGTCCACCTGACCAAGGGCTGCTACCGCGGCCAGGAGACCGTGGCGCGGGTCCACAACCTCGGGCACCCGCCGCGCCGCCTGGTGTTCCTGCACCTCGACGGCAGCGTGGACACGCTGCCCGTGCACGGCGACCCGGTGATCTTCGAGAGCCAGGAGGTCGGCGTGGTCGGCTCGGCGGCCCGCCACCACGAGCTGGGCCCGATCGCGCTGGCCGTGGTCAAGCGCACGGTGCCGGTCGACGCGCCGCTGCTGGCGGGCGGCGTCGCGGCCAGCCAGGAGGTCGTGGTGCCGCCGGACGCGGGGCGCAACGTCTCCATCGACCCGTCGCTGCGCCGCCGGATCAGGTAAGCCGGGGTTCAGAACTCCAGGACGAGGGTGATCGGGCCGTCGTTGACGAGCGAGACCTTCATGTCCGCGCCGAACACGCCCGTCTCCACGCGGGCGCCGAGCGCGCGCAGCTCCTCGACGACGGCGTCCACCAGGGGCTCGGCGACGGGCCCCGGGGCGGCGGCCTGCCAGGTGGGCCGCCGGCCCTTGCGCGCGTCGCCGTAGAGGGTGAACTGGCTGATCACCAGGAGCGGGGCGGCGACGTCGGAGCACGACTTCTCGCCGTGCAGGATCCGCAGGCCCCACAGCTTGGCGGCGAGCTTGGCCGCCTCGGCTCTCGTGTCGGTGTGCGTGACCCCGACCAGGACGAGCAGGCCGGGCTCGGCGATCTCGCCGACCGTGCGGCCCTCGACCTCCACGGACGCTGAACTCACTCGCTGCACCACTGCTCGCATGACATCTCATTCTGGACCAGGAAAGACCCTCCGTAGACTCGTCCCGAAAGGGGTTCGGATATGTCGTTGCTCGTGGAAGTCGTGCGATCCGGGTTCGTGGAGTCCACGCATCAGGCCCGCATGCTGACCGTGGACGCCGAAGGCCGCCTGGTCGAGACGCGGGGCGCGGTGCACGTGCCCGCCTCGCCGCGCTCGTCGATGAAGCCGCTCCAGGCGCTCGGCATGCTGCGCAGCGGGCTGGCGCTGGAGGGCGAGCTGCTGGCGCTGGCCTGCGCCTCGCACTCGGGCGAGCCGTTCCACGTGGAGGGGGTACGCAAGATCCTCGCGGGCGCCGGGCTGGAGGAGTCGGCGCTGCAGTGCCCCGAGGACCACCCGGCCGACCGGCGCTCGACCGAGTACGGCCGGATCTACATGAACTGCTCGGGCAAGCACGCCGCCATGCTGGCCACCTGCGCGGTCAACGACTGGCCGCTGACCACCTACCTGGAGCCGTCTCATCCGCTGCAGCGGGCGATCAGGCAGACCGTCGAGGAGCTCACCGGCGAGCGGGTGGCGGCCTCGGGCGTGGACGGCTGCGGGGCGCCGCTGTTCTTCGTGTCGATGCTGGGGGTGACCAAGGCGTTCCGGGCGTTCCCGAGGTCGTCGGAGGACTCGTACGAACGCAGGATCTTCGACGCGATGCGCGCCCACCCCGAGTGGACGTCCGGCACCGACCGGCCCGAGGCGAAGCTCATGCGCGCGCTGCCCGGCCTGATGCTGAAGGCGGGCGCCGAGGGGTTCGACGCGTTCGCCTTCGAGGACGGCAGGGCGGGCGCCGTCAAGATCGAGGACGGCTCGGCGCGGGCCCGCGGGCCGGTCACGGTGGCGGCGCTGCGCTCGCTCGGCCTCGACGCCCCTGAGCTGGCCGAGCTGGCCGCCCCGCAGGTGCTCGGCGGGGGACGGCCGGTCGGCGAGATACGGATCCGCTAGCCGTTCACAGGCTGCGGAACTGGCGGGTGGCGGAGATGGCGCCCGAGGTCGTCGTGCAGAACGTACGCATCGAGCCGGCGAACTTCGACAGGTCCCACTCCGCGGGCCCGTGATACCAGTAGAGGTTGTCGGCCTGGTGGCCGTTGCCGGTGACGGAGGCCACCACCCGCGACCAGTGCTCCACGCCGTCGAAGATCACCGCGTACGGCAGGTAGCGCGAGAACAGCTCCACCCGGTGCTGCTCGGGCACGTGGCCCAGGTCCCCGGAGAACAGATACTCGCGGAAGCCCAGGGTGTGGGCCAGCGCCGCCGAGCCCTTGGCGGTCTTGGCCGGCATGTACTGTCCGCCGACGGCGAGCGCGGCGCCCGCGATGATGACGGCGAGGCCGAGCAGACCGTACGTGGTGAACCAGGCGAGCCCCGCCGTGGCGAGCACGCCGGCCACGATGAGGACGACGCCCACCGTCGTCCAGCGGGTGCGCTCGGTGTCGGGCCGCCGGGCGAACCAGCCCTGCTTGACCACGTCGGCGTAGAGCGCGTCACGCACCTTGCCCAGGTGCGCGGCGAACGTCCCCGACAGTTGCGACAGCAGCACCGCGTCCCGGCCGTCGAAGATGGCGTCGTGGAGCGCCTTCTCGTAGGGCAGCAGGGCGTCGACCGGCGCGGTGGGGAGGCGTACGAGCAGCCAGTCGGGCGCGTCGTAGGTCTGGCGGGGCTGCTCGTCGATGCGCAGGTAGCCGCGGACGGCGAGGTCCACGATGGTGGCGGTGACGTCCACGACGTCGGCCTGCTCGTCCACGAGCGTGCCGATCTGGCCGGGACGGACCCCGTCCGGCGGGGAGAAGTGCCCGTTCTGTACGGGGTTGACCGCCCCCTGGTCGCCGCCCGCCACGCGGGCGTCGCGGCCCCGCGTCCAGTAGAGCAGGCCCACGCCGCCGAGCAGCAGCACCAGCAGGCCGGCCAGGGCGCCGCCGGTGACGGTGTTCAGCGTGAACGCCGAGGCCAGCGAGAAGCGCCGCTCCAGGATCGGCGTGCCCTTGCTGGAGCCCGCCGGATAGCCGATGACGACGGTCAGGGCCTCGCCGGTCGCCAGGTTCTCCTGCTCGAAGTCGGCCTGCGTGCCGGTGTGGTCCATGGAGGCGGCGGTGCAGCCGACGGCGGAGCTGAGCTCGCCGGCGAAGCAGGACAGGTTCTGCACCTGGCCGGGGCCCTGCACCTTGACGGTGGCCTTGGCGACCTGCTGGTTCCAGCCGCTCACCGCGAACCAGCGCAGCTCCTCGACGCCGCCCGAGGACATCACCGCGCCCTTGACGTCGTACTCGACGGTGCCGCTCGTCACGGTGAGCACGTCGCCGTCGAAGGTGCCGCCCTTGACGTTCGAGATCTGGTAGAGGCGGTCGTTGCCGTCGTCGTACCGGGTGCGGGTGATGAAGGTGCGCTTCAGACCGCTCGACCCGCCGCTGATCTTCTCGACCACGTGCAGGGTGCCGTCCTTGCCGAGGGTCATCGTGACGTCGTCCGTGATCCCGGCCGTGCCGGCGAGGGCGGCGGGAGCGGCGGTCAGCGTCAGAGCGGTGGCCCCCAGCGCGGCCAGCGTGAGTCTGAAACCGGTCATGGCGGCAAATCGTAGCGGTTTGTCCCGTCAATCGAGCGTGATGGCGTTCGCCGCCCGTTCGATGCTCTCCGGGGCCGCGCCCTGGCCGGGATTCTCGGTGGCGAGCGCCTGGTTGGCGGCCACGAACGGGCGCATCCGCCGCTCGTAACGGTCGAAGGCGCCGTCCGGGGCCGCGCCGAGCTCCTGCGCCAGCACGTACGCCCCCACCATCGCGAGGCTGGTGCCCTGCCCCGACAGCGGCGAGGCGCAGTAGCCGGCGTCGCCCACCAGCGTCACCCGCCCGGCCGACCAGCGGTCCATCACCACCTGCGCCATCGCGTCGAAGTAGAAGTCGTCCGCCTTCCCCATCGCGTCGAGCAGCCGGGGCACCTCCCAGCCGAGGCCGGCGCAGCGCTCGTGGACGAGCCGCTTCTGGGCGTCGAGGTCGCGGTGGTCGTAGGCGATCGGGCCGTCCTCGAAGCCCAGGTTGACCCGCATCGTGGTGGCGTCGCGGTCGCTGTAGACGACGCCGCCCACCTGGCCCTCGCGGAACCAGGTCTGCCAGTGGTCGAGGCCGAGGAAATTGGGCGCGGTGAAGATGGCGACGTACGCGCCGAGGTGGCGGACGTAGCGCTCCTCGGGGCCGAAGGCCAGGCGGCGTACGTTGGAGTGCAGCCCGTCCGCGCCGACCACGTGGTCGTAGCGCTCGCGCCGGCCGCTGTCGAACGTGACGTCCACGCCGTCCGCGTCCTGGTCGAGGGCGGCGATCGAGTCGCCGTAGACGATGGCCGGGTCGGCGGCGGCGAGGACCAGCGCGGTCAGGTCGTCGCGCATGATCTCGACGTCGGGGCTGTCGAACGCGCCGCCGCTCAGCGTGCCCTCGGTGCTGCGCATGAGCTCGGTGCCGGAGCCGTCCACCATCGACATGCCGCGCATCCGGGTGCGCAGGGCCCTGGCCCGCTCCAGGACGCCCATCCGGTCGGCGACCGTGAGCGCCGCGCCCCGGACGTCGATGGCCTGCCCGCCGGTGCGCGGGGCCGGGGCCCGCTCGACGATCTCCGCCTCGATCCCGTGCCGCCCCAGCCAGTAGGCCAGGACGGGACCGCCGACGCTCGCGCCCGAGATGAGCACCTTCATGTTCCGCTCCTTGGTTTGTACGTTGTACGCGGAACTGAATGTACGGCGTACATACAGCAGGCCACAAGGCTATAATGAGAGGATCTGTACTAGAACAGGAGATAGATGGACACTCCGCCCTACGCCCGCATCGCCTGCGACATCAAGCGGCGCATCGCCGACGGCAGGCTGCGCCCCGGCGACCGCGTGCCCTCCACCCGCCAGCTCGCCCGCGACTGGGACGTCGCCCTGGCCACCGCCGCCAAGGCCCTCGCGCTGCTGGCCCAGGAGGGAGTGGTGGTCGCCGAGCCGCGGGTCGGCACGGTCGTCGCCGAGCTCCGCGGGCCGGGTCGTTCGACCGGCCGTTCCACTGGCCGCCGCGGCTCAGGACAGGCGGCCCGCGAGCCGGGCGGCGCCCGCGAGCGCGTCGTGCGGGCCGCCGTCGAGCTGGCCGACGCCGACGGGCTCGACGAGCTGACCATGCGCGCGCTCGCCGACCGGCTGGGGATGGCCACCATGTCCCTCTACCGCCACGTCAGCGGCAAGGACGAGCTGGTCCTGCTCATGGTCGACGCGGTGCTCGACGACCACCCGCTGCCCGGGGAGCGGCCCGCCGGCTGGCGCGAGGCGCTGGAGACGAGCGCCCGGCTGCAGTGGGCCGCCTACCGGGCGCACCCCTGGATGGCGGGGGTCACCTCGCTGTACCGCCCGCTGCCCTCCGCCGCCCTGCTGAAGCACTCGGAGTGGGTGATGAGCGCCCTGGCCGGCACCCGGCTCGACGCGACGGCCAAGATGAACGTGCACATCCTGCTCTACAGCTTCGTGCAGGGCCTGGCCGCCAACTTCGAGCAGGAGCGGCGGGCCCGCGCCGCCACCGGCCTGTCGGACGAGGAGTGGATGAGCGCGCAGGAGGAGCGCATGCGGGCGGTCAGCGAGTCGCCGGGATACGCGGCCTTCGCCGCGTTCCTGGGCGAGCTGGGGGAGTTCGACCTCGATCTCGACCGGCTCTTCGAGTTCGGGCTGCGGCCGCTGCTCGACGGCCTGGCCCGGCAGATCGACCAGCCGGGCTGAGGCCGCTCACTCGGTCGTCGCGACCGCCTCTCCCGGCTCCGGCAGACGCTTGAGCCAGCCGTGAGCACGGGCCAGGACGGCGATCCGCGTCAGGTGCGTCAGATCCAGCTTGCCGGGATAGGAGCCGAGCGTGACGTTCGCGACCGCCTTCTCGGAGATCTTGGTGTAGGTGGGCAGCGCCGCGCGGGCTTGCTCCGGGTCTGCGGCGACCAGGCGTTGCGCCTTGCCCAGCGCGCGCTGGAAGGCCGCCAGCGTGCGCGGGTTGTGCCGGATCCAGTCCTCGGTGGCCGCCATGCCCGAGGTCTGCACGTTCGCGAGGTCCCCGCTCGTCAGGTCCCCGACGACCCGCACCTGCCCGCTCTCACGTCCGACCGTGATGAAGGGCTCGGCCAGCAGCGCGGCGTCGTACCGTCCCCGCTCCAGCCCGCCGAGCATCTCGGGATAGGAGGTCTCGACCAGCATGACGTCCTCCGACGTCAGCCCGGCCCGCTTCAGCGCGGCGGTCAGAGCCAGCGTCGGGAGCCCGCGGAGTCCGGGGACGGCGATCTCCTTGCGCTTGAGGCCGGCGACCGTCCGCACCTTCGAGGTGGCGTTCACCACGAGGGCCAGCGTTCCCGGCGCGGACTGATGGAAGGCCGCCACGAGCTTGAAATCCTTGCCGGACGCGTTCGCCATGAAAAGCGTCGCGTAGTCGAGCTGGGCCAGATCCAGCCGCTTCAGGTCGAGCAGGGCCACCCCGACCGCCGACGACTGCAGGAACACCGGCCGCACGCTCAGCCCCTCCTCCCGGAAATAGCCCATCCTCTGGGCCACGTGCAGGACCGCGGACTCCACCGTCGGCACCACGCCGACGCTGATGCTCGACCGCTCCGGCGGGAGGGTCGGGCCGACCGCGGCGCGCGGTTCCGCGAGCAACGTCCGCGCCCCGATCGTGGCGGCGAGCAGGGTGACCACGACCGTCGCGGCGGCGGCGAACGCCACCAGGGTGCGCCTCCTCCGCTGATGGCGCTCCAACACCGCCGCGCCCAGGTCGCGCTGCGGCATCTCGTCGGCGATGCGGCCGAGCTCATCTCCGAGCCAGGTCATCGGCGTGCCCCCTCGTTCCAGGCCGGGTCGTCGTTCAGTGCGGGCAGATGGGACGCCAGCTCGGGCGCGAGCGCGCGCAGCCGGGCCAGCGCGTGGTGCGCCTGGCTCTTGACCGTGCCGACCGAGCAGCCCATGAGGGCGGCCACCTCGCGTTCGGTCCGGTCCTCGTAGAAGCGCAGCACCAGCACGGCGCGCTGCTTGGGCGTCAGCCGCATGAGCGCCTGACGCAGCACGATCCGCAGGACGGCGGAGTCCTCGCTCGAATGGGCGCGCTCGGGCAGCTCGGCGCTCAGCACTTCACCTGAGCGGCGGCGCCGTCGCCACGAGATGTACTGGTTCACCAGCGCCTTACGGGCGTAGGCGTCCAGATTGTCGATATGACGCAGCTTCGGCCACCGTCCGAGCATGCGGACCAGCACGCTCTGCAGGAGGTCCTCCGCGAGATGGACCTCCCCGGTGAGCAGATAGCACAGGCGCAGCAACGGGCGTTGGTGGGCATCCAGGAACGCCGTGAACGCGGCATCGCGATCCAACGTCTCTCCTCATGTCGGCACTGCCCCTTGAACGCCGTGGCCGCGGAGAAAGGTTGGCATCGCTGCGCCGTTCGCATCACGGTCGACCGTGTGCTAGGCTGACGGAAGTTGCAGTTGTGGTACCCATAATGAACTTGTGTGCGCCTGACGGTATGTAGCGTCAGGTGCATTTTTTGTTTGCCGGTCTTCTCCGGGTGTGGGCCTATCTGGCGACGCGAGATCCGTACCGTGCGGATTTCGGCTTTTGCACCGACCAAGAGGAGATCATCATGGCTTCCGGCACCGTCAAGTGGTTCAACTCGGAAAAGGGCTTCGGCTTCATTGAGCAGGACGGCGGCGGCGCCGACGTCTTCGCCCACTACTCCAACATCGTCTCCCAGGGCGGCTACCGCGAGCTGCACGAGGGCCAGAAGGTGTCCTTCGACATCACGCAGGGCCAGAAGGGCCCGCAGGCCGAGAACATCGTGGCCGCCTGACGCGACAGCGCCACACCAAGACCCGGTCGGCTTACGCCGCCGGGTCTTTTTGCGTCACGGGGTGCTACTGTCCGGCCGGCTGGTCGCGCGCGTCGTTCACGCGCAGAGCCTCGGCGAGCTGATCTTCGAGGACGATGATCCGGCAGGCCGCTTCGACGGGTGTGCCCTGATCGACGAGTTCGCGGGCGCGCGCGGCCAGCCGCAGCTGCCGGCGGGAGTAGCGGCGGTGCCCGCCGCCGGAGCGTTTCGGCTCGATCAGTCGCGCGGCGCCGAGAGCCCGCAGGAAAGCCGGGCTGACCCCGAGCATCTCCGCGGCGGCGCCCATGCTGTAGGCGGGGTAGTCCTCATCGTCGAACCGGTCTTCGGCGCCGGCTCCAGTCGTGGCTCCGGCGGTGTCCGCGATCCTGCCTCGCGGGAGCGTGTCACCTTCGGCAGCCGGGCGAGGTTGATCCATGCATTCCTTTCCATCACGCGCACAGGGGGCCCCGGCGCCTGTAGCGCCGGGGCCCCGAAGAGTTCAACACCATCTACCGGCCGTCCGGCCGGCTCACTGTTTTCCGCATTCGCCGTGCTGAACGGCGGTGCTGCGGGGATCGCGGATGCGTGACCGTAGACCACCTTCCTATCTGTGGAACTGCGGTACCCGAGCGGCGAGACTCAGCCGGCAACGGGCGATCCCGATGGCGTTCAACACTCCCTTCATCTCTGACTTCCGGACCACTGTCCGACTTCACCTGCGGCAGCGCGTCCACGATCTGGGCCCCTGACAACTGCGCTGGCCCTTCACGTCCGACCTTCTGCCGTTCATCGTGCTCCGGGCAGTTCATCGTGTTGCCAATACTTCCGCTGCCCGGTCAAACCGTTCCTTGCGATACGAGAAACACTAGCCCCAGCGGCCACAAATGTCTACTGCGGCGAAGACAGATTTTCGGTGACCGGCGCGGAAGATCCTCGGCCGGTGGCGCGGCGGAAGGCCGCCCGGTAGTCCTGCGGGCGTCGCCCGGTGTGCCTGGCGAACAGGGCGGCGAAGGTGCCGGGGTCCCGGTAGCCGACGGCCGCGGCGATGCCGGCCACCGTGCGGTCGGTCGTCTCCAGGAGATGGCGGGCGCGGCGGACGCGCGAGGACTGGAGATAGGCGAGCGGGCTCTGGCCGGTCTCGCCGGCGAAGCGCCGCAGCAGCGTGCGGGTGCTGACGTCGAACGTCCTCGACAGCGCGGCGAGGTCGTACCGCTCGGCGAGGTTCTGGTCGAGCCGGCGCATGACCCGGCGGGAGAACTCGTGCCCGGGTTGCGGCAGGAGCCGGGTGTCGACGTACGGGGTCTGGGACGAACGGGCGTCGTCCACGAGCGCCACCCGCGCCGTCGTACGCGCCACACGGGCGCCGCTGTGCTCGCGGATCAACGCCAGCGCGAAGTCGTACATCGCGCTGAAGGCCGCCGTCGTCGTCACCCCTCCGTCGGTGACGACCAGGTGTTCGGGCCTGACCTCGGCGTCCGGGCAGCGCCGGGCCAGCTCGTCGGCGAGGAGCCAGGCCGTCGTGGCCCTGCGCCGGTGGAGCAGCCCCGCCTCGGCGACCAGGAAGGCGCCGGCGCAGATGGCGACCACGGCGTTGCCCGCGGCCGCGTGCGAGCGGATCACGGCGAGCTCGGGGCCGAGGGGCGCCAGCTTCGCGGCCACGTCGAGGCCGGGTCCGAGCTCGAATCCCGGCACCACGAGGACGTCCACCTCGCGTACCGGGCGGACTCCCAGCGTCGTGCCGCCCGAGGCGGCGACCCGGCTCCGCGGCGACATGACCGCCACCTCGTACCTCACGAGGCCGGGACCGCCCAGGTGGGTGGCCATCGTGAGCAGATCGGGGACGCCGAACACCTCGGAGGCGAAACACCCCGGATAGGCCAGGACGCCCACACGCAGCTCGCTCACGCTCGACCTCCTCGGCACGCCTGTGGCGAGATTACCCCTGGACCTGGCGATCCGGCCGATCGCCCCGGCCTGCCCGATCAGTACAGGCTGCCCTCATGAGCCTTGACGATCCCATCACCGATTTCCGCCGCCGCAGCGTGGACGTGGAGGGGGTGGTGAAGACGGTGTACGTCGCGGGATCCGGGCCCGCGGTGGTGCTGATGCCGGAGATGCCGGGCATCAGCCCGGACGTCCTCCGCCTGGCGCGGTGGATCCGCGACGCCGGCTTCACCGTCCATGTTCCGTCGCTCTTCGGCAGGGACGGCGCCTATCCCACCGTGGAGGACGGAGAGAAGGTCGTCCGCCGCGCGTGCGTGAGCGCGGAGTTCCGGGCGTTCGCCGGAGGCGGCACCAGCCCGGTCACGACATGGCTGCGCGGGCTCGCGCGGCAGGCCCACGCCGAGTGCGGAGGTCCGGGCGTCGGCGCGATCGGGCTGTGCTTCACCGGCAACTTCGCCCTCACCATGGCGCTGGAGCCGGCCGTCGTCGCGCCGGTGGTCAACCACCCGTCACTGCCGCTGGACGACCCCGCCGGGCTGGAGCTCAGCGAGGCCGACGCGCTCGCGGTGCGCGAGCGCGTGAGGCGCGACGGGCTCAAGGTGCTCGGCTACCGCTTCGAGGGCGACCGCTGGTGCACCGGCCGGCGCTTCGCCGCCTATCGGGCGCTCCTGGGGGACGCCTTCGACGGCCGGGTCCTACCGGGCGGCGTCGCCCGCGAGGACCCGCCGCCGTTCTTCCGCGACGTGGTGGGAACCCCGCACAGCGTGGTCACCGCCCACCTCGTGGACGAAGAGGGACATCCCACGCTCGCGGCCAGGGACGAGATCCTCGCCTTCCTGGCCGGCGCGCTCGGAGTGGGTCACCAGGGTCCGTAGGGGCCGTTGTTGCCGCCCCGGCCCATGCCCTTCACGGCGGGCTTGACGTCCACGATGTAGACGGCCGCGGCGATGACGGCCAGGATCGAGAAGATCCCGAGCCCGATGCCCATGAACTGGCTGCTGCCGAGGAAGAGGAAGGTGATGAGGTATTCGTAGGCGTTCGCGGCGGAGAACAACGTGGCGAGCACCAGGATGAGCAGCCAGAGCGGCTTCTGGAGCTTGCCCGCCGCGAGGAACGCGTTGGCCGGCACCCGCAGCGCGTGCACGAGCGCGTAGACCGACATGCCGAAGATGACGGCGGCGAGCACCAGGAAGAGGAGGTTGAAGACTCCGTTGATCAGACTCATGTGTCGGCTCCGCCCAACGCCCGTGATGAAAAACCGTTCCCCAGCCTAATAGCCGGGACCGACAGCCGGGCACCCCAGAACAGAAAGGCCCGCCTCCGCGGTGCGGAGACGGGCCGTGCGCGACCGGCGCGGATCAGCGGATCAGCGGGGTCGACGGGTCAGGCCTTGGCGGCCTTGGTGGCGGCGGTGCGAGGGCGGGCGGCCGGCTTCTTCGGCTCGACGGGCTTGGCGACGGGCGGCTCGGCGGCCTCCGACACCTCCTCCAGCTCAAGGGCGGCCGTGCCGCTGGCCTGGCTGACGACCTTGCGGCCGCGCGTGGCGAGGTCCTCGTAGACCTCGGTGGCGCGGTTGGTCAGCTGGTCGGCGTACTCGCGGGCCTTGTCGGGGAACTCGCGGGCGACGGCCTCGACCTTGTCGGCGTAGGCGCGGGTGCGCTCGGGCAGCTCGCGGGTGAGCTCGGAGCGGCGCGACTGGAGCTTCTGGAGCTGCTCGGGCAGCTCGCGCAGCTTCTCGACGGCGTAGTCGCCGACACCGGCGACGACGTAGAACGGCTTGGAATCGGTGAGCTTCTTGACCTCGGTCGCGAGCGTCATGGGTTAACCTTCCTTGGTTTCCTGGTTGACGTTGCCGTTGCGTGAGGTCGCCGCGTAGGGCTCAAGCGCGGCGAGAAACTCCTCGGGCAGCGGCTCGTCGTCCTGCTCGGATCCGGAGTGGGGGCGAGCGTTCTGGGAGGTCTGCTCGCCCTCCTCCGGGTTCTCCTTGCGGAACGACTCGTAGATGTCGATCAGCACCTGGCGTTGCCGCTCGGTGAGACGCGGATCGGCCCGGATCGCCGTGATCACGTCGCTCGGCGGCTCCCGGTCCTCGATCAGGCCGGCTTGCACGTAGAGCGCCTGTGAGGAGATCCGCAGACCCTTGGCGATCTGGTTGAGGATCTCCGCGCTCGGCTTGCGCAGCCCCCGTTCGATCTGGCTGAGGTAGGGGTTGGAGACCCCGGCAGCCGCCGCGAGCTGGCGCAGGGAGATCTTCGCCTGCTGCCGCTGCTCGCGGATGTATTCACCGATCGAACCGACCTTGGGTAGTGCCATACCCATAGTCTGCCTCCCGCTGCTTGCAATTGCAAACGCGGAAGTTAACACCAGCAAGCATCAGAGCTGGTAGACCCACAGGGTGGGAGCGGCGGTGAGCAATGTCACAGCGAGCGTGAGATAACCGTAACGCACCGTCGCCGCGAGCTCGGGGCCGGGCTTGACCAGGCGGTTCACCCGCGCCATGACGTTGTGGGCGTGCACTCCGAGCATGCCGTGGGGCGTCGGCATGGCCCCCGCCGAGCCGAACCTGAGCAGCGCCGTGGCGAGCCGCCGCGGCGAGCAGTAGCGCCGGGCCCGGTCGTCGGCGGCCATCTCGATGAGCAGCTCGACCTGCGCCTGCGCGTCGGCCACGACCTTCGACCACGGCAGCGCCCTGCGCAGCGCGGCGAAGGGCAGCAGCACCAGGTCGTGACGCTCGCGTACGTGCGCCGCCTCGTGCGCCAGCACGGCCGCGAGCTCGTCCTGCGACAGCAGCCTGCGCGCGCCCTCGCTGACCACGACCTGCGAGCGCAGCCCGGGGACGCAGTAGGCGGCCGCGCCCGGGTGGTCGAGCACCCGCACGCCCGGCATCGCCGGGTCGTCGTGGGCGATGAGCGCGAGCAGCGTGCGGTGCCGGTGACGCGCCCGCAGCGCCTGGACCCCGGCGGTGAGCAGCACCGCGACGAGGACGGCCAGCGCGGTGACGCCCGCGATCATGGCGAGCACGTGCAGCGCGTCCCACGGGGTCGCAGGAGTCTCCCCCCGCGCGAACGCGATGAGCCCCGGCAGCACGCCGAGGTCGTAGGGCTGGACCGCGTACGCCAGCATCGCGCCGGTCGTCGCGAGCCCCCAGGCCACGCCCAGGGACTGCCAGAGAAAGATGGCCAGCCGCGGCGCGCGCGGAGTCCAGTCGGCTCTGGTGAAACGCCAGGAGCCGACAGCGCACGCCGCAGCGAGCACCGCCAGCGCCGCTGCCGTGATCACTCTTCCTCCAGCTCCGTGAGGGCTCTGCGCAGGATGTCCGCCTCGGGGCCTGAGACGGCCTGGGCGAAGCGGGTGAGGGCGGCCGACCGGTCGCCCGTCATGCCCAAGGCTTCCAGCATAAGCTCGGCGACGTAGGCGTCGCGGCTTTCGGCCGGCTGATATCTCCAGGCCCGGCCGTCGCGGGTGCGCTGCAGGAACCCTTTGCGGGTGAGGCGGTCGAGCACGGTCATCACCGTGGTCGGCGCGAGGTCACGGTCGGCGATGAGCCTGCCGACCTCGCGGGCGGTCAGTGCGCCGTCCTCCGCCCACAGGATGTCCATGATGCTGCGCTCAAGCTCGCCAAGACCCTTCACGTCCTTCAGGGTAGCTCTACAAGGCGTCGAGCTGGCATTCGGGTGCCGGATGTCACAGACCCGATTCTTGCCGGGGGAAGAGGCGGACATGAACATCACGCTGGTCCAGGGCGACATCACCGCGCAGCCGGTGGACGCCGTCGTCAACGCCGCCAACTCCTCCCTCATGGGCGGCGGCGGCGTGGACGGCGCCATCCACCGGCGCGGCGGCCCCGACATCCTGCGGGCCTGCCGGGAGCTGCGGGCCGGCCGGTACGGGGGCGGCCTGCCGACCGGCCAGGCGGTGGCCACGACCGCGGGCCTGCTGCCCGCCCGCTGGGTGATCCACACCGTCGGGCCCGTCCACTCGGCCGCGGAGGACCGCTCGCACCTGCTGGCCTCCTGCTACCGCGAGTCGCTGCGGGTGGCCGACGAGCTGGAGGCCGCCACGGTGGCCTTCCCCGCCATCTCCACCGGCATCTACGGCTGGCCGATGGACGACGCCGCCCGCATCGCCGTGGCGGCCGTGCGGGCGGCGGAGACGTCGGTGACGGAGGTGAGGTTCGTGCTGTTCGACTCCGCGGCGTACGCGGTCTTCGAGGCCCGGCTTGGTTAGGGCGCGGACCGGGGGTCGATGGCGGCCCACGGCAGCGTCAGCTCGCCCAGCCGCCACCGCCGCCACCCGCCGAGCGGCGGCCGGTCGCACACCGGCCAGGAGCCCATGAGGAGGCGTACGGCGGCCAGCCACCGCTGCCGCGCCCCGTGCGCCCCGTAGGGGGCGCTCACCGCCCAGGCGTGGTCGAAATCGCGCAGGAACGCATGGATCCGCTCACCCGGCACGTTCCGGTGGATGAGCGTCTTCGGCAGCCGGTCGGCGAGGTCGGAGGGCCGCTCGAAGGCGTCGAACCTGGCCGAGAACGTCAGCGTGCCCGGCCCCTCGGGCGACAGGCCCACCCAGACCGCCCGCCGCCCGTTCTCCGAGCAGGTGCCCTCGACCAGCGCGCCGTCCGGGGCGAGCTTGCCGCACAGCACCTCCCAGTAGTGCCAGGCGTCCGCCTCGGGGTACTGGCGCAGCACGTTGAACGCCCGGACCAGCGCCGGCGGCCGGTCCACGGGCAGCTCGAAGCCGCCGAGCCGGAAGCTCAGGCCCTCCCGCTCGTACGGCTTCGCCAGCGCCACCCGCGCCGGGTCGATCTCGATGCCCACCACCTCGACCCGGGGAGCGACCCGGCGCAGCCGGGTGAACAGCTCCAGCGTCGTGGTGTGCGAGGCCCCGTAGCCCAGGTCGACCACCAGGGGCCGCTCGGCCGCCCGCAGCCGCCGCCCGTGGACCGCGACCACCCACCGGTCGCTGCGGCGCAGCCGGTTGTGGCCCGTCGTGCCCCTGGTGACGGCCCCGACGGGCCTGCTCATCGGACCCTGCTCATCGGACCCTGCTCACTGGACCCCGTTCATCGGACGCGGTGCACCTTGTGCTGGGCCGCCTGGGCGCGCGGCCTGATGACCAGGCGGTCGATGTTGACGTGGGCCGGCCTGGTGACGCACCAGGCGATGGCGTCGGCGACGTCGTCGCTGCTCAGCGGGTCGGGGACGCCTTCGTAGACGCGGTCGGCGGCCTCCTGGTCGCCGCGGAACCTGGTGACCGCGAAGCCCTCGCTCCGCACCATGCCCGGCGCGATCTCCACCACGCGCACCGGCTGACCGACCAGCTCCAGGCGCAGGGTCTCGGCCATCGAGGTCTGGGCGTGCTTGGCCGCGCAGTAGCCGCCGCCGCCCTCGTACGACACCAGGCCGGCGGTCGAGGTCAGCATCACCAGCACGCCGTCGCCGGAGTCGATCAGCTTGGGGGTCAGCGCCTGCGTCATGCGCAGGGAGCCGAGCACGTTGACGTCGTACATGCGCTGCCAGTCGTCGAGCCGCCCCTCGGCCACGGACTCCAGGCCGAGCGCGCCGCCCGCGTTGTTGACCAGCACGTCGCAGCGCTCCAGCGAGGCCGCGAGCGTGGCCACCGACTCGTCGGAGGTCACGTCGAGCGTCACCGCCCGGATGCCGGGCACCTCGGCGGCCAGCTTGTCGAGCCGGTCGCGCCGGCGCGCGCCGGCCACCACGTCGTACCCCTCGGCGGCGAGCCGGCGCGCCGTCGCCTCGCCGATCCCGCTGCTCGCCCCGGTCACCACAGCCGTCTTCCGCATGCCCCACATCCTGCCAGCGCGGGGCCGGCGCGTCTGACGTGCCCCCGGTGTGGTCACATGTCGGGAATGTCGTAAAAATCTGGATGGTTAGCAGCAGGGAGGTGATGTCGAGTGAGGCGACGACGGGTCAGCCGGGTCGCGACCATCAGCATGCACACGTCGCCGCTGCACCAGCCCGGTACGGGCGACGCCGGCGGCATGAACGTGTACATCGTGGAGTCCGCCAAGCGGCTCGCCGAGCTCGGCGTGGAGGTGGAGATCTTCACCCGCGCCACCGCCCGCGACCTGCCCCCCGTGGCCGAGCTCGCCCCCGGCGTCCTCGTCCGGCACGTCACCGCCGGCCCGTACGAGGAGATGGACCGCGCCGACCTGCCCGCCCAGCTGTGCGCGTTCCTGTCCGAGGTGCTGCGCATCGAGGCCATGTACGACCCGGGCCGCTACGACGTCATCCACTCCCACTACTGGCTCTCCGGCCAGGTCGGCTGGCTGGCCAAGGAGCGCTGGGGCGTCCCCCTCGTCCACACCATGCACACCATGGCCAAGGTCAAGAACCTCCTCCTCGCCGCCGGCGACAAGCCCGAGCCGCAGGCCCGCGTGGTCGGCGAGGAGCAGGTCGTGCAGATCGCCGACCGCCTGGTCGCCAACACCGGCGACGAGGCCCGCGAGCTCATCGACCTGTACGGCGCCCCCGAGCAGCGCGTCGCCGTCGTCAACCCCGGCGTCAACCTCAACGTCTTCAGGCCCGCCTCGCAGGCCGCCGCCCGGCACCGCCTGGGCCTGCCGCTGGGCGCGCACGTGCTGCTGTTCGTCGGCCGCATCCAGCCGCTCAAGGCGCCCGACGTGCTGCTGCGGGCCGCGTCCCGGCTGCTCATCGAGGATCCGTCGCTGCGCGGGCGGCTCGTCGTGGCCTGCGTCGGCGGCCCGTCAGGCAACGGACTCGCCCGCCCGTCGATCCTCGCCGAGCTGGCCGTCGAGCGGGGCATCCTCGACGTCGTCAGGCTCGTGCCCGCGGTGCCGCAGCAGGAGCTCGCCGACTGGTACCGGGCGGCCACGGTCACGGTCGTGCCGTCGTACAGCGAGTCCTTCGGCCTCGTCGCCCTGGAGTCGCAGGCGTGCGGCACGCCGGTCGCCGCCGCGGCCGTCGGCGGGCTGCGCACCGCCGTCAGGGACGGCGTCTCCGGCCTGCTCCTCGACACCCACGACCCGGCCGAGTGGGCGCGGGCTCTGAGCCGCTTCGTCACCGAGCCCGCCTGGCGCGACCGGCTCGCCGACGGCGCCCGCGCGCACGCCGCCGCCTTCGGCTGGCAGGCCACGGCGTCCCGGCTGGTGGAGGTCTACGCGGCCGCCGTCGCCCACCTGCACAAGACGCCCGTGGCGATCAATCTGTAGCCTGCGTAACCATGCGAGAGATCGTAGAAGCCGCGCTGAAGGCCTCGGAGGTCACCTACGACGAGCCGAGGCCGGGGGCGTTCCTCGTCAAGCTCCCCGGACAGCACAAGCTCGCCACCATGACCTGGCTCATCGTCGGCGAGCGGGTGCTGCACGTCGAGGCGTTCTTCTGCCGCAGGCCGGACGAGAACCACGAGGAGTTCCAGCGCTGGCTGCTGGAGAAGAACGGCTCCATGTACGGCGTGCACTTCTCCCTCGACCCCGTCGGCGACGTCTACCTCGTGGGCCGCGTCCCGCTGGCCGCCGTGGACGCCGACGAGATCGACCGGCTGCTCGGCTGCGTGCTCACCTACGCCGACGACTGGTTCGACCGGGCCCTTGAGCTGGGCTTCGCCTCCTCGATCCGGCGCGAGTGGGCCTGGCGGGCCAAGCGCGGCGAGTCGCTGGCGAACCTCCAGGCGTTCGCCCGCTTCGCCGACCCCGACCGCTGAAAGCCCGCGCGGACCGGCCACCCCTAGGATTGGGGCCATGGCGACTTTGGTGCTGCTACGGCATGGCGAGAGTGACTGGAACGCGAAGGGCCTGTTCACCGGCTGGGTGGACGTGAGCCTGTCCGCCAAGGGCGAGGAAGAGGCCCGCCGGGGCGGCAAGCTCCTGGTGGAGGCCGGGCTGCGCCCGGACATCGTCCACACCAGCCTGCTCAGCCGGGCCATCCAGACGGCCCAGCTCGCGCTGGCCGAGGCCGACCTGGCCTGGCTGCCGGTCAAGCGGAGCTGGCGGCTCAACGAGCGCCACTACGGCGCTCTCCAGGGCAAGAACAAGGCGCAGACGCGCGAGGAGTTCGGCGACGAGCAGTTCATGCTCTGGCGCCGCTCCTACGACGTGCCGCCGCCCCCGATCGCCGACGACGACGAGTTCTCCCAGGCCGGCGACCGCCGCTACGCGCTGCTCCCGCCGGAGCTCATGCCCCGCACGGAGTGCCTGAAGGACGTCGTGGAGCGCATGCTCCCCTACTGGTACGACGAGATCGTCCCCGACCTCTCGGCCGGCCGCACGGTGCTGGTGGCCGCCCACGGCAACTCGCTGCGGGCCCTGGTCAAGCACCTCGACGGCGTCAGCGACGAGGCCATCGCCGGGCTCAACATCCCGACCGGCATCCCGCTGCGCTACGAGCTCGACGCCGACTTCCGCCCGCTCGTCAAGGGCGGCGAATACCTCGACCCCGAGGCCGCCAAGGCCGCCATCGAGGCCGTGGCCAACCAGGGCCGCTGAGGCTTCACCCGCCCGTGGTCGGGCCGAACGGGAGACCCCGTTCGGCCTTGTCCACGCAGTCCGGGCAGACCGGCTGGTCCGCCGAGCGGGCCAGCGCCTCCGGCGTCGCCGGCCGCAGCGTGCCCGCGACGGTGATGCCCGGCGGCAGCCCGGTCGCCCGGTCCACCAGGAACGTCGTCACCTCCGCGGGGTCGTAGTCGAACTCCCGCCTGCACGCGTAGCAGCGACCGCGCTCCATGAGGCCCGCCCCTTCCGACGCCCGACGGGCCCCAGCCTACGACGTGGTTTCAGCTCGGGCGGCTGCCGGTGACGAGGTAGACGACGTCCTGCGCGACCCGTACGGCGTGGTCGGCGTAACGCTCGTAGTAGCGGCCGATGAGCGTGACGTCGATGGCCGACTCCACCCCGTGCGGCCAGTCCTTGCTGAGCAGCATCCGGAACAGCCGGCGGTGCAGCCGGTCCATCGCGTCGTCGTCCTGCGGCAGCTCCAGCGCCGACTCCACGTCGCGCGAGGCGACGCAGCTGCCGGCCTTGGTGACGAGGGCCTCGGCGATCTGGCCCATCTCCACGATCGTGGAGCGCATCTGCGCCGGGATCGCCGAGTCGGGATGGCGCAGCCGGGCGACCTTGGCGACGTGGACCGCGAGGTCGCCCATCCGCTCCAGGTCGGTGCCCATGCGCAGCGCGGTGATGACCAGCCGCAGGTCCACCGCCACCGGCTGCTGCCTGGCCATCAGGTCGAAGATGGTGGTCTCGATCTCGGCGAAGATCGCGTTGACCTCCTCGTCGCGCGAGATGACGCTCTCGGCGATCGCCAGGTCCGAGTCGAGGAGGGCGGTGGTGGCACGGGAGATGGCGGACCGGACCAGCCTGGTCATCTCGACCAGTTTGTCGGTCAGTCCTTCGAGTTCTTCATGGTAGGCGTCGCGCATGTCGTCACCGTACGAGGCGCATGATGAACGAACTTCGACCGCGAGATGAACTTTCCACGAAAGGGACGTTCATCCCCTGATGAGAGGGCATGTAGCCCGAAGCGGGCCACCTACCATCGAAGACATGAGTGAGATGGCCATGAGCTTCGCGGCCCTGGCCGGGTTCGTCGTGGGAGCCCTGGCGGTCCTGTTCTACCGCAACCAGATCGAGGCGCCGAGCCGCGCCGCCGCCGACGAGGGGGCGACGCCAGGGACGGCGCTGCCGCAGGGCGTGGCCTCCGTGCTCGCCGTGCTGCCCTCCTCCGCCGTGGTGCTCGACGCGCACGACCGGGTGCTGCGCGCCAGCTCCGCGGCGCGGGCGTTCGGGCTGGTCAGGGGGGACCGGCTGATGGCCGCCGAACTGCTCGCCCTGGCCCGCCAGGTACGCCGCGACGGCGAGATCCGCGAGAGCGAGATCGACGTCGCCGGGCACAAGTTCGGCCAGGAGACCACGAACTTCGCCGTCCGCGTCGCGCCGCTCGGCTCCTACGGCCAGGTGCTGGTGCTGGCGGAGGACCAGACCGAGCGGCGCCGCGTCGAGGCCGTGCGCCGCGACTTCGTCGCCAACGTCAGCCACGAGCTGAAGACCCCCGTCGGCGCGCTCAGCCTGCTGGCCGAGACCATCCAGGACGCCGCCGACGACCCCGAGGCCGTCACCCGCTTCGCCAACCGCATGCAGCACGAGGCGGCCAGGCTCAACTACCTGGTCCAGGACCTCATCACGCTGAGCAGGATCCAGGGCGCCGAGCCCATCCCCATCCCCGAGCAGGTCGCGATCGACGAGGCCGTCCAGGACGCCATCGACCACTGCAACACCAAGGCCGGGGCGAAGGACATCGCGATCGTCACCGGCGGCACCGAGGGCCTGCGCGTCTGGGGCGACGACGAGCTGCTCGTCACCGCCCTGCGCAACCTCATCGACAACGCCGTCGCCTACAGCCCCGAGCACACCCGGGTCGTCGTCAGCGTCAGACCGGCCGGTGACTCGGTCGAGATCAGCGTCAGCGACCAGGGCATCGGCATCCCGGAGGAGGCGCTGGAGCGCATCTTCGAGCGCTTCTTCCGGGTCGACGCGGCGCGGTCCCGAGCCACCGGCGGCACCGGTCTCGGCCTCGCCATCGTCAAGCACGTCGCCGTCGCGCACGCCGGCGAGGTGTCCGTCTGGAGCAAGGAAGGGTCCGGCTCCACCTTCACCCTCCGCCTGCCGGCCTTCGGCGGCACGGCGGTGGCAGTACCACCCGCAACCCCTCTGGAGGCAGCCCGTGACTGAGCGGAGCCCACGAACCATCGGACACAGCACCCCCAGGGAGGCGTCGTGACCCGGGTGCTCGTCGTCGAGGACGAGGAGTCGTTCTCCGATGCCCTGTCCTACATGTTGCGCAAGGAGGGGTTCGAGGTGTCGGTCGCGGCCACCGGGCCGGAGGCGCTCGACACGTTCGACCGCAACGGCGCCGACCTGGTGCTGCTCGACCTCATGCTGCCCGGCCTGCCCGGCACGGAGGTGTGCCGGTCGCTGCGGCAGCGCTCCAAGGTGCCGGTGATCATGCTGACCGCCAAGGACAGCGAGATCGACAAGGTCGTCGGCCTGGAGCTCGGCGCCGACGACTACGTGACCAAGCCGTTCTCCTCGCGCGAGCTGGTCGCCCGCATCCGGGCGGTGCTGCGCCGCCAGGGCGACGTCGTGGAGGAGCTGGAGAGCGCCGTGCTCGCCGTCGGGCCGGTGCGCATGGACGTCGATCGGCACGTGGTGGCGGTGCGCGGCGAGCAGGTGCAGCTGCCGCTGAAGGAGTTCGAGCTGCTGGAGGTGCTGCTGCGCAACGCCGGCCGGGTGCTCACCCGCGGCCAGCTCATCGACCGCGTCTGGGGCGCCGACTACGTGGGCGACACCAAGACGCTCGACGTGCACGTCAAGCGCCTGCGCGCGAAGATCGAGGCCGATCCGTCCAACCCGCGGTGCATCCTCACCGTGCGCGGCCTCGGCTACAAGTTCGACGTGGTGGACGACTGAAAAACCCCTTGTTCCGGTACGTGACGCGTACCGGGACAAGGGGTTTTCCGCTGTCTCGGGGCTGTCGCTAGTGCGACTCCTCCTCGGCGGGGGCCGAGGCGGAGGGAGTGGGCGTGGGGGCGGGGGTCGCGCCGGGGGCCGGGGGGTATTCGGCGAACTCGCGGCTGCGCGTGACCACAGGCACGTTGAGGGACACGGTGCCGGCGTTGGCGAACTGGAGGTCCAGCTTGATGGTCTCGCCGCCCCTGAGGCTCTTGGAGATGCTCTCGAGCATGAGCTGAGGGCTGGGCTTGCCGGTGTTGACGAGCTGGTTGCTCGGGATCTGGATCGGGCTGGCGATCTTGACGCTGCCCATGTTCCCGGCCGAGACCGCCTGCAGGGTGTCGGGGGTGGCCGCGGTGTTGAGGATGTTGAGGTAGATCGGGGCGGAGCCGCGCCACGGGAGCTGGGCTCCGGAGTCGGGGCCGAGGATGAACGCCTGCGGGATGTTGATGCCACGCGAACCGTAAGCGCCGTTCTCGATCAGAACCTGAGCTTCGTTAGGGGCGTACGGCTTGGCGGTGGTGGCGTCGAATCCCGCGCCGCAGCCGGCGAGCACGGGGGCAGCCAAGAACGCTGCGGCGGCGACAATCCAGCGACGGCTGGTCACGAGCGGGTACTCCTTGGGTCTTGCGCATGCGTGTCGGGGGCTCTCGCGCATGTATCAACGGCGCGTGAGTGCAGCGCCAACCATATCGATCCGAATCCATGGTCATATCCGCGCCCCCGCAGGTCATTCGCTATGTCCGGAAATGTCAGGCATAGAGTTGAGCGCATGTCAAGCCCCAATATGCGGCTTTGACCTGCAGTTATGAGGATTTCACTGTTCCGGGAGGCTGTGGATGCGTGGTACCCTGGAGTACAGCGGAAGGGGTACTTGTCACATGACTTTCCAGGTCGGCGACACTGTCGTCTACCCCCACCATGGGGCTGCTCGGATCGAAGCAATCACGACGCGATCCATCAAGGGTGAGGAAAAGACCTACCTGGTGCTCAAGGTCGACAAGGGCGACCTTACCGTCCAGGTGCCAGCCGAAAACGCAGAACTTGTCGGTGTGCGCGATGTCGTCGGCCAGGAAGGCCTTGAGCGGGTTTTCGATGTCCTTCGCATGCCGCACACGGAAGAGCCGACCAACTGGTCTCGTCGATACAAGGCCAATCTGGAGAAGCTCGCGTCCGGAGATGTGAACAAGGTCGCCGAAGTCGTTCGGGACCTGTGGCGGAGGGACCGCGAGCGCGGTCTGTCCGCGGGCGAGAAGCGCATGCTCGCCAAGGCGCGCCAGATCCTGGTCAGTGAGCTGGCGCTCGCCGAGAAGACCAACGAGGACAAGGCCGAGGCCCTTCTCGACGAGGTTCTCAACAGCTGAACACGAATCTTCCACGGGTGGGCGTCGGTGTCGACGTCCACCCGTTCGCTTCCAAGGACTCAGGGCGCGAGCTGAGCCTCGCCGGGCTGCGCTGGCCGGGGGAGCTCGGGCTTGAGGGCCACTCCGACGGCGACGCCGCCGCCCACGCGGCCTGCGACGCGCTGCTGTCCGCGGCCGGCCTCGGCGACCTCGGCCGCCTGTTCGGCACCGCCGACCCGCGCTGGGCGGGCGCCACGGGCGTCGTCCTGCTGGAGGAGACCGCCCGCCAGGTGCGCGCCGCGGGCTACGAGATCGGCAACATCGCCGTCCAGGTGATCGGCAACCGGCCGAAGCTCGCGCCGCGCCGCGTCGAGGCCGAGCTCGCGCTGACCAACGCCGCGGGCGCGCCCGTGAGCGTCTCCGCCACCACCACCGACGGGCTCGGGCTGACCGGCCGTGGTGAGGGCATCGCCGCCGTCGCGACCGCGCTGGTGGTGAACCTCTCCGGCTAGCCGGGCGTCTCTCATGTGGGATGCGTGAGGGTGTCCCGGCGGGTCGTCAGCCAGCCCGCCTGAATCGGAGGCGGCGGTTCGTCACTGGCGCGGTACGGACCGCCGCCTTCTTCGTACATTGGGTTGTTTGTCCTGTTCAGGGGTACGTCTTCCCGAGACATGTGAACGTCTTCGGGGGGAGCTACACATGATCGGCGCGATTGTCTCCGCCGTGATCATCGGCGCCATCGTCGGTGCACTCGGCCGCCTGCTGGTCCCGGGCCGGCAGAACATGTCCATCGGGCTGACCCTCATCGTCGGCATCGTCGCGGCCTTGATCGGCACAGCGATCGCGTCAGCGCTCGGCGTGGCCAACACGAAAGGCATCAACTGGATCGAGCACATCATCCAGATCGTTCTGGCCGTCATAGGCGTGCTGCTCGTCACCCGGATGGGCATCAGGGGCGGTCGCGGAGGACGTTCTCGCGGCAGTACGACCACATGACCTGCGCAAATCAAAATCAGCGCATAATCGCCGGAGATCGGGTAGCGACATTCCCGTGAGCGTGAATGGGTCACCTCACGGGGAGGTTTCGAACCATGACAATCCAGTCCATCCTTGGCGCCATCGTGATTGGTGCCGTGATTGGCGCAATCGGTCGCCTGCTGCTTCCCGGTAGGCAGGCCATCGGGTGGATCCTCACCGTCGTCGTCGGCATCGTGGCCGCCCTCGTGGGCACGCTGCTCGCGCAGGTGCTGGGCGTGGAGACGACCCCCGGCATCGACTGGATCGAGCTGGTGATGCAGGTCGTGCTCGCCATCGTGGGCGTCGGCCTGGTCGCCGGACTCAAGCGCGGCCACCGCGTCTAGCGAACGCGAACAGCGAACGCGAACAGACAGCAGGCCGGCGGCACGGCACTGGCGCGCTTACGCCGGAGATGCGCCGGACATACATCGGCCCGCCTCGCTCCGCGAGGCGGGCCTTCCTGCTGCGGCTTGTTCGTCAGTCCTCCGGCTCCGGAGGGCGCGGAGTGCTCCGCAGACGGCCGGACGGGGCCGGGGTGTCCTCGCGGATCACCGGGTGGGGGGCCGTGTCCTCTAACTCGCCCTCAGGGGCGTCCGGCGGGGACTGGGGCTTTGAGGGTTCGTCCCTGATGACGGGCTGGGGCTGGGTGTCGGCGTTCCTGGGGTCGGGGCGGGGGTGGACCAGGACGTCGGTGGGCTTGTAACGGTCACCCCAGCGGACCGGGCGGGTGGGGGGCTCCTGCGGTCGGGGGGCGGGTTCTGCGGGCTGTGCGGGCTCTGGGGCGGCGTCCTGGCTGGGCTGAGCGCCACGGCCCTCATGCTCGTCGTCCAGAGCGTCGTTGTGATGGTCGTCGCGGGGGGCGGGGTGTTCCTGCGGCGGCTCCTGGGCGCGCTCAGACGCGGGCGCGTCCGTGAACTCCGGCCGGGACTCCGGCTCCCGGAACTCCGGCTCCCGAGACTCTGGCTCCCGGGACTCCGGCTCCTGGGGCTCTGGCTCCGAAGCTTGCGGCTCCCGGGACTCCGGCTGCTGCCGCTCCTGTTCCCGGAGCCCCGCTGACTGCCCCGAAGCCCGCTCCGAAGCCCGCTCCCGGTCCTGGGGCTCCTGGGACTCTTTGGCGGCATGCCATTCGGCGACCTGAGCCGATACTGGGGCCTGAGCCGATGCCGAAGCGCTCAGCGACCCGGGCTCGTCGTCCTCCCTCGTGGCCGCCGCCCCCGCTTCGTAAGGCGAGACCGGGGGAGTCTCGGGGGCGGGGGTGGGCCCGACGACCGGCGTGGGCTCGAGCACCGCGGCCGCCGCCGCAGCCGGGGAACCCGTCGTACTCGCCGTCACCAGGGGCGGCGGACCCGCCTCGGCCGCGCTTCGCCCCCGGTGGAACGGCACGATGTCCGTCTCCGCGGCACCGTCGTCCCCGGCACCCGAGGCACGCCCACCGGTCACCCTCCCGCCCGACTGGACGTGCTTGATCAGCAGCAGCCACAGCCACAGGGCCACGGCGAGCATGACCCACGGAGCCAGCGCCACCCCCACGGCCACCTGCCGGGCGTCGAAGGCGAAACGCGTCGCGGTGGCCACGTTGACCGCCGCCGCGGCGACGATGAGCAGGACCAGCACGGTCGCCGCCTGCACGCGTACCAGCACGCGGGCCGAACGCAGCAGCAGCACGCACACCAGCGCGACCACGAGCAGCGCGTCGAAGGCGGCCGGGTAGAGATAGGCGAGGTCAGTCCTGGCCTCGCCGACGACGGCGAGCGCGCGCAGGTCGTCGAACGAGAGCGCGCATGCGGCACCGGCGAGCGCGGCGACCGCGAGCCCCGCGAGGGCGATGCCCAGGCGGCGGAGCAAAGAGGGGGGAGTCACGTCCATGGCGGTTTCGAGACTACAGAAGAATGTGATCCGAGACCGATCAAGGAGAGACATGGCCGAGTTGCCCGAGGAAGCGCGCAAACTCCTGGACGCGCCCAATTACGCCACCGTCACCAGCCTCAACGCCGACGGCGGCCCCCAGTCGACGGTGGTGTGGGTACGCGCCGACGGCGACGATGTGCTCTTCTCCACCGTGAAGGGCCGCGTGAAGCCGCGCAACTTCGAGCGCGACCCGCGGGCGAGCCTGCTGATCATCGATCCCGACGATCCGTACCGGTATCTGGAGGTCCGGGGCACGGTGACCATGACGCCGGACCCCGAGGGAGCCCTGATTCAGGAGCTCTCGCAGAAGTACCGAGGCCAGCCGTGGCAGGACAAGCCGGGCACCGAGCGCCTTGTTGTCCGGATTCGGCCGGACAGGGTCGTGTTGCGAGACTGATTTATCGGCCTGATGACGGCCATGAGGCGTTAGCCTTGCCTTCGTGAGCCTGCACATCTACGACACCAGCACGCGCGCCATCCGTGAATTCGTTCCGGTCGAAGCCGGCCGGGCGTCGATTTACCTGTGTGGGGCCACCGTGCAGGCTCCGCCGCATATCGGGCACATCCGCTCGGGCGTGAACTTCGACGTGCTCCGGCGCTGGCTGACCCGTTCCGGCTATGAGGTGACGTTCTGCCGCAACGTCACCGACATCGACGACAAGATCATCAGGGTGTCGGCCGCGGAGGGCGTGCCCTGGTTCGTGGTGGCCGAGCGCAACCAGCGGGCCTTCACGTGGGCGTACGACACGCTGGGCTGCCTGCCGCCGACGGTCGAGCCGCGGGCGACGGGGCACGTGCCCGAGATGATCACCCTCATGCAGCGGCTGATCGATCGCGGGCACGCCTACGCCTCCGGCGGTGACGTCTACTTCGACGTCCGCTCCTGGGCCGACCACTACGGCTCCCTCTCCAACCAGAAGCTGGAGAACATGCGGGGCGCGGGCGACACCGACGACGAGAGCTGCAAGCGCGACCCGCGCGACTTCGCCCTGTGGAAGGGCGAGAAGCCGGGCGAGCCCACCTGGCCCACGCCGTGGGGCCCCGGGCGTCCCGGCTGGCACCTCGAATGCTCGGCGATGGCCACGAAATACCTCGGGCCGACGTTCGACATCCACGGGGGCGGCATCGACCTGATCTTCCCGCACCACGAGAACGAGATCGCCCAGTCCCAGGCGGCCGGCGACGGGTTCGCCCGCAACTGGATGCACAACGGCATGCTCAAGATCGGCGCGGAGAAGATGAGCAAGTCGCTCGGCAACTCCCTGCTGATCCCCGAGATGGTGCAGAAGGTGCGCCCGGTCGAGCTCCGCTACTACCTGGCGGCGCCGCACTACCGCTCCTCGATCGAGTACTCCGAGGAGGCGCTGCTGGAGGCGGCGGCCGCCTACCAGCGCATCGAGGGCTTCGTCACCCGCGCCGCCGAGGTCATCCACGACGTGGACGCGGACGCGCCGCTGCCGCAGGCGTTCGTCGACGCTCTCAACGACGACCTGGGCACGCCCCAGGCGCTGGCGGTCGTCCACGAGGTGGTGCGCGAGGGCAACGTGGCGCTGTCGCGCGGCGACAAGGAGGCCGTGGCGCGGCTGCTCGCCGAGACCCAGAACATGCTCGACGTCCTCGGTCTCGACCCGCGTTCGCCGCAGTGGCGCGGCACCGGCTCCGACCTGTCGCCCGTCGTGGACGCGCTGGTGGCGGTGGCCTTGGAGCAGCGCAAGGCGGCCCGCGCCCGTAAGGACTACGCGGCGGCCGACGCGATCCGCGACCAGCTCGGGGCCGCGGGCATCACGGTCGAGGACACGCCGCACGGCGCCCGCTGGGAGCTGTCCCGCTGACGGAGCCTCACTCCGCCCGAGTGCGAGTGGAGTGAGGCGCCCGGCGGCCCGAGTACCCTTGTTCACATGGCAGCAGGCGGTAGGGCTTCGGGCAGGCCCGCGAAGAAGAAGGGCCCGACCAAGGGCACCGGAGGCCAGGTGCGCCGCGGTCTCCAGGGCAAGGGCGCGACCCCGCCTGCCGAGATGCGTCACTGGTACAAGGACAAGGCCCGCTCCGAGCGCGTCGCGCGCGAGGAGCGCGGCGGGGGCACGGGCGCCCGCCGCCCGTCCGCCGGAGCGTCCCGCCAGCGCCGCTCCGAGGACTCCCCGGAATACATCGGCGGCCGCAACCCGGTCCTGGAGGCCCTGCAGGCCGGCGTGCCCTGCACCGCCCTCTACGTCGCCCAGCGCATCGACAACGACGACCGCGTCCGCGACTCCATCAAGATCGCCGCGGAGCAGGGCATCGCGCTGCTCGAGATCACCCGCGACAAGCTCGACCGCCTGACCGAGGGCGCGGTCCACCAGGGCATCGCACTCCAGATCCCGGCGTACGACTACGCGCACCCGTCCGACCTCGTCGAACTCGCGCAGGACGCCGCCGAGACCCCGCTGATCGTCGCCCTCGACTCGGTCACGGACCCGCGCAACCTCGGGGCCATCGCCCGCTCGGCCACCGCGTTCGGCGCCCACGGCCTGCTCATCCCGTCCCGCCGCTCGGCCGGCGTCACGGCGGGAGCCTGGAAGACCTCGGCCGGCACCCTCGCCAGCCTCCGCGTCGCCCGCGCCTCCAACCTCACCGCCGCCCTCCGCGAATACCGCGACGCCGGCCTGTTCGTCATCGGCCTGGACGGCACCGGCGACACCGACATTGCCGACGTCGACCTCCTGACCGAACCCGCCGTCATCGTCGTCGGCTCCGAGGGCAAGGGCCTGTCCCGCCTGGTCCGCGAACAATGCGACGTCCTGGCCCGCATCCCGATGCAGGCCGCCGCCGAATCCCTGAACGCGGGGGTGGCGGCCGGAGTGGCGTTGTACGAGGTCGCTCGTCAGAGACGCCTCTAGCGTCTACACTGATAGGCCGCGCCGACGTAGCTCAATCGGCAGAGCATCTGTCTTGTAAACAGAAGGTCAGGGGTTCGATTCCCCTCGTCGGCTCTGCAACTCAAAGGCCCCTTCCGGGATTCGGGAGGGGCCTTTTTTGATCTCTGTGCAGCAGCGCCGTACAGCAACGGCCTCGCACCGATCAGACGCCTACTGCACACGAGCTCCTTACGCACTGCGCGGACGTAGTTGTCGAAGGCAGCTTGGAGATCGTCGTGATGCTTCACCCCATCCGTCTTCGTGTAGATGATCAGATGATCCTTGGCCTTCTCCGCCGCCCGATAACTCGCTGCCGAGGCGAAGACCTGGACTGTCAGCAGCGCGTTGAACAGGGCTTTGAACTGCGCTTGATCGAGGTCGGGTGGGGTGGGCCCCTGGTGGTACTTCGTGTGGAACGCCGTCGCATTCCAGTACCCGTTGAAGGTCTTCAGGAATTGGGTATGAGCCTCTCGCCGGTGCTGCCGGGATTGAACAGGCGCTGAGCGCTGAAAGCTGTCGGGAACATCAGGCCGTGCACCGTCCAGCCTTCGCCGGTTTCGAGCGTTCCTGGTTGTGGGCTGCCTTGCGGCGATGAGGCTACTCCGTCGCCAGCTCTACGATAAGTCGTACTCGTCGATCCATAGATCGGCTCCAGCTTTGTGAAGAGAGCTGATGGCTTCTGCGTCGAGGATGAGCCCTCGCGGGTTGGAGTGCTCTCCCGGTTCGAACGACCGAAGCATGACCAACGTGGCCGTTGTGCCACCGGCGGTCAGCTCTCCGATTCGATCCCAGGCGCCGGCCAGCTGATTCATCACAGCTTCCGTCTGCTCACCGAGTGAGGTGGTCTCCGCGAGGCCGGAGTCGAGCATCCATTCGTGTCGTGGCGGTAGCAGGCGCCCACTCTTCCTGCCGCGTCGTGACTCCTTCGCCTCGGACCGAGTCGGCTCGACGCCCACGTATCGGGTGATCTGCTCGGGATCGTATTCATCGGACTGAATCATGAAGTAGACCTGCTGCTCGACGATCACGTGGAAACGGTAGCGGTAGGGCGTGAAAGGTGGCGTGCCATGTGGGTGAGTTCATGAGCCTTGGCTGAGGGACTCCACGGGGCGCTCGGGGCACTCCAAGCAGACGAACAGGTAGAGCGATCCGGCATCCTGGATCATGACATCGGCGGGATTCTGCACTTCCGGAGGAGCGTGAGGGGTCAGCAGCGGACGCTCTTCGATGGGAGCCCAGCGCCTGCCGCTCTCGATGTCGAGTTCCCAGCTCGCAATGGTCAGCAGATGTGCCATCTCGTGGCCTCTGCCGCACACCGACTGCTCCGGATCCTGAATCCAGTTCGCCCAGCCTCCGACCTTGCTTCCTGGAGCAGTCGCAAGGTGGGAGAAGTAACTCCAGCCGTCAGAGTTCGCGGCACTCTCTTCCCACGCCCAGATCCTGGCCCTGAGCTCTGCTGGAAGCTCCCAGCCGTCCGGATACTCCTCCACCCGCTCCGGTGACAGGACGCAGGTCGTGGGGAGATACGAGTCATCGCTCTCGGGATCGGGCTCGGGGGCCTCAATGAGCGGACTTCCGACCTCTTCAGCCTTCCGCCAGCGCACGATCGTGTGAGGCTCACTGTACGGTTTGTGATCGACCGGGCACCACAGCACTTGGAGGGTGTCTGTGCCATCAGGGAAAGGCAGCTCAGGAACATCTCGAGCGAAAAGCTGCATGACCGGGATCAGCGGAAGTGGATCCCGGCCTTTAGATGGGCCATGGGACAGCGGCTCAGGACAGCTTGGCCAAGGCTCATCCGCAGGCCACAACAGCGGGCCACCCATGGAACTGTCGGTGATGGCGGGCTGTCCCTGACGCGGGTGCAGTCGGACCGTGGTCCGGCGCTGACCGGCCAGTTCAGGGAAAACAGTCGCTACATCGAACGGCGCCGAGGGCGTCGTCAGTCCCATGCTCACCACTCCGATCGCAACGGACGACGTCGTCATGGCACACCGTAGAGCAGGGGACCGACAGAACCCCCTGTTCGCAGTTGTGATCTTCGTGTCCTTCGCGTGCCGTCAACCGGGGTGACGAGTGGGCTACCACGAACTGCGGCACCTTCTTGCATCTGTTCAAGGGCAGTATCGAGCTGTAGCCTGTGGCTCAGTGATGATGATCTACCTAATGGGGGACCGATCGTCCCTTTGCTGGGAAGAGGATTTTCTGTCGGCTGTGGCCTCCAGTTGAACCGTTCTCTCCAGGGATTTGGCCATGCGGAGACCGACCTTGGCGCTCGTGGCGACAGCGGGAATGGTGATCGTCGTGATCGCGGCTGCCGTCGCAGCCCTCGTGCCCGTCTTGTCGCTGTCATCGAGCGAAACCAGCTTGGCGATCACGCCGGCTCCTGCCGCGTCCCAGCAAGCCGGCGACCAGGAAGAAGAAGACGGGGAGCGGGTAGCTCCCGGAACCGCGTGGTCGCTGCAGCTCGACGAGGCGGAGCGCCGAAGCCTCGTCGAGGCCGCGCGTAGAGCAGGTGCGTCCGTAGCAGTCGGTGTAGTTGCGAGTGGGACGATATATTATGGCGCCGTATATGGTCAGACCGAAGCCCAGGATAACTTCTACGCGATCGCCATTACCGACCGGATTAACTTCTGGAGCAGGCAGGGCGACAACGAATGGCGCTATGAGGGGGAATTTCAAACAGCGGGCTGCATTCCTCCCGTACCGCTCCGGCTGTACACCGAATGGGGCCTGAGTCTCTCGACAGAACGGCCGACCGGCCAGCCGCCGTGCCCCGTTCGTCAATAGGCGGCAATGTAGTGAGAAACCCCTGAACAGGCGATTCGCCGTCAGGGCGATTTCGTGATCTTGCTGGCGGGCTTGCCGGCACGTCCGCGGCTGCTCGTGGATGACGCGGGCGTGGGGAGCCGGGTGGGTGTGTTCAGGAGGAGAGCGGTCTCCCCCGCTGGTCGTGAAGGCGTACGCCTCCGTCGTTCCAGATACGCGATCTCCGCTTTCGAGCGGCTCGGCGCCGGTGGAGGAGTGACTCGACATCGTCGTCGCCATCGCCCAGGCACTGCGGCGGGGCATGGCGAGGGGGTGTTCCGCCCGATCGGTCCGAAGGTCGTGGCCACGAACCTGTTCACCGTCGTGCATGGCGCTGCGGACGTGATCGCCGCCGGCGATCCACCGAAGCGCGGGTTGGAGGCCGTACGCGACCTCACCCGCCAATGGCTCGGATCGCCGGCGTGACGAGGCGCCGCCGGGGTTCGCTCGGTTGCGCCTAGTGGTGTGGCCGGACAAATCAGTCGTCATGACCCTTACTGTCTTGTCCTGTGACAGACATCGACGATTTGCTCGCGGCCTATGACCAGCAGATGCGGGGAGTGCCTCCCCACCCGCCCGCCGGGGTCACGTACGAGCAGGACGGTCCGCTGTTGCGGATCGTCGGCCAGTTCCGCGGCTTCGTCAGCGCTCCGCGCGACGTCGGCGTCCGCGGCGGCGAGCTCGACCGGCTGATCATCCGCCAGCGCGACTACTTCGCCGCGCGTGGCGAGGCGGTCGAATGGAAGACCCGCGGGCACGACCAGCCGGCCGACCTCACCGAGCGTCTGCTCGCGGCGGGCTTCGTACCGGAGGAGCAGGAGACGGTCCTCATCGGCCTGGCCAAGGACATGACCGCCGCACCGGCTCTGCCGAGCGGTGTCGCCCTGCGGCAGGTGACCGAGGATGTCGACATGCGTCGCATCGCGGCCATGGAGTCCGTCGTCTGGGGACAGGACTGGTCCTGGCTCGGTGAGGACCTGATCGCCCGCGTGTCGGCGGCTCCGGACGAGATCGTGGTCATGGTCGCCGAAGCCGATGGGGAGGTGGTCTCCGCAGCCTGGCTGGTCTTCCGGGAGGACACCGAGTTCGCCGGCTTGTGGGGCGGCTCCACGTTGCCGGCATGGCGGGGCCGGGGCATCTACCGCGCGCTGGTCGCCGCCCGGGCGGAACGCGCCGTTGCCCGCGAGGTCAGGTACCTGCACGTGGACGCGTCCGACGACAGCGCGCCGATCCTGCGGCGGCTCGGCTTCCGCGCGGTGACCACGACGACGCCGTACGTGTGGTCGCCGCCGCAGCCTTGACGGGTAGGGGTCGTGCCTGCCGCGTCACCTGTCCGAAGGCGTTCGGCGTACACCGCGGGTCTGGGGATTTGACAGATTCGCGCGCGTACGCACAGGTACGCTGTCAGGACTTCGGTGCAGACGAGGGAGCATGGTGGCCGCGCAGACACAGCCAGGACGTCTGATCAGCGGGCGGTACCGACTGGAGTCCGTTCTGGGCGGCGGGGGCTTCGGGCGGGTCTGGAAGGCTCACGACGAATCTCTCGATGTGGATGTGGCGGTGAAGGAGGTCTGGCTCCCGTCGGCCGCCTCCGACGAGGAGCATGCGCAGCGGCTGCGGCGCGCCGAGCGGGAGGCGCGCAACGCGGCACGGCTGCGGTCGCATCCGCACATCGTCACCCTCCATGACGTGGTGATCGAGGATCAGGCGCCGTGGATCGTCATGGAACTCGTCGACGGCGGCACTCTCGCTGAGCGGATTCTCCAGAATGGTCCGTTGGAGGCCCGCGCGGTCGCACTGGTCGCCAAGGGGTTGTTGGAGGCCCTCGGTACGGCGCACGCGTCCCGGATCGTGCACCGGGACGTGAAGCCGGCGAACGTGATGTTCGGAGGGGACGGGCGCGTGCTTCTCACCGACTTCGGGATCGCGGTGAAGCAGGGGGACACCGCTCTCACGATGAGCGGTGGGCTGATGGGCTCGCTGGAGTACATCGCGCCGGAACGGTTCAACGGCGTGGACAGCGGGGGTGCGGGGGATCTGTACTCGCTCGGGGTGACGCTGTACCAAGCGTTGGAGGGGGTGTCCCCGTTCCATCGGGACACCCCGACGGAGACGCTCACCGCTGTGCTGTTAGGGGAAGCGCCTGTTCCTCGCGAGGCCGGCGGGCTTGGGACACTGATCACCCGGCTGCTGGACAAGGATCCGGCCAGGCGGCCCACCGCTGCCGAGGCTCTGGCCATGATTGATGCTCTTGAGCTGTCCCGGGTGCCGAACGGCCCTGTGGCGGCGGCCGGTCGTCCTGTCTCGGCGGTCTCGTCGCCGACCCGTACCGAGAACGTTCCTCCTCCGCAGTGGAATCGCAAGTTGCTTATCGCGGGTGGTGCGGTGGTCGCTGCGGTGACAGCTGCGGTTGTCATTGTCGTGGCCACCCAAGGAGACGGAACTCAGGTTCCGCGGGCTGATTCGTCCAGTTCGGCAGCGGATTCCACGGCGCCTGCCGCGAAAGAGTCCGGCGCGAAAGGGCAGGGGATGCCGCCGGGGTGCGAGAACCTGACCGAAGTCATGGAGAAGTGGAACCAGGTCCCGTTGAGCGGAACGGTGCCGCTTCCGCCGACCGAGCACGTCCTGACCGAGATCCTGGACCTTCAGAAGGCCAATCTGGCGAAGGCGGTTCGGCCGGCGGTCAAGACCGCGCTCCAGAACGACATCGACATCGCTGAGAGGGCACTCAAGGCGCTTCGTGCCGATGACCCCGAGACATATCGGCAGGCCGTGGCGAAGGACAAACTCAAGCACCTGACCGAGCTCTCCGACGCCTGCTTCTTCAACAATCTGGGTTCGTGAGAGTGGCGATGGCCACGAGGGACGGCACAATGGGCCGCCCGGTGAGCCTGCCGACCCGGGCGCGACGTCGTCATTGCCTATCCACGGGCGCCTAGCGCCTCCCGCATCTCGTTCGCGGTGGAAATCGGGTCGAAGCCCTCGGGGACGCCTTCCACCAGGATGATGTCGCCCTCGATGTGCCGTGAGCGCAGTGGTGCGATCTCCTGGTACGCGGGCGAGTCCCACCAGCTCTGCGCTTCTTCGATCCCCGGGAAGCCGATCATCACGATGTCCCCCGGCCAGCTGCCCTCCAGCACCTTGCGCTTCGCGCCGCGCACGAGAAAGCGGCCGCCGTACGGCTCGAAGGTGGCGGGGATGCGCTCCATGTACTCGACGATCTCCGGGTGCGGGGCGGACTCTCGCAGGTGAGCTATGACGTAGGCAGACATGGGATCCCTTCCGATCGGTCGCGCTTCGTACTTCCGTGATCGTGGCAGGCGGCCGTGCAGTGAGTCGATGACGTCACAGGTAAAGAGCGGGCGGCGATGTGACCCGCTCAGACCTGTTCGAAGTGGAATGCCTTGATGAAGCAGTCGCGGGGCTGGGTGACCGCGAAGAGGATGCAATCCACGAGTGACTGCGCGGTGAGGGCGTCCTTGGCCTCCCGTGGCGTGGACTCCCACTCCTCGGAGAGGGGGTCGGGGTTGTCGAAGTCGGGCGGGTAGAGCGATATCACCCGGACTCCCTGGGGCCGCAGGCGCTTGGAGAGAATTTCGGTGAAACCGGCTTGGGCGCTCTTGGCCGCGTAGAAGGCGTCGTGCGCGTCCGAACGGTGATGTCCGGCCGTTCCGCAGGCGGAGACCATCGTCACTACGTCCGGCTTGTCCGAGTTGAGCAGGAGGGGGAGGAAGTTCTTCACGGTCAGGACCGTGCCGGTTGCGCCGGATGCGATGGTGTCGACGACATCCGCGTCGGAGGCCGACTGGAGGTCCGGGCCGTGGAGGTAGCGCGCGCCGTTGTTGATCAGGATGTCGACGTGGTGGGTGTGCTGGGCGACGCCGGACGCGAAGTCGCGGATCGAGGCGGGGTCGGTCAGGTCGCAGGCGTACGCGTGGACCTGCTGGTGGCCTCGGTCGCGGATCTCGTCGCGGACGTGCTCGGCGGCGGCGAGGGTGCGCGCGGACAGGAAGACCTCCGCGCCGAGGTCTGCGAATCGGAGGGCCAGGGTTCGCCCGAAGTCGCGGCCGGCAGCGGTGATGACAACGCGATGGTCGTCGAATCTCATGGGTTCGCTCCTTGTTCGGTTCGGGGCATGGATCACTCACTATGCCCGCCCCTGCTGAGGGGTGGGCGGTGCGTCCAGGTGGCCCAGCGCCAGAGCCATTCGACGGGGCCCTGGCGGTAGTGGCGGAGCCAGAGCGTGCAGAACAACCACTGGGCGGCGAGGATGGCTCCGGCGGTCCAGTACGCCGTCGTCAAGGACTCGCCGATCGGCAGGCCGAGGACGCGCGCGGCCAGGAGAACGAGGAGCGTGGCGGTCAGGTAGCCGGTCAGCGCCATCCGGCCCAGTGGTGCGAAGACGAAGCGCAGTGCCGGTCGCAGCGGGGTTCTGAGCAGGATCAGCATGCCGCACACGTACACGCCGACGAGCAGCAGATCGGCCAGGGTGGTCATGGCGGGCAGGTACGTCGTGGCGCCCACGGCCCGCATGCTCGCCTGGGCCCACACAGCGGCGGCCAGTCCCGCCGCGAACGCCAGGCCCAGCAGGAGCGGACCGCGGGTGGAGCGCTCGATCTGGCCGATGACCCCGTAGCGGACCAGCGTCGCGCCCAGCAGGAACAGGCCGGCGATCAGCAAGGGCCCGCCCCCGCCGAGGACCAGCGCCGCCGGGATGAGTACGGCGGCGAGGCCGGCCGTGGCCCAGCGCGGCAGCCAGGTCGAGGGCAGCAGCACCAGCATGCCGACGACGGCGTAGTCGGTCAGGATCTCGCCCGGCCACAGCAGCATGTGGACGAGGCCGATCGCGAGCAGCGCCCCGAGCCGGCGCAGCAGGACCAGGCGTGGGCGAGGGACGCGGCTCGCGGCGGAGTCCAGCAGCAGCGCGAAGCCGATGCCGAACAGCAGGGAGAAGATCGGCAGCCCGAGCCAGGGGTCCCAGTCGCCCATCGGCTGGACCGCGACGGCGGAGCCGCCGGTGGCCATGAGCTGGATGTTGGCGAGCAGGATCTCGCACAGCGCGAAGCCGCGCAGCACGTCGAGCGCGAGGATCCGGGGGCGGCCCGAGGGGGGCGCGGCGCTCTCGGGTTGCCGGTCGGCCGGGACCTGGGGGTGCGAGTTTTGGGGGAGGTCTTCGCGTGGCATGGGGCTTCATCCTGGAGAGCCACGCGAGGTGACGGCACCGGTCGGAAGCAGGGGCCGTGGGGGCCGGGATCATACTTTCGGTCGGTTCAGGGGCGGGTGTGCGGTGTACGGCCATCCGGCGGAGTGGTTCGTCGCATGCCGAAGTCGTCGGGGAGTCCATGGGGCGGGGGAGCGCACGCGTATGGGGCCGATCTCGCCTGTCGCGCCGAACAGAGCCATGATGGCGAGCGCTGTCACGGTGCCGGAGCATGGCGACCTGTCGCCGGCCGCCAGGATGGAGGAATGCGTACAGCCCCGTGGATGGTTCTCATCGGTCCGGCCGCAGCAGGAAAGACCACGCTGGGGGAGGGACTGGCCTCAGCCACAGGAAGAGAGTTCGTTGACGTGGACGCGCTCGGCGAGACCTATTACGTCGAGGTCGGATGGAGCATGGATCGGCTGCGTGACCGGATCCAGGCCGTGGGCAGGGTCGCGGCCGAGCGGGAGTGGGAACCCGCGCGTGCTCATGCCGTGGAGCGCATGATGGCCGACCATCCGGGCGCGATCGTCTCCCTCGGAGCCGGTCACAGCCACTACACGCGGTCCGAGTTGTTCGAGCGGGTTCGGCTCGCGCTTCGCCCCGTCGGTCATGTGGTGCTCGTGCTGCCCTCTTCCGACCGCGAACGGTCCGTCCAGATCCTGCTGCAGCGCAGCCTCGCCACGAAGGGGACCGACTGGATCAGCCGGGACGGGCACGACTTCCTCCGTCAGTGGGTGCACGACCCGGGGAACGTGGCTCTTGCGACGACGGTCCTCCACACCGAGGGGGAAGAGCCCGGGCAGAGCATCAGCCGCCTTTTCACCATGTGTGCGTGATTCACGTGTACAGGTCCCGGTAGCCGCGGTCTTCCACCCCCTCAAGCCCTGCGGACGCTGGAGTGCCGGGGTGCCTGCGGGTGCGCCAGCGGCACGGCGACCGCGGCCTCCCACTGCGGGTCGGCGCTCAACAAGCTGAAACCGGCACGGCAGCCGTTACGACCACCGGCAGGCAGGCGGTGGACGAGCTGCGCCGGCACCTCGGGGTGCTCGCCGACGCCGGGCTGCCGCACCCTGGCATCGAGGACCCGGGGTCGGTCGCCGCCGGCCTGCCCTCGCGGGTGGATCAGCACGGTACGGCCCGGCCGCTCGACACCACTGTCGGTGTGGCCGCAGGCGGACGGGGGCGCCGGGTCCCGGCGCCGCCCGTTCATGAAGAGCTTCTGAGGCGGGTGGCCTGGTCCTCCTGGACGTCCCGGGCGGTGCGCAGGAAGTCGAGGATGACGGCGAGCTCGTCCGGGCCGTACCGCTGGAGCGCCTGGGCGCCCGCCAAGCCGACCGGGGCGAAGATCTCGGACTCGGCCGTACGGGCGGCGTCGGTGGCTGTGACGAGGACGCGGCGGCGGTTGTCCGGATCGGGGGAACGGGTCACCATGCCCGCGCGCTCCAGCCGGTCGATGACCGTGGTGGTGGCCGCCGGGCTGAGCTTGAGCGCGGCACTGATCTGGCCTGCCGTCACCGGGCCGTCGGCCAGCACGCCGTCGAGGCAGCGCAGGTCGGTGCGGTTCAGTGCGAGCCGGGCGGCGGCGGCTTCGTCGAAGGCGTCGAAGCTCTGCTGCAGCAGCCGGAGCTGCATGGCGATCTCTCCGATGAGTTGACGTTTCGACATTCGAATCTTTCTGTTATCGTACATTTCGTTGATCGAAAGAACGATATCAGCCGAGGAGGCATCATGCGTACACCTGCCCTCGCCGAAGGGTCCACCAGCCGCGACACCGAGCGGATCGAGCGGCTCTTCGCCGACTTCAAGGCCGCCTGGACGGCGGGGGACGCGGAGGCGTTCGGGGCGTTGTTCACCGACGACTCCGACTACGTCTCCTACGACGGCACCATCGCCCGCGGCCGGCACGAGCACCAGCGCAACCATGACACGCTCTTCCGCGGCGTCCTGGCCGGCTCGGCGCTGGTCGGCGAGCTGGAGTCGATCCGCTACCTCACCCCTGACGTGGCGGTCGTGCACGGCACGGCCTCCGTCCTGATGCCGTGGCGGTCCGCTCTCCCCGAGCGGCGGCTGTCCCGGCAGACCGTCGTCGTGGTACGGACGGACGCCGGATGGAGGATCGGCGCCATCCACAACGGGCGCGTCCGTCCCGTCACCGTTCCCGAACCTGACGCCCTTCCTTCCCGTCTGTCGCGGTTGATGGCGCGGATCGCGCGCAGGTTCGGCCGCGGATGATCGCTACGCTGGCGGTCATGCGTGTGAGCCAGATTGTGGTGGACTGCCGGGATCCGGCGAACTTGGTGGGGTTCTGGGCGGCGCTGCTGGGCGGGGAGCCGGTGCACCGGGCGCGGGGATGGGCGCACGTGGAGCCGCCCGGCGGCGTACGGCTCGCGTTCCAGCCGGTCGCCGAGGGCAAGGCGGTGAAGAACCGGCTGCACCTGGACATCGAGGTCGAGGCGATCGGGCCGGCCGTCACTGCCGCGGTACGGCTCGGCGCCGCGCCGATCGGCGAGCAGGTCGTGGACGATCAGGGGGCGTTCCAGGTCATGGCCGATCCCGAGGGCAACGAGTTCTGCTTCGTCGCGCCCGCTGGCTGAGGTCTGGTGCTGCTCCCGGGTGCACTCCGGTCAGCCCGAGGGCGAGCAGCCGGTCGGCTCGGGCCGCCGCGTCGGCGGCAGTGGCGCGCGCTGGCCGCGCATTTGTGGTGAATGCGGAGAAGAGGTGAGGGTGCCGGGCGGATACCGTGCAGACCGCCGTCCCGGCGCGGGAGCGCGCCTACCTTGCGAGATATGCGAAGAGTGGACGTACTGGTGGTGGGGGCGGGGCTGGCCGGTCTGCACACCGCCCGGCTGCTCGCCCGGCGCGATCTGGACGTGCTGGTGATCGACCGGCGCAGATCGCCGGACTCGGGGATCCGGACGACGGGGATCTTCGTCCGCCGTACCCTCGACGACTTCGACCTGCCCGAGCACCTGCTCGGGCCGGGCATCCGGGACGTGCTGCTGTACCCGCCGTCGCGGCGCTCGCCGGTCCGGCTCACCAGCGACCGGGACGAGTACCGCGTGGCCGACATGCCGGGCGTCTACCGGTACGCGCGCCGCGCGGCGGAGGCCGCCGGGGCGGAGGTCGTCCCCGGTGTCCGGTACGTCGGGGCGCGGTCGGGCGTCGTGACCCTGGAGGGGGCGGAGCCGGTGGCGGCGCGGTTCGTGGTCGGCGCGGACGGCGCCCGCTCGCACGTGGCCCGTGACCTCGGCCTCGACGTCAACCGGCGGTTCCTGGTCGGGGCCGAGCTGGTGCACCCGATCGCGCCGGGCACGGGCGGCCCGGCGTTCCACTGCGTGCTGGATCCGCGGGTCGCGCCCGGCTACCTCGGGTGGGTGGTGGACGACGGGCGGCAGTCGCACGTCGGCGTCGCGGGGGATCCGGGCGCGATGCGCGCCGGGGTACGGCACCTGCTGGACGCCTTCCTGGCGGACGGCGCGCCGGGGCACGCGCCGCCGGCCGGGCCGGTCGAGCGGCGGGGCGGGCCGATCCCGGTGGGCGGGGTGCTGCGGCGGCTGGCCTGCCCGGCCGGGCTGCTCGTCGGGGACGCGGCGGGCGCGGTGTCGCCGCTGACGGCCGGTGGGCTGGACCCGTGCCTGCGCCTGTCGGAGCTGGCGGCGGCGGTCGTGGCGGGATACCTGCGGACCGGCGACCAGGAGGTGCTGCGACGGTACGACGGGGGCGCGCTGCGGGCGCGGTTCCGGGGGCGGCTGCTGCTGCGGCGGGCGCTCGCCGGCGTACGGACGGCCGCGGCGGCCGAGGCGGCGGTGGGGCTGCTGCGCGGCCGGGCCGGGCGGGCGCTGGCGGCGCGGGTCCTGTTCGGCGACGGCTCGTTCCCCGACGTACGGGCCGGGCTCGCCGACCTGGCGGCCACCCGATGACGCGCCCTACGTGGGGCTGATGGTCGCGGCGAGGGTGGCGCCGAGTTCCCAGCAGGCCGCGAGGTCGTCCTTGCCCGGCGGGCCCGTCACCGTGACCGGCCGGACGACCCGCTCCCACCCGAGCCCGGCCGCGATCGACTCGACGGCGCGCACGGCCCCGGTCGTGTCGTTGTTGCCGTGGACGTACAGCCCGTACGGCATCCGCCGCGTCTCCTCCAGGCACGGGTAGTAGACGGTGTCGAAGAAGTGCTTGAGCGCGCCGCTCATGTAGCCGATGTTGGCGGGCGTGCCCAGGACGACCCCGTCGGCCTCGAACACGTCGACGGCGGTGGCCCGCAGCGCCGCCCGGGCGACCACCTCCACGCCTTCGACCTCGTCGGTCGTGGCGCCGTCGCGCACGGCGGTGAAGAGCTCCTGGAGCGTGGGCGAGGCGGTGTGGTGCACGATCAGCAGGCGTGACACGGCGACGATCCTCTCACGCCTCCGGCGGGCGGCCCGCGTCGGCGCGCGCGGCGGCGTGCGCCGCGGCGGTCCGAGGACCAGGCTCTGGCGGCGGGCTGTCCGGGAACCAGCAGGGCGGGCGGCGGGAGGGCCGGCTTCCCCGCCGTCAGGGCCGGCTTCCCTGCCGCCAGGGCGGGCGGCGGCCCCTCAGAAGTCGTCCGGCTCGTCGAGCAGGGCGCGGGCCGTGGCGACGTCGGTGATGATGACGTTGACCCAGCCGCCGCTGATCGCCGCTCGGATGGCGGCGTGCTTGCGCTCGCCGCCCGCCATCCCGATGCGGCGCGGGATCGCGCGGAAGACCTTGGGGTCGATGCCGACGACCCGGCTGTTGAGGTCGCTGTGGATCAGCTCGCCGGTCGCGTCGAAGAAGCGCTGGCAGACGTCGCCGACCGCGTGGGCGGCGATGAGTTTGTCCTGGTCCGTGGCGGCGAGGGCGTTGCCGCTGTCGCGCAGCAGCGGCGAGGGCTGCACGCTGCCGATGCCGACCAGCGCCATCGTCAGGCTCCGCCACTCCTCGGTAACCGTGCGCATGGCGGCGTCGCCGACCAGGCTCTGGCTGATCTCGGCCGTGCCGACCAGGCCGGGCGCCTGGACGTAGATCGGCTCGGCGCCGACCAGCTCGGCGAGGTGGCCGAGGAGCCGGTTGGCCTTGGCCTGGACGGTGCGCTCGCCGACGCCGCCGACGAGCTGGACCACGCGATCGGCGCCGGCCACCCGCAGCGGGCGGAGCCGGTCGGCGACGGACAGGAGCGTCTGGCTCCACGGGGAGATGCCGATGCGCTCGCCGCCGGCGAGGGTCGACTCGAGGTAGGCCGCCCCGGCCGAGCCGATGCCGGCGAGGATCTCCGACTCGTCGCCGTCGACGTCGACGACGACCGCCTCCCGTAACCCGTAGCGGTCCTCCAGCGCCTGTTCGAGCGTGAGGTGCACGCCCTGGGAGACCACGACGACGGTTCGTACGATGCCGATCTCGCCGGCCCGCTTGAGCAGCCGGGACACCTTCGTCTGCGAGATGTGCAGGGCGTCGGCGATGTCGGCCTGGCGGATGCCGCGCTCGTGGTACATGTGCGCGACCTTGGTGATCAGCCGCACCCGCCCTTCGGGGCCGGACCGGCCGACGCCGCTCGCGTGCACAGCCATCAGGATCCGCCCTTCTCGCCACCGCGAAGACTCCTCGCCCAACATTTTCCATCGGACGGGTCGTTCCTCGCGCCGCCGCGGCGACGGCTGATTGTTTCGCGCACGCTACGTCATCCTCACAGTCGGGTGGAGGAGGTGGCGAGAAGTTATTGACAGCCACCTCACGGATCAGCCACCCTACGGGAACGGAAGATTATGCGTTAGAGCATAAATATGCAATGGACCGTGGTGATGTGCCGCGTGCTGACCGCCGGGACACCACGACCTGCTCAACAAGGAGTGATCGACGTGACGGGCATGCCGACCTTCGGTGCCGGGATCTGGCACTTCGCCACCTACAAGGACCGTTACGCCACCGACGGGTACGGTCCACCGGTCGGGCTGCTGGAGCAGATCGACCGCGCCGGCGCGGTGGGCGAGCTGTCGGTGGTGGACCTGAACTGGCCGTTCGTCGGGTTCGACGGCAGCCTGGACGACGTCAAGGCGGCGCTGGCCAAGAACGACCTGAAGGCCATCGCGATCACGCCCGAGATCTACACGCGCGACTTCGTCAAGGGCTCGTTCACCAACCCCGACCCCGCCGTGCGCAAGAAGGCGATCGCGTTGATGCACGACGCCACCGAGGTGGCCTTGGAGCTGGGCTGCTCGTACGTGAAGCTGTGGCCGGGCCAGGACGGCTGGGACTACCCGTTCCAGGTGAACTACCACGACATCTGGCAGCTCGCGCTGGACGGCCTGACGGAGCTGTGCTCCGCGCACCCTGAGATCAACTATGTGATCGAGTACAAGCCGCGCGAGCCCCGCGTGAAGATCATTTTCCCGAGCGTGGCCCGCACGCTGCTCGGCATCGAGCGCATCGGCCTGCCCAACCTCGGCATCCTGCTCGACTTCGGCCACTCGCTCTACGGCCAGGAGACCCCGGCCGACGCCGCGCAGCTCGCCATCGACCACGGCCGGCTGTTCGCCATCGACGTCAACGACAACATGCGCGGCTGGGACGACGACATGGTGGTCGGCTCGGTGCACCTGGTGGAGACGTTCGAGTTCTTCCACACCCTGCGCCGCAACAACTGGGACGGCGTCTGGCAGCTCGACCAGTTCCCCTTCCGCGAGGACAGCGTCCAGGCCGCCAAGCAGGCGATCCGCTTCCTCAAGGCGGTGCACCGCGCGCTCGACGTCCTCGACGACGACGCGCTCGCCGCCGCCCAGGCCGCGCACGACGCGCTGGCGGCGCAGCGGCTCGTCCAGAACGCGCTGCTGACCTCGATGGCCGGGCTGGAGGAGGCATGACCGAGCTGGCCGTGCACGAGCACGTCGGCCTGCCCGTCTTCGAGCGGCTCGGCCCGCACGCGAGCCGCGCCGAGCAGGTCGCGCACCTGGCCGAGGCCGCCCGGCAGATCCGCATCCAGGACCTCAAGCTCGTCCACCACGCGCGGGCGGGCCACATCGGCGGCGACTTCTCGGCCATCGACATCCTGGCCACCTTGTACGGCGCGGTGCTCGACCTCAGCCCCGAGCGGGTCGCCGACCCGGAACGCGACCGGTTCATCCTGAGCAAGGGCCACGTCGCAGGGGCTTTGTACACGACGCTGGCCGCGTTCGGCTACCTGCCGGTGGCCGAGCTGGCGACGTTCCTGCAGCCGCTGTCGGCGCTCAACGGCCATCCCAGCCGGACGAAGGTCGCGGCCGTCGAGGCCAACACCGGGCCGCTCGGGCACGGGCTGCCGGTCGCGGTCGGGCACGCGCTGTCGGCCAAGCTGGACGGCTCGCCGCGCCGGACGTACGTGCTGGTCGGCGACGGCGAGCTGCAGGAGGGCAGCAACTGGGAGGCGATGATGGCGGCCTCCCAGCACCAGCTCGACCGGCTGACCGTGATCGTCGACCGCAACCGGCTGCAGCAGGGCGCCACCGTCGAGGAGACCAACGACCTCGACCCGCTGCACGACAAGGCGGCCGCGTTCGGCTTCGCCGTGACCGAGGTCGACGGGCACGACCACGGCGAGCTGCTGGACGTGCTGTCGTCGGTGCCGCTGCGGCCCGGCAAGCCGACCTTCGTGATCGCCCACACGCACAAGGGCCACCCGATCTCGTTCATGAGCGACAACGTCGCCTGGCACCACAAGGTGCCGAACGAGGCCGAGTATCAGCAGGCGCTCACCGAACTGGAGGACAAGTCATGACCTCGGTCGCCGACCGGCCCCGCTTCGACTGCCGGGACGCCTACGTCGCGACCCTGTCGGAGCTGGCGCACGAGGACCACCGGATCGTCGGCGTGGTCAACGACTCGGTCGGCTCCAGCAAGCTCGCCGGCTTCCGCACGTCCTTCCCCGACCGGCTGATCAACGTCGGCATCGCCGAGCAGGACATGGTCGGCGTGGCCGCCGGCCTGGCCAACGGCGGCCGGATCCCGTTCGTCTCCGCGGCCTCCTGCTTCCTCACCGCCCGGGCCCTGGAGCAGATCAAGGCCGACGTCGCCTACTCCAACCACAACGTCAAGCTGTGCGGCATGAGCCCCGGTCTGGCCTACGGCGAGCTGGGCGCCACCCACCACTCCATCGAGGACATCGCCTGGCTGCGGGCCATCGACAACCTGACCGTCATCGTCCCCGCCGACCCGATCGAGACCAGCGCCGCGCTGCGCTGGGCGGCCGAGGTGGAGGGGCCGGTGTTCGTCCGGGTCAGCAGGATGAGCGTGCCGCAGGTGAACGCCGACGACTACACCTTCGTCCCCGGCCGGGCGGTGACGCTACGCGAGGGCGGCGACGTGACGCTGATCGCCAACGGCACCGTGCTGTGGCGGGCGCTGGTCGCCGCCGAGCAGCTGGAGGCCGAGGGCGTCTCGGCACGGGTGCTGTCGATGCCGACGGTCAAGCCGCTCGACACGGAGGCGGTCGTAGCGGCCGCGCGGGAGACCGCGGGCATCGTCACCGTCGAGGAGTCGACCATCGCCGGCGGTCTCGGAGGCGCCGTCGCCGAGACCGTCGTCCAGCACCACCCCGCCAGGGTCGCCATCCTCGGCGTCCCCGAGTTCGCCCCCACCGGGTCGGCCGCCTTCCTGCTCGACCGCTACGGCATGTCCCCGGAGGGCATCGCCGCCTCGGCGCGGAGCCTGCTCAGCCATGGCTAGCCCGCTCATCCTCGCCATCGACCAGGGCACCAGCTCCACCAAGGCGCTCCTGGTCGATGAGGACGGCCGGGTCGTCTCCCGCGCGGCCGTCCCGCTCGCCGAGGTCCAGCCGCGGCCGGGCTGGGTCGAGCAGGACCCCGCGGAGCTGTGGCAGAGCGTGCGGCGGGCGGTCGCCGCCTGCGTCGCCCCCGAGCACGCCCACCGGGTCGCCGGCGTCGGGATCAGCAACCAGCGCGAGTCCCTGGTCCTGTGGGACCGGCGCACCGGCGAGCCCGCCGGGCCGCTGCTGAGCTGGCAGGACCAGCGCACCGCCGACCGCTGCCACGAGCTGGCCGGCTCGGCCGAGCTGGTCCGCTCGGTCAGCGGCCTGCCGCTGGACCCGATGTTCTCCGCGCTGAAGGCCCGCTGGCTGCTCGACACGTACGGGCGGCGCGGGCTCTGCCTCGGCACGATTGATTCCTGGCTGCTCAGCCGCTTCGGCGGCGAGCACGTCATCGAGGTCGGCAACGCCTCCCGCACCCAGCTCCTCGACATCGGGACCGGGCAGTGGGACGAGCGGCTGCTGGAGCTGTTCGGCGTGCCGGCCGAGGTGCTGCCCCGGGTGACGGCCTCGACCGGGCCGTTCCCCGGCGTCCGCGACCTGGCGCCGCTGCCCGACGGGACGCCGGTGCTGGCGGTGCTGGGCGACTCGCACGCCGCGATGTTCGCCCACGCCGGCTGGCGGCCCGGGGTGGTCAAGGCCACCTACGGGACCGGTTCCTCGGTGATGGCGGTCGGCGGCGGGGACGCGCCGGGGCTGTGCCGCAGCATCGCGTGGGACCTCGGCGACGGCCCGGTGCCGGCCGTCGAGGGCAACATCCGGGCCACCGGCCGCGTGATCTCCTGGCTGGCGGACCTGCTGGACGCGCCCGCCGAGACCCTGCTGGCCGAGGCGGAGGACGCGGACACCGGCGGGACGCACTTCGTGCCCGCCTTCGGCGGCCTCGGCGCCCCCTGGTGGGACCCGGACGCGACGCCGGTCATCACCGGCTTCTCGCTGGGCACCCGGCGGGCGCAGCTGGTGGCCGCCGCACTGGAGGCCGTGGCCTTCCAGGTCGAGGACGTCGTGGCCGCCGTCGAGGCGGCGACCGGACGGGTCCGCGTCCTCATGGCGGACGGCGGGCTCACCCGCAGCGCCCGGCTCATGCGCCTGCAGGCCGACCTCAGCGGGCGGATCGTCGCCCGCAGCGGCGAGCACGACCTGTCCGCGCTGGGCGCGGCCGACGCCGCCGGGCTCGCCGCCAAGCTCTGGACCCTCGACCGCCTGGAGGCCAGGCACCGGCCCGCCGACACCTACCGGCCCGCCATCGACGAGGCCGGGCGCGCCAGAAGGAAGGCTGCCTGGCACGCGGCCGTCCGTCAGGCCCGTCCCGAGCACTCCGGGCCCTCGCAGGAAGGAGAAGTCACATGACCGCATCGGCGCCGGCCGCCCGCCGGCGCGTCCCGGCCCGGTGGATCGCCGCCGCACTGGTCGCCCTGCTGATCGTGCTCATGGCGGTCGACACCGAGTACCGCACCGCCGAGACGGCCGCCGCCGCGGCGCCCGCGAAGTTCGACCCGGCCGCCTTCGGCGCCCAGAACTACCAGGCCAAAGTGGTGCCCGCCATCGAGCAGTCCGCCGTCGACCTGCCGGTCCTGCTCAAGGCCCTGGCCGACGACAAGGAGGCCGCCGGCCAGAAGTACGGCAAACGCCAGGGCACCGGCCCGTACAGCTTCGCCGTCAAGGGCACGGGCACCGCGGGCAAGGCCCGCTCCGGCCTGCTGCCCGTCACGGTCGAGGGCCTGCCGGAAGACACGAAGGTGTCGCTGCAGATCGGCCCGGCCATCAACGGCACGGCGCTGCGCGACGCCGCAGGCTTCATCACCTTCGGCCAGTTCACGAACCAGGTCGAGTACGCGGACGCCGCCACCGCGCTGAACAACGAGCTGCGCGGCAAGCTGCTGAACGGCCTCGACGTCGCCGCCCTGGACGGCAAGGAGATCACCTTCACCGGCGCGTTCACGCTGCTCACCCCGCAGACCGTGACCATCACCCCGGTGGCGATCTCATGAGCGCTCCCGTGCTGCGGGCCTGCGAGGTCACCAAGGTCTACGGCGGCACCCACGCGCTCAGAGGCGTCGACTTCCCCGTCACCGGGGGCCGCGTGACCGCGCTGTTCGGCGAGAACGGGGCCGGAAAGTCCACGCTGATGAAGATCCTGGCCGGCATCGAGCGGCCCACTACGGGTCACGTCGAGCTGGACGGGCGGGCCGTGCGGCTCCAGTCCTCCCGGCACGCCGCCGACCTGGGCATCGCCATCATCCACCAGGAGCTGAGCCTGTGCCCGAACCTCAGCGTCACCGACAACCTGTTCCTGGCCCGCGAGGTCCGCACCGGGTTCGGCACCGTCGATCGCAAGGCGCAGCGCGCGGCCACCCGGGCCGTGCTCGACCGGCTGGAGGAGCACACCGACCCGGACGAGCTGGTCGGCGACCTGCGGCTGGGCCAGCAGCAGCTCGTGGAGATCGCCCGCGCCCTGCTCCAGGAGGCGCGCGTCCTGATCATGGACGAGCCTACCTCCGCGCTGACCGCGCCCGAGGTCGAGGTGCTGTTCAAGGTGATCAGGGAGCTGACCGCCGCGGGCGTGGCCGTCGTCTACATCTCCCACCACCTCGACGAGGCGCTCGACATCGCCGACGACGTCGTGGTGCTGCGTGACGGCGCGCTCGTCGCCACCGCCAGGGCGGACGAGGTGGACATCCGCTGGATCGTCGAGCAGATGGTCGGCCGCGACCAGGACACCCTCTTCCCCGACCGCGAGCCCGTGCTCGGCGAGGAGGCGCTGACCGTGCGCGGCCTCACGGTCGCCGACCCGGCCGTCCCCGACCGGCTCGCCGTGGACGGGCTGTCGCTCGCCGTGCGCGCGGGCGAGATCGTCGGCGTCTACGGCCTGATGGGCGCGGGCCGCACCGAGCTGCTGGAGGCGGTCGCGGGCCGGCTCCGGCCGGTGTCCGGCGAGATCCTGCTGGCCGGGACACCCCTGGAGGGGCCCGGCATCCGCGAGCGCATCGAGCGCGGCGTGGTGCTGGTGCCCGAGGACCGCCAGCGTGACGGCCTCGTCCAGACCATGTCGGTGGGGCAGAACCTGTCACTCGCGGCGCTCGGCTCGTACGTCCGCGGCCTGTTCGTGTCGCAGCCGCGCGAGCGGGCCGCGGTCACCCGCGCGATCACCGACGTCACCGTCAAGACCAGCGGCCACGCGGCGGCCATCGGCTCGCTCAGCGGCGGCAACCAGCAGAAGGTGGTCATCGGCAAGGCGCTGCTGACCGGGCCGCGCGTGCTGCTGCTCGACGAGCCGTCACGCGGGGTCGACGTCGGCGCCAAGGCCGACATCTTCGAGTTGATGGCGGCCCAGGCCAGGAGCGGGCTGGCCGTCCTTTTCACCACATCCGACGCCGAAGAGGCTCTGCACATCCCCGACCGGCTGCTCGTGCTCGCCCGCGGCGCCCTCGTCGGCGAGTTTCGGCGCGGCGAGCTCACCCGGGAGGAACTCATGCGCGTGTCCGACGGCGGAACCCAGGCCGAAGAACGGGACGGCGCGTCATGACGGCGACCGCCACCGCCGCGCCCCCGGAGCGGGAAGCCGCCGCCCGCGCCCGCCGCCTGTCGCTGCTCAACGTGGCCTTCGAGGCGCGCGCGTTCATCGCGCTCGCCGTGCTCATCGTCGTCTTCGCCCTGCTGTCGGACGCGTTCCTGACGGTCCCGAACCTGATCACGATGACCAAGCACGTCGCCATCAACGCGGTCATCGCGCTCGGCATGCTGCTGGTCATACTCAAGGGCGGCATCGACCTGTCGGTCGGCTCGATCGTCGGGCTGTCCGGCGTGGTCGCGGGCGAGCTGCTGGGCGGCCTCCACGTGGGCGGCGTGATCGCCTATCCGCCGGTGTGGGTGGTGATCGTGCTGTGCGTGACGGTCGGCATGGCCGTCGGCGCGCTCAACGGGCTGCTCGTCACCCGCTTCAACGTCGCGCCGTTCATCGCGACGCTCGGCATGCTGTACGTGGCCCGCGGCGCGGCGATGCTCATCTCCGACGGCGCCACCTATCCCAATCTGGCCGGCAACCCCGCCCTCGGCAACACCGGCTTCGGCCTGCTCGGCAGCGGCCGCCCGCTCGGCCTGCCCACCTCGATCTGGATCATGATCGCGCTGGCGGTGGCGGCGACCCTCCTGCTCGCCAAGTCGCCGTTCGGCCGCTGGCTCTACGCCACGGGCGGCAACGAGCGGGCCGCCGACCTGTCCGGCGTGCCGATCCGGCGGGTCAAGACCCTCGTGTACGTCATCTCCGGAGCGTGCGCCGCCGTGGCCGGGCTCATCATCGCCTCCGAGCTGACCTCGGCCGCGCCGCAGGCGGGGGAGACGTACGAGCTGAACGCCATCGCCGCGGTCGTCATCGGCGGCGCGGCGCTCAGCGGCGGCCGGGGCACCGTGCGCGGCACCCTGGTCGGCGCGTTCGTCATCGGCTTCCTCGCCGACGGCCTGGTGATCCTGGGCGTGTCGACGTTCTGGCAGATCCTCATCAAGGGCGCCGTGATCATCCTCGCCGTCATGCTCGACCAGGGCCAGCAGCGATTCAAGCGCCGTGGGGCCGCCGCCGCGGCGGTCGCCGCGACCAAGCACCACGACTAGACAGCACCACCCCCCGAAGGAGAACCACCATGCGCCGTGTGCTCACCATGGCCCTGTCCCTGACCATCGGCTGCGCCGCGCTGACCGCCTGCGGAGGGGGCGGCGGCGAGCAGCCGGCCACCAGCGCGTCCGCGAGCGGCGGCGCGAGCGCGGCCGGCGGGCTGATCGCGATCATCACGCCCTCGCACGACAACCCGTTCTTCAAGGCCGAGGCCGACGCCGCCAAGGCCCAGGCGGAGAAGCTCGGCTACCAGACGTCCGTGGCCTCCCACGATGACGACCCCAACAAGCAGAGCGAGCTGATCGACGCGGCGATCTCCCGCCAGGCCAAGGCGATCATCCTGGACAACGCCGGCGCGGACGCCTCCATCGGCCCGGTGCGCAAGGCGACCGACGGCGGCATCCCCGTCTTCCTGATCGACCGGGAGATCAACGCCACCGGCATCGCCAAGGCGCAGATCGTCTCCAACAACGCCCAGGGCGCGCAGCTCGCCGCGCAGTCGTTCGTCGAGGCCATGAAGAACAAGGGCAACTACGTCGAGCTGGTCGGCAAGGAGTCCGACACCAACGCCAGCGTGCGTTCCAAGGGCTTCGCCGACGTCATCTCGCAGTACCCGGACCTGAAGCAGGTCGCCAAGGAGAGCGCCAACTGGGACCAGCAGGAGGCGTTCACCAAGATGGAGACCATCATCCAGAAGAACCGCGACATCCAGGGCGTGATCGCCGGCAACGACACCATGGCCCTCGGCGCGGTCGCCGCGCTCAAGGCCGCCGGCCTGCTGGACAAGGTCACGGTCGTCGGCTTCGACGGCAGCCCCGACGCGATCGCCGCCATCAAGGCCGGCGAGATGCACGCCACCGCGCTGCAGCCCGCCGCGCTCGGCGCCATCAGCGCCGTCGACCAGGCCGACCAGTTCATCAAGACCGGCAAGACGGGCAAGGAGGAGAAGCAGTCGATCGACTGCGAGCTGGTCACCGCCGACAACGCGGACGAGTTCGGGGTGTTCGCCAGGAAGTAGCGCACAACCGGGCCGACGCAGCGGTGGCCACGCTACTCGTGGCCACCCGCGTCGGCGCGCGCGGCGTGGATCTCGTCGAGGTGCTGCTCCACCCAGGAGCGCAGCAGGCCGAGGGGGCCGGCCACGCCGCGGCCGAGGTCGGTGAGCGCGTACTCGACGTGCAGCGGGACCGCCGGGTAGATCGTCCGGTCGACGAACCCGTTCTCCTCCAGGCGGCGCAGGGTCTGGGTGAGCACCTTGGGGCTCACCCCCTCCAGGCGGCGCTGCAGCGCGCCGAACCGCTGCGGCCCCTCCTCCAGCGCGCCGACCGCGAGGGCGGACCACTTGTTGGCCAGCAGATCGAGGACGTCCCGGCAGGGGCACTGCGCGGCGTAGACGTCGTGCCGGTCGTGCAGGCCGGAGCGGCAGGTCAGCGCCATGACCTGGTCCTTTCCTTCATGGGTGATTACTACCCAAAGGATAGTAGTGTCCCTTGCTAGTTACTACCCTCTCTTGGGTAGCGTCGGCTGCATGTCATCCACCATGCATGCGATCGTTCAGGACTCCTTCGGCGGCCCGGAGGTGCTGCGCCTCGCCGAGGTGCCGCGACCGGCCCCGCTGCCCACCGAAATCCTCGTACGGGTGCACGCCGCCGGCGTGAACCCCGTCGACTGGAAGACCCGCCAGGGCGGCGGCATGGCCGGGGTGCTGGGGGAGCCGCCGTTCATCCTGGGTTGGGACGTCTCCGGCGTGGTCGAGGAGACCGGGTTCGGCGTGACGATCTTCGAGCCGGGGGACGAGGTGTTCGGCATGCCGTGGTTCCCGCGCCAGGCGGGGGCCTACGCGGAGTACGTCACCGCGCCCGCCCGCCACTTCGCCCGCAAGCCGCGCGCCTTCGGCCACGAGGCCGCCGCCGGGACCCCGCTGGCCGCCCTCACCGCCTGGCAGGCCCTCGTCGACACCGCCGCGCTCGGCAGCGGGCAGCGGGTGCTGGTCCACGCGGCGGCGGGCGGCGTCGGCCATCTGGCGGTGCAGCTCGCCCGGCACGCGGGCGCGTACGTCATCGGCACCGCCAGCGCCGCCCGGCACGACTGGCTGCGCTCGCTGGGCGTGGACGAGGTGATCGACTACACCACGACCAGGTTCGAGGAGGCCGTACGCGACGTGGACGTGGTCCTCGACCTCGTCGGCGACTCCCACGACCGGACGAGCACCCGTTCGCTGGAGGTGCTGCGGCCGGGCGGGCTGCTCATCGCGGTGCCGTCGGGCGTGCAGCCCGAGCTGGTCGAGCGCGCCCGCGAACGCGGCGTGCGCGCCACCGGCATCCTGGTCGAGCCGGACGGCGCGGCGCTGACCAGGATCGCCGAGCTGATCGACAAGGGCGAGCTGAACGTCGAGGTCGAGGAGGTCTTCCCGCTCGCGGAGGCCGCCGAGGCGCACGCGCGCGGCGAGCGGGGGCGCAACCGGGGCAAGATCGTGCTCCGCGTCCCCTGATCTGCTGTGTCTTTTGTTAGGTATTGCGCCTTATGTGAGTTTTGTGGCACAACTGGCGCATGATTCAGCGCGATCTCCGCAGCGGCGATCCGGAGCTCGACCGCCTCATGGCGGAGCTCCAGGCGAGTTCTCAGGAGTTCTCCGAGGTCATCGGCAAGGTCGGTGACGTGGTGGGGCAGGCCGAGAGCACGGACGGGAAGATCAAGGTGCGCGTCTCGTCCTCGGGACAGCTCCTCGGCCTGCACCTCGACCCCAGGGCGATGCGGCTGGGGTCGCAGGAGCTGGCGGGCGCGATCATGGAGCTGTCGCGGCGCGCGACCGACGACGCGGCGCGCCGGCTCATGGAGGTGACGCGCCCCTACCTCGAAGGCGACCGGCCTCCCGCCCAGGGCGATCGGCGCCGCCGATAGCCGCAGCCTCGTCACGGGCGCGCGATGAGGCTGCGCGTGCCGTGGATGAGGAACTTCTGGTACATCTCCTCCTTGGTCAGGCCGTGCTCCGCGCCGGGCAGCGGGTTGTCCCCGTGCTGCGCGTCCATCGTCATCGAGTACGTGACGGAGGACGCCATCCGAGGCAGGAAGCTGCCGGTGTTCAGCTCGGTGCCGTTCGGCAGCTTGACGTGGGTGGCGACGTTCCGCAGGCCGGGCACCTTCGCCATCAGCGCCGTGCTGCCCTCGGCCACCGTGTCGAAGGCCATGTTCGCCACGAAGTGCTCGCGGAAGGCGTCGAGGTTGTAGCCGGCCGACCTGACGTCGTTGCCCGACAGGTCCTTCTTGACGCCGCCCAGGTAGTTGATCCCCAGGGGCAGGACGACCTCGCCGGTCGCGTACGCGGCGCTGTCGGCCAGCATGTACGCGAACAGCGGCAGCAGCATGACGACGAACCGGTTGGCGGTGTACTTGAGCACCAGCGCCTTCCGCTTCATGATCGCCTGAAGGATCTTCCAGGTGACCACCTGGTAGCCGATGGTGTACATCATGTCCACCGTCAGGATCCAGCACAGCACGTGCAGGGCGTGATTGATCTTCTCGATCGTGTCGGCGTAGGCGCGGCAGGCGTTGGCCACGTTCCGGTGCTTGAGCGAGACCGCGAGCACGGCCGGGCCGTACTGGGTGGTCCAGAACTTCTTGAACTCCTCGACCGCCGGGTCCTCGCTGGTCTTCCAGACCTTCTCGGCGGCCGCGTTGGCCTCGCGGAAGTGCTTGTCGATGTCGTCGGCGACGTCGTCCAGAGTGTCGGCCAGCTCGCGGATCTTCTTCGGGTCGCCGTCCAGGTACGAGATGCCGAACAGCACCTCGGGCGCCAGCACGCCCGCGGCTCCGGCCCCGGCCATGCCGGTCAGCGCGACCTTCGCTCCGAGCCCCAGGGCCATGCCCGTCCCCTCCCTCGCCGGCCGTCAGGCCAGCTCGACCGGTGTGGTGGGCACGGCGAGGTCCTTCGGCTGCTGCTTGCCGAACTCCACCAGGTCGTGCACGAAGGCGTTCTTGTCGACCATGCTCGCCCAGTCGGCGGTCTTGACGTTCTTGCTCATGGCCGTGACGGCCGCGCCGATGGCCTCGTACGACTTGGTGAGGTTGTCCAGGGCGGTGAACAGGTCCTTCTGCGCGGCGTCGTAGCCGGGGTGGCCGTCCTTGCCCCTGCGGAAGATCAGCGCCGCCTCGTCCTCGCCGAGGTAGGCCCTGAGGGTCTCCACCGCCGAGCGGTCCAGGCTGACGGCCCTGGCGAACTCGCCGCCCTCGTCGTGGATCGCCTTGCCGGCGGCCTCCATGCTCTTGTGATCGATGTCCACAACAGCCCCTCCTGCCACTTCTGCACGGAATCGCCAGTCTCCGAACGGATTATTTCGGGGCGATGTCCTATTGGTTGCTACTTCGAAGCGAAGTCGGGTCTCGCAGTGAGAGCGCTCTCTTGACAGGGACGGTGAGATTGCCGGAAGGTTTCCGTAAAATCACGACTCGTGGATCCGATGAGGTAACCCGAATGATCCGCACCCCCCGAACATCCCGCACGTTGCTCGCTGTCGGCGCCGCGCTCGTCTCGGTGCTCGCCCTGCTCGTCCCCCTGGCCGGCACCGCGAGCGCCGCCCCCGCCCCCGGCCCGCTGGTCTGGTCCGACGAGTTCGACGGAGCCGCAGGCAGCGCCGTGAACGCCGCCAAGTGGCGCTTCGACATCGGCGGCGGCGGCTGGGGCAACAACGAGCAGCAGTACTACACCGACAGCACCCGCAACGCCGCCCTCGACGGCTCGGGCAACCTGGTCATCACCGCCCGCCGCGAGAACCCGGCCAACTACCAGTGCCACTACGGCACCTGCCAGTACACCTCGGCCCGGCTGCTCACCTCCGCCACCTTCACCCGCGCCTACGGCCGCTTCGAGGCCCGCATGAAGCTCCCCAGGGGCCAGGGCATCTGGCCGGCCTTCTGGATGCTGGGCAACGACATCGGCTCGGTCGGCTGGCCCAACAGCGGCGAGATCGACATCATGGAGAACATCGGCCGCGAGCCGAACACCGTCCACGGCACCATCCACGGCCCCGGCTACTCCGGCGGGGGCGGCATCGGCGCGGGTTACACCATCGGCGGCGCGTTCGCCGACGCCTTCCACACCTTCGCCGTCGACTGGTCGCCCAACCTGATCGTCTGGTACGTGGACGGCGTGGAGTACCAGCGGCGCACCCCCGCCGACCTCGGCGGCAACCGCTGGGTCTTCGACCACCCGTTCTTCATGATCATGAACGTCGCGGTCGGCGGCAACTGGCCCGGCTACCCCGACGCGACCACCACGTTCCCGCAGACGATGACCGTCGACTACGTCCGCGTCTACGCCCCGCCCACCGACACCGGCACCGGCGGCCGCATCACCGGCATCGGCGGCAAGTGCGTCGACGTGGCCGGGGCCGCCACCGCCAACGGCACCGCCGTCCAGCTCTGGGACTGCAACGGCACGGGCGCCCAGAACTGGTCGTGGAACGCCGACGGCTCGGTGCGCGCGCTCGGCAAGTGCATGGACGTCACCAGCGGCGCCACGGCCAACGGCGCGAAGGTGCAGCTCTACGACTGCAACGGCACCGGCGCCCAGAAGTGGACGTACAACTCCGGCAACGGCCAGATCGTCAACCCGCAGTCGGGCAGGTGCCTCGACGCGACCGACGTGAGCTCGGCCAACGGCACCCGCCTGCAGATCTGGGACTGCGGCGGCGGCGCCAACCAGAAGTGGTCCCGTTCCTGAGAGAGCGCGTTCTCGGCGGCCCCGCCCGGTGAACGGGCGGGGCCGCGTCATTCCCCGCGGGGAATTGTCCCGGCCCGCGCGGTCACCGCAGGATCGGCCCATGACCGACACGACGACCGGCACGACGACCGGCACGACGACCGGCACGACGACGAGACGGCGGATGCTCGGCTGGCGCGCGCGCAGCGGGGCCGGGATCGACGGGCTGGAGCTGCGCGAGGAGCCGGAGCCCGTCCCCGGTCCCGGCGAGGTGCTGGTGGCGGTGCGGGCGGTCACGCTCGGCTACCGGGAGCTGCTGGTGCTGCGGGGCGAGTACGTCCTGCCGGTCAAGGACGACCTGGTGCCGGTGTCGGACGGCGCGGGTGAGGTGGTGGAGCTCGGGCCGGGGGTGCGGCGGGCGCGGATCGGCGACCGGGTGACGGCCGGGCTGTTCCCGTACTGGCTGGACGGGCCGTTCGGCCGGCCTGAGCACTTCCCGCAGCTCGGCGGCTCGCTGGACGGCTGGCTCGCCCAGAAGGTGGTCCTGCCGGAGAGCGCCCTCGTGCCGGTGCCCGCCCACCTGTCCTACGCCGAGGCCGCGACGCTGCCGTGCGCCGCGGTGACCGCCTGGCACGCGCTGGACGGCGTACGGGCCGGCGACACCGTGCTGACGCTCGGCACCGGCGGCGTGTCGCTGTTCGCGGCCCAGCTCGCCAAGCTGCTCGGCGCGCGGGTCCTCGCCACCACCGGCGACGCCGCCAAGGCCGGGCGGCTGCGCGCGCTGGGCGTGGACGAGGTGGTGGTCCGCGGCGACGGCGACTGGCCCGAGCGGGTACGCGCGCTCACGGACGGCGGGCGGGGCGTGGACCGGGTCGTCGACGTGGTGGGCGACCTGCCGCGCGCGCTCCGCGCGGTGGCGATGTCGGGGGAGGTGGCGCTGGTCGGGTTCCTCGGCGGGGAGCCGCCCGTGCTGGATCCGCGGGCGCTGTTCGGGGCCGGCGCGCGGGTACGGCCGCTCGCGGTGGGGAGCCGGGCCCAGTTCGAGGCGATGAACCGGGCCATCGAGGCGGGCGGGATGCGGCCGGTGGTGGACCGGGTGTTCGGGTTCGAGGAGGCCGTCGCGGCCTTCCGCCACTACGCGGAAGAGCGCCCGTTCGGCAAGGTGGTCATCGCCCTCTGAGAGCCGGCAGCCGCAGCACGAAGCGGGCGCCCGCGTCGGAGTCCTCGATCGTCAGCGTGCCGCCGTGCGTCCGGGCGATCTCGCGGGCGATCGGCAGGCCGAGCCCGGTGCCTCCCGCGTCCCTGCTGCGGGAGGCGTCGAGGCGGGTGAAGCGCTGGAAGACCATCTCGCGGTGCTCGGGCGCGATGCCCGCGCCGTCGTCCAGCACCTCCAGCACGGCCTCCCCGCCCTGCTGCCGCACGGTGACGAGGATCTTCCGCTCGGCGTGCCGTTCCGCGTTGTCCAGCAGGTTGGTGAGCAGGCGGACGAGCTGGAGCGGGTCGCCGCTGACGACGACGCCCGGCCGCAGGCTGGTGATCACCTGCTTGGCGCGGGGCCGGACGGTCTCGGCGGCCACCAGTTCGCCGAGGTCCACCTGCTCCCGGGAGGAGGGCGCGCCGGCGTCCAGCTTGGTGAGGGTGAGCAGGTCGGCGACGATGGCCTGGAGCCGGTCGAGGCTGGTCAGCACCTCACGCCCGGTCTCCGGCCAATCGGTGTCCTCGGGGTGGAGCAGCGCGTCCTCGACCTGGGTGCGCATGGCGGTGATCGGGCTGCGCAGGTCGTGTGAGGCGTCGGTGGCGAACCTGCGCTGCCGCTCCATCGCGAGCTCCTGCTGGTGTCTCGCCTTCTCCAGCCGCTCCAGCATGTGGTTGCCGGTCACGGCGAGGTCCCTGATCTCGTCGTCGTGCTGCGTGACGGGCAGACGCATCGGGCCGTCGCCGCCCGCCGTGATGTCGGCCAGTTTCCTCGTGATGGCGCTGACCGGGGCGAGCGCCCTGGCCACGATGTGGGAGACCCCGAAGTAGGCCAGCGCGACCAGCAGCGCCGTGACGACCACCTGGAAGACGATCAGCCGCGGGCTGACGTACCAGGGGACGGACGGGGCGAAGGCGAGGATGCGGTAGTCGCCTTCCGGCTGGTAGGCGATCAGCCCGGCCACCGTCTTGCAGGAGCCGGGGAAGGCGGGCAGGTCGCAGACCTCGTCGGCGACGTCGCTGGCCATGGTCCCGCGCGGGACGACGGTCGTCTGCCGGGGCTGCCCGGCCAGGTTGGGGGTCGAGGAGATCGGTCGGCCGGACGGGTCGAGCACCTGGATGCCGTCGAGGCCGTTGGCCGGCAGGATCGCGCCGAGCCTGTTCCGCTTGATCAGCAGGAGCACGAACAGGGCCTTGCCCGACGTCTCGTGCGCGTGGGCGATCGCGGCCTGGTTCCGGACGCCCCACACCACGAACGCGCTGACCACCACGTTCAGCAGCAGCATCACGATGGCCGCGTACAGTGCCAGCCGGCTGCGGAGCGAATGCCCCAAACGTGTCTTCACGCCCCTCCCCCGCTGGCCAGGACATCACAGCCCATGTCTTCGGCGAAGGATCAGCCACCCCAAGGTTGGATAAAAAGGTCGCGGCGGCGGCACGACTGTCCGCGGCCGGGCAGGGAAGTGACCCGGCTGATGTCCTCCCCTGATCTTGTCCTGGCCCTCGCGGGCGCCGCCGCGCTGCTCGCCGCCGTCCTGCCCGGCCTGCTGGCCCGCCGGGCGATCTCGCTTCCCCTCGTGTACCTGCTCGCCGGCATGGCGCTGTACCTGCTGCCGATCGGGCTTCCCGAGCCCGACCCCGTCGTCCACCGGACCGCCGTCGAGCACGTCACCGAGATCTGCGTGCTGGTCTCGCTCATGGGCGCCGGGCTGGCGCTCAACCGGGCGGCCGGGTTACGGAGCTGGTCGAGCACGTGGCGGCTGCTCGGCTGGGCCATGCCGCTGACCGTCGCCGGGGTCGCCGCCGCCGCGACGGGCATCCTCGGCTGGCCGCTCGCCGCCGCGCTCCTGCTCGGGGCGGTGCTCGCGCCGACCGACCCGGTGCTCGCCTCCGACGTCAGCGTGGGCGAGCCGGTCGACGCCGAGAACGCCGACGACGAGGTCCGCTTCGCCCTCACCTCCGAGGCCGGGCTGAACGACGGCCTCGCCTTCCCCTTCGTGTACGCCGCCATCGCCCTCGCCACCGTCGGCGGCACGGGCTGGCTGGGCGAATGGGCGCTGACCGACGTGCTCTACCGGGTGGTCGCGGGCGTGGTCTGCGGCCTGCTCATCGGCCGCCTGATCGGCCGGCTCACCTTCCACTCGCCGGCGGAGGAGCTGCGCCTGGCCGAGCGCCGCGACGGCTTCGTGGCGCTGGCCGCCACCCTCCTCGCCTACGGGGTGACCGAGCTGGCCGGCGGCTACGGCTTCATCGCCGTGTTCGTCACCGCCTGCGCCATCCGCAGGGTCGAGCACGGCCACGGCTACAACAGCGTCCTGCACGGCTTCGTCGAGCAGCTCGAACGGCTCTTCACCGCCTGGCTGCTGCTCCTGCTCGGCGGCTTCGTGGCGGCCGGGGGCCTGGCCCCGCTCACCTGGGGCGGCGCCGCCGTCGGCCTGCTGCTGCTCCTGGTCATCCGCCCGCTGGCTGGCTGGCTCTCCCAGCTCCGCGGCCCGGCCGGGCCACGGGAGCGGGGGGTGATCTCGTTCTTCGGCATCCGGGGGATCGGGTCGCTGTTCTATCTGGCGTACGCGCTGGGCCACGCCGACTTCGGCGTGCCCGCGGAGGAGCTGTGGGCGGTGACCGCCTTCACCGTGGTGGTCTCGGTCGTCCTGCACGGCATCACCGCCACCCCGGCCATGAACCGCCTCGACGCGCTCCGCGAGCGCGTCGAGGCGGGCGGCCGGAGCTAGGGGCGGGTCACCGGCGGGCGTACGTCCAGCCGGGCAGACCGGGCCGCGGACCCGGGTACGGACGCGGCGCGCTCTTGGCGCTCACCTCGGCGGGCGGTACCGCCGGGCAGCGGGCGCCCTTGGCGGGAAGCTCGCCGGAGACCAGGTAACGGTCGATGGCGCCCGTCGGGCACTCGCCGTGGCCGTAGATGCCGTGGCCCCACCCTTCGTACGTCAGCAGCCGGGCCTCCCGCCCGATCTGCGCCGCCGCGTTGACCGCCCACGGGTAGGGCGTGGCGGGGTCGTGCAGGGAGTTGCCGACCAGCAGCGTCGGCGAGCCGTCCACCTTCAGCCGGTGCTGCGGGTTCGGCGTGCGCGTGCCCTGGCAGGTCAGCGTCAGCGGGTGCGCCGCTGAGCTGATCAGCATGTCCGGGGCGATGGCCGCCGACCTGCGGAGCAGCCGGTCCCATTCGCGGAAGTCGCGTACGGGCAGCGCGTAGTCCTGGCAGAAGACGAAGCTCGCGTCGTTGATGGTCTCCTCGGCGGCGACGGCGGCCTTCTTGGCGGTCACCGGGGCGAGGAGGGGGCTCACGGTCCCCGTGCCGCTCTCCATGGCCGCCAGCAGCTCGGCCAGCTCGCGCCAGATCGGGCCGTAGAAGGCGCTGAAGGCGATCCCGACGAGGTCGAGCTTGCGCAGCACGAAATCAGGCTGCCCGGGGAAGGTCAGCTCGCCGCGCTCGGCCTTCGCCAGCAGCTCGTGCCAGAGCGCGCGGACGTCCCTGCCGTGCAGCGCGCAGGTGTCGGTCCGGCCGCACCAGGTCACGAACTCGTCGAAGGAGTCCTGCGCGGTCCACGACTCGGTGTCCAGGAACGCCTGGGTGCCGAGGCTGTGGTCCATGTTGCTGTCGAGCGCGAGGGCGCGGACCCGGCGGGGGTAGCGCTCGGCGTAGAGCTGGCCGATTAGCGTGCCGTAGGAGATGCCGTAGTAGGTGAGCTTGTCGTCGCCGAGCGCGGCGCGCAGGGCGTCGAGGTCGCGGATCACGTTACCGGTGTGGACGTGGTCGAACAGCGGGCCGGTGCGCCGGCGGCAGTCGTCGGCGTAGCGCCGGTTGAAGGCCAGCATCGCGTTCCAGTCGGCCTGGCCGCGCAGCGCGGTCGGGTCGGGGGCCTGGACGGCGAGCTCCAGCGAGCAGGTGATGGGGTGGCTGCGGGCCACGCCGCGCGGGTCGAAGCCGACCACGTCGAACCGGCTGGTGATCTCGGGGGTGAAGCCGAGCCACTCGCCCAGCACGGCGTCCACGCCGGAGCCACCGGGGCCGCCGGGGTTGATCACCAGGGAGCCGATGCGGGCGGCCGGGTCGCTCGCCCTGCGCCGGGCGAGGGCCAGCTCGAAGGTCCCGCCGCGCGGGTTGTTCCAGTCGATCGGCACGGTCAGCGTCCCGCACTCGACGGCGGCGTTCTCCGCGCAGGGGGCCCACCGCAGGGCCGGCGCCGCGCCCGTCGCGCCGGTCGTGCTGGTGGCGGCCGGGTCGGCCGGGGCGGCTGTCGCGCCGGCGGCGGTCGCCGGCGCGAGCGGCGCGACGAGACCCAGGAGGAGGGCGAGGATCAGGACTGGTCTTCGCATCACGATTCCCATCGTCGGGGGACTCGATCATCGGTCAGCGAACCCGACAAGAGCATCCGACTGAAGTAGGAAATCGTGTCATACCAGGGTCCCAGCCGGGGTCACCCGCGTACGGCGCACAGCAGCCGGTTGTTGCCGCGCTGCCAGAGCGTGCCCACCTCGCCGAACCCGGCCGCCCGCAGCGCCTCGACGTGCTCCGACAGCAGGTGGGACTCCGAGCCGTGGTGGTCCGCCCCGGCGGTGGTCCGCTCGCGGTCGAGCTCGGCGAGCGCCGGGTCCGCGCTGACGGCCTCCCACCAGGCGCGCCAGTCCTCGGGCCGCTCGGCGCCGAAGACCCGCTCGGTCTCGCGCTCGTGCAGCGCGCGCTCCAGCCGGGCGAGCTCGGGCGTGACGTCGTCGCTGTCCAGGTGGTCGCCGTTGAGCAGCAGTCCGCCGGGGCGGAGCACCCCGGCCAGCTCGGTGTAGACCCTGAGCAGGTCGGGGCCGGAGATCCAGTGCAGCGCGGTCGTGCTGACGGCCGCGTCCGCGGGCCGGTCGAGGCCGAGCAGGTCGCTCCAGCCGGGCGTACGCAGATCGGCGGGGACGAACGTGAGCCCCGGATAGGCCGCACGGCCGAGCCCGAGCAGCAGCGGGTCGGCGTCCACGGACACGACCCTGGCCTCGGGCAGCCGTTCCACGATCCGCGCCGACAGCGACCCGGGCCCGCACCCCAGGTCGATGACCAGCGGATCGGGCCGGTCCAGGGCTTCGAGGGCGTCGATCAGGGCGGTGAAGCGCTCCTCGCGGTCGGGCAGGTAGCCCTCCTGCTGGCGGTCCCAGCGCGCGATCCACTCCCGTGCGGCATCGTGAGTGAGCACAGACATCTCCTTGTGACTGTCGTTTATGCTTTCGTCAGTCACAACATAGAACGCGAAGGTGTAACCGGTCAATTGGACTTCAACAGTCACACCGATGGAGTGGTCCGGGTGACGGTGGCGTTGGTGAACGCCCTGACCCCCGGCGAGCAGCGCGGACGCCCCTATCCGGGGCCCGCGGACGCCGGCGTCGCGGCCACCGACGCGCTGCGGACCGTCTACCGGACGTACCGGGAGGTGAGCGCCGCCGAGGGCGGCGAGCTGGCCGCGGTCGCCGCCCGCCTGCGCGCGGTCTTCGCCGCCGTCGCGGCCGGCGACGTCGACACCGCCGCTATCACGGTCAACGGGCTGCTGGAGGAGTTCCGCGCCCGCCCGATGCTCGAACGACACGACGGCGAGCCCTGGCACCTGCACTTCCACGGCCCGAGCGGCACTCCGGCCGGCGAGTGGGGGGCGAGCTGCGCGACGGGCCTCGCCATCGTGCTCGGCGGTGAGTTCGCCGAGCGGCTCGGGGTGTGCACGGCGCCGCACTGCGACCGCGTCTACGTGGACGTCTCGCGCAACGGCACCCGCAGGTTCTGCTCCACGGCCTGCCAGAACCGGGTCAAGACGGCCGCCTTCCGCGCCCGGGGCCGTGCGGGGGAGTGAAAGCCCCCCTGCTCCAGCTCCCCGTGCGCGGACGGGGAGCTGGAGCCCGTTCTAACCGGCTTCCTGCGCCGGGGCGCCGAGCCGTTCCGCCTCTTCGTGCAGCGCGAGGACCAGCACCAGCTCCAGGCGGAGCTCGTCGAGGTCCGGCGCGGCGAGGCCGCCGAGGACGCGCATCATCAGCCTCCCTGCCGATGAGACGCCCCAAGGGTCACACGGGATTACCGACCGGGCCCTCGGATCTGAACCGTTCCCACGCCGACTGGCGCGTCATGCCGAGCGCGGAGCCGATGCGTTCCCAGCTCACGTTCCGGTCGCGGAGTTGCGCGACCCAGTCGTGCAGATTGTCGTCCACCTGAGCCTGTACGGCGGCGATTTTCGGCAGATGGTCGAGGATTTCCTGATCGGACATGGATTCCCAGGCGGGAAGCCGGGGCTCCGGGGAAGCGGTGGTGCGTTCGCTTTCCAGGATTACGTTGCACAGGTCTACGCATTCGTTGCAGATGTGTACACCTGGGCCTGCGATGAGTTTGCTCACTTCCGCGCTTCTCTTGTGACAGAAGGAGCACCGGAGTTTGTCTTTCCAGTCAGGCATGGCCTGACGATACGCCCGTCAGGCGACTCCTGACAAGCCTTGCCGCGAATCTCGCGCGAACTGCTCCTCCACGATGGCCCGGCGCTCCTCGGTGATGCGCCCGCAGATCGCCACGTAGGCGTTCAGCACCTTGCAGTACGACTGCCGCGCCCGCTCCACGTCCGCACGCAGGGCGAGGACGCGTTCGGCGTCGCCGCTCAGCTCGGCCTCGGCCAGCAGCGCGCGGGCCTCGGCGACGATCTCCTCGGCGCGCCTTCTCGTACGGCGGAGCAGCGCCGAGCATTCGTGCAACTCGGTCAACCGAGCCGAGGAGACGATGAACTCAGCGACATGCACGGCCGATCCCATTTCCTGCCACCTCCCGGTCACGGTTGCCTAACTGTAGACGCGCGTACCCCATGAGTGGATCACACGGTCCGTAGGGGAGTACCTCAGTGCACCCCCCGGAGAGGTTTCTACCACCGGGAGGGAAAACCTCTTTCCTGAGCCGCGTTCGGTCGCGCGGTAATGCGGCAATTGGCGGCCCTGCCGGTGCCTATTGGCGAAATGCGGTCATTATCCGTTGTCTGCAAAAAGCCGGAGACGAAGACAGCCGATCGGCCCCCCGGAGGTCGCGTCTTGGTCACATACTGAGACCACAACGCGACTGACAGTGATCACGGGAGTGGTGGAGCGATGCCGGCGCCTGGCAACGACGACGCGGTGGACGTCAGTGTCGTCATCCCCGCACACAACTGCCGCGACTACCTGGACAGATGCCTCACGTCCGTGCTGGTGCAGCGGGTGAAGAAGGAGATCGTCGTGGTGGACGACGGCTCCACCGACGGCAGCGCCGACCTGCTCGACCTCTACGCCGCCTACCACCGCGACAGCGTGCGCGTCGTGCACATCAGGGGCGGCGGCGGCGCCGGCCGCCCGCGCAACGTCGGCATGGAGCACGCCACCGGCCGCTACGTGTTCTTCTGCGACGCCGACGACTACCTCGGCCCCGAGGCGCTCGAACGCATGGTGGCCATGGGCGACCGCAACGGCTCCGACATCGTCCTCGGCAAGATCGTCGGGCACGGCCGCCGCGCGCCGCAGTCGATGTTCCAGCACAACGCCGACCGCGCCGACCTCGGCGACAGCACCGTCTACAACAGCCTGAGCTGCTTCAAGCTGTTCCGCAGAGACCTGCTGGAGCGTCACCGCATCCGCTTCGGCGAGGGCATGCTCGTCGGCGAGGACATCATCTTCACCGTCCACGCCTACTGCCACGCCCGGGTCATCTCCGTGGTCGCCGACTACGACTGCTACCACCTGGTGTCCAGGCCCGACGGCAGCAGCATCATGCAGCAGCCGGGCAGCCGCGACCCGCTCGCGTGGCTCGCCATGATCCGCGAGCCGATCCGGCTCATGGCCCGGCACATCCCGCCCGGCGCGCTCCGCGACCACCTGCTGCGCCGGCACTTCAGGCTCGACGCCTTCGCCCAGCTCGGCTTGGTCTTCCTGGAGAGCGACGACATCCGGCGCAAGGACATCGCCCGCGAGGTCGCCGCCCTGTGCGAGGAGTGGTACACCCCGGGCGTGCACGAGCGGCTCAACAGCATCGACCGGCAGCGGGCGGGCGCGCTCGACGACATCGACCGGCTGGTGCGCCTGGCCCGCATCGAAAGCGCCACCGTACGCCGCCGGCTGACCGGGCTGAGCTGGGACGGCGACCGCCTGGTGGTGACGGGAGCCGCCCGCCTCGACGGGATCAGCAGGGACGACGGGGTCACGCTGGTCCTGCGCTCGCGCTACGACCCGCACGCCGAGCTGGTCGTGCCCGCCCGGCGCAAGGGCGGCGAGTTCGTCGCCCCGATCGACGTGGCGGCGCTCGACTCCGGCGTCTGGGACCTCCGGGTCGCCGTCGAGCTGGAGGGCGTGGTGCGTCACGGCCGGCTCGGCGCCGAGCGCGACAAGGGCGTCGCCCGCCCGGAGCCCCGGCTGGTGGGCGAGATGGCGGTGCTCCCTTACTTCACCCGCGACAACGGCAACCTGAGCATCGACGTCGGCGGGCACGTGGTCGACGTGCCCGGCGCGGTGCGCCTGCTGCGCACCCGCTGGTCGCTCGGGCGCCGGCTGCAGGTGCACGGCGAGGTGAGCGTCGCCGGGTCCACCCCGTCCGCCGCGGCGGTCCGGCAGCTCGTCTGGCGCGAGCGGCGCAGCGGGCGCGAGCGGGCCGAGCCGGTGACGGCGCTGCCCGGCGGCGCTTTCACGGCCAGGCCCGCGATCGGGCGGCTCGCGCCCGGCACCTGGGACGCCTACCTGGAGCTCGATCTCGGCGGTCCGCCCGCGCGGTTCAGGATCGAGGCCGACGCGGACGCGGTCGCCACGCCGCGCCGGTGGCCGGGGGCCGCCCTGCTGCGGAGCGTGCGGCCGTACGCGACGTCGGGCAAGGGACGGCTGAGCGCGGTGGTCAGGCGGATGTCGGCCAGGAGCCTCGCGAGGCGCATTCTCAAGTAATTGCCACCCATGTGCAGGTGCAACACCATGTCCTAAAGTAGGGGGTTGTTCGTCCCCATTTGGCGGGTCGTCCCCTTTTTGGGAGGCAAGGTCGTGCACGTACCTGATGGGTTCTTCAATGTGGCGACGTCGGTTTCCGCCGGAGCGGTGGCGGCGGCCGGCGTCGCCGTGTGCCTGCGCGGCGCGCGGCGGGAGCTCGACGACCGTACCGCGCCCATGGCCGGGCTGGTCGCGGCCTTCATCTTCGCCGTCCAGATGCTCAACTTCCCCGTCGCGGCCGGCACCAGCGGGCACCTGCTGGGAGGGGCGCTCGCCGCGATACTCGTCGGCCCCTACACCGGCGTGTTGTGCATGGCCGTGGTCCTCCTCGTCCAGGCCGTGTTCTTCGCCGACGGCGGGCTGACCGCGCTGGGCGTCAACGTCACGATCATGGGCCTGGTCACCGTGCTCGCCGGATGGGCGGTCTTCCGCGTGGTCACCGGCTTCGCGCGGGGCAAGGGCGGGGTGACGGCGGCGGCCTTCCTCGCGGCGCTGGTCTCCGTACCGGCCTCGGCGCTGGTGTTCACGCTGCTGTTCTGGATCGGCGGCACCGCGCCGATCTCGGTCGGCGCGGTCGCGGCGGCGATGGGCGGCGTGCACCTGCTCATCGGCATCGGCGAGGGCGTCATCACGGCGGTCACCGTGGGCGCGGTCCTGGCCGTCCGGCCCGACCTCGTGTACGGCGCGCGCAATCTGGCCAGGCCGCTGGTGCTGCGCGGCGCGGACGGCGAGAGCACGACCGTGGCCGTGCCCCAGCCCGTGGCGGCGGCGCCGGCGGGAGGGCGGCTCAAGCCGTTCCTGCTCGGCGGCGTCGGCGTGACGCTGGTGCTGGCCGGGCTCGTGTCGTTCTTCGCCTCGCCCGACCCCGACGGGCTGGAGGCCGTGGCCGAGAACCAGGGCTTCGGCGGGCAGGCGGGCGAGCACGCCTTCGGCGGATGGGCGCTGGCCGACTACGGCGAGGTCGGCGGGATCCCGGTCGGCATCGCCGGGATCATCGGCGTCGGCCTGGTGCTGCTCATCGCCGGAGCGGTGGCCTTCGCCGCCAGGAACCGCGACGCCGCCACGAAGCGCGACGGCGTCAGGGCGTGACGACGTGAGCGCGGGCCACCACCACCGGCTCCACCTGCCGGGCGACTCCGTCGTGCACCGGCTGCCGCCGCAGTGCAAGCTGCTGGCGGTCCTCGCGTTCGCGATCGTGGTGGTGGCCACCCCGCGGGAGCGGTTCTGGGCGTTCGCCGCCTACGCCGTGCTGCTCGGCGCGGTCGCGGCGGCCGCCAGGGTGCCGGCCGGGCACATCGCGCGGCGGATGGTGATCGAGGTGCCGTTCGTGCTGTTCGCGGTGCTCATCCCGGTCATCGGGCTGGGGGAGCGGGTGAGCGTGCTCGGCCTCTCGCTGAGCGTGGAAGGGCTCTGGGCGGCCTGGAACATCCTCGCCAAGGCCACACTCGGCGTGGTGGCCTCCATCTTGCTGGCCGCCACCACGGAGCCGCGGGTGATCCTGCTCGGCGCGCAGCGGCTGCGGCTGCCGGACCTGCTCGTGCAGATCGCCATGTTCATGCTGCGCTACATGGACGTGATCCTCGACGAGATGCGCCGGATGCGGGTGGCGCGGGAGTCGCGGGGGTTCGAGGCCAGGAACGCCCGGCACATCCCGGTGATCGCCCGCTCGGCGGGGGCGCTGTTCATCCGCTCGTACGAGCGGGGCGAGCGGGTGCACCTGGCCATGCTGAGCCGCGGTTACACCGGCCGGATGCCGATAATGGCAGACATGACGGCATCGACCGCCCAATGGGCCACCGCGCTCGCCCTGCCCGCCGGGGCCCTCGCCGTGCTGGGACTCTCCCTGGCGGGGCTCGGGTGGTGAACTCCCTGGAGGTGAGGCGGCTCGCCTACGCCTACCCGGACGGCACGCAGGCCCTGTTCGGCGTGGACCTGTCGATCGCCCGGGGCGAGCGGGTGGCGCTCCTCGGCCCCAACGGCGCGGGCAAGACCACGCTCGTCATGCATCTCAACGGCATACTCGCGGCGGGCCACGGCACCGTCACCGTGGCCGGCACCCCGGTGCGCAAGGACACGCTCAAGGAGATCAGGCAGCGCGTCGGCCTGGTCTTCCAGGACCCCGACGACCAGCTCTTCATGCCCACGGTCCGCGACGACGTGGCCTTCGGCCCGGCCAACGCCGGACTGCGCGGCGCGGAGCTGGACCGGGTCGTGACGGCGGCCCTGGAGCGGGTGGGCATGCTGGACGCGATCGACCGGCCGCCGCACCACCTGTCGTTCGGCCAGCGGCGCCGGGTGGCCGTGGCGACCGTGCTCGCCATGGAGCCCGAGATCCTGGTGCTCGACGAGCCCTCCTCCAACCTCGACCCGGCCGCGCGACGGGAGCTGGCCGAGATCCTGCGCTCGCTCGACGTGACCGTGCTCATGGTCACGCACGACCTGCCGTACGCGCTGGAGCTGTGCGAGCGCTCCCTCATCCTCTCCGGCGGCGTGATCGCCGCCGACGGGCCCACGCGCGAGCTCCTGGCCGACGCGGAGCTGCTGGCCGAGCACCGCCTGGAGCTCCCGTACGGGTTCACCATCCCGGCCGCGTGACCAGGGCTGTCCCAACTCGCCCGTTTTATCCGGCTGTTCGTGGTCTGTGCATGCCCAGTGGAGGGGCATGTCGAAGTACAGTGGCTCATCGAGGAGGGGCCCAAATGAAGCTGCGGCTTGCGCGACATGCCCTGGGAGACGCCGTGGTGGTGGCCGTTGAGGGAGAGCTCGACCTGTTCACCGCACCGTTCCTCCGGGACGAAGTACGCGACGCCATCAAGCAGGACAGCGCGAAGCTCGTGCTCGACCTGCAGCAGCTGTCGTTCATGGACTCCAGCGGGCTGTCGGTGCTGATCGAGGCCTGGCGCCTGGCCACCGGAGAGGGCGGCGGGGTGTCGCTCGCGGCCCCGCAGGCCCCCGTCGCGCGCATCCTGCGCACCACGGGCCTGGACCGCCGGATCAAGGTTTACTCCGACGTGGACAGCGCCGTGGGCGAGATTTAACCACCCCCAAGTAGAACTTCATTCGGTTCTCGGGTTAGGGTCCGGGTTATGGACGTGAACGGATCCTCAGCAATCATCTCCGGCGGCGCCAGCGGCCTCGGCGAGGCGACCGCCCGCGAGCTGGCCCGCGCCGGCGCCACCGTGGTCGTGGCCGACCTCAACGAAGAGCGCGGCAAGTCGGTGGCCGACGAGATCGGCGGCGTCTTCGTCAAGACCGACGTGTCGGACGAGGAGCAGGTGCAGGCGGCCGTGGACGCCGCCGTCGCCACCGGCAAGCCCCTCCGCGTGGTGGTCAACAGCGCCGGCATCGGCTGGGCCGAGCGCACGGTCAACCGCGATGGCAGCCCGCACAACCCGGCCACCTACCGCAAGGTCATCGAGGTCAACCTGATCGGCACGTTCAACCTCATGCGCCTGGCGGCGGCCGCCATCGCCAAGACCGAGCCGGCCGACGCCGACGGTCAGCGCGGCGTCGTCGTCAACACCGCCTCCGTCGCCGCTCTGGAGGGCCAGACCGGCCAGCTCGCCTACTCGGCGTCCAAGGGCGGCATCGTGGGCATGACCCTGCCCGCGGCGCGCGACCTGTCCGCCATCGGCGTCCGTGTGAACACGATCTGCCCCGGCATCATCGACACCCCCATCTACGGCTTCTCGCCCAACTCCGAGGAGTTCAAGGCCAAGCTCGTCGCGCCGGTCGTCTTCCCCAAGCGCATGGGGCGCGCCGACGAGTTCGCGCACCTGGTGCGCTCGCTGGTCGAGAACGACTACATGAACGGCGAGGTCATCCGCTTCGACGGCGGCATCCGCTTCCAGCCCAAGTAGCCCGGGAGTCTTTCTCGTGTCTGACGAAGTGCTCGTCGAGGAGTCCGGCAACGTCGCGATCCTCACGATCAACCGCCCCAAGGCCCGCAACGCGGTCAACGGCGCGGTGGCGCGCGGGATCGCGGAGGCCCTGGACGGCCTCGACGCCCGCCCGGAGATCTCCGCGTACGTCCTGACCGGCGCGGGCGGCACCTTCTGCGCCGGCATGGACCTGAAGGGCTTCCTGACCGGCGACCTCCCGGTGGTGGAGGGACGCGGCTTCGGCGGCCTCACCGAGGCCCCGCCGAAGAAGCCGCTGATCGCGGCCGTCGAGGGCTACGCGCTCGCCGGCGGCTTCGAGCTGGCCCTGGCCTGCGACCTCATCGTGGCCTCCGCGGAGTCCACCTTCGGCCTGCCGGAGCCCAAGCGCGGCCTCGTGGCGGGCGCGGGCGGCATCATGCGGCTGCCGCGGCGGATCCCGTACCACGTGGCCATGGAGATGGCGCTGACGGGCGACCACTACCCGGCCTCGCGCCTGTACGAGCTGGGCCTGGTCAACCGGATCGCCGAGCCGGGCAAGGCCCTTGAGGAGGCGCTGGAGCTGGCCCGCAAGGTCGCCGCCAACGCGCCGCTGGCCCTCGCCGCGACCAAGAAGGTCGTCATCGAGTCGCAGGACTGGTCGCTGGAGGAGATGTTCAAGAAGCAGGGGGCGATCATCAACCCGGTGTTCGGCTCCAAGGACGCCATGGAGGGCGCCGCCGCGTTCGCGGAGAAGCGCGCCCCCCAGTGGAAGGGCGAGTAACGCCCTGGTCCCGGCCCTCCCGTCCCGGCTCAGGGACGGGAGGGACTTAGCGCGCGCATAGCTCGTTCCGCTTACGGTAAAGAAAGAGGGAACAAGCTACCGGGAGAGCGCATGGGCGACTATTCGGGTTCGAGGTTCGACTCCGTCAAGCGGGGCGCGGGGTCGCTGCTCTCGGGCGCCCTCAGCGCGTTCCTCATCGTGGCCGCCATGCTCGCCATCATGTGGATCGTCGAGGTCGTGGACGTCTTCCTCAACGGCGCGCTGGATCGCAACTTCGGCATCGTCGGCTGGGAGAGCGACGGACTGGTCGGCATCCTCTTCGCGCCGTTCCTGCACGGCGGCTTCGGCCACCTCATGGCCAACTCGCTGCCGCTGCTCGTGCTGGGTTTCCTGGCCGGGCTGCGTGACCTGCGCAAGTTCTTCCTGGCCACCCTGATCATCATCGTGCTGGGCGGGCTCGGCACCTGGCTGATGAGCCCCAGGGCGATCACGGTGGGCGCGAGCGGGCTGATCTTCGGCTACTTCGGCTACATCATGGCCCGGGGGCTGTTCGACCGGCGCCTGCTCGACCTCGTCATCGCCGTGGGCGTCGGCATCGCCTACTGGGGCATCCTGGCCGGTCTGCTGCCCAACCAGCCGGGCATCTCCTGGCAGGGACACCTGTGCGGGCTGATCGCCGGCGTGCTGGCCGGCTGGCTGCTGCGCCGCAGGAGCAAAAAGGAGATCCCCGCCTACTGAGCGCGCAGGCGGGGACCTCGCAGGAGCGCTAGAGGCGCTCGACCACGTAGTCGACGCAGGTCGTGAGCGCCTCGACGTCGGCCGGGTCGATGGCCGGGAACATCGCGATGCGCAGCTGGTTGCGGCCCAGCTTGCGGTAGGGCTCGGTGTCGACGATGCCGTTGGCGCGCAGCACCTTGGCCACGGCGGCGGCGTCCACGTCGTCGCTGAAGTCGATCGTGCCGACCACCTGCGAGCGGAACTCGGGCGCGGCGAACGGCGTGGCGTAGGACGACTTCTCGGCCCAGGTGTAGAGGCGCGAGCTGGAGTCGGCGGTGCGGGAGGTGGTCCAGGCCAGGCCGCCGTTGCCGTTCATCCAGTCGAGCTGGTCGGCCAGCAGGAACAGCGTGGCCACGGCCGGGGTGTTGTAGGTCTGGTCCTTGCCGGAGTTGTCGATCGCGATGGGCAGGCTGAAGAACTCGGGCACGTAGCGGTCGGTCGCGGCGATCTCCTCGACGCGGGCCAGGGCGCGCGGCGACATGAGCGCGATCCACAGGCCGCCGTCGGAGGCGAAGCTCTTCTGCGGCGCGAAGTAGTAGACGTCGGTCTCGGAGACGTCGACCGGCAGGCCGCCCGCGCCGGAGGTGGCGTCCACGAGCACCAGGGCGTCGTCGCCGCCGACCCGCTCGATCGGCATGGCGACGCCGGTCGAGGTCTCGTTGTGGGTGAGCGCGTAGACGTCGACGCCGTCCTCGGCGACCGCCTTGGGGTGGGTGCCGACGTCGGACTTGATGACGCTCGGCTCGGCCAGCCACGGCGCCTTCTTGGTGACGGCGGCGAACTTCGAGGAGAACTCGCCGAAGGACAGGTGCTGCGACTTCTCGCGCACCAGCCCGAAGGCGGCGATGTCCCAGAACGCGGTGGTGCCGCCGTTGCCCAGGACCACCTGGTAGCCCTCGGGCAGCGAGAACAGGTCGGCGAGACCGGAGCGTACGCGGCCGACCAGGTTCTTGACCGGCTTCTGGCGGTGCGAGGTGCCCATGAGCTCCGCCCCGGAGGCGGCGAGCGCGGCCAGTTGCTCGGTGCGAACCTTCGAGGGCCCGCAGCCGAAGCGGCCGTCGGCGGGCTTGATGTCAGCGGGAATCACGATGTCAGCCACATGATGGAGCCTACCGACCGGAGCCGGGTGGCTCGCACGGGGTCCGACATCTGAGATTGACGCGTTTTGCCGTCATGTGCCCAGGTCAGCGGCCCTGCGGGAGAGGGCGGGCAGGCGGGCACGGAACGGCCGCCGCGCGGGTGCGAGCCACGCGGCGGCCGTCCGTTCCGTCACCGGAGTCTCGTCCGGGGAGGGGGTGTCAGAGCTTGCCGACGACCTCGTCGGCGCCCGGCACGTCGCTCAGCGGGCGCGAGGACGGGCCGACGTAGTTCGCGCTGGGGCGGACGAGCCTGCCCGTGCGCTTCTGCTCCAGGATGTGCGCCGCCCAGCCGGCCGTGCGGGCACAGGTGAACATCGAGGTGAACATGTTGGAGGGGACCTCGGCGAAGTCGAGCACCACGGCCGCCCAGTACTCCACGTTCGTGGCGAGCACCCGGTCGGGCTTGCGGGCGTGCAGCTCCTCCAGCGCGGCCTGCTCCAGCGCCGCGGCGACCTCGTACCGGGGAGCGTCGAGCTCCTTGGCGGTGCGGCGCAGCACGCGGGCCCGCGGGTCCTCCGCGCGGTAGACGCGGTGGCCGAAGCCCATGAGCCTGTTGCCCTTGTCGAGCTCGCTCTGCACGTACTTCTTGGCGTCGCCGAGCTGCTCGACGCCCTCGATCATGTGCAGCACGCGGGCCGGGGCGCCGCCGTGCAGCGGGCCCGACATGGCGCCCACGGCGCCGGAGAGCGCGGCGGCCACGTCGGCGCCGGTGGAGGCGATGACGCGGGCGGTGAACGTGGAGGCGTTCATGCCGTGCTCGGCCGCGGAGGTCCAGTAGGCGTCGATGGCCCTGACATGCTTGGGATCGGGCTCGCCGCGCCAGCGGATCATGAAACGCTCGACGATGCTGGTGGCCTGGTCGACCTTGCTCTCGGGAACCATCGGCAGGCCGAGACCACGGGCGGATTGCGCCACGAACGACAGGGCCATGACCGACGCGCGGGCGAGCTGGTCGCGGGCCTCGTCGTCGCTGATGTCGAGCAGCGGCTTGAAGCCATAGGCCGGAGCCAGCATGGCGAGCGCGCTCTGTACGTCTACGCGGATGTCACCGGAGTGGACAGGGATGGGGAACGGCTCCGCCGGGGGCAGACCCGGCTGGAACGTGTTGTCGACCAGCAGGCCCCAAACGTGCCCGAAGGGGACACGGCCGACCAGCTCTTCGATGTCGACGCCCCGGTATCGAAGGGCGCCCCCTTCTTTGTCCGGTTCCGCGATCTCGGTCTCGAAAGCTACGACGCCTTCGAGCCCGGGTTTGAAGTCGGACATACTCGGCCGCCTCCCTTTCTGCCATGTTCCGGCAATGCAAAGCCTTGATGTCGAGATACCGGCGGGTCAATTTAACCCCCTCCCAGCTCCTGCTCGGTCTCCGGACCCGCCGAAGCGCCAAAGCCGCTGGTGGGGAGCGGTGTAGTGGGATCTACCACACGAGCGCGCAACAATACCGTCTCGTGGATGCCACCCCGCGCCCGCCCTCGCTGGCGGGGCTCCGACGCACGTACGAGGGCGAGCCGCTGCTCGAAGCCGATCTCGCGGCCGACCCGATCGCCCAGTTCACTCTCTGGTTCCAGGAGGCCACGGCCGCCGGGATCCCGGAGCCCAACGCCATGGTGCTCGCCACCGCCTCGGCAGGCGGCCGGCCGAGCGCCCGCATCGTCCTGCTCAAGGGCTACGACGAGCGCGGCTTCGTCTTCTACACGAACTACGAGTCCCGCAAGGGCCGCGACCTGGCCGAGAACGCCCGCGCGTCCCTGCTGTTCCCCTGGCACGCGATCCGCCGCCAGGTCCGCGTGGACGGCACCGTGAGCCGCATCTCCCACGAGGAGTCGGCCGAATACTTCAACTCCCGCCCGTACGGCTCCCGCATCGGCGCGTGGGCGTCGCGGCAGTCGGCCGTCGTACGCTCCCGCGAGGAGCTGGACGCCCGCTACGAGAAGCTGGCGGCGCGCTGGCCGGAGGAGCCGCCGGTGCCCGAGTTCTGGGGCGGGTTCCGCGTCCATCCCGTGGAGATGGAGTTCTGGCAGGGACAGCTCGACCGGATGCACGACCGGCTCCGCTACCGGCGGACACCACCCGGATGGGTCCTGGAGAGACTTGCACCTTAATGTTCGTTAAGTGGCATTCGGGGACTTGATCAAGCGTCATCTCGTGGACACCCGGCCGCTCGGCGTGCCGGCCTACCGGCGGATCTGGCTCGGCCAGGCGGTCTCGCACGTAGGGGTCGGGGTCACCGTCGTCGCGGTCGGCAAGCAGGTCTACGACATCACCGGGTCCTCGTTCTGGGTCGGGCTGCTCGGCCTGGCCAACCTGGTCCCGCTCATCGTCTTCGGGCTGTGGGGCGGAGCCGTGGCCGACGCCGTCGACCGGCGCAAGCTGCTGCTCGCCGGATCGGCCGTGGCCTGGACGGCGACGCTGTTCATCCTCGTCCAGGCGCTGATCGGGCTCGACAACGTCTACGTGATCTTCGCCGCGGTCGCGGTGAACGCCACCGGGTTCGCCATCACCGGGCCGACCCGGGGCGCGATCATCCCCCGCATCCTGCGGCCGGAGCTGGTCCCCGCGGCCAACGCCCTCAACTCGCTGGTCTACAGCATCGGCGCGGTGATCGGGCCGATGCTCGGCGGCCTGCTGCTCGTGGGCGGCGGGTACGCGGCCGCCTACGCCGTGGACGCCCTCCTCTTCACCGCCGGCCTCTACGCGGCCTTCAAGCTCCCCGCGCTGCCCCCGCTGGGCGAGGTGACCCGGCCGGGTGCGCGGGCGGTGCTGGAGGGGCTCGCCTTCATCATGCGCAGCCCCGTGCTGCTCATGTCGTTCGTCGTGGACATCATCGCCATGGTCTTCGCCCTGCCCAGGGCGCTCTTCCCCGAGGCGGCCGACCTGTGGTTCGGCGGCTCGGCGCTCGCGCTCGGCTGGCTCAACGCGGCCATGGCCATCGGCTCCGTCGTCGGCGCGCTGTTCTCCGGCTGGGTCGGCAGGGTGCGGCGGCAGGGCGTCGCGCTGGTCGTCGTCATCGCCGTGTGGGGGCTCGCCGTCGCCGCCGCGGGGATGACGGGGAACCTGTGGCTGGTGGTGACGTTCATGGCCGTCGGCGGGGTGGCCGACGTCATCTCCTCGGTGTGGCGGCAGTCGATACTCCAGCTCTACGCGCCGGACGAGATGCGCGGGCGGATGCAGGGCGCCTTCATGGTGGTGGTGGCCGGCGGGCCGCGCCTCGGCGACCTGCGGGCCGGCGCGACCGCCACGATGCTCGGGCTGAGCGGCGCCTGGGTGGGCGGCGGCCTCGCCTGCGCGGCCGTGGTGCTCGTCGTCGGGCTGTCGGTCGCGGGCTTCCGCAACTACCGCGCCGACCTGGTGGCCGAACGGGCGGGCTAGGCGACGCCCACCGCCGAGGCGGGCGGGTTGGGCGACGTCCTCCGCCGAGGCGGGCGGGTTGGGCGACGTCCTCCGCCGAGGCGGGCGGGCTAGGCGACCTCCGCCGCCGCGCGGAGGTCGGACAGGAAGCCCGCGTACGCGGCCTCCCGGTCGGGGGCGCGCAGCACGGCGGACGGGTGGATCGTCGCCACCGCCAGCCGGTCCCCGAGCGACACCGCCTCGCCCCGGTGCCGCGTCACCCTGAACGCGGCGCCGAGCAGCGAGCGCGCCGCCGTCGCGCCGAGCACCACGACCACGCGCGGCTCCACCGCGGCCAGCTCGGCTTCCAGCCACGGCCGGCAGGCGGTGATCTCGCCGGCCGTCGGCTTCTGGTGGATGCGCCGCTTGCCGCGCGGCACCCAGGAGAAGTGCTTGACGGCGTTGGTGACGTACACGTCGTCGCGGGCGATGCCCGCCTCCTCCAGCCCTCTGTCCAGGACGCGGCCCGCCGGGCCCACGAACGGATGCCCCTGCCGGTCCTCCTGGTCGCCTGGCTGCTCGCCCACGAGCATGAAGGCCGCCTTCCCCGGCCCCTCGCCGAACACCGTCTGCGTGGCGTCGCGGTAGAGATCGCAGCCCTCGCAGCGGGCCGCCGCCGCGCGCAGCGAGGCGAGGTCGAGCCGGTCGGGAAGGAAGTCGCCCGCGCCGTTGTTGCCGTCCTTGACCATCGTCGGTCGTTCTCCCAATAGGGTTCCCTGCGTGACCTACGTGCCCGAGGCGGACGGGCTCAGTCCCCGCCACGACCGACGTAACATTCAGTTGGGAGGACTGCCTTGACCGCACACGGCCTGATCGACACGACGGAGATGTACCTCCGCACGATTTACGAGCTCGAGGAGGAGGGCATCGTCCCGCTGCGTGCCCGCATCGCCGAGCGCCTGCAGCAGAGCGGCCCCACCGTGAGCCAGACCGTCGCCCGCATGGAGCGCGACGGCCTCGTCCGGGTCGAGGGCGACCGCCACCTCGCGATGACCGACCTGGGCCGCCAGCTCGCCACCCGCGTGATGCGCAAGCACCGCCTCGCCGAATGCCTGCTCACCCAGGTCATCGGCCTGCCGTGGGAAGAGGTCCACGTCGAGGCGTGCCGCTGGGAGCACGTGATGTCGGAGTCGGTGGAGGCCCGGCTGGTGACCCTGCTCGACAACCCCACCGTGTGCCCGCACGGCAACCCCATCCCCGGCCTGGCGGAGCTCGGCGCCAAGGAGCCGGCCGAGGCCGCTCCCGACGGGCTCACGTCGATGAGCGACCTTGCGGTGGGCCCCATGGGCGTGCCCGTGGTGGTGCGGCGAATTAGCGAACAAGTGCAAAGTGATCCCGCTGTGATGCTTAAACTCAAGCAAGTTGGGATACAACCCGGACGCGAGGTCACGCTCGCGGCGAGCGACGACGGTGTGCGGGTGACAGGTGACGGTGACGCGAACGACAATCCCGCGGAGCTTCCGCGTGATGTTGCCGCGCACGTTTTTGTCTCCAAGCGCTGACGTGCGCGCAGCGGCTTGGTTGAATCCCTTCTGGGAGGCCCTCCACTCTCCCCAGACCAAGACTGTTGCAGGAGCGCTCGTGGTTCGCTGTGCATGCTCGCCACCCCGAGGAGTGGTCTTCGGATGAAGCGTTGGGGGGATCTGTCACAGGACGGGGTTGATCATCTCGCCGCCGGGTCCGTTCTCGACCATGCCGAGATGGCGGTGGTCGTCACCGACCGTTTCAGCAATCTCCTCTACTGGAACCCCTTCGCCGAGAAGCTCTTCGGCCGGCCGGGCCCCGCTTCGCCGGGGGACACCTCGGTCCTGTCCCTCGGGATCATGGAGAAGGACCACCCGCAGGCGATCGAGCTGGCCAAGCACGTGCTCAAGGGCGGGGTGTGGGAGGGCACCTTCGACGTCAAGCGCGGCGACGGCACCATCGTCTACGTCCGCGCCCAGGCCGTGCCGCTGCGCCACACCTCCGGAGCCGTCACCGGCATCGTGATCACCGCCCGCGAGGCCCTGCGCAGCAACGAGCGCGAGAAGGACCGCTTCGGCCTGCTGGAGCGCATCGGCGAGCGGCTGGCCGGCTCCCTCTACGTCGAGGAGACGCTCAAGCGGGTCGCCGAGATGCTCGTCCCGCAGTTCGCCGACCACTGCTTCATCGAGCTGATGGAGGGCGACCGCCTCGTCCGGCGGGTCGCGCATCACGTGCAGGGGTGGACCCCGCCGTCGGGCACGTGGAAGCCGGTGGGCGCGGAGATCCGCTACCCCATCGGCCACTACGCCGACACCGCGCTGCGCCGCCAGGAGACCATCCTCGTCGAGGACTTCGCCACCAGCAGCTTCCCCTCGCCCAGCGAGGGCAGCGCCCGCCTGTGCGGCGAGATCGGCATGACCTCGGCCATCGTCGCCCCGCTGCTGGTGCGCGGCGAGACCCTGGGCCTGATGTACCTCGGCCTGTCCAACCTCACCGACCGCCGCAGCCCTCATTACGACGCCTTCGACCGTGACTTCGTCGGGGCCATCGCCACCCGGGTCGCGGTCGCGATCGACAACGCGCTGCTGTTCGAGGAGGAGCGGCACACCGCCGAGTCGTTCCAGAAATACCTGCTGCCGCGCGGCGCGATGCCCCGTCTCGACGGCCTGCAGATCGCGGTGCGCTACTTCCCTGCGGCTCCGCTGGCCTCTCACGGGCAGGGCATCCAGACCCAGGTCGGCGGCGACTGGTACGACGTGATCCCGCTGTCGGCCGGCCGGGTCGGCATCGTCATCGGCGACGTCGAGGGCCGGGGCGCCAAGGCGGCGGCCGTCATGGGCCAGCTCAGGGCCGCCCTGCGGGCCTTCGCGCAGGACGACAAGTCGCCCGCCGACATCCTCGCCAGGCTCGACGAGTGGACCCGCATCATCGCCACGCCCGAGCAGGACGACAACGGCGCCGACATCAGCATCCCGCCCATCGTGACCTGCCAATACCTCGTCTACGACGCCTGGTCGCGGCAGCTGTCGTTCGCCAACGCCGGGCACGCCCCGCCGCTGCTGCTGGTCGACGGCCAGTGCGTGGAGCTCGACATCGAGGAGGTCGGCCAGCCGCTCGGCGTCCGCGCCAAGGGCCTGCACGCCGACCTGGTCTACAAGGAGGAGACGCGCACCCTCCCGCCGGGCGCGGCGCTGCTGCTCTACACCGACGGCCTGGTCGACCGGCGGCCCGGCCGCGACGGCCACCCGCCGACCGAGTCCGAGACGCTGGGCGTGCTCTGCGAGAAGCTGTCCAAGCTGTCCGACGCCGACGTCGAGCGCATCGCCGAGACCGCCACGGTCGCGGTGCCCGGCGAGATCGACGACGACATGGCGATCCTGGTGGTCCGCTCCAGCGACGTCGATCTCGACGTCGAGGAGCGCACGTTCCCGGCGCAGCCGATCATGGTCGGCGAGGCGCGGCGGATGGCCGCCGAGGCCTTCTCCGGCTGGAACGTGCCCGAGGAGCGGGCCGAGCTGGCCTGTCTGCTGGTCTCCGAGGTCGTCACCAACGTCGTGCTGCACGCCTCCACCGCCACCGTGCCGCGCAGGGAGCTGTCCGTGGACGGGCCGCCGCTGCCGTTCGAAGAGTCCTGGGACCTGCCGGGCTTCGAGGACGAGGCGATCGGCGACAAGGAGTTCACGCTCCGGCTGCGCAGGGGCGAGGAGGCGGTCTGGGTCGAGGTGTTCGACCAGGACCTGCGCCTGCCGCGGATCCGCAGCGCCGGCGAGAACGACGAGGGCGGGCGCGGCCTCTACCTCGTGGACCAGCTTGCTCGGCGTTGGGGCTCGCGTCCTACCAAGGAAGGCAAAGCCGTCTGGTTCGAGATTCCCACCCGCGGCAGGTGAGTGGTCTACTGGCCGCATGGACCTGGCCTTCGAACGGCGGGGCACCGGCGCGCCGCTGATCCTCATCCACGGCATCGGGCACCACTGGCAGGCCTGGCTGCCGGTGCTGGACCGGCTCGCCGCCGAGCGCACGGTCTTCGCCGTGGACCTGCCCGGGTTCGGCGACTCGCCGGGGCTGCCGGAGGGCACCCCGTACACACCGGAGTCGCTGGCGGACGCGGTCGAGTCGTTCTGCGCGCTGCTCGGCATCCGTGAGCCCGCCGTCGCGGGCAACTCGCTCGGCGGCTACCTCGCGCTCGAACTCGCCGCCCGCGGCGTCGTCAGCTCGGCCGTCGCGCTGTCGCCGGCCGGCTTCTGGACCCGTTCCGAGTTCCTGTACGCCCGCACGGTGCTGCGCGCGCTGCGCGCCACGGCCCGCGCCCTGCCGCCCGAGCAGGCCGCCCGCATGGCGGAGGAGCCCGCCTCGCGGGCGCTGTCCGCCGGGATGCTGGTCGCCCACCCCACGAGGATGGAGCCTGCGGCGCTGGTCGCGGCCACGCAGGCGCTGGCCGCCGCGCCCGGGTTCGACGAGACGCTCGCCTCCTTCGAGGGGCTCATGCCGCCCGCGCCACCGAAATCGCCGATCACCATCGCGTGGGGCGAGCACGACCGGCTGCTGCTGCGCAGGCAGGCGGTCCGCGCCGGGCGGTGGTCGGGGCAGCGGGTCAAGCTGCTGAACGGGTGCGGCCACGTCCCGATGAGCGACGATCCGGCGCTGGTCGCGCGGGTGATCCTGGACGCGATCCAGCCGGTCGTGCCGGGGTAGCATCGCCACCCTATGCACGAGGACAAGGACATCGCCGCCATCGAACGCGCGATGGTCGCCATCAGGCGCAGGCAGCGGCGGCGCGCCCTCGCCGCGGCCGACGGCGCGGGCCCCGAGCACGACGTCCTCGACGTCATCGAGGGCGCCCGCGAGCCGGTCACGGTGACCGGGGTCGCCGAGGCGCTCGGCGTGGACCAGCCGCGGGCGAGCCGGCTGGTGGCCGCCGCCGTGACGGGCGGCCTGGTGCGGCGCGAGGCCGACCAGGCCGACGGCCGGCGCTCGCACCTCGTGCTGACCGACGCCGGGCGGGACGCGCTGGCCCGTGCGCACGAGAGCAGGCAGGCGAGCTTCGCCGAGGCCACGCGGACGTGGACGGCGGCCGAGCGGGCGGAGTTCGCCCGGCTGCTCACCCGGTTCGTGGAAGGGATGCGCTAGACCTTCGTCTGGCCCCAGACGAGCAGCATGGCGATGATGAACACGATCATCACGCCCGCGTAGCCCACGGCTCCCAGGCGGAAGGCCCGGCGCACCCGGTTGAGCAGCCAGGCGAACAGCAACGCCAGGAAGACCAGGAGGATCAGGCCGCCGGATTCCATGCTGTCCAGTATGCGGCGCGGGGCCGGTCCGCGCGCGGCCCCGCGGGCTTCCGGTCAGAATTCGAAGGACCGGCCGATGATCTCCTTCATGATCTCGGTGGTGCCGCCGTAGATCGTCTGCACCCGGCTGTCCAGCCAGGCCCTCGCCACGGGGTACTCCGTCATGTAGCCGTAGCCGCCGTGGAGCTGGAGGCAGCGGTCGATGACCTTGTTCTGCAGCTCGGTGGTCCACCACTTGGCCTTGGCCGCGTCCACCGCCGTGAGCTCGCCTGCGTTGAGCGCGAGGATGCACTTGTCGACGTAGGTGCGGGCGATGTCGGTCTCGGTCGCCAGCTCGGCCAGGACGAACCTGGTGTTCTGGAACGAGCCGATGTTGCGGCCGAAGGCCTGGCGGGACCTGCAGTACTCGATGGTCTGCTCCAGCACTGACTCCGCCGAGGCCACGGCCGCCACGGCGATCGACAGGCGCTCCTGGGGCAGGTTGTGCATGAGCTGGAAGAAGCCCTCGCCGTCGTTCGGGCCGAGACGGTTGGCCACGGGGACCCGGACGTTCTCGAAGAACAGCTCGGCGGTGTCCTGGGCCTTCATGCCGACCTTGTCCAGGTTGCGCCCGCGCTGGAAGCCCTCCGTGCCCCGCTCGACCACGATCAGCGTCGTGCCCCTGGCCCTGGCCGCCGGATCGGTCTTGGTGACCACGACCACCAGGTCGGCGTTGATGCCGTTGGTGATGAAGGTCTTCTGGCCGTTGATGACGTAGTGGTCGCCCTCGCGGACCGCGGTCGTCCTGATGCCCTGCAGGTCGCTGCCCGCGCCGGGCTCGCTCATCGCGATCGCGGTGATCAGCTCGCCGCTCACGAAGCCGGGCAGCCAGCGCTGCTTCTGCTCGTCGTTGGTGAGGTCCACGACGTACGGGGCCATGACGTCGTTGTGCAGCGAGAACCCGAGGCCGGACGCGCCGTGCCGGATGATCTCCTCGACGATCACCGCGTTGTAGCGGAAGTCCTTGACGCCCGCGCCGCCGTACTCCTCGGGCACCGAGAACCCGAACATCCCCAGCTCGCCGGCCTGTTTCCAGACCTCGCGCGGGACGATGCCCTCCTTCTCCCACCGCGCGTGGTGCGGCACCACCTCGCGGGTCATGAACTCGCGCACCGTCTCACGGAAGAGCAGGTGCTCCTCGTCGAAAAGATCTCTCTCCATACGCCACCTCCAGAACGGGATTCTGTTACTGGACACGGCTTCATCACAAGTGATGGAAGATGGGGCATTCCGCATGTGTTGTCGGTCTTCGCGACTCTAGGATCTACCCTCGGTCTATTTGTGGGTGATCGGAGTCTCCCGTGAGTCGGTTGCGCAAGGCGTTGATCGCCGCATCGGTCGGTTCCGTGGCGGCATTAGGTGCGATGGTGTCGTCGAACCTGCCCGCGTCGGCGGCGCAGGCCGATCTTGAGGTCGAATACATCTGTAAGCCGACCGGTACGAGCAGCATCGTCAGGCACGGTCCGGTGCGGCTGGTCACCAATCTGACCTTCGACACCGACCTCGTCGTGGGCGGGCCGCTCAACTACACGTGGAAGCTCCAGTACACCGGTGACGGCAGCCGGTTGCAGTCACCCGGCTACTTCGGGCCGGGCGGAGAGGTCCACGCCATCGGCAACCTCGAGCTCAAGAGCAACTGGGTTGGCATCCTGCAGCCCAAGGGCAGCGCCGATCCGGAGAAGGCCCTGCGGCCTGATGACGAACTCGGCCTGCCTCCCATGCTGAACGACCCCGGCCTCATCGACAAGCCGGGCACTATCAAGATCACCCCGAAGGACATCGACCTCGACTTCACTCCGCCGGACAGCAGTGTGGTCATCAACGACGGTGACGACACCGACAACCCGAGCGACATGCAGATCGTCTACCACGGCACGTGGACGCCCGTGGGCGGCCGCCCGTCCTCCGAGCATCACGTGCACAACGACCTGCACGAGACCACCGAGTTGAACGCCTCCGCTGAGCTGACCTTCGTCGGCACGAGCGTCAAGTACATCGGCCCGACGGACAAGGACGCCGGGCCGGTCAACATCTACATCGACGGCATCAAGCGGGCGACGGTGGACCCCTCGCGCGACGGCAACGACGACCCGGTGAACCATGACCTCAACGGCGGCCAGCCGTTGTGGGTCTCGCCCAAGCTGACCTACGGCAAGCATGTGATCAAGGTCGAGAACGCCTCGACCAAGCCTGCCTGGCTGGACGCGTTCGAGGTGTCGACGGCCACCGCGCAGCTTCCGACCGGATTCCACGGCGCGAAGTGCACGCCGGCCAGCCCTCCCGGATCCATCGTGGTCACCGTCGGGGAGAGAGTGACCAGCCCGCCGCCCACGACGAACGAGCCCACGACCACGCCGCCGACCAGCCCGCCGGCGACCAACACCAGCACCGGCACCCCGACGACCACGGCGACCGGCACGAACTCGCCGTCGCCGAGCTCGCAGTACACCCACCCGGGGATCGTGATCGTCGGGCCCGGCGGCACCAGCACCACCACCCCCACCACCTCGACCTCCGCCACCCCGACCGTGACCAAGTACGTCAGGCCGCAGGTGGTCAAGACGCCCAAGGGCGGGGTGAACACCGGTGAGGCGCCGGATCCGCCGGTGGACTCCGGGGCGTACACGTTGATCGCGGGCGGCTCCGCGATGATCATGGGTAGCGCCGCGGGCGGCCTGGTGCTGTGGCGTCGCCGCGCCGCACACGCCGGAGGTGTGAAGTGATGAGCGAGCAGAAGCAGAAGTCGACTCTCGACAAGGCGATGCCGGGCCTGCTGATCGCGGGCTCGCTGGCCGGGGTGGGCGCCGTCATGGTGGGCCTGCTCTCGCTGGCGCCCACGGTGGACGACGGCTCCGGCCCCGGCGGCCCCCTCGCGGCGGGCCAGCCGTCCACGGTGCAGATCGAGAACGCGGGCGCGTTCGTCCTGCCGCCGACCGTCGGCCCCGGCGGCAAGAGCGGCCTGACCCCGGCCCGCATCGACGCGCCGCCGCCGCTGGCCGCGGTGCCGACCGTGGCCCCGATCCCGGCGGCCAGGACCACGAAGGCCAAGGCCAAGGCGAAGCCGTCGCGCATCAAGATCCCGAAGATCAAGGTGAACGCGCCGGTCGGCCAGGTGACGGTGGACCTCAAGGGCAACCTGGGCACCCCGTCGCTGAGCAAGCCGAACCAGACCGGCTGGTACCGCTTCTCCCCGCTTCCGGGCGAGAACGGCCCGACGGTCATCAACGGGCACGTCAGCACCCGCAAGGGTCCCGCCGTCTTCGCCCGGCTCTCGGAGCTGGTGAAGGGCGACAACATCTACGTGTACCGGTCGGACGGCAAGGTCGCCCGCTACACGGTGAGCGGGATCGAGCAGGTCAGCAAGACGACCTTCCCGACGAAGCGGGTCTACGGCAACACCGAGGGCGCGCAGCTCCGGCTGATCACCTGCGGCGGCGTCTACAACAAGGGAGCGCACAGCTACAAGGACAACATCGTCGTGTACGCCACGCTCTCGAAGAAGAAGGTCTGACCCGGGAGCAACCGGTTTGACGGTTTACGGGAAGTTGACAGGTAGAGTTCGTAAGATCTCAACCTAGCCGAGACCAAGAATTGGAAAACTGGCACACTCCCGCCAACCTGCACTGAATTGGAGATGGAAGTGCTGACGTCCAAGGCGCGGCGCCGCCTCGCCCTCAAGACATCCGCCATGGCCGTCCTCGGTGCAGGGATCTTCGGTGGGCTGCCGGTGGTGGCCGCGCTGGCCGCCCCGGTCGACGTGGTCTACAGCTGTACGGCGACGGGCAGCCAGCCCACGAACGTGCCCTTCCGCATGGAGCTGCGCACCCCGGCCGCCGCCACGCCCAGCGGGGCGGTCACCGTGACGTGGGACATCGCGCAGCCGACCAACACGCAGAGCCGGCTCCCGGCGCCCTCGGAGATCACGCCGAGCAGCGCTGTGGTGGCCGTGGGCACGATCAGCCCGAGCGGCACACCGGTGCCTGCGACGCCGGTGACGGTGGGGCAGACGTCCACGCCGTTCGCGACGATCTCCGAGGGCAGCCCGATGCCGCTGGCCACCATGACCATGGTGATCACGCCGACCGCGACCGGCACGGTGGCGCTCAAGGGCGGCGGCTTCGCGCTCCAGGTCAACGGCCACCCCGTCTACACCTGCGCGCCGGGCGCGTCCGGGGGGCCGTCGGCGCAGTTCGTCGTGACGACCGGGGGTACGGGCACGCCGACGGGCACCGGCACCCCCACCAGCACCGGGACCGGCACGCCGACGCCCACGCCCACCACCTCCACCCCCCGGCCGACCAAGACGACCACCGAGATCGTCACCATCACCCCGTCCAGCAAGCAGTCCACGAAGAAGTCCCAGACCCCCAAGGCGGGCGCCGACACCGGTCTGGGCGGCACGATGGGGCCGGACGGGCGGACGTTCATCCTGGCCGGAACCGCGCTGATCGGCGCCGCCACGGTGGGCGGGCTGCTCATGCGCCGGCGCAACGCGACCAGGGGCTGAGCGCGGTGTCGGGATACCACCCGTACGGCGGCGGACTTCCTGCCCCGCAGCCGCCGCAGCCGGACAAGGGGAGCACAGCGCTCAGGGCGGTGCTGATCGTGGCGGCCATCGCCGGGGTCGTGACGGTCGTGGCCGGGCTGCTGATCGTGCTGAACTCGCCCGACGAGTACGGCCTGGCCGCGAACAACCGCGACAGCCTGGCGCTGCCGTCCCAGCCGCACGCCGCGGGCAACAACCCGGAGCAGGCGCTCTTCCAGGCCGACCCCGACGCGCCGCCGCCGCTGCCGCAGATCACCCCGGCCCCGCCGATGCTGCCGTCCACCCCGATCCGGGTCGTGATCAAGCGGCTGGGGATCAACGCCCCGGTCAAGACCGTGGGCCTGGCCAAGGACGGCACGATCGAGGTGCCGCCGGCGGACGACCCGAACCTCGTGGGCTGGTACCGCAACATGTCCACGCCGGGCGAGGCGGGCCCGGCCGTGCTGCTCGGGCACAAGGACACCAGGACGCGCAGTGCGGTGTTCAGCAGGTTGCCCGAGATCAAGAACGGCGACACCATCGAGGTCAAGCGGCAGGACAAGACCACGGCGGTGTTCACCGTGGGCGGCGTGGAGCAGGCGAACAAGAAGACGTTCCCGACCCAGCGCGTCTACGGGCCGCAGGACAACGCCCAGCTGCACCTCATCACCTGCGGCGGGACCTACGACCGGCGCACCGGGCACTACACCGACAACGTCATCGTCTACGCGACGATGACGAGCTCCTATCGAAGCTGACCGCATAGAGCGGCTCACTGGCAAGCGCGGAGGCGGGCATGGGCTGGATGGCCAAGCGGAGACTGCGTACGGGCCCGACGGCGGTGCTGCCGGCCAAGGTCCAGCCGGCCGAGCTGTTGCAGGTCGTACGGCTGGCCGACCCGGCCGCCCGCCTGGACGGCGACGACGTCGTGGCCACGGACGTACGGGTGTGCGCGCCCGTGGAGGCCGAGCCCGGGCTGACGGGCGGCGTGCTGGAGAAGTCGTGGGCGGTGCGGGTGGCCGGCGAGGGGCCGCTGCCGCTGGACTTCTTCGACCGGTTCCTGGCCGAGGGCATCGCGTTCCGGCTGAAGGGGCTCGCGGTCTGCCGCGGCGAGGTGAGCGACCCGGCCGACGAGGAGGACTCGGGCCCCGCGGTCATCGTCCCGGTGCGCCCGTCCGCCGAGGAGCTGGCGCCGCTGCTGGAGCCGCAGGAGGACGACGAGTTCACGTTCACGGCGGGGGAGATCCGGGCCGTGCTGGTGCCGCAGAAGGGGCAGCCGCCCGCGGTGGGGGAGCTGCTGCCGTTCGCGACCGAGCTGACCGCGATCGAGCTGCGCGGCGACGAGCCGGCCAAGCTGGGGGCGTTGGCGCTGGAGCTCGCCGACCAGCTCAACGGGCTGGTCGTGGACCGGTGGCGGTTCCGGGTGGACGCCGCGGAGGACCTTCTCCCCCCGGAGTGAGCAGCGCCAGAACGTCGTTCTGTTGTAGGCTGCCCTTAGTAACCGAATAATGCTCGGTTTCCAGGAGGCACTGTGGCAGAGGCGTACATCGTCGGGGCGGTCCGCACCCCGGTCGGCAAGAAGAAGGGCGGTCTTTCCACCGTCCACCCCACTGACCTGGCCGCTCACACGCTGAAGGCGCTCGTCGAGCGCACCGGCGTGGACCCCGCCGCGGTCGAGGACGTCATTCTGGGATGCGTCATGCAGTTCGGCCCCCAGAGCATGGACATCGCCCGTAACGCCTGGCTGTCGGCCGGTCTGCCGGAGACCGTCCCCGGCGTCACCATCGACCGCCAGTGCGGCTCCTCGCAGCAGTCGATCCACTTCGCCGCCCAGGGCGTCATGTCCGGCACGCAGGACCTCGTCGTGGCCGGCGGCGTCGAGTCGATGAGCATCGTCCCCATGGGCTCGTCCATCAAGGCCGCGCTCGACATGGGGATGCCGTTCCCGTTCGGCGAGAAGTGGGTCGAGCGGTACGGCAAGCAGGAGATCTCGCAGTTCCGCGGCGCGGAGCTGATGTGCGAGAAGTGGGGCTACACCCGCGAGGTCCTGGAGCAGTTCGCGCTGGAGTCGCACCAGCGGGCCGCCAAGGCCATCGCGAACGGCTACTTCAAGGAGCAGATCGCCCCGATCAACGGCGTCGAGGACGACGAGGGCCCGCGGGCGGACACCACCCTGGAGAAGATGGGCACCCTCAAGACCCTGAAGGAGGGCGGCCAGATCACCGCGGCCACCTCCTCGCAGATCTCCGACGGCTCGGGCGCCGTGCTCATCGCCTCCGAGCAGGCGGTCAAGGACCACGGGCTGACCCCGCGCGCCCGCATCCACCAGCTCGCGCTCATGGGCGACGACCCGGTCTACATGCTGACCGCGCCGATCCCCGCCACGCAGCGGGCGCTGAAGAAGGCCGGCATGTCGATCGACCAGATCGACGTCGTGGAGATCAACGAGGCGTTCGCCCCGGTGCCGCTGGCCTGGATGCACGAGCTCGGGGCCGACCCGGCCAAGGTCAACCCCAACGGCGGCGCCATCGCCCTCGGCCACCCCTTGGGCGGCACCGGCGCGATCCTGATGACCAAGCTCCTGCACGAGCTGGAGCGCACGGGCGGCCGCTACGGCCTGCAGACGATGTGCGAGGGCGGCGGCCAGGCCAACGTCACGATCATCGAGCGGCTCTAGGAGCAGATGAAAGAGACGGAGCGCCGTCTCCTCGGCCGACGAGGAGGCGGCGCTTCCGCATGTCACACGCGGGACGCCGCGATCACCCGGTCGAGGGCGTCGCGGGACTCGCTCAGGTCCGCCATCGCCCGGTCGATGCGCTCGCGCTCGCCGCGCAGCTGCCCGACGACGTCCCGGCAGGTGGGGGCCAGCACCTCGCCCTCGGGCTCCAGGCAGGGCAGCACGGTCGCGATCGTCGAGGTGGACAGGCCCGCCGAGAGCAGGCAGCGGATGCGGCGCACGGTCTCCACGTGGGCCTCGGTGTAGACGCGGTAGCCGCTGGGAAGGCGCTCCGGGGCCAGCAGGCCCTGCTCCTCGTAGTAGCGCAGCAGCCGCTCGCTCACGCCGGTGCGCCGGACCAGCTCGCCGATCCGCATGTGATCCCCCTCACCGCCGATTGACTCTCACATCCATGTGAGACTTTAGCGTACCCGCATGAAACAGGGACTTTTCGTACCGGCCATGCTCATGGTGAGCGTCTTCGTGGTCGGCACTTCCGAGTATCTGATCGCCGGGTTGCTGCCGCAGGTGGCCGCCGACTTGGACGTCACGCTTTCCACGGCCGGGCACGCGGTGACGGCGTACGCGCTGGGCGTCGTGGCCGGCGGGCCGCTGGTGACGATCGCGACGGTGCGGCTGCCGCGCAAGGGGCTGGCGCTGGGGTTGCTGGTGCTGTTCGCGGCGGGCAACGCGATCTGCGCGGTAGCCGGGTCGTACGGGGTGCTGATCGCGGGCCGGGTGGTCGCCTCGCTCAGCCACGCCGCCTTCCTGACGCTGGCGCTCATGCTGACCGTGCGGGCGGTCGCGCCGGAGCGGGTGGGGACGGCCATCGCGGTCGTCGGCTCAGGGTTCTCGGCGGCGACCCTGCTGGGCGTGCCGGTCGGCGTGCTGGTGGGGGACGGGGCCGGGTGGCGGGCGCCGTTCGCGGGGCTCGCGGTGCTGGCGCTGGCCGCCGTCGTGCTGCTGGCCGTGGTGCTGCCACGGGAGGCCGCGCCGGACACCAGCGTCGCGGCCGAGCTGCGAACCATGCTGCGCCGGCCGGTGCCGGTCGTGATCGCGACCACCGCCGTGGGGCTGGCGGCCACCTCGACCGTGTTCACCTACCTCGCGCCCGCCCTGTCGCGGATCACCGGGTTCGCGCCGGCGGCGGTGTCGGCGTTGCTGCTGGTGTACGGCGTGGGCGGCCTGGCGGGCGGCCTGGTCGCGGGACGGCTGGCCGACCGGTCGCTGCCGGCCACGGTGCGCGGGACGTTCGCCGGGCTCGCGGTGGTGCTGGCGCTGTTCCCGTTCGCGCTGGGATGGCCGGTGGCGGCCGTGGCCGTGGTGCTCGCGTTCGGCCTGCTGACCTCCGCCACGACCCCGGTGCTGCAGAGCCTGCTGCTGCGGCACGCGGGCGGCGCGCCGACGCTGGCGGTGTCGGTGAACGTGTGCGCGTTCAACATCGGCATCGCGGCCGGCTCCGCGCTCGGTGGCGGCCTGGTCGCGGCGGACGGCCTGCGGTGGCTCGGGCTCGCCGCCGCCGCGCTCGCCCTGGCCGCGCTGGCCGTGAGCTACGTGGCCGTCCCGGCGGCCCGCCGTCAGGTCAGCGCGGCCGGCGGTTCCGTAGCGCGAGCACGCGGGCGAGCGTGACGGCGGCTCCCGCGAGGGCCGTCACGAGCAACGTGATCGACAGCGGCGCCGCGAAGTACGTGAGCTGCGCCCACGTGACGGTCCTGCCGTTCATCAGGAACGACACCCAGTCGGGGTAGGTCGCCAGCACCACGGCCGGCAGCAGGGCGGGCAGCAGCCGGAGCGCGTACCACCGGCGGGGCCTGGCCGCCCAGCGGCGGGCGCGGAGCACCCCCAGCGCGCCGAGCCCGGCCGCCACGAGCGCGACCGCGGCCAGGATGCCGTCGTAGAGCCGCCGGTCGGCGCCCGGCGGCTCGGGCACGCGGCCCTCGCTCAGCGCCGTCAGCCCTTGCATGATCGTGTACGTGTCGTCCTGCAAGGCCGCGCTGTTGCTCATCACCGCGAAGCCGTAACCGGTGCGCGGCGAGAGGGCGGCCACCGCCGTGTACGTGAACAGGTTCCCGGAATGCACGAGCTGCCCGGACTCCTCCTCCACGCCCCAGCCCATCCCGTACGGGCGGACCGCGGCGGGCGTGTGCATGGTCTCCAGGCTCCGCTTCCCGACCACCGGACGGCCGTCCCCGGACTGGGCGATGAGCCACTTGCCCATGTCGTTCGCCGTGGTGACGACGCCGCCCGAGCCGCTGCCGTTGAGGAAGGCGGGCAGCTCGGGGCGCGGCAGCCAGGCCCCGTAGACGGAGTTGTAGCCGTCGGCGGGGCGGACCACCTGGTCGCTCACGGCGCTGGAGGTCATGCCGAGCGGCCCGAAGACCCGATCGCGCAGGTACGAGCCGAAGTCCCGGCCCCCGGCCACCTCGACCAGCCGGGCGGCGAGGTCGTAGTTGACGTTGCAGTACTCCCATCGGGTGCCCGGCTCGGCCCGCAGCCGCCCGCCGGACAGCCGGGCGGTGTAGTCGGCCAGCGTGATCGTCTCCTCCAGGGCGTTGACGTCGACCGTGGTGTCCGACAGGCCGGAGGTCTGGTTGAGCAGCTGGCGCACGGTGACGCGGGCGGCGCGCGGGTCGGCCATCCGGAAGCCGGGAAGCTGCGCGGCGACCGGGTCGTCCAGCCGGATCTTGCCGCGCTCGACGAGCGTCATGACCGCCGTCGCGGTGAACGCCTTGCTCACCGAGGCCACCCGCATCGGCGTGTCGGCGGTGACCGCGTGGCCCTCGGAGTCGTGGCCGTACCCGGCGGCGTGCACGACCTGCCCGTCGTGGGTCACGACCACCGACACGCCCGGCAGGCCGGTGGTGGCGACGGCGTCGCGCACGTACGCGTCCACGGAGGCGGGAGTCAGGGCGGGAGCGGGGGCCGGGAAGAGGGCGCCCGCCGCGAACAGGCTGATCAGGAGCGTTTTCACGTCACGAAACCTAGGGAAGGAGCAGCCCCCTCCGGATCTGCCGTCCGGTCACCGGCGCCCCTGACGAAAGTCGGGTCTCATCTGAGAAAGAGGGCATATAACCGGCACCGGGACGGCGTGACGTCTGGAGGCGCGATGACGCAGCACACCAGGTACGAGGAGTCCAGAGCGGTCGGCGAGCAGGCCCGCGAGCAGGAGTGGACCCGGCCCAGCTTCGGCAAGCAGCTCTTCCTCGGCGACTTCCGGCTGGAGCTGGTCCATCCGGCGCCCGCCCTGCCCGACGAGGCCGCCAAGCGGGGGGAGGAGTTCGTCCGGGCGGTCCGCCGGTTTCTGGACGGGCACGTCGATCCCGCGCTCATCGAGCGGACCGGGCAGATCCCGGACGACGTGGTCAAGGGCCTGGCCGGGCTGGGCGCGTTCGGCATCACGATCGGCGAGGAGTACGGCGGGCTCGGTCTGCCCTACCTGTACTACTGCCGGGCCCTCATGCTCGTCGGCTCGTACTGCCCGGCGCTGGCCACGCTGCTGTCGGCGCACCAGTCGATCGGGGTGCCGCAGCCGCTGAAGCTGTTCGGCAGCGAGGAGCAGAAGCGCGCGTTCCTGCCGCGCTGCGCGCGGGGCGAGATCTCCGCCTTCCTGCTGACCGAGCCCGACGTGGGCTCCGACCCGGCCCGCCTGGCGACCACCGCCGTCCGCGACGGCGACGACTACGTGCTCGACGGCGTCAAGCTGTGGACGACGAACGGCGTCATCGCCGACCTGCTCGTGGTCATGGCGCGGACCGGGAAGAAGATCAGCGCGTTCGTGGTCGAGGCCGACTCGCCGGGCATCACGGTCAGGCGGCGCAACACGTTCATGGGCCTGCGCGGCATCGAGAACGGCGTCACCGAGTTCAAGCAGGTCAGAGTGCCCGCGGGGAACCTGATCGGGCGCGAGGGCGACGGGCTGCGGATCGCGCTCACCACGCTGAACACCGGCCGGCTCTCCCTGCCCGCCACCTGCGCGGGCAACGCCAAATGGGCGGTGCGGATCGCCCGCGAGTGGAGCAACGCCCGGGTGCAGTGGGGCCACGCCATCGGCCGGCACGAGGCCGTGGCCACGAAGATCGCCTTCATCGCGGCCACCGCGTACGCGCTGGAGGCCGTCATGGAGCTCAACTGCCGCCTGGCCGACGACAAGCGCAACGACATCAGGATCGAGGCCGCGCTCGGCAAGCTGTACGCCTCGGAGATGGGCTACCGGGTGCTGGACGAGCTGGTCCAGATCAGGGGCGGGCGCGGCTACGAGAGCGCGGAGTCGCTGGCCGCGCGCGGCGAGCGCGGCGTGCCCGCCGAGCAGATGCTCCGCGACGCCAGGATCAACCGCATCTTCGAGGGCTCCACCGAGATCATGCACCTGGCGATCACCCGCGAGGCCGTGGACGCCCACCTGTCGGCCGCCGGCGAGCTGATCAACCCGGACGCCTCCCGCCAGGAACGCGCCGCGGCGGTCAAGCGGGCCGGCCGCTTCTACGCCGGCTGGCTGCCCACGCTGGTCGCCGGCGCGGGCACCCTGCCCGGCGGGTACGCCGCCTTCGGCCCCCTCGCCGCCCACCTCCGTTTCGTGGAGCGGACCAGCAGGAAGCTGGCCCGGTCCACCTTCTACGCGATGTCCCGCTGGCAGGGCAGGCTGGAGCACCGGCAGGCGTTCCTCGGGCGGGTCGTGGACATCGGGGCGGAGCTGCTCGCCATGACCGCCGTCTGCGTCAAGGCCGAGAGCGACTCCGCCGATCTCGGGCGGCGGCCGTACGAGCTGGCCGACACCTTCTGCCACCAGGCCAGACGCCGGGTGGACACGCTGCTCGACCGGCTCTGGGACAACACCGACGCCCGGGACGTCCGGCTGGCCGGGTACGTGCTGGACGGCCGCTACGACTTCGTCGAGGAAGGCGTGCTGGACCCGTCCATCGACGGGCCGTGGATCGGCGCCCCCGAGGGCGGCGAGAACGTCCGGCGGAAGATCACCTGACATCTGGTCTAGACCGGTTGTGCGCAGCCGTCGCGATGACTGTTGTCGAACCGCAATAGACCGGTATAGACCGGGTGGGGAACGCTCGCTTACGCTGGCGCAAACACGGAGGGCTTCCGGGTCATCGCAGTGCCTCCGTGAGCTCATCCCCCTGGGCGGGGTCCGACCACTGGTACGGACCAGCGTCACCCGTCCGACGAGAAGGCGGTATCTCCAGTGAACATGAAGCTTGTGGGCGGCGCCGCTCTCAGCCTTGCCACGCTGCTGGTCCTGACCAGCTGCGGCTCGGGCGACGGCGGCAGCGGCAACGGCGGCGGCGACCAGGCGTCCTCCGGCGGCGAGGTCACGCTCAAGATGGTCGCCGCCGACTACGGCGACGGGCCGGGCAAGCCGAACTCGGGCGAGACGTTCTGGAAGGGCGTCGTGGACGAGTTCCAGGCCGCGAACCCCGGCATCAAGGTCGACGTCCAGGTCATCAACTGGAACGACATCGACAAGCAGGTCGCCACCATGGTCCAGAACGGCCAGGTGCCCGACATCCTGCAGACCGGCGACTACTCCGGCTTCGTCAAGGACGGGCTGCTCTACAAGACCGACGAGGTCCTCTCCCCGAACGTCTCCGGCGACCTGCTGCAGAAGTTCGCCGACTTCGGCAAGGTGGACGGCACCGGGTACGGCATCCCGTTCGTCTCCTCCGCCCGCGCCATGTTCTACAACAAGGACCTGTTCAGCAAGGCCGGCATCAGCGAGCCCCCCAAGACCTGGGACGAGCTCAAGGCCGCCGCCGAGAAGCTGAAGGCGGCCGGCGTGACCCAGCCGTTCGGCCTGCCCCTCGGCCAGGAGGAGGCCCAGGGCGAGTCGTTCCTGTGGATGCTCGGCAACGGCGGCGGCTACAAGGACGCCTCCGGCAAGTGGGCCATCAACTCCCCGCAGAACATCGAGACCTTCACGTACATGAAGGGCCTGGTCGACGCCGGCCTGACCACCCCCAACCCCGGCACCAAGGACCGCAAGACGGTCTGGGAGGACTTCGGCGCCGGCAAGGTCGGCATGGTCAACGGCGGCCCCATGTCGATCCCGATCTTCGACGCGGCCGGCCTGAAGAACTACGGCGTCGCGCCCATCCCCGGCAAGAGCGGGCCGCTCGACACCACGCTCGGCGTCATGGACTGGATCATGGCGTTCAACAAGAACGGCCACGCCGCCGAGATCAAGAAGTTCTTCGACTTCTTCTACACCGGCAACGCCGCGCAGAAGATCTCCGACACCTACAAGCTGCTGCCGGTCACCAACGGCGGCATCGAGAAGCTGTCGGGCGACGAGAAGCTGAAGCCGTTCCTGGACGCGCTGCCCAACGCCAGCTTCTACCCCTTCCAGGACCCGAAGTGGGCCGAGGTGAACCCGGCGATCAAGCAGACCATCGGCGGCGCCGTCAAGGAGGACCCGGCCAAGGTCCTCGGCGAGCTGCAGAAGGTCGCCGAGGCGGGCTGATCACGGTGGCCGGCCCGGCGTCCGTGACGGGCGCCGGGCCGCCTCCCGTGACGACACTGTCCCACGTGGAAGGTTCTGCATGAGAAGGTTGCGCGCCCTCGAACCCCTCGCCTGGGTCGGGCCGGCCGTGGTGCTCATCGCGGTGGTCGTGCTCTGGCCGGTGATCGAGATGATCCGGTCGTCGTTCCTCAAGATCAGCCGGTTCGGCGTGGTCCAGGGCGGCAACGGGCTGGCGAACTACGAGAAGCTCTTCAACGAGAAGGACTTCGCGGACATCATGGTCCGCAGCGTGATCTGGGTGGTCGCGGTCGTCGTGCTCACCGTGCTGGTCTCGCTGGCCCTCGCCCAGCTGTTCAACCAGCGTTTCCCGCTGCGCAAGGTGGCCCGCTGGGCGCTCATCGCGCCCTGGGCGGCGTCCGTGCTGATGACGGCGATCATCTTCAAGTGGATGCTCGACCCCGAAGTGGGCGTCATCAACCAGATCCGCCTCAAACTCGGGCTCATCGACGCGATGGGCGGCGCGGCGGCCGACCAGCTCGGCGACGCCTCCACGGCCATGCCGTGGCTGGTGTTCGTGGCCGTGTTCGTGTCGGTGCCGTTCACCACGTACGCGCTGCTCGCCGGCCTCGCCACCATCCCCGGCGACGTCTACGAGGCGGCCAGGATGGACGGGGCGGGGCGGCTGCGTACGTACTGGTCGATCACGCTGCCGCTGCTGCGCCCCGCGCTCACCGTGGCCGCGCTGATCAACGTGATGAACGTCTTCAACAGCTTCCCGATCATCTGGGCCATGACCCACGGGCAGCCCGGCTACTCCACGGCCACCTCGACGATCCTCATGTTCATTCTCAAGAGCTCCGACATCGGCGAGTCGGCCGCCATGTCCGTGGTCAACTTCGGCATGGTCGTCGTGCTGACCGTGATCTTCCTGCGGGTGTCGCGGTGGAACAAGGAGGTGGCGTGATGGCGAGCCGAGGCGCCGTCGTGCGCACCATGCCCAGGCTCAAGACCGTGCTCGTCGCGGCCGCCGCCTACGTCGTGGCGCTGATCTTCCTGTTCCCGTACGTGGTGATGCTGCTCACCTCGCTGCGCAGCCAGGACTCGCTGCGGGACGTGACGTTCTGGCCCGACGAGTGGGTGTGGTCGAACCTCGCCGGCTTCTGGAGCAGCGGCCTGGCGGGCAACCTCTGGGTCACGATCAAGGTGGCCGCCGGCTCCACCGTGCTGGTGCTCCTGGTGGCGCTGCCCGCGGCGTACTACTCGGCCCGGCACCGCTTCAGGGGACGGACCGCGTTCCTGATCCTGGTGCTGATCACCCAGATGTTCCAGCCCACGGCCATGCTGGTGGGCATCTACCGCGAGTTCTACCAGTTCGGGCTGGTGGACTCGATCTGGTCGCTGATCCTGGTCAACGGCGGGTTCAACCTGGCGTTCGCGGTCTGGATCCTGAACGCGTACTTCGCCTCGATCCCGCGGGAGCTGGAGGAGGCGGCGTTCATCGACGGCAACGGGCGCTTCGGCGCGCTGTTCCGCATCACGCTGCCGCTCGCCATGCCCGGGGTCATCACGGCGCTGATCTTCACGTTCATCGCGGCGTGGAACGAGTTCGTGGTCGCGCTCACGCTGACCACGACGCCCGACAGGCAGCCGCTCACCGTGGCGCTGAACTCCTTCATCGGGCAGTACCAGGTGGACTGGCAGAACCTGTTCGCCGGTTCGGTGATCGCCACGATCCCGGTGATCATCCTGTTCGCGCTGATCGAGCGCAAGGTCGTCGGCGGCCTGACCGCCGGATCGATCAAGTGAGGCGCGGGGGAGGCCCACCGGCCTCCCCCGGCCGCCCTCAGCTCTGGGGAACGCGCGCCACGCAGAAGACCGTCTGGCCGAACGGCGGACGGAAGAACCGCTCGATGAGCCGCGTCAGCGGCACCACCGTACGGTCGTAGATCTTGACCAGGCGCGGGTCGGGATAGCCGACGCCGCCCCGGCGCACCGCCGCCCACCAGGCGATGCCGCCCAGGAAGTTGATCGGCTTGAGCACCTCGACGTCCAGGCCCGCCCGCGCGACCGTGGCGCCCAGCGTCTTCGGCGTGTAGCGCTGGACGTGGCCGACCTTGCGGTCGAAGTCGCCGTAGAGCTGGGGGTAGCCCGGCACCCAGATGATGATCCGGCCGCCCGGCAGCGTCACCCGCGCCAGCGAGCGCAGCGCCTCGGCGTCGTCCTCGATGTGCTCCAGGACGTTCATCAGCACGACGGTGTCGACCTTGTCCTTCAGCGGGATGTCGGTCGGCAGGCCGAACTGCAGCACGTCGATCTCGTCGCGCCCCGCGAAGCGCTTCTCCAGCTGCTCGACGCAGTAGGGGTCGAAGTCGCTGACCACGAGCCGGTCGAGGCGCGGCAGGAACTGCTCGGCGAAGTGCCCGAGACCCGAACCGATCTCCAGCATCGAGCGGCCCACATGCGGGGCGACCATGTCGAACTCGTACTGCCGGTAGTTCTTGGCCTCGTCCCCACCGAGGTGGTTCTCCAGGGCCTCGTCACCGGCCGCCGGTTGCACTACACGGTCATACCCAGAAGACATAGTCCCGTTCCTTCAAGGGAGCACACGGATTGCCCGAGTCTAATGCCCCGATCAGCGGCAGGGGTCACGCGATCCGATGGACGCTCTTCCCTGCTGGCCCTGGTTTGCGGTGGAATCTGACTCGTCATGGACGACGACGAGGCGATCGCGCGCTCGCTCGACGGTGACCTGAACGCCTATGAGGCTCTGGTCGCCCGCTACAGCGCGCTCGCCCACCGTACCGCGTACCTGCTCGGCGCGGGGGACGAAGCCGAGGACGTGGTGCAGGAGGCGTTCGTCAAGGCGTTCCGGCACCTGCCGGGCTTCCGGCGGGAGTCGCCCTTCCGGCCGTGGCTGCTGCGGATCGTGGCCAACGAGACGCACAACCTGACCCGGTCACGGGGGCGGCGCGCGGAGCTGGCGCTCCGGCTGGGCGCGGCCGCCGACGGGCGGGCGCCCGACGACCCCGAGGGGGCCGCCGTCGCCACCGACCGCCGCGCCCGGCTGCTGGCCGCCGTCCGGTCACTGCCCGAACGGGAACGCCAAGCCGTGGTGTGCCGGTACTTCTTACAGCTGACGGAGGCGGAGACGGCCCAGGTGCTGGACTGTCCGCTGGGCACCGTCAAGTCCAGCACCCATCGGGGGCTGGCGCGGCTGAGGGAGGAGGTGGGCAATGAACTCGCATGACCCGAACGACCCGGACACTCCGGACACGCACGCAGACACTCCGGACCGGGATGCGGACGCTTCGGACGCGCGTCCGGACGCGCTGGAGTCCGAGCTGCTCGCCCTCGGCGCCCTGCTCGACGTGCCCCCCGCCGCCCCCGCCACCGACATGGCCACCGCTGTCCGCGCCCGCCTCACCCAACCCGATCCCGGTGCGCCTGCCCGGCCGGACCCCGTCCTGCCTGCCCGACCGGGTGGGCGGCGGAGGCGGCGGTGGGTGGTCGTGGTGGCGGTGGTGGCGGTGGTCGTGGCCATCACCGCCGCCACCCCGCAGGGCCGGGCCGCCGTGGTGAAGATCCTCCGCTTCGCGGGCGTCGAGCTGCGGGTCTCCGACACCCCGCCCCCGCCGCTCACCACCACCGCGCCGCTCCCAGGCGAGCGCACCGTGGCCCCGGAGGAGCTGCCGGCCCTGGCCCGCTTCCCGGTACGCACCCCCACCCGCCTGGGCCCCCCGCGGACGGCGACGGTCTCCGACGGCGGCCGGGTGGTGTCGATGTTCTGGCCGGGCGGCATCCGCCTCGACCAGTTCGACGGCGAGATGAGCCCGTACTTCTTCAAACAGCTCGGCCCTCCGTTCCCCACGCACGTCGAGCTCGACGGCGGCGCGGAGGGCTGGTGGGTCGGCGGCGAGCACCCGCTCGGCTACCTCCGCCGCGCGGACGGCACGGCCGTGCCGCTCCGCCAGGCGGCGCCCACGCTCATCTGGACGAGCGGCGGCGTCAACCACCGCCTGGAGGGCGTACGCACCGCGCGCGAGGCCGCCGAGATCGCCGCATCACTCCGGTGACCCGGTGAGCCAGTCGTCGACGCCCTTCAGCAGCTCCTTGCGCACCGCCTCGGGCGCCGCCGACGAGCGCACCGACTGCCGGGCCAGCTCGGCGAGCTCGGCGTCGGAGAAGCCGTACTCCTCCCTGGCCAGCTCGTACTGCCGCAGCAGCCGGTCGCCGAACAGCAGCGGGTCGTCGGCCCCCAGCGCGATCGGCACCCCCGCGTCGAACAGCCGCCGCAGCGGCACGTCGGCGGCCCGCTCGGCCACCCCCAGCCCGACGTTCGAGGTCGGGCAGACCTCGCAGCAGATCTGCCGATCGGCCAGGCGGCTCATGAGCCAGTCGTCCTCGGCCGACCGCACGCCGTGCCCGACCCGGTCGGCCCCCAGGTCGTCCACGCACTGCTGGACGCTGCGCGGGCCCAGCAGCTCGCCGCCGTGCGGCACGGCCAGCAGCCCGCCCCGCTTGGCGATCCTGAAGGCGCGCTCGAAGTCGCGGGCCTCGCCCCGGCGCTCGTCGTTGGACAGCCCGAAGCCGATGACCCCGTGATCGCGGTATTGCAGGGCGAGCCTGGCCAGCGTGTTGGCGTCCAGCGGGTGCCTGGTCCGGTTCGCGGCCACGATCACCGCGATGCCGACGCCGGAGTGCTCGGCGGCCTGGCGCACGGCGTCCAGCATCAGCTCCAGCGTGGCCGTCAGCCCGCCGAACCGCTGGGCGTAGCCGGACGGGTCCACCTGGATCTCCAGCCAGCGCGACCCGGCCTCCGCCTCGTCCTCGGCGGTCTCGCGCAGCAGCCGGTAGACGTGCTCCGGGCGGGTCAGGACGGACCGGGCGATGTCGTACAGCCGCTGGAACCTGAACCAGCCGCGCTCGTCGGTGGCCCGCAGCTTGGGCGGCCAGTCCTGCTCCAGCGCGTCGGGCAGGTGCAACCCCTGATCCCTGGCCAGCTCGATCAGCGTGGCGTGCCGCATGGAGCCGGTGAAGTGCAGGTGAAGATGTGCTTTGGGGAGCGTGACCAGGGACTTCGGCATCTCCTCATCTTGCCACCGGCGTCGCCATCGGTTGGCTCAAAAGAGGGGTAGGAGGCGGGCCGAGCAGGGGATCATCGGGGAATGATCCCCGAGGGGCGCGTGTACGGGCAGGAACCCGCGGCCGGAACCGCGGACGCGGGCGGGCAGAGCAGGCGGGCGGCGCTCGCGGCGCTGGCGTTCGCCGCGACCGCGGTGGCCATCTACGGGCTGTTCGCGTCGGGCTTCGGGCGAGTGCGCCCGCTCGACCCGGCGGCGGAGCCGGCCGCCGCCGGGCAGGGCCCGCCCGCCCCCGCCCCGCCGGCGCGGACCCCGTCGCCCGAGCCGGCCGCGCCGCCGGCGCCCAGGCTGGCTGTGATCGCCGACGGCTTCTACCTCACCTACCTCCCTCCGGGCCTGAAGCGCACCGGCGGTGGAACGTTCGGCGCCGGGGCGGGCGGCTGGGCCAGGTACGCCCCGGCGGGCTCCGGCCAGTCCGGCAGGTACATCGTGGCGCGCGTCGAACGCGGCCCCTTCGCCGCCGACTGGCCGCGCTACCGCTCCCATGCCGCCGTGCTCGACGGTCGTGCCACCGTGCTGCACGGCAGGCCCGCCGTGGTCGGCCGGGACCCGCGCGGCGGCCGGACGATCGCCTGGCTGGAGCGCCGCGGCACAGGCGTGCGCGTCAGGGCAGGTGAATCCCTGCGTAAGGAACTCCTCGCAGTTGCCGCCTCGGTCAAGGCTCGTGTAGGAGACTAGAGCCCCTTCCCGTCCCCTTCCCGGGGTGTCCACACACGTCATGGGGGGTCCATGCGGCGTCCGGCGGCGGTGCTCCTCGCGCTCGCGCTCTTCGGCTGCGCGCTTTCCGGCTGCGCGGGCGACGGCGGCTCGGGCGGCGGCGAGGCCCCGGTGCCCCGTACGTCCGCCGAGCCTCTGTCCCAAGAAACCCTGTCCGAAGAGCCCCTGCCCGAGGAGACCCCGTCCGCCGAGCAGGCCGGCAGCCAGGCGCTGACGCTGTCGTGCGACGCCGCCTCCGAGGTCCAGCTGCCCGCCGTGCCCGCCCCGCTCGAACGCGCGGGCGCCTTCTCCCGCCTCCCCGCCCTCACCCGCCCCCTCGCCGTGCACGGCCTGATCTGGAGCCGGAACGACGAGCGGCTGTACGTCGGCGTGGTGTGCGGCCCGCGTACCGCCGAGCAGTTCGTCACGCTGGTGGCGCGGGCGCGGCTCACGGCGTGGGAGGGTCGGCCCGCGCTGCACTGGACCACGCGCACGGGCGTGCGCAACCTCATGTGGCTGGACCGCCCCGGCGTGGCCGTCTACGTCGGCGCGACGCCGGGGCTCAGCGACCGGATCCAGCCGATCGCCGCCGGGATCGGCTAGTCAGCGGGCCTCGGCCAGCAGCTTGCCCAGGCGGCTGACGCCCTCGACCAGGTCGTCGTCGCCCAGCGCGTACGACAGCCGGAAGTATCCAGGCGTCCCGAACGCCTCCCCGGGCACCACCGCGACCTCGGCCTCCTCCAGGATCAGCTCCGCCAGCTCGGCGGACGTCCCGGGCCGCCGCCCTCGCAACTCCTTGCCGACCAGCGCCTTGACCGACGGGTAGGCGTAGAACGCCCCCTTGGGCTCCGGGCACAGCACGCCCGGGATGTCGTTGAGCATCCGCACCATCGTCTGCCGCCGCCGGTCGAAGGCCGTGCGCATCTCGGCCACCGCCGACAGGTCGCCGGAGACCGCCGCCAGCGCCGCCATCTGCGAGACGTTGGAGACGTTGGAGGTGGCGTGCGACTGCAGGTTGGTGGCCGCCTTGACGACGTCGGCCGGGCCGATCAGCCAGCCCACCCGCCAGCCGGTCATCGCGTACGTCTTGGCCACCCCGTTGAGTACCACGACCCGGTCGCCCAGCTCGGGGACGGCCGTGGCGATGCTGGTGAACTCGGCGCCGCCGTACACCAGGTGCTCGTAGATCTCGTCGGTGATCACCCACAGGCCGTGCTCGGCGGCCCACCGGCCGATCTCGACCGTCTGCTCGCGGGTGTGGACCGCGCCCGTCGGGTTGGACGGCGAGACGAACAGCAGCGCCTTCGTCCGCTCCGTGCGCGCCGCCTCCAGCTGCTCGACGCTCGCGAGGTAGCCGGTGGACTCGTCGGTGACCACGTCGACCTGCGTGCCCCCGGCCAGCTTGATCGCCTCGGGGTAGGTCGTCCAGTAGGGCGCCACGACGAGCACCTCGTCGCCCGGGTCGAGCAGGGTGGCGAACGCCTCGTAGACGGCCTGCTTGCCGCCGTTGGTGACGAGCACCTGCGAGGGCTCGGCCGAGTAGCCGGAGTCGCGCCGCGTCTTGGCCGCGATGGCCTGCTTGAGCTCGGGCAGCCCGCCGGCCGGGGTGTACTTGTGGAAACGCGGGTCGCGCGCCGCCTCGACCGCCGCCTCGACGATGTAGCCGGGCGTCGGGAAGTCGGGCTCGCCCGCGCCGAACCCGATGACCGGGCGCCCGGCGGCCTTCATGGCCTTCGCCTTGGCGTCCACGGCCAGGGTGGCGGACTCGGAAATCGCGGAGATTCTTGCGGAGATGCGGCGTCGGCTCGGCATGGTTCCATCGTCGCACGACACGCTGACCTGGGGGATCAGGTTTTGGTTCGACGTGCCGGGCAATCCCCCGTATGCTTCAGCTCGGTCCTTCCGCCGCATGTCGGCGAGCGGTTCGGTCCAGGCAGTGATTCAATCAGGGTAACCTGGTTGATGACATAGGGCACTGGCGCAATTGGTAGCGCACCGGTCTCCAAAACCGGCGGTTGGGGGTTCGAGTCCCTCGTGCCCTGCGAGTGCGGTCCGCGCAAGATAGGCGTGTAAGCGCGCCGCAGAACTGCGTTGGATACGACGAATTCAGGTGAGGACTGTGGCGATCGACACGCGCGGCGAGACCGCAGACAAGCCCAGTGGCGAGAAGAAGACGCGCACTTCACCTGCCCTCTTCTATCGGCAGGTCGTCAACGAGCTTCGTAAGGTCATCTGGCCGACACGCAAGGATCTCATCACTTACACCACGGTCGTTCTGGTATTCGTTCTGATCATGGTTGCCATCGTCTACGGGCTCGACAGCGCCCTGGGATGGGCAGTGCTGAAGGTCTTCGGCGGGGCCTGATCCTGACGCCGCCGGTCGACTGACGGAGTCGCCCTTCGATTCGACGAAAGAGGAAGAGTCACCGTGTCCGAGTCTTCATTTCCGGCGGACGAGTCTCGCGACGAGTGGGACGACGAGCTGGAAGAGGCCACTGAGGAGACCGCCGAGGCGGAGTCCGAGGAGGCCGAGGTAGCGGAGAGCGACGAGCCGACCGAGGCCGATGCTTCCGCCGCCGAGGACGCTTCGGCCCTTCCCGACGTCGATCCCGTCGAGGAGTTCAAGCAGTCGCTGCGCGGCCTGCCCGGCGAGTGGTACGTCATCCACTCCTACGCCGGCTACGAGAACCGCGTGAAGTCCAACATCGAGAGCCGCAACGTCTCGCTCAACATGGAGGACTACATCTACCAGGTCGAGGTGCCGACGCACACCGTCCAGGAGTTCAAGAGCGGCAAGAAGGTGCCGGTCAAGGAGCGCGTGCTGCCCGGCTACGTCCTGGTGCGCATGGAGCTGACCGACGAGTCCTGGGCCGCGGTGCGCAACACCCCGGGCGTCACCGGCTTCGTCGGCCTGTCCAACAAGCCGAGCCCGCTCAGCCTCGACGAGGTCGCCAAGCTGCTCGCCCCCGAGCCGACCGAGGAGACCAAGAAGGCGGCCACCAAGACCGCCACCGGCCCCACGGTCGAGTTCGAGATCGGCGAGTCCGTCACGGTCATGGACGGCCCGTTCGCCACCCTGCCGGCCTCGGTGAGCGAGATCAGCCCCGAGTCGCAGAAGCTCAAGGTGCTCGTCTCGATCTTCGGCCGGGAGACCCCGGTGGAGCTGTCGTTCAACCAGGTCTCGAAGATCTAGGTCGATCACCTACACTTAGACGTTCGGACTGGCCGCCTGCGCTGTCGGGCGGCCTCCGACATGTCAGGGCCGCATCCGCCGCCCGGCATCGCATCACAATCCAGGACCCGGAGAAGGACACATGCCTCCGAAGAAGAAAATCGCCGCGTTGGTGAAGGTCCAGCTCCCCGCTGGCCAGGCCACCCCGGCGCCGCCGGTGGGTACCGCCCTCGGTCCCCACGGCGTCAACATCATGGACTTCGTCAAGCAGTACAACGCTGCGACGGAGGCCCAGCGGGGCAACATCATCCCCGTTGAGATCACCATTTTCGAGGACCGCAGCTTCACCTTCGTCACGAAGACGCCGCCGGCCCCCGAGCTGATCAAGAAGGCCCTCGGCCTCGACAAGGGCAGCGCGGTCCCGCACCGCGACAAGGTCGGCAAGCTGAGCCGCGAGCAGCTGCGCAGCATCGCCGAGACCAAGATGCCCGACCTCAACGCCAACGACATCGAGGCGGCCGAGAAGATCATCGCCGGCACCGCCCGGTCGATGGGCATCACGATCGCCGAGTAACACCCCTTCCCAGACGTCGTGGGAGGGCCGCCGCGACGGCGACGGCCCGAGTACCACTAGGAGTACGCAATGAAGCGCAGCAAAGCGCACAAGGACGCGGCGGCCAAGGTCGACCGCGACAAGCTCTACACCCCGGTCGAGGCCGCCAAGCTCGCCAAGGAGACGTCGACCACCAAGTTCGACGCCACCGTCGAGGTCGCGCTGCGGCTGGGCGTCGACCCTCGCAAGGCAGACCAGATCGTGCGCGGCACGGTCAACCTTCCGCACGGCACCGGCAAGACCGCCCGGGTCCTGGTCTTCGCGACCGGTGACCGTGCCGAGGCTGCCCGCGAGGCGGGCGCCGACATCGTCGGCGCCGACGAGCTGATCGACGAGATCTCCAAGGGCAACCGGCTCAACGAGTTCGACGCCGTGGTGGCCACGCCCGACATGATGGGCAAGGTCGGCCGCCTGGGCCGCGTTCTCGGCCCGCGTGGCCTCATGCCCAACCCGAAGACCGGCACGGTGACGCCCGACGTCGCCAAGGCCGTCACGGACATCAAGGGCGGCAAGATCGAGTTCCGCACCGACCGGCAGGCCAACCTGCACTTCATCATCGGCAAGACGTCCTTCGGCGAGCGTCAGCTCCTGGAGAACTACGCTGCCGCGCTGGACGAGGTGCTGCGTCTCAAGCCGTCGGCCGCCAAGGGCCGCTACCTGAAGAAGGTCACCTTCTCCACGACGATGGGCCCGGGCGTTCCGGTCGACCCCAACGTCACCCGCGGCATCACCGCCGAGCTGGGCGAGTAATCGCGTCTGCTCAGGTAGAGCCCCGCCCGTCTCGTACGGGCGGGGCTCTTCTGCTTGGGTCAGGCGTTCTTTGCGCCGGAGGGGTTGGGGGTTGTGGAGGAGCTGTGCAGAGTGTGTGGGGGAGAACCCTGGGTTTTCCCCGAATTGTGCGGGGAAGCCGCTACAGTCCCGGATCGCAAACGTAGGGTCAAGACATGCTGAAGCGCACGATAAGTCTCGCCGCGGCCGGAGCCGCGCTCGTCGTGGCCGCGGTTGCCGGTTGTGGCACGAACGCCCAACCCATCCAGGTCAACTTGGCGGCCTCTGAGGTCCTGGCGCAGGCCGCGCAGAAGACCTCCGAGGTCACCAGCTACACCGTCGACGCCGTCGTCAACGCCTCCGCCGCCCAGGAGGGCAACGGCCGGGTGCAGGGCCGCATGCTCTACCAGAGCAAGCCCGAGCTCGCCGTGGACCTCACGCTGGACACCGTGGACATGGGCGGTCAGAGCCTGCCTGGCGGCGTTCGCGCCGTGCTGCAGGGCGACACCGTCTACGTCAAGGTCGAGGCGCTGAACAAGATGCTGGGCGCCACCAAGCCGTGGATCAAGGTCTCGCTGAACGAGGTCGGCGACCGTACGCAGGTCGACCAGTACCTCGCCCAGATCCAGCAGTTCGACCTGGCCAACGTCACCAAGCTCGTCACGGCCTCCAAGGACGTGAAGCAGGTCGGCACCGAGAGCGTCAACGGCGAGGACACCACCCACTACAGCGGCACCTTCCCGGTCGAGGCGGCCGTGCTGCTGCTGCCGGCCGACCGGCAGGAGCAGGCCCGCTCGAACCTGGCCGAGCTCAAGGACGTCGCGTTCGACGTCTGGGTGGCCGCCGACGGCCTGCCCCGCAAGCTCGCCCTGAACGGCCAGAAGGACGGCGGCAAGCTGGACGCCACGCTGTTCTTCAAGGACTACAACAAGCCCGTGACCATCCAGGCCCCGGCCGCCGACCAGGTCGGCGAGATGCCGAAGACCACGACCAACTAGGAACCACCACCGAGAACGATTTGGAAACTCGGCGGCCAGCGCGTACTCTGGTCGTTGCCGAAGACCGCCGGTCGTCGTCAGGTGCTCACATCCTGGCGGCCGAAGGTTCCACGTCTTGTGGACGACCCGCGCAGGTGTGATGCGAGTTTCCCGCATGGTCATCCATGTGCGTGAGCCCCGTGTGCGCCCTGCGCCCGGGGCTGTTCTCATTTCTGAAGACCTTCGCCGGCGGCACATCTGGAAGGAGGCCCATGGCGAGGGCGGATAAGGCGACGGCTGTTGCCGAGCTCAAGAACGAGTTCGAAGGTAGCGCCGCCGCCGTTCTGACCGAGTACCGCGGTCTCACCGTCGCGCAGCTCAAGGACCTGCGCAAGTCCCTCGGTGAGAATGCGAAGTTCGCCGTGGCGAAGAACACCCTGACCAAGATCGCGGCCAACGAGGCCGGCGTGACGGGTCTGGACGACCTGCTGGTCGGCCCCACCGCTGTCGCCTTCGTCAAGGGCGACGTCGTGGAGGCGGCCAAGGGTCTGCGTGACTTCGCCAAGGCCAATCCCCTTCTGGTGATCAAGGGCGGCGTGCTCGAGGGCAAGACGCTCGACGCCACCGAGATCACCAAGCTCGCCGACCTCGAGTCCCGCGAGGTCCTCCTCGCGAAGCTTGCCGGTGCGCTCAAGGCGAAGCAGAGCGCCGCTGCCGCGATGTTCGCCGCGCTGCCCACGCAGATGGCTCAGCTGGCCGAAGCCCTTCGCGCGAAGCGCGAAGAAGCAGGCGAGTAACACGGGGGTTGCCGCACCCACCGCGGTCCCGTTCCTAGTTTTCAGCAAGTCCTAAACGTAAGGAAACGCATCATGGCGAAGCTCAGCAACGACGAGCTCATCGACGCTTTCAAGGAGATGACCCTCCTTGAGCTCTCCGAGTTCGTGAAGCAGTTCGAGGACATCTTCGACGTCAAGGCCGCCGCCCCCGTCGCGGTCGCCGCCGCCCCCGCCGCCGGTGGCGGTGCCGAGGCCCCGGCCGCCGAGGAGCAGGACGAGTTCGACGTCATCCTCGAGGCCGCCGGCGACAAGAAGATCCAGGTCATCAAGGAGATCCGCGCCCTGACGTCCCTGGGCCTCAAGGAGGCCAAGGACCTGGTTGACGGTGCTCCGAAGCCGGTCTTCGACGGCAAGGTCAACAAGGAGCAGGCGGAGAAGGCCAAGGCTGCCCTCGAGGGCGCCGGCGCGACCGTCACCGTCAAGTAAGACGGCTGGAGCTCCTGGCTCGACGCTGAAGGGGCGGAGGACATCCTGGTGCCGGATGTCCGCCGCCCCTTTTCGTATGCCCGGGGGCTTCCGCGACCACGACGGCGGTGTCAGAGCCGGCTCTGGATGCCGTCGAGGATGAGCGTGAGCCCGAGCTCGAACTGGGCGTCGAAGTCGTCGATGCGCACCTGCGCGAGCTCGGCGAGCTGCGGGCGGTGCCGTTCCAGATGCCGCGCGGTCCGCTCGCGCAGGTCGGTCTCGGCCGGAGGGGTGCGGACGACGGTCCGCCAGATGTTCTCGGCCGCGACGAACCCGTTGACGTAGGACGACAGGGTCCCGACGGCGGCGACCAGCTCAGGGCCGGACAGGCCGGCGCCGGCGAGGGCGGCGTAGCAGCGTTCGGAGCGGGCCAGGGCGTTGGGGCCGAGCAGCGGGCGGGTGGCGGTGAGCGCGGGAGCCCACGGGTGCCGCCGCATGACCTGCCTGCTCTGGGTGAGCTGGGCGGTCAGCAGGTCGCGCCAGGATGGGTGCTCGCGCAGCTCGACCTCGCCGATCACCTCGTCGAGTGCCAGGTCGAGCACGTCCTCCTTGCTCGTGACGTACTCGTACAGGGACATTGTGCCCGCCTGCAGGCGCGCGGCCAGGGCGCGCATCGAGAACCCGGGCACGCCCTCCGCGTCGAGCAGCGCGACGGCCGCCTCGACGATGCGCGCGCGGGACAGGCGCGGCTTGCGCGGGCGTTCGTCGTCGCCGCGCAGCCAGATCGACTCGGGCATCCGTCCTCCGGCCGTGCGCTGTACGGAAAACCGTACGGCTAGCTTACGCGCCATGACCGAACCGCGCTGGACGCACGCGTACGCCCTGCTCGCCCTGCGCCTGAACCGCCTGATGGGCGGCGGCGCACTGATCTACCGAGGCCCGCGAGAGTGGCGTGACCAGGCCGAGTCCGAGGCCCCCGCCGTCCCCGGCCGCCTGGCGGACGACGCCGACCGGCTGCTGGAGCGCCCGCCGTCCCCCTACCTGGCCGCCCACGTGACCGCGATGCGGGCGGTCGCCCGCTATCTGGCCGGCGAGCGGCTGCCCCTCACCGAGTACGCCCGCCAGGTCCTGGGCCTGGAGCCGCGGTGGCTGCCCGAGTCGCTGTTCGAGCAGGCGCACGACCGGCTCGACCGGGCGCTGCCGAAGCGGCCGGGGCCGTTGTCCGAGCGGCTGCACGACTGGCAGGCCGCGCACACCCTGCACGCCGTCGAACGCCTGCCCGGCCTGGTCGCCGAGGCGGTGGCGGAGTGCCGCCGGCGGACGAACGAGATCATCCCGCTCCCTCCCGGCGAGGTCGTCGACTGCCTGCTCGTCCGGGACACGCACTTCCACGCGGCCGGTGACTATCAGGGCGGGCTGAGGTCGGCGATCCACATCAACGTCTCGATCCCCTTCAACCTGGCCGATCTGCTGTACGTCGTCGCGCACGAGGGCCATCCCGGACATATCGCGGAGTCCATGCTCAAGGAGGCGCGCGCGGACCAGCGCGTGAGGTTCATGGTGTCCCCGTCGTTCCTGCTCAGCGAGGGGCTGGGGCTGCTGGCCGAGGAGATCGTCTTCCCCGGTGACGAGGCCCAGGAGTGGCTGACCGCCCACATCCTCCCCACCTGCGGCATCCGTCCGGACGGGAGCGACTTCGCGGCCGTTCACCAGGCCAGGAACGTGTTGTGGGGCGTCTGGGGCAACGCCGCGCTCATGGCCGCCGAGGGGCGCGGGGAGGCGGAGGTGGGCGCGTACCTGGCCCGGTGGGCGCTGTACGACGACCGGGAGGTGGCGGCGGCGCTGGCGGGACTCCAGCCGTCGGCGGCCAGCCCGTACATCTTCGGATATTTCCATGGATGGGAGCTGCTGCGGCCCTGGGTCACCGGTCCCGACCGGGTCCGCCGCCTCCTCACCGAGCAACTTCTCCCCGGCGACGTCGGGCTCAGGAACTTCTCATCCCCGTCTCAGGGCCGCTCCACCCCGCCTGCCTAGCGTGCGGGACGTGAAAGACAAGTCTCGCTGGGCGCTCGCCGCCCTGCTCGCGGGCACGGGCGTGCTCTACGTCTGGGGGCTCTGCGCCTCGGGGTGGGCGAACGCGTACTACGCGGCCGCCGTACAGGCGGGCAGCCAGAGCTGGAAGGCGTTCTTCTTCGGGGCCTCCGACGCCGCGAACGCGATCACCGTGGACAAGACCCCGGCCGCGCTCTGGCCGATGGGGCTGAGCGTGCGGCTGTTCGGGCTGAACACGTGGGCCATGCTGGTGCCGCAGGCGCTGATGGGGGTCGCGACGGTGGCCCTGGTGCACGCCTCGGCGCGCCGGCTGTTCACGCCGTGGGCCGGGCTGCTGGCCGGAGCCGTCATGGCGCTGACGCCGGTGGCGGTGCTGATGTTCCGCTTCAACAACCCCGACGCGCTGCTCGTGCTGCTGCTGACCGCGGCCGGCTACTGCGTGGTGCGCGCCCAGGAACGCGGCGCGACCCGGTGGCTGGTGCTGGCGGGGGCGGCGATCGGGTTCGCGTTCCTCGCCAAGATGCTGCAGGCGTTCCTCGTGCTGCCGGGGTTCGCGCTGGTGTACCTGGTGACCGCGCCGGTGCCGGTGCGGCGGCGGCTCTGGCAGCTCCTGGCGGCCGGGGCGGCGCTGGTGGCCGCCGCCGGGTGGTGGCTGCTGGCGGTGGCGCTGGTGCCCGCCGGCGAGCGGCCCTACATCGGCGGCTCGCAGGGCGACAGCGTGCTGGAGCTGGCGCTCGGCTACAACGGCATCGGGCGGATCAACGGCGACGACTACGGCGGGCTCGGCAACCTCGACCAGCAGGCCGGGTGGCTGCGGCTGTTCGACACCGAGGCGGGCGGGCAGATCGCCTGGCTGCTGCCGGCGGCGCTGGCGCTGCTCGTCGCGGTCACCTGGCGGACCAGGCGGGCGGCGCGGACGGACGCGGTGCGGGCCGCGTTCTGGGTGTGGGGGAGCTGGCTGGTGGTCACGGGGCTGGTCTTCAGCCTCATGCGGGGGATCTTCCACGCGTACTACACGGTGGCGCTGGCTCCGGCCATCGCGGTGCTGGTGGGCATGGGCGTGGCGGCGCTGTGGGAGCGTGGGGCGCGTCGATCGCTGGCGGTCGTGGTCATGGGGACGGTCGTGTGGGCGTATGTGCTGCTGTCGCGCAGCGCCGGCTGGAACCCCTGGCTCGGGATCGCGGTGGTCGTGGCGGGGCTTGTGGCCGCGCTGGCGATGTTGCTGACCCGGCGGGTGACGGCCGTGGCGGCCGTCGCGGTGGTGGCGTGCCTGGCGGGGCCGGCCGCGTACGCGGTGGACACGGCGGCCACGCCCCACACCGGGGCGATCCCGACGGCCGGGCCCAGCACGGGCGGCGACTTCGGCCGGGCTGGTGGAGGCGGGTTCCGGCCCGGAGGCGGGCGGGCGTTCCGTCAGGACGGGGACGGGGACGGGGACGGGGACGGGGACGGGGCCTGGGACGGGGACGGCGCCGGAGCGGGCAGCGGCGGTGTCGGACGCGGCGGCGTGGGCCCCGGCGGCGTGGGCCCCGGCGGCGTGGGCCCCGGTGGGAGGGGGCGCGGCGGCGGGGGCGGGCTGCTCGACGTCGGCGCTCCGAGCGCCGAGCTGACCGCGCTGCTGAAGGCCGGCGGCTACACGTGGGCGGCGGCCACCGTCGGCTCCAACAACGCGGCCGGCTACCAGCTCGCCACCGGCCTCCCGGTGATGGCGGTGGGCGGCTTCAACGGCACCGATCCCGCGCCGACGCTGGAGGAGTTCCAGCGTCACGTCGCGGCGGGGAAGATCCACTACTTCCTCGGCACGGGAATGGGCGGCTTCGGCGCAGGACGTAAGGGGGCGGGCGGCAGCGACGACGCGGCCAGGATCGCCGCCTGGGTCCAGGAGAACTTCACCGCCACCACCGTCGGCGGCGTCCCCGTCTTCGACCTCACCCGGAAGTGACAGTTTCGGAACGCACCCGGGCGATGGCACTGGTGTCCATGTAGTCCCTGGCGTGGACGATCGCGCCGTCCCGTACCCGGAGGATCACCAGGCTGGGGACCTCCACGGCGCGCTCCCCGGCCCTGACGCGCGTCACCTGCTCCACGACCACCACCTCGGGGTCCTGAGCGCGGTGCAGCGCCACCAGCCGCACCTCCTCGGCCTCGAACGGCGAGCCGCCCCACATGACCCGGTACGCGTCCCTCACGGCCTCCCGCCCGGCGAGCGGCGCGAGCCCCCCGAACGGGAACTCGTGCAGCCCCTCGGGGGAGTAGAGCCCGGCCAGCTCGTCGGGCGACTTGTGCAGCATCGCGGCCTGGTAGCCGGCGACGATCTCCTCGATGGACATGGCCGTCCCTTTCGCTCAACGTTTGTTGACTCAACGAGCGTAGAGCGAAAAGGCTCGGCCGGTCAACGCGGGTAGAGTCGGCGTCGTGAGCGAACGACTGCCGCCCCGGGCCGAGCGGCGGCGCAGGACCGAGCGGCACATCCTCGACGCGGCCCGGACGCTGTTCGCCGAGGTGGGGTACGAACGCACCACGATCCGGGCCGTCGCCCGCGCCGCCGGAGTGGACCCCGCCCTGGTCATGCAGTACTTCGGCAGCAAGCAGGAGCTGTTCAGGCACGCCGCCGAGGCGGTCCCGCCCCCGGAGGAGGGCCTGGACGCCGACGAGCTGGTCGACCACCTCCTCGGCACCCTCGACACCAAGATCGGCGAGCTGTCCCCGGGATCGCTGGCCATGCTGCGCTCGATGCTCACCCATCCCGAGGCCGGCGCCGCCGCCCGCGAGGCGCTGGCCCGGCAGATCGACCGGCTGGCGACCGCGATCCCCGGCGACGACGCCCGGCTGCGGGCCGCGCTGATGGCCGTGGTCATGCTGGGCGTCACCATCGGCCACCAGCTCCTGGAGCTGGAGGAGCTGCGGGGCGTCCCGCCGGAGGAGATCGCCCGGCTGCTGCGGCCCGGCCTGCTGGCCCTTACTGGACCCGAGGTCTCATAGCCGCTTCCCAAGCGGCCCGCGTCCCCGTTACGGTGAGGCCATCGTTCGCGACTGGGAGGTGGCCGGTGGGCGTCGAGGTCGTCGTGGAAGGGCTCACCAAGTCGTTCGGGCGCCAGGTCATCTGGGAGGACGTCTCCTTCACCCTCCCGGCCGGGCAGATCTCCGTGCTGCTCGGCCCGTCCGGCACCGGCAAGTCCGTCTTTCTCAAGACGCTGGTCGGCCTGCTCCGTCCCGACCGCGGCCACATCTGGATCGACGGCCACGACCTCGCCAACTGCCGCGAGAGCAAGCTCTACGAGCTGCGCAGGCTGTTCGGCGTGCTCTTTCAGGACGGCGCGCTGTTCGGCTCGCTCAACCTCTACGACAACATCGCCTTCCCGCTGCGCGAGCACACGAAGAAGAGCGAGTCCCAGATCCGCGACGTCGTCATGGAGAAGATCGAGCTGGTCGGCCTGCGGGGCGCGGAGGACAAACTGCCGGGCGAGATCTCGGGCGGCATGCGCAAGCGGGCCGGGCTGGCCAGGGCGCTCGTGCTGGAGCCCGAGATCATCCTGTTCGACGAGCCGGACTCCGGGCTCGACCCGGTGCGCACCGCGCTGCTCAACCAGCTCATCGTGGACCTCAACGCCGAGGTCGAGGCCACGTTCCTGATCGTGACGCACGACATCAACACCGCCCGTACCGTGCCGGACAGCATCGGGATGCTCTTCCGGCGCGAGCTGGTCATGTTCGGCCCGCGCGAGATGCTGCTGTCCAGCGACGAGCCGGTGGTACGGCAGTTCCTCAACGCCCGCAGGCATGGCCCGATCGGCATGTCGGAGGAGAAGGACCTGTCCGAGCTGGAGGCCGAGGCCCAGCTCGGGCACGACCCCGGCGTGCTGCCGCCGATCCCGCCGCAGCTCATGCCGACGGGCAACCGCGTCCGCCGCACCCAGCAGCCGCCCGGCACGTGGCTGGCGGCCAACGGCGTGATCCCGCCGCAGGGGTCGTTCGTGGACGAGCGCGGGCGCAACTGGCTGGAGGAGTACCCCCGCCTGGTCAACGCCCACCTGCACGGCGTCCAGTAGTCGGGCCGGCCCGGGGGGAGTGCCCGACCGGCCGGAGTTCTGCCCGGAGCGGCCGTCTCAGGGCCGTCTGGGGGCATTTTAGGGACGCATCCGCCTTCGCCCCCGTTACCACACCGCCTCGGTCGTTTCCGGGACTCCGGGGACGAGCGCCGCGTTATGATCCGGCGATCTGGGAGGGGTGAGTGGTCATGACATGGCTGGGCGTCCGTTCCGCGCGCATCGTGATCACGGTGCTCGGCGGGATGCTGGCGGTGCTCGTGGGCATGGGCGCCTGGATCGCCGCCGAGGCCCGCGAGGTGCAGGGTAGGGCGGGCGACCGCGAGGCCGTGCTGCTGGCCGCCGGCGCCCACGCGAGGAACCTCGTCTCGCTCGACTACCGCACCGTGGACGCCGATCTGCAGCGCATCCTCGACACCTCCACGGGCCCGGCCAGAGCCGAGTACGTCGCCACCGCCGCCAAGCTGAAGACCACCACCGTCGAGAGCAAGGTCGTCCAGACCGGCGTGCTGCGCGCCACGGGCCTGGTCTCGCTGACCGGCGGCAAGGCCAAGGCGCTGGCCGTCGCCGACGTGGAGATCCACTGGGACGGCTCGGACAGCCCGGCCCAGGAGCGCTACTACCGCTGGTCGATGGAGCTGGAGAAGGTCGGCGGCGTCTGGCGGGTGTCGAAGGCGGTGCAGGTGCTGTGAGGATGTTCGCGATCGTGCTGCTGGGCGTCCTGGTGGCGGTGGGCGCCGTGCTGGTGCCGACCATGTGGTTCAACCTGCGCGACCTGCGGGAGGCCGACGCGGCCGGCGACTCCGCGATGGCCGCCGCTCGGCAGGTCGCCCCCCAGTTGCTCTCCTACGACTACCGCACGATCGAGCAGGACCTCGCGCGGGCCGGCGGGCACACCACCGGTGAGCTCACCCGGCACTACAAGGAGCTGGCCACCAGCCTGGTCACGCGGGCCAAGGCGGAGAAGATCGTACGGACCGCCGCCGTCGCGGGGGCCGCGGTCGAGAGCGCAAGTCCCGACCGCGTGGAGGTTCTGCTGTTCGTGAACATGGGTACGGTCAGACAGGTGCCCGGTCAGGCCGGGCCGCAGCAGCAGGTGGCCCAGAACCGCGCCAGGCTCGTCATGGTCCGCCAGGGGGAGCGCTGGCTGGCCGCCGATCTCTCCACGCTCCTGGGGAGCGCGTGAGGCCCGCAGGGCCGATGACCTGCGCCTGGAGCCCCCGGGCGCGCCGCCGGGTTCAATTGTTACCAAAAAGCTGGTTTAGCGCCGTCCAAGAGACGGGTAACCCAGTCACAGCTACACCGGTGATCGGCATGGGTTCGACCCCCGGTGTGACGGAGCGTTAACCGCCCCCGTTCGCGGGTATCGTCTTGGGCCATGGCGGTAGGCGATCTGTCACGCAGGGAAGAAAACCCAGCGTCCGGGCCCCGAACCGGCTATTAGTCGGGCTCGCGGGCTTGACGTATCCGCCCGAACGGGCGATGCTGCGACCAACGTGGAGCATGCAGCGAGAGCGAAGTGGACAGGCGTGTGCCGATCGGCTACACTGCCCCTTTGCGCTGCCCTTTGACGACCCGTGATGCTTGCTCACGTTGCGAGGTTGTCTGGCGTGCGTGTAGTCAGTCCGCCGCGAGCCCTCGGAAGGACATCTGTTGGCAGCCTCGCGCAACGCCTCCGCCGTACCCGCTGGTCCCCGTCGCGTGTCTTTCGCGCGTATCCAGGAGCCGCTCGAAGTTCCTGACCTTCTGGCCCTGCAGACCGAGTCTTTCGACTGGCTGCTCGGCAACGACAAGTGGAAGGCCCGGGTAGAGGCGGCTCGTCAGGCCGGGCGCAGGGACGTCCCGACCCAGTCGGGCCTCGAAGAGATCTTCGAAGAGATCAGTCCGATCGAGGACTTCTCGGGGACCATGTCCTTGTCGTTCCGGGATCACCGGTTCGAGCCGCCGAAGTACTCCGTAGACGAGTGCAAAGACAAGGACATGACCTACTCCGCCCCGATGTTCGTCACGGCGGAGTTCATCAATAACACCACTGGTGAGATCAAGAGCCAGACGGTGTTCATGGGTGATTTCCCGCTCATGACGCCGAAGGGCACGTTCATCATCAACGGCACCGAGCGTGTCGTGGTCTCGCAGCTGGTCCGCTCGCCCGGTGTGTATTTCGAGCGCACTGTGGACAAGACCTCCGACAAGGACCTGTACGGGTGCAAGGTGATCCCGTCGCGGGGTGCCTGGCTGGAGTTCGAGATCGACAAGCGTGACAGCGTCGGTGTGCGTATCGACCGCAAGCGCAAGCAGGCCGTGACGGTGCTGCTGAAGGCGCTGGGCTGGACGAACGACCAGATTCTGGAGCGGTTCGGCCAGTACGAGTCGATGCGGGCGACGCTGGAGAAGGATCACACGGCGGGTCAGGACGACGCGCTGCTGGACATCTACCGCAAGCTGCGGCCGGGTGAGCCGCCGACCAAGGAGTCGGCGCAGACGCTGCTGGAGAATCTGTACTTCAACGCCAAGCGGTACGACCTGGCGAAGGTGGGCCGCTACAAGATCAACAAGAAGCTCGGGGTCGACGCGGAGATCACGCAGGGCACCCTGACCGAAGAGGACATCGTCGCCACGATCGAGTACATCGTCCGGCTGCACGCCGGCGAGGAGTCGATGCCGGGCGCCAACGGTGAGGTGATCGTCGAGATCGACGACATCGACCACTTCGGCAACCGCCGCCTGCGCAGCGTCGGCGAGCTGATCCAGAACCAGGTCCGGCTCGGCCTGGCCCGCATGGAGCGGGTCGTGCGCGAGCGGATGACGACGCAGGACGTCGAGGCGATCACGCCGCAGACCCTGATCAACATCCGGCCGGTCGTGGCGTCGATCAAGGAGTTCTTCGGCACCTCCCAGCTGTCGCAGTTCATGGACCAGACCAACCCGCTCGCCGGCCTGACGCACAAGCGGCGTCTGTCCGCGCTGGGCCCCGGTGGTCTGTCCCGTGAGCGGGCCGGCTTCGAGGTCCGTGACGTGCACCCGTCCCACTACGGCCGGATGTGCCCGATCGAGACCCCTGAAGGCCCCAACATCGGCCTGATCGGCTCGCTGGCCTCCTACGGCCGCATCAACGCCTTCGGCTTCGTCGAGACGCCCTACCGCAAGGTCGTCGACGGCAAGGTGACCGAGCAGGTCGACTACCTGACCGCCGACGAGGAGGACCGCTACGTCAAGGCGCAGGCCAACACGGCGCTCAACCCCGACGGCTCGTTCGCCGAGGCCCGCGTCCTGGTCCGCACCAAGGGCGGTGAGACCGAGCTCGCCCGTGCCGAGGAGGTCGACTACATCGACGTGTCGCCGCGCCAGATGGTGTCGGTCGCGACGGCGATGATCCCGTTCCTCGAGCACGACGACGCCAACCGCGCGCTCATGGGCTCCAACATGCAGCGCCAGTCGGTGCCGCTGCTCAAGAGCGAGGCGCCGCTGGTCGGCACCGGCATGGAATACCGTGCCGCGACCGACGCCGGCGACGTCATCAGCGCCGAGAAGGCCGGCGTGGTCGAGGAGGTCTCCGCCGACTACGTCACCGTCATGAACGACGACGGCACGCGCACCACCTACCGTGTCGCCAAGTTCAAGCGTTCCAACCAGGGCACCAGCTTCAACCAGAAGCCCATCGTCGCCGAGGGCGACCGGGTGGAGGTCAACCAGGTCATCGCCGACGGCCCCTGCACCGACCAGGGCGAGATGGCGCTGGGCAAGAACCTCCTGGTGGCGTTCATGCCGTGGGAGGGTCACAACTACGAGGACGCGATCATCCTGTCCCAGCGCCTGGTGCAGGACGACGTGCTGTCGTCGATCCACATCGAGGAGCACGAGGTCGACGCCCGCGACACCAAGCTGGGCCCCGAGGAGATCACGCGGGACATCCCGAACGTCTCCGAGGAGGTGCTGGCCGACCTCGACGAGCGCGGCATCATCCGCATCGGCGCCGAGGTCGTCCCCGGCGACATCCTGGTCGGCAAGGTCACCCCGAAGGGCGAGACCGAGCTGACCCCGGAGGAGCGGCTGCTTCGCGCGATCTTCGGCGAGAAGGCCCGCGAGGTCCGTGACACCTCGCTGAAGGTGCCGCACGGCGAGTCCGGCAAGGTCATCGGCGTCCGGGTGTTCTCCCGCGAGGAGGGCGACGAGCTTCCTCCGGGCGTCAACGAGCTGGTCCGCGTCTACGTCGCGCAGAAGCGCAAGATCACCGACGGCGACAAGCTGGCCGGCCGGCACGGCAACAAGGGCGTCATCTCCAAGATCCTGCCGGTCGAGGACATGCCGTTCCTGGAGGACGGCACCCCGGTCGACATCATCCTCAACCCGCTGGGCGTGCCCGGCCGAATGAACGTCGGCCAGGTGCTGGAGACCCACCTCGGGTGGATCGCCGCCCGTGGCTGGGACATCTCGGGTGTCCAGGAGGCGTGGGCCGAGCGGCTGCGCGACAAGGGCTTCGGCCAGGTCGAGCCGCGCACCAACGTCGCCACCCCGGTCTTCGACGGCGCGCACGAGGAGGAGATCGTCGGTCTGCTCCAGAACACCGTGCCCAACCGCGACGGCCAGCGGATGGTCCAGCCCTCCGGCAAGGCCCAGCTGTTCGACGGCCGCTCCGGTGAGCCGTTCCCGTACCCGATCTCGGTCGGCTACATCTACATCCTCAAGCTGCTCCACCTGGTCGACGACAAGATTCACGCTCGGTCGACCGGCCCGTACTCCATGATCACCCAGCAGCCGCTCGGCGGTAAGGCCCAGTTCGGTGGCCAGCGCTTCGGTGAGATGGAGGTGTGGGCGCTGGAGGCGTACGGCGCCGCCTACGCCCTGCAGGAGCTCCTGACCATCAAGTCCGACGACGTCCTCGGCCGCGTGAAGGTCTACGAGGCCATCGTCAAGGGCGAGAACATCCCCGAGCCCGGCATCCCGGAGTCCTTCAAGGTCCTCATCAAGGAGATGCAGTCGCTGTGCCTCAACGTCGAGGTGCTCTCCAGCGACGGCATGTCCATCGAGATGCGCGACACCGACGAGGACGTCTTCCGCGCCGCGGAGGAGCTCGGCATCGATCTGTCCCGGCGTGAGCCGAGCAGCGTGGAAGAAGTCTGAGGGGGAGATCGCACATAATGCTGGACGTCAACTTCTTCGACGAGCTTCGGATCGGGCTGGCGACGGCCGACGACATTCGTCAGTGGTCGCACGGCGAGGTCAAGAAGCCGGAGACCATCAACTACCGCACCCTCAAGCCGGAGAAGGACGGGCTCTTCTGCGAGAAGATCTTCGGTCCGACCCGCGACTGGGAGTGCTACTGCGGCAAGTACAAGCGCGTCCGCTTCAAGGGCATCATCTGTGAGCGCTGCGGCGTCGAGGTGACCCGCGCCAAGGTGCGTCGTGAGCGGATGGGCCACATCGAGCTGGCCGCGCCGGTCACGCACATCTGGTACTTCAAGGGCGTCCCGTCGCGTCTCGGCTACCTGCTCGACCTGGCCCCGAAGGACCTGGAGAAGGTCATCTACTTCGCGGCCTACATGATCACGCATGTCGACACCGAGATGCGTGAGCGTGACCTGCCCTCGCTGGAGGCGAAGATCTCCGTCGAGCGGCAGCACATCGAGCAGCGCCGTGACGCCGACGTCGAGTCCCGGCAGAAGAAGCTCGAGACCGACCTGGCCGAGCTCGAGGCCGCCGGCGCCAAGGGCGACCAGCGCCGCAAGGTCCGTGAGGGCGCCGAGCGCGAGATGCGTCAGCTCCGTGACCGGGCCCAGCGCGAGCTGGACCGGCTGGAGGAGGTCTGGAGCCGCTTCAAGAACCTCAAGGTCCAGGACCTCGAGGGCGACGAGCTGCTCTACCGCGAGATGCGCGACCGCTTCGGCCGCTACTTCAAGGGCGGCATGGGCGCTCAGGCCATCCAGGACCGCCTGATCGGCTTCGACCTCGACGCCGAGGCCGAGAACCTCCGCGAGACGATCCGCAGCGGCAAGGGCCAGAAGAAGGCCCGCGCGCTCAAGCGGCTCAAGGTGGTGTCGGCGTTCCTCAACACCACCAACTCGCCGCGCGGCATGGTGCTCGACTGCATCCCGGTGATCCCGCCGGACCTGCGTCCGATGGTGCAGCTCGACGGTGGCCGCTTCGCGACCTCCGACCTCAACGACCTCTACCGCCGGGTCATCAACCGGAACAACCGCCTCAAGCGTCTGCTCGACCTCGGCGCGCCCGAGATCATCGTGAACAACGAGAAGCGGATGCTCCAGGAGGCCGTGGACGCGCTGTTCGACAACGGCCGGCGCGGCCGCCCGGTCACCGGCCCCGGCAACCGTCCGCTCAAGTCCCTCAGCGACATGCTGAAGGGCAAGCAGGGCCGGTTCCGCCAGAACCTGCTGGGCAAGCGAGTCGACTACTCCGGCCGTTCGGTCATCGTCGTCGGCCCGCAGCTCAAGCTGCACCAGTGCGGCCTGCCCAAGCAGATGGCGCTGGAGCTGTTCAAGCCGTTCGTGATGAAGCGGCTGGTCGATCTCAACCACGCCCAGAACATCAAGTCGGCCAAGCGGATGGTCGAGCGCGCCCGCCCGGTGGTGTGGGACGTGCTCGAAGAGGTCATCACCGAGCACCCCGTGCTGCTCAACCGCGCTCCGACGCTCCACCGCCTGGGCATCCAGGCGTTCGAGCCGCAGCTCGTCGAGGGCAAGGCCATCCAGATCCACCCGCTCGTCTGCACCGCGTTCAACGCGGACTTCGACGGCGACCAGATGGCCGTGCACCTGCCGCTGTCGGCCGAGGCCCAGGCCGAGGCGCGCATCCTGATGCTCTCGACCAACAACATCCTCAAGCCGGCCGACGGCAAGCCCGTCACCATGCCGACCCAGGACATGGTCATCGGCCTCTACTGGCTGACGACCATGAAGGAAGGCGCGAAGGGCGAGGGCCGGGTGTTCGGCTCGGTGGCCGAGGCGCAGATGGCCTTCGACCGCCGCGAGCTGGACATCCAGGCCAAGATCCAGATCCGGCTCAAGGACGTCCTGCCGCCGCGCGCCTGGGTGGCTCCCGAGGGTTGGGAGCAGGGCGACCCGGTCCGGCTGGAGACCACGTTCGGGCGGTGCCTGTTCAACCAGACGCTGCCGGTCAGCTACCCGTTCGTCGACTTCCAGGTCGGCAAGAAGCAGCTGTCCCAGATCGTGAACGAGCTGGCGGAGACCTACCCGAAGATCGAGGTCGCCGCTTCGCTCGACGCGCTCAAGGACGCCGGCTTCCGGTGGGCGACGCGCTCCGGCGTCACGATCTCGATCGAGGACGTCGTCGCGCCGCCGAACAAGACCGACATCATGGAGAACTACGAACGCCGGGCCGACAAGGTCCAGCGCGAGTACGAGCGCGGTCTGATCACCGACGAGGAGCGCCGCCAGGAGCTCATCGAGATCTGGACGCACGCGACGGCCGACGTCGAGACCGACATGGTCAACGCCTTCCCGGCGACCAACCCGGTCTGGATGATGGTCAACTCCGGCGCCCGAGGCAACAAGATGCAGGTCCGCCAGATCGCCGGCATCCGCGGCCTGGTGTCCAACACCAAGGGTGAGACGATCCCGCGGCCGATCAAGGCCTCGTTCCGCGAGGGCCTGTCGGTGCTGGAGTACTTCATCTCCACCCACGGTCAGCGGAAGGGTCTCGCCGACACCGCGCTGCGCACCGCCGACTCGGGCTACCTGACCCGTCGTCTGGTGGACGTCGCGCAGGACGTCATCGTGCGTGAGATCGACTGCGGCACCGACCGCGCGGTCCCGCTGCACGTCGGCGACAGGGACGCCTCGGGCAACCTGGTCAAGGCGGAGAACGCCGAGTCCAACGTGCACGGGCGCATCCTGGCCGAGGACGTCGAGGTCGACGGCAAGGTCATCGTGCCGGCGGGCGTCGACATCAACGACACCCACGTCACGAAGCTGGTCGAGGCCGGCGTCGAGACCGTGCGCACCCGCAGCGCGCTGGTGTGCGAGGCGAAGATCGGTGTCTGCGCCACCTGCTACGGCCGCTCGCTGGCGACCGGCAAGCTCGTGGACGTCGGCGAGGCGGTCGGCATCATCGCCGCCCAGTCGATCGGTGAGCCCGGCACGCAGCTGACGATGCGGACCTTCCACACCGGTGGTGTGGCGGGCGCCGACATCACCCACGGTCTGCCCCGTGTCACGGAGCTGTTCGAGGCGCGCATCCCCAAGGGTGTCGCCCCGATCTCCGAGGCCGAGGGCCGGGCGAGGATCGACGAGACCGACAAGACCAGGAAGATCGTCATCACTCCGGACGACGGCTCGGAGGAGATCGCCTACCCGGTCTCGATGCGTTCGCGCCTGCTCGTGCAGGACGGCGACCGCGTCTCGGTCGGCACCCAGCTCGTGGCCGGTGCGGTCAACCCCAACGAGGTGCTGCGCATCCTCGGCCCGCGGGCCGTGCAGCTGCACCTGGTGGCGGAGGTCCAGCAGGTCTACCGCTCGCAGGGTGTGTCGATCCACGACAAGCACATCGAGATCATCGTCAGGCAGATGCTCAAGCGGGTCAACGTCCTGGAGTCCGGCGACACCGACCTGCTGCCCGGCGAGCTCGTCGAGCGGCCGAGGTTCGAGCAGATGAACCGCGAGACGGTGGCCGAGGGCGGCAGCCCGGCCGCGGGCCGTCCGGTGCTCATGGGCATCACCAAGGCCTCGCTGGCCACCGAGTCGTGGCTGTCGGCGGCCTCCTTCCAGGAGACCACCAGGGTCCTGACGGACGCGGCGATCCACGCCAAGTCCGACTCGCTCCTGGGCCTGAAGGAGAACGTCATCATCGGTAAGCTCATCCCGGCCGGCACGGGCATGCCCCAATACCGCAACATCCGGGTGGAGCCGACCGAGGAGGCCAAGGCGGCCATGTACACCGTCGGCGGTTACGACGGCTCGGCGGCCGACTACACCTTCGGCACCGGCAGCGGCGAGGCCGTGCCGCTGGAGGAGTACGACTTCGGCCAGTACAACCGGTAAATCCGCGACGTACGGCGCGCCCGGGTCCCTCTGCCGAGGGGCCCGGGCGCGTCGCTTCTCCGGGGCGCTCAGGCCCGCGGGGGCGTCGTTTCCGGTCGCGGTACGGTGACGGTTCGCCGTACCGCGAACGAGAGCTCGTCAGGGCCTATATCATTACCCGGGAGCTGTGGGACGGGCCGCATGCGAGACGCCTGATGAAGCAGGGCCCCGACGACCCGGAGCAGCATGGCTTGCTGGTCATGCTGCGCCGTTTTGACGTGTCGCTCGGGCCTGGGTAGTCTTGAGCATCGTGCCCGTTCTCATGCGGGCTCTCGACCGTGCGCTCATGACAAGCGCAGGACGGTCTTCCGGCTCGTAAACCTCGCGGGAAGTCTGCGTGAACAACGCGACACGCCCGAGCGCGGGGGCACCGGGACGGAGAAAATCAGCAGGTCATGACACCGGCAGTGCCTGCGAAAAGCACCACCAATGACGTGACACCGGCCAAGGCACGAAACGGAGTGGCAGTGCCCACTATTCAGCAGTTGGTCCGCAAGGGCCGGCAGGACAAGGTCTCCAAGACCAAGACTCCTGCCCTCAAGGGGAGTCCGCAGCGGCGCGGCGTCTGCCAGCGCGTTTACACCACGACTCCGAAGAAGCCCAACTCGGCACTGCGCAAGGTGGCCCGCGTTCGGCTCACGAACGGCATCGAGGTCACGGCTTACATCCCCGGTGTGGGTCACAACCTTCAGGAGCACTCCATCGTGCTCGTGCGTGGCGGTCGTGTGAAGGACCTGCCTGGTGTTCGCTACAAGATCATCCGCGGTTCGCTGGACACCCAGGGTGTCCGCAACCGCAAGCAGGCCCGCAGCCGCTACGGCGCGAAGAAGGAGAAGAGCTAACAATGCCTCGTAAGGGTTCTCCTGGCCGTCGGCAGCTCATGGCCGACCCGGTCTACAGCTCGCCCCTGGTTACCGCTCTGATCAACAAGGTCCTCCTCGACGGCAAGCGTTCCATCGCCCAGTCGATCGTGTACGGCGCCCTCGAGGGCTGCAGGGAGAAGACCGGCAACGACCCGGTCGTCACCCTGAAGCGCGCGCTCGACAACGTCAAGCCCACCCTCGAGGTCCGCAGCCGCCGCGTCGGTGGCGCGACCTACCAGGTGCCGGTCGAGGTGCGCGCCGCGCGCAGCACCACCCTGGCCCTGCGCTGGCTGGTGCAGTACTCCCGCGCCCGCCGCGAGAAGACCATGACCGAGCGCCTCATGAACGAGCTCCTCGACGCCAGCAACGGCCTCGGGGCGAGCGTCAAGAAGCGCGAGGACACCCACAAGATGGCCGAGTCCAACAAGGCCTTCGCCCACTACCGCTGGTAACCCGGCGGGTCCGACGAGACGACGAGGACGCGAGTTACAGTGGCCGCTACGACCGCTCTTGACCTGGCCAAGGTCCGCAACATCGGGATCATGGCCCATATCGACGCGGGCAAGACCACCACGACCGAGCGCATCCTGTTCTACACCGGCATCAACTACAAGCTCGGTGAAGTCCACGAGGGCGCAGCCACCATGGACTGGATGGAGCAGGAGCAGGAGCGCGGCATCACCATCACGTCTGCCGCGACGACCTGCGAGTGGATCGGTCACACGATCAACATCATCGACACCCCGGGTCACGTCGACTTCACCATCGAGGTGGAGCGTTCGCTCCGCGTCCTCGACGGCGCGGTCGCCGTGTTCGACGGCGTCGCCGGTGTTGAGCCCCAGTCAGAGACGGTGTGGCGCCAGGCGGACCGCTACAACGTCCCGCGCATCTGTTTCGTGAACAAGATGGACCGGGTCGGCGCGGAGTTCCACCGCTGCGTCGACATGATGGTCAGCCGTCTGGGCGCCACGCCGGCCGTCATCCAGCTCCCGCTGGGCGTCGAGGCCGACTTCAAGGGCGTCATCGACCTGATCAAGATGAAGGCCCTGCTCTGGAGCGCCGAGGCGGCCAAGGGCGAGATGTACGACACCGTCGACATCCCGGCCGACCACGCCGACGCGGCCCGTGAGTGGCGCGACCGCCTCATCGAGACGGTCGCCGAGAACGACGACGAGCTGATGGAGCTCTTCCTCGAGGGCACCGAGCCCTCCGAGGAGCAGCTGGTCGCGGCCCTGCGCCGCGCGACGCTGGCCAGCGCCATCAACCCGGTGCTGTGCGGCACCGCGTTCAAGAACAAGGGCGTGCAGCCCCTGCTCGACGCCATCGTCGCCTACCTCCCGGCGCCGACCGACATCCCGGCCTTCAAGGGCCACGCGGTCGGCAACGAGGACAAGGTCATCGAGCGGCACGCGGACCCGGCCGAGCCGTTCTCCGCCCTGGCCTTCAAGATCGCCAGCGACCCGCACCTGGGCAAGATCACCTACATCCGCATCTACTCGGGCACGCTCGAGTCCGGTTCACAGGTCATCAACTCTGTGAAGGGCAAGAAGGAGCGGATCGGCAAGATCTACCAGATGCACGCCAACAAGCGCGAGGAGCGCCCGTCGGCGATCGCTGGCCAGATCGTCGCGGTCATGGGTCTGAAGGACACCACGACCGGCGACACCCTGTCCGACCCGTCCAACCAGGTCGTGCTCGAGTCGATGACGTTCCCGGCCCCGGTCATCAACGTCGCGATCGAGCCCAAGACCAAGGGCGACCAGGAGAAGCTGTCCACCGCGATCCAGCGGCTGGCCGAGGAGGACCCGTCCTTCCAGGTCCGCCGTGACGAGGAGACCGGTCAGACGGTCATCTGGGGCATGGGCGAGCTTCACCTGGAGATCCTCGTCGACCGGATGCGTCGCGAGTTCAAGGTCGAGGCCAACGTCGGCCGCCCGCAGGTCGCCTACCGCGAGACCATCCGCCGCAAGGTGGAGAAGGTCGACTACACCCACAAGAAGCAGACCGGTGGTTCCGGTCAGTTCGCGCGGGTGATCATCGACCTCGAGCCGCTCGGCGAGGGCAACGACGGCTACGAGTTCGAGAACAAGGTCACGGGTGGCCGCGTCCCGAGGGAGTACATCCCGTCGGTCGACGCGGGCGCTCAGGAGGCCGCCGAGTTCGGCGTGCTGGCCGGCTACCCGATGGTGGGCGTGAAGGTGACGCTCCAGGACGGTGCCGCGCACGACGTCGACTCCTCGGAAATGGCCTTCAAGATCGCCGGCTCGATGGCCTTCAAGGAGGCCGCGCGCAAGGCGGACGCCGTTCTTCTCGAGCCGATGATGGCCGTCGAGGTCACCACGCCCGAGGACTACATGGGTGATGTCATCGGTGACCTCAACGGTCGCCGCGGGCAGATCCAGGCGATGGACGAGCGGGCCGGCGCCCGTGTCGTCCAGGCGCTCGTGCCGCTGTCTGAGATGTTCGGCTACGTGGGCGACCTGCGTAGCAAGACGCAGGGGCGCGCGAGCTACAGCATGCAGTTCGACTCCTACGCGGAGGTGCCTCCGGGCATCGCCAAGGAGATCGTCGCGAAGGCCCGGGGCGAGTAGTTCCGGTCCCTGGCGGGGTGGTGCGAGCCACCCCGCCGCCTAGGGGTCTGGGTTCTCCCGGGCCCGAGTGTGTAGACGAAAGTCAGTCAGATTCTCTAAGGAGAGAACCAGTGGGCAAGGCCAAGTTCGAGCGGACCAAGCCGCACATGAACATCGGCACCATTGGACACATCGACCACGGCAAGACCACGCTGACCGCGGCGATCACCAAGGTGCTTCACGACCGTTACCCCGAGCTCAACAAGGCGACCCCGTTCGACAAGATCGACAAGGCGCCGGAGGAGAAGGCTCGCGGCATCACGATCTCCATCGCGCACGTCGAGTACCAGACCGAGAAGCGCCACTACGCCCACGTGGACTGCCCCGGTCACGCCGACTACGTGAAGAACATGATCACCGGTGCCGCTCAGATGGACGGCGCCATCCTCGTGGTCGCCGCCACCGACGGCCCGATGCCGCAGACGAAGGAGCACGTCCTCCTGGCCCGCCAGGTCGGCGTCCCCTACATCGTCGTGGCCCTCAACAAGTCCGACATGGTGGACGACGAGGAGATCCTGGAGCTCGTCGAGCTCGAGGTCCGCGAGCTGCTGTCGGCGCAGGAGTTCCCCGGCGACGACCTGCCCGTGGTGCGTGTGTCCGCGCTCAAGGCCCTCGAGGGCGACGAGAAGTGGGCCGACAGCATCATCGAGCTCATGAACGCCGTGGACGAGAACGTCCCCGAGCCGCCGCGTGAGACGGAGAAGCCGTTCCTCATGCCGGTCGAGGACGTCTTCTCGATCACCGGTCGCGGTACGGTCGTCACCGGCCGTATCGAGCGCGGCATCGTCAAGGTCAACGAGCAGGTCGACATCATCGGCATCAAGCCGGAGAAGACGACGACCACCGTCACCAGCATCGAGATGTTCAACAAGATGCTCGACGAGGGTCACGCCGGTGACAACGCCGCCCTGCTGCTCCGCGGCATCAAGCGCGACGACGTCGAGCGCGGCCAGTGCATCATCAAGCCGGGCACGACCACCCCGCACACCGAGTTCGAGGGCCAGGTCTACATCCTGTCCAAGGACGAGGGCGGCCGGCACACGCCGTTCTTCAACAACTACCGCCCGCAGTTCTACTTCCGTACGACGGACGTGACCGGCGTGGTGAACCTCCCCGAGGGCACCGAGATGGTCATGCCGGGCGACAACACCGAGATGCGCGTTGAGCTGATCCAGCCCATCGCCATGGAGGAAGGCCTGAAGTTCGCGATCCGTGAGGGTGGCCGCACCGTCGGCGCCGGTCGGGTCACGAAGATCATCAAGTAGCCAGACCGTGGGGGCGGCGGTCGGGCCCCGAATCCCGGGCCCGACCGCCGTTCCACGTGGACCTCGCGCAAAAGGCGCCGTGATCCAGCAGTGAATTCGGCCCCAGTGACCGAAGTCACTGCCGGATCACGGAAGAAAAGGCAGATCGACTACGTCTGCCTCGTGGGGTCAAAGCAGGCATCGACCTGCACTGACATAGCGGCAACAGGCCGCACGATACTTTTTCAGACGACAGCGAAGGACACCGAGGCCACTATGGCGGGACAGAAGATCCGCATCCGGCTTAAGGCCTATGACCACGAGGTCATCGACAGCTCGGCCAAGAAGATCGTCGAGACGGTGACGCGGACTGGCGCGAAGGTCGCGGGCCCGGTGCCGCTGCCGACCGAGAAGAACGTGTACTGCGTCATCCGCTCGCCGCACAAGTACAAGGACAGCCGCGAGCACTTCGAGATGCGCACGCACAAGCGGCTGATTGACATCATCGACCCGACCCCCAAGACGGTCGACTCGCTCATGCGGCTCGACCTCCCCGCGGGTGTCGACATTTCGATCAAGCTCTGAGGGAACGCACTGACATGGCTAAGACGATCAAGGGCGTCCTAGGCAAGAAGCTCGGCATGACCCAGGTCTTCGACGCGGACAACCGGATCGTACCGGTGACCGTGGTCGAGGCCGGTCCGTGCGTGGTGACCCGGGTCCGCACCGCGGAGAAGGACGGCTACACCGCCGTCCAGCTCGGCTACGGGCAGGTCGACCCCCGGAAGGTCAACAAGCCGCTCGGCGACTACCTGCGCAAGCACGACATCACCCCGCGCCGTTACTTCGCGGAGATCCGCACCGACGACGCGAGCGACTACACCATCGGCCAGGAGCTGCTGGCCGACACCTTCGAGGCCGGCCAGTTCGTCGACGTGACGGGCAAGAGCAAGGGCAAGGGCTTCGCCGGTGTCATGAAGCGGCACGGCTTCGGTGGTCTGGGCGCGTCGCACGGTACGCAGCGCAAGCACCGCTCGCCGGGTTCCATCGGTGGCTGCGCCACCCCGGGCCGCGTTTTCAAGGGTCTGCGCATGGCTGGCCGGATGGGCAACGTCCGCACCACCGTGCAGAGCCTCAAGGTTCACGCCGTGGACGCCGAGAAGGGTCTCATCCTCATCAAGGGTGCGATTCCCGGCGCCAACGGCAGCCTGGTCCTCGTCCGTACCGCTGCCAAGAAGGGGGCTGCCAAGTGAGCACCACTATTGACGTCCTCGACGCCAGCGGCGCGAAGACCGGCACCGTCGACCTCCCCGAGGACATCTTCGGGGCCAAGGTCAACGTTCCGCTGATCCACCAGGTGGTCGTGGCCCAGCTCGCCGCTCGCCGGCAGGGCACCCACAAGGCCAAGACCCGTGGTGAGGTCTCCGGCGGCGGCAAGAAGCCGTACCGCCAGAAGGGCACCGGCCGCGCCCGTCAGGGCTCGACCCGCGCGCCGCAGTTCGCCGGCGGTGGCGTCGTCCACGGCCCCGTGCCGCGCGACTACTCCCAGCGCACGCCCAAGAAGATGAAGTCCGCCGCGCTGCGCGGTGCGCTGTCCGACCGCGCGAGCGGCGGCCGCGTGCACGTGGTCAGCTCGCTGGTCACGGGGGAGACCCCGAAGACCAAGTCGGCGCTGGAGGCCCTGCGCAAGATCACCCAGGCTCCGCGCGTCCTCGTCGTGGTCGACGAGGCCGACGAGCTGACCTGGCTGAGCCTGCGCAACGCCCCCGAGGTCCACCTGCTGGACTCCGGGCAGCTCAACACCTACGACGTGCTCGTGCACGACGACGTGGTCTTCACCCAGGAGGCCTACGACCAGGTCGTCGCTCGCCTGAGCAACAGCGGGAAGGAAGAGGCCTGATGGACAAGATCGCCGACCCGCGCGACGTCATCATCAAGCCGGTCGTCTCCGAGAAGAGCTACGGCCTGATCGACGAGAACAACAAGTACACGTTCCTGGTGAAGAAGACCGCGAACAAGACCCAGGTCAAGATCGCCGTCGAGCAGATCTTCGGGGTCAAGGTCACCAGCGTGAACACGATCAACCGGCAGGGCAAGCGCAAGCGCACCCGCACCGGCTACGGCAAGCGTCCCGACACCAAGCGCGCGATCGTGAGCCTGGTCGAGGGCGATCGGATCGACATCTTCGGTCAGATCGGCTAGCAGCCAGAAGATAGAGCGGGCCCCCGAGGTCCGCGGGGTGAGACCGCCGCACGCTCGTGCGGCGGGCTCATCCATGTAACCGACGAAGGATGAACGAAAAAGATGGGCATCCGTAAATACAAGCCGACGACTCCCGGTCGCCGCGGATCGAGTGTCTCGGACTTCTCCGAGATCACTCGCAGCGAGCCCGAGAAGTCGCTGCTTGCGCCCCTTCACAACAAGGGCGGCCGCAACGTGCACGGCCGGGTGACCGCACGCCACCAGGGCGGCGGCCACAAGCGCGCCTACCGGATCATTGACTTCCGTAGGCATGACAAGGACGGCATCCCGGCGAAGGTCGCTCACATCGAGTACGACCCCAACCGCACCGCCAACATCGCTCTGCTGCACTACGCCGACGGTGAGAAGCGCTACATCATCGCGCCGACGGGCCTCAAGCAGGGCGACCGCATCGAGAACGGCCCCGCGGCCGACATCAAGACGGGCAACTGCCTGCCGCTGCGCAACATCCCGACCGGTACCTTCATCCACGCGGTGGAGCTCCGTCCGGGCGGCGGCGCCAAGCTCGGTCGCTCCGCCGGCGCCCAGATCCAGCTGCTCGCCAAGGAAGGCCAGTACGCCACCCTGCGTATGCCGTCCGGTGAGATGCGCATGGTCGACGTGCGCTGCCGGGCGACGGTCGGCCAGGTCGGCAACGCCGAGCAGGCCAACATCAACTGGGGCAAGGCCGGCCGTATGCGGTGGAAGGGCAAGCGCCCCACCGTCCGCGGTGTCGCGATGAACCCCGTCGACCACCCGCACGGTGGTGGTGAGGGCAAGACCTCCGGTGGTCGCCACCCGGTGAACCCGAAGGGCAAGCCCGAGGGCCGCACCCGCCAGGCGAACAAGGCCAGCGACCGGCTGATCATCCGGCGTCGCAGCAAGAGGAAGAAGCGGTAGGAGCAGCCGAAATGCCACGTAGCCTTAAGAAGGGTCCCTTCGTGGACGACCACCTGCAGAAGAAGGTGGACGCCCAGAACGAGAAGGGCACCAAGAACGTCATCAAGACGTGGTCGCGGCGCTCCATGATCGTTCCCGACATGCTCGGGCACACGATCGCCGTGCACGACGGCCGTAAGCACGTCCCGGTGTTCGTCACCGAGTCGATGATCGGCCACAAGCTCGGAGAGTTCGCCCCGACGCGGACGTTCCGCAGCCACGTCAAGGAAGACCGGCGCAGCCGGCGATAGACGCCTTCAGAAGCATTCAGAGGAGTAAGCGATGGAAGCCAGGGCTCAGGCGCGGTTCGTCCGCGTCACGCCCCAGAAGGCCCGCCGTGTGGTGGACCTCATTCGCGGGCTGCCCGCTTCGGAGGCGCAGGCCGTGCTGCAGTTCGCTCCCCAGTCGGCGAGCGAGCCGATCTACAAGGTGCTCAGCAGCGCCATGGCGAACGCCGAGCACAACTTCGACCTCGACCCGCAGACGCTCGTCGTCAGCCGGGCCTGGGTCGACGAGGGCCCGACGCTGAAGCGGTTCCGCCCGCGTGCACAGGGTCGTGCCTATCGGATCAACAAGCGGACGAGCCACATCACCGTGATCGTGGAGTCCCGCGAGCCGAAGGGAAGGACCCGATAGTGGGCCAGAAGGTTAACCCGCACGGGTTCCGCCTCGGCATCACGACCGACTTCAAGAGCCGGTGGTACGCCGACAAGCTGTACAAGTCCTACGTCGCCGAGGACGTGTCGATCCGCCGCATGCTCCAGAAGGGCATGGAGCGGGCCGGCATCTCCAAGGTCGAGATCGAGCGCACCACGGACCGCGTGCAGGTGGACATCCACACCGCGCGTCCCGGCATCGTGATCGGCCGTCGCGGCGCCGAGGCCGACCGCATTCGCGGTGACCTGGAGAAGCTGACCAAGAAGCAGGTCCAGCTCAACATCCTCGAGGTCAAGAACCCGGAGATCGACGCGCAGCTCGTCGCGCAGGGCGTGGCCGAGCAGCTGTCCAGCCGTGTCTCGTTCCGCCGCGCCATGCGCAAGGCGATGCAGTCGGCCATGAAGTCCGGCGCCAAGGGCATCCGTGTCCAGTGCTCCGGTCGTCTGGGCGGCGCCGAGATGTCCCGGTCGGAGTTCTACCGCGAGGGCCGCGTGCCGCTGCACACCCTCCGCGCGGACATCGACTATGGCTTCTACGAGGCCCGCACTACCTTCGGCCGCATCGGCGTGAAGGTCTGGATCTACAAGGGCGAGGCTCCGACCAGCCGCGCCGAGCGCGAGGCGGCTGCCGCCGGCGCCCGGGCCGGCCAGCGCCGTGAGCGTGACGACCGTCGCGGTGGCGGCGACCGTCCGCGCCGTGGCGGCGACCGCGCACGTCGCGGCGGCCGCGCCCCCCGCACCGAGGCGGCCGCGCAGGCCGCCCCCGAGACCGGCCCGGCCGCGCAGCCGGGTGCTGAAGGGAGCTGACCATGCTGATCCCGCGCAGGGTCAAGCACCGCAAGCAGCACCGGCCCGACCGCAGCGGAGCCGCCAAGGGCGGCACCAGGGTCGTGTTCGGCGAGTTCGGCATTCAGGCCGTTGAGCACTCCTACGTGACCAACCGCCAGATCGAGTCGGCTCGTATCGCCATGACCCGTCACATCCGCCGTGGCGGCAAGGTGTGGATCAACATCTACCCCGACCGTCCGCTCACGAAGAAGCCGGCCGAGACCCGCATGGGTTCCGGTAAGGGTTCGCCGGAGTGGTGGATCGCCAACGTCAAGCCCGGACGCGTGATGTTCGAGCTGTCCGGCGTGGCGGAGCCGATCGCTCGCGAGGCGCTTCAGCGTGCGATCCACAAGCTCCCGATGAAGTGCAAGATCGTTAAGCGTGAAGTGGGTGAGGCGTGATGGCACAGGGCCTGACCGCCGGCGAGCTGCGGCTCGAGGACCAGGACACCCTGGTCCAGAAGCTGAAGGAGGCGAAGGAGGAGCTGTTCAACCTCCGCTTCCAGGCGGCGACCGGTCAGTTGGAGAGCCACGGGCGGCTGCGGGCCGTCCGCCGCGAGATCGCCCGTATCTACACCGTGATGCGCGAGCGGGAGCTCGGCATCGTCACGGTCGAGAAGGAGTCGAGCGATGGCTGACGAGACCACCACCAGCACCGAGGCCGGCGCGGCCGAGGCCGAGGGCACCCAGCGGAACTTCCGCAAGGTGCGCGAGGGCCTCGTCGTCAGCGACAAGATGGACAAGACCGTCGTCGTCGCCGTCGAGGACCGCGTCAAGCACCGCCTGTACGGCAAGGTCATCCGCCGGACGACCAAGTACAAGGCGCACGACGAGGCCAACGCCTGTGGCGTCGGCGACCGCGTGCTGCTGATGGAGACCCGCCCCCTCTCCGCCACCAAGCGGTGGAGGGTCGTGGAGATCCTCGAGAAGGCCAAGTAAGGCCCTCTCGCATATACCGCGCCCCGTGGGGGCTCTTCAGAGCCCCCATGACGGCGTCCAAGGACGCGGGGTCCTCCGGGGCCTCGCGTCGCCTGCGGTGCGGCCCCAGCGGGGCTGTGGCCGTGGGAACAAGACAACATCAGGTTCCGCCAGGCTCAGCGATGAGAACCGGCGCGACTAACAGGAGTTAACGTGATCCAGCAGGAGTCGCGGCTCAAGGTCGCCGACAACACGGGCGCGAAGGAGATCCTTTGCATCCGTGTGCTCGGCGGCTCGGGCCGACGCTACGCCGGTATCGGCGACGTGATCGTCGCCACTGTCAAGGACGCGCTGCCGGGCAGCACGGGCGTCAAGAAGGGCGACGTGGTCAAGGCCGTCATCGTCCGCACGGTCAAGGAGCGGCGCCGGCCCGACGGCTCCTACATCCGCTTCGACGAGAACGCCGCCGTCATCATCAAGGACAGCGGTGACCCTCGTGGCACTCGTATCTTCGGCCCGGTCGGCCGCGAGCTGCGTGACAAGAAGTTCATGCGCATCATCTCGCTCGCCCCGGAGGTGCTGTAATGCCGAAGCTGCATGTGAAGAAGGGTGACCTGGTCGAGGTCATCGCCGGCAAGGACAAGGGCGCCAAGGGCCGGGTCATCGCCGCGCTCCCGGGCGAGGACCGTGTGGTCGTCGAGGGCGTCAACATGATCAAGAAGCACGCGAAGGAGACCCACCAGGGTCCGCGCGGCGCCAAGACGGGCGGCGTGCAGACCATGGAGGGCCCCATCCACGTCTCGAACGTGAAGAGGCTCAAGGACGACAAGCCCGCCGACAAGAAGGCCGACGAGAAGAAGGCCGACGAGAAGACGGGTGAGGACAGCTGATGACTGCCACGACCACTGAGACCGAGCGCCCGACGCCCCGGCTCAAGACGAAGTACCGCGAGGAGATCGCGGCGCAGCTGCGCGAGCAGTTCGACATCAAGAACGTCATGCAGACCCCCGGCCTGGTCAAGATCAAGGTCAACATGGGTGTCGGCGAGGCGGCTCGCGACTCCAAGCTGATCGAGGGCGCCGTTCGCGACCTCACCGTGATCACCGGCCAGAAGCCGGCCGTCGTCCGGGCCCGCAAGTCCATCGCGCAGTTCAAGCTGCGTGAGGGCATGCCGATCGGCGCGCACGTCACGCTGCGCGGCGACCGCATGTGGGAGTTCCTGGACCGGCTGCTCGCGCTCGCGCTGCCCCGTATCCGTGACTTCCGCGGCCTTTCGCCCAAGCAGTTCGACGGCAACGGGAACTACACCTTCGGTCTGACCGAGCAGGTCATGTTCCACGAGGTCGACCAGGACAAGGTCGACCGGCCGCGCGGCATGGACATCACGATCGTGACCACCGCGACCAACGACGACCAGGGCCGGGCGCTGCTGAAGCTCCTCGGCTTCCCGTTCAAGGAGGCCTGATCCAATGGCGAAGAAGTCGCTGATCGCCAAGGCGGGGCGCAAGCAGAAGTTCGAGGTCCGGGCCTACACCCGGTGCTCGCGGTGCGGCCGTCCCCGCGCCGTCTACAGGAAGTTCGGGCTCTGCCGCGTGTGCTTCCGCGAGATGGCGCACCGTGGCGAGCTGCCCGGCATCACCAAGTCGAGCTGGTAGGTAACCTGGTGGGCGGCTGTGCCGCTCACCAGGCACTCATATTTTCGTAGTACAAGGATCAGGACGCCCGGTGCGGGCGTCCGTGACCACGCCGAAGGTCCACCGGCAGAGCGCTGCTTGGCCGACTGGAAACCGCGGCGAGGAAGGCCACTGGCCATGACGATGACCGACCCGATCGCAGACATGCTCACGCGTCTGCGCAACGCGAATTCGGCGTACCACGACAGCGTGTCGATGCCGTACTCGAAGATCAAGGCGCACATCGCCGAGATCCTCCAGCAGGAGGGCTACATCCAGGCCTGGACCGTCGAGGACGCCAAGGTTGGCAAGAACCTTGTCGTGGAGCTCAAGTTCGGGCCGACCCGTGAGCGGTCGCTCGCGGGTCTGCGCCGGGTTTCCAAGCCCGGCCTGCGGGTCTATGCGAAGAAGGACAATCTGCCTCGAGTCCTGGGCGGGCTGGGCGTCGCGATCATCTCGACGTCCCACGGCCTCATGACCGACAAGCAGGCCGGCAAGCGTGGCGTGGGCGGGGAAGTCCTCGCCTACGTCTGGTAGAGGGGAGGAACCCAGCATGTCGCGTATCGGACGGCTGCCCATCCCTGTGCCCAGTGGCGTGGACATCACGATCGACGGCCAGAGCGTTCAGGTGAAGGGCCCTAAGGGCACGCTTACTCACAACGTCGCGGAGCCCATTCAGGTGGGTCGCGACGACGACGGCTCCATCGCCGTCACCCGTCCCAACGACGAGAACAAGGTCCGTGCCCTGCACGGCCTCTCGCGCACGCTCATCGCCAACATGGTGCAGGGCGTGACCCAGGGCTACTCGAAGTCCCTGGAGATCGTCGGCGTCGGTTACCGCGTCCAGGCCAAGGGCCCGACGCAGCTGGAGTTCTCCCTGGGCTTCAGCCACCCGGTCATCGTGGACGCCCCCGAGGGCGTCACCTTCCGCGTCGAGAAGCCGACGCTGTTCCACGTGGACGGCATCGACAAGCAGAAGGTCGGCGAGGTCGCCGCGAACATCCGCAAGCTGCGCAAGCCTGACCCGTACAAGGGCAAGGGCGTGCGCTACCAGGGCGAACAGATCCGCCGCAAGGTCGGAAAGGCTGGTAAGTAGGCATGGCTCCGAAGACTGCGTTCAGCAAGCACACGGCTGCCCGCACCGTCTCGCGGGCCCGCCGTCACCGCCGCGTCCGCAAGTTCGTCGTCGGTACGGCCGAGCGTCCGCGCCTGGTCGTCAACCGCTCGACCCGTCACATGTTCGTCCAGATCGTGGACGACTCCGTCGGCCACACGCTGGTGAGCGCGTCCACCATGGACCCCTCGCTGCGCACGCTGGAGGCGGACAAGACCGAGAAGGCGAAGAAGGTCGGCGAGCTCCTCGCTCAGCGGGCCAAGGAAGCCGGGATCACCAAGGTCGTCTTCGACCGCGGTGGCAACCGCTACGCGGGGCGCATCGCCGCGCTGGCGGACAGCGCCCGCGAAGGTGGGCTCGAATTCTGATGACCGCAAATGCTGAGATGAGGAACCACTGATGGCTGCAGCTCCGCGTCGCGGTGGCGGCACCGGTGGCGAGCGGCGGGACCGTCGTGACGATCGCCGCGGTGGCGCCGCCGACAAGGGCGTCTCGTACATCGAGCGCGTAGTGAAGATCAACCGAGTGGCCAAGGTCGTGAAGGGTGGTCGTCGCTTCAGCTTCACCGCCCTCGTCGTCGTCGGTGACGGCAACGGCCTGGTCGGCGTCGGCTACGGCAAGGCCAAGGAAGTGCCCGCGGCCATCGCCAAGGGCGTCGAAGAGGCCAAGAAGCACTTCTTCAAGGTGCCCCGCATCCAGGGCACCATCCCGCACACCGTGCAGGGCGAGGAGGCGGCCGGTGTCGTCTTCCTGCGTCCGGCCTCGGCCGGTACCGGCGTCATCGCCGGTGGCCCGGTGCGCGCGGTGCTGGAGTGCGCCGGCATCCACGACGTCCTGTCGAAGTCGCTCGGCTCCGACAACCCGATCAACATCGTGCACGCCACCGTGGCCGCGCTGAAGGGCCTTTCGCGCCCCGAGGAGATCGCCGCCCGCCGTGGCCTGCCGATCGAGGACGTGGCTCCGGCCGCCATGCTCAAGGCTCAGCGCGAGGGCCTGGCGGAGGCCGCGGCCGCTAAGGCGGTGAGCTAGTCATGGCACGCCTGAAGATCACTCAGGTTCGCTCGAAGATCGGTGGCAAGCAGAACCAGCGTGACTCGCTGCGTTCGCTTGGCCTGAAGCGAATCGGCGACGTCGTCGTCAAGGAGGACCGTCCCGAGATTCGCGGGATGGTCTCCGTGGTGACGCACCTCGTCGAGGTGGAAGAGGTCGACTAGTCATGACTGACAAGGCTCCGCTCAAGATTCACGACCTCCGTCCGGCTCCGGGCGCCAACAAGTCCAAGATCCGCAAGGGTCGCGGCGAGGCGTCCAAGGGCAAGACGGCCGGTCGGGGCACCAAGGGCACGCACGCCCGCACCACGATGCTCCCGGGCTTCGAGGGTGGCCAGGTGCCGCTGCAGAGGCGTCTGCCGAAGCTCAAGGGCTTCTCCAACGCCCTGTTCAAGACGACCTACCAGGTCGTCAACCTGGACCGGATCGGTGAGCTGTTCCCCGAGGGTGGCGAGGTCACCGTCGAGGCGCTGGTCGCCAAGGGTGCTGTTCGCAAGAACCAGCTCGTGAAGGTCCTCGGCACCGGTGAGATCTCCGTCGCGGTCAACGTGCAGGCGCACGCCTTCTCGTCCGCGGCGAAGGAGAAGATCGCCGCCGCCGGTGGCTCCGTTACCGAGCTGTAGTAACGCTATGACGAGGCGTGGGGGCCCTGACAATGGGCTCCCACGCCCGTAGTGCGTTAGAGTTCGCGAGACGGCAGGCTTCTGTCCGGCTCGTTCTGACAATGAGACTCAGATGGCAGATCCCCGCACCATCGCATACTCAATTCGCCTCATAGGCGCGCAGGAGGGACCGTGCTGACCGCGTTTACCCGGGCGTTCCGGACGCCGGACCTGCGCAAGAAGTTGCTCTTCACGCTGGGCATCATCGCGCTTTTCCGTCTCGGCTCGGTTCTTCCGACTCCGGGAGTTCACGTCCAGAATCTGGCCGCCTGTTTCAACCAGGCGCGCGCTGATCAGGAGACCGGCAACATCTACGGGATGGTGCAGCTGTTCAGCGGTGGCGCCCTCCTGAAACTTTCAGTGTTCGCGCTGGGCATCATGCCGTACATCACCGCGAGCATCATTCTCCAGCTGCTCGTCGTGGTCATTCCACGACTGGAGGCGCTGAAGAAGGAAGGCCAGGCCGGCCAGACCAAGATCACGCAGTACACGCGTTATCTGACCATCGGCCTCGCGGTCCTGCAGTCGACGGCCTTCATCGCCCTGGCCCGCACGGGTCAGCTCTTCCCGAACTGTCAGCAGAGCGTGCTGCTCGACCCTGACGACATCTTCAGCATCGTCACGATGGTCGTCATCATGACGGCGGGCACCTCGGTCATCATGTGGCTGGGTGAGCTGATCACCGACCGCGGCGTCGGCAACGGCATGTCGATCCTGATCTTCACCCAGGTCGTGGCGGTCTTCCCGTCCGAGCTGGTCAACATCTTCAAGGCCAACCCCTTCACCTTCACGGTGGTCATGGTGGTCGGCGTCTTCATGATCGCCGCGGTGGTCTTCGTCGAGCAGGCGCAGCGCCGCATCCCGGTCCAGTACGCCAAGCGCATGGTCGGCCGGCGGATGTACGGCGGCACCTCGACCTACATCCCGCTGAAGGTCAACCAGGCCGGCATCATCCCGGTGATCTTCGCGTCCTCGCTGCTCTACCTGCCGCAGCTGGTGACCTCGCTCTTCCAGACGAGCGACAACGCGGTCATCAGGTGGATCTCGACGAACCTCGCCACCGGCGACACGCCGATCTACATGGCCACGTTCTTCCTGCTGATCATCTTCTTCACGTACTTCTACGTGTCGATTACGTTCAACCCCGCTGAAGTCGCCGACAACATGAAGAAGTACGGTGGGTTCATTCCGGGCATCCGCCCCGGTCGCCCGACGGCTGAGTACCTCAACTTCGTGCTCACCCGCCTGACGGCTCCGGGGTCGCTCTATCTGGGTCTCATCTCCATGGTCCCGATCGTCGCTCTCGCGGTGTCCGGTGCGAGCCAGAACTTCCCGTTCGGAGGGACGAGTATCCTGATCATGGTAGGCGTGGGCCTGGACACGGTTAAGCAGATCGAGAGCCAGCTGCAGCAGCGTAACTACGAAGGCTTCCTGCGGTAGTGCGTCTCGTCCTGGTGGGGCCTCCCGGAGCGGGTAAGGGGACTCAGGCCCAGTACATCGCATCGAACCTGTCCATCCCGAAGATCTCGACAGGTGACATCTTCCGTGCCAACGTCTCCGGCGGCACGGACCTCGGCAAGCTGGCCAAGACCTACATGGACCGCGGCGACCTGGTGCCCGACGAGGTCACCATCGCCATGGTCCGCGACCGCCTGTCCGAGCCCGACGCGCAGGACGGTTTCCTGCTCGACGGGTTCCCGAGGAACGTCGCGCAGGCGGAGATCCTGCGCGACATGCTCAAGGACTGGGGCCAGGCGCTCGACCTGGTCCTGGAGCTGGTCGTGGACGACGACGAGGTGGTCAGGCGGCTGGCCGGCCGGCGCACCTGCAGCCAGTGCGGCCGCATCTGGCACGTCGACTTCGACGACAAGAAGGACGACAGGTGCGACGCGTGCGGGGGCGTGCTCTTCCAGCGGGACGACGACAAAGAGGAGACCGTCCGGCACCGGCTGGAGGTCTACCAGGAGCAGACCGCGCCGCTGGTCTCCTACTACGCGGAGGAGGGCATCCTCGTGGGGGTCGACGCGACCGGCCCCGTGGAGGAGGTCACCGGGCGGGCCATGGAGGCGATCAGCCCTTACATGGGCTAGCTGCGGCATCGACAAGGCGGAGGTGGCACGGGTTTCCGTGCCACCTCGCGGCTATTGTGGGGGAATTGGGCCCCCGATGTGGCCCGTTGAGACCCATGGGGGGCAGAACATGTTCAAGAGGAACCGGCACGGCATCCAGATCAAGTCGCCGGAGCAGCTGGAGAAGATGCGCGCGGCCGGGCTGGTCGTCGGGCGCACGCTGGACCTGCTGAAGCGCTCGGTCGAGCCGGGGATGACGCCGCTCGACCTCGACTCCATCGCCGAGAAGGCGATCAGGGACGAGGGCGCGATCCCGTCGTTCAAGGGCTACCAGGGCTTCCCCGCGACGATCTGCGCCTCGGTCAACGACGAGGTGGTCCACGGCATCCCCACCGACGCCCGCAAGCTGCGCGAGGGCGACGTCATCTCCATCGACTGCGGCGCCATCCTGGACGGCTGGCACGGCGACTCGGCCGTGACGGTCCCGGTCGGCGAGGTGGACCCGAAGCTGACCGAGCTGATGCGGGTGACCGAGGAGGCCATGTGGCGCGGCATCGCGGCGCTGCGGCCCGGCCGGCACCTGTCCGACATCGGCTTCGAGATCGAGAAGTACGTCAAGTCGCAGGGCCGCTTCGGCATCCCGCCCGAGTACGGCGGCCACGGCATCGGCACCGAGATGCACATGGACCCGTGGATCGCCAACCACGGCCGGCCGGGGCGCGGCCCGGTGCTGGAGGAAGGCATGTGCCTGGCCATCGAGCCCATGGTCAACCTGGGCACCGAGCGCACCCGGGTGCTGTCCGACGAGTGGACCGTGGTGACCGTGGACGGCAAGTCGTCCGCGCACTTCGAACACAGCGTCGCCGTGACACATAATGGTCCTTGGGTGCTTACCGCCCTGGACGGGGGCGAATCTCGCCTCGGAGGACACTCGCAGAACTGAACCGGGAGTGGTGGGATGGCGAACAGCCCTGAGATGCGAGCCTCGGACGGCGACCGCGACCGGGTCGCCGCCGTCCTCCGCGAGCACACGGCCCAGGGCCGCATCACCATGGACGAGTTCAACGAGCGGCTCGAACAGCTCTACAAGTCCAAGACCTACGGTGAGCTGGCCAGGCTGACCGCCGACCTGCCGGAGGTCGACCTCCGAAACCGCCCCAAGGTCTCGAAGGAGATCGAGAAGAAGCGCGACGCGCACGCGGGCATCAAGGCGGCGTGGGGCGCGTGGGCGATGGCCAGCGGCATCAACTGGGTGATCTGGTTAATCGTGAGCTCCACCTCCAACGGTGACGTCTATCCCTGGCCGTTGTGGGTCATGGGCCCGTGGGGCGTGATCCTGCTGATCAGCACCATCTTCGGCAACAACCAGCCCAAGCAGCAGCAGTAGGGATTTGTGCACTAGTGCACTGTGTGCATTCATCCGCAGTACGGACAAGTCCGGATTCCTAACGTGAGCGGTGTCGGCAACACCACTCACCGGAGGAACCCAAGATGCGCAAGCTGTTCGCGGCCGCCGCCCTCGCCGGCTCGATCGCCGTCACCGGCCTCACCCTCGCCGCCCCCGCCGCCCAGGCGGCCACCTCGCAGACCACGGCCAGTTCGGTGAAGAGCTGGGGCAAGTACTACTCCAGCAACCGCAAGGCCTACACCTACGGCAAGACCTGGAAGTCCGGCGGCCGGGTGTACACCCACTGGTACGGCAAGGAGTCGACGCCGAAGAAGGGCTACGTCTGGTTCAAGTACTACTCGGGCGGGAACTGGCACTCCTTCTACCGCGGCTGGAACGGCTCGTACCACGAGACCTGGTCGCAGCCGGGCATCAAGAAGCTGTACACCTACACCTGCTGGGGCGGCCCCACGAAATACTGCGGGCCCACGCACCGCATCTACTGATCGTCCCCTTCCGGAAAGGTCCGCCGGGCTCTCTCCCCTGGCGGGCCTTTCGGGCTGTGCGGGTGGGGTACACTCTTACATGGTTGTGTCAGGACACCTGGCACGCGTTTCGCGTTTTTGGCTCAGGTGTCGTACACTCCTTAGTCGGCTCACTATGACTTGTCACGCGTCGGCGGTCCTCGCTGATCGCCGCTCTCTCCGAAGCGTGAAGGTCGCGGCTGCGTAGTGAACCGGAGCCTCAGACGACCGATCAGTGAAACGCGAGGAATTCTTTGGCCAAGAAAGACGGCGCCATCGAGATCGAGGGCACTGTGGTCGAGTCGCTCCCGAACGCCATGTTCCGGGTGCAGCTCGACAACGGCCATAAGGTCCTGGCCCACATCAGCGGACGGATGCGGATGCACTACATCCGGATTCTGCCGGACGACCGGGTAGTCGTTGAGCTGAGCCCCTACGACCTCAGTCGTGGGCGGATCGTCTACCGATACAAGTAAGACGTCTGAGGAACAAAGGACAATGAAGGTAAAGCCGAGCGTCAAGAAGATCTGCGACAAGTGCAAGGTGATCCGCCGGCACGGTCGCGTCATGGTGATCTGCGACAACCTGCGCCACAAGCAGCGCCAGGGCTAAGTCGCCGCAAGGCTTCTCCGAGTCCGCCCCGATCGCGGGAGCGGGCTCGACGCATGAGAAGCCTCCAGTCAGTTAGCGCGTTTCACGCCTGAGCAGGCGGCCTTTCGGTCGAACCGTTCAGGAGACCCCCGGTCGGAGGCCGGGGCCCTCACCCCGGGCATGGGGAGGGGTAGTGCGGCGCAAGACCTCCGCCACAGAAAAGGAGAATGCCCGACCATGGCTCGCCTGGTTGGCGTCGACCTCCCCCGCGACAAGCGGCTGGAGATCGCTCTCACCTACATTTACGGGATCGGCCGCACCCGCGCCCAGGAGATCCTCGAGGCCACCGGTGTCAGCGGGGACCTTCGCGTCCACCAGCTCAGCGACACCGAGCTCGTCCCGATGCGTGACTACATCGAGGCGAACTTCAAGATCGAGGGTGACCTGCGCCGCGAGGTCCAGGCCGACATCCGTCGCAAGATCGAGATCGGTTGCTACCAGGGCATCCGGCACCGCAAGGGCCTGCCCGTGCACGGTCAGCGCACGCAGACCAACGCGCGCACCCGCAAGGGCAAGAAGAAGACCGTCGCCGGCAAGAAGAAGCCCGGTAAGAAGTAGTCCTCGCAGCCGCTGGACCGAAGACCTCAGGAGTAACGGCAAACAATGCCTCCTAAGAGCCGTCAGGGCGCGCCGAAGAAGGTGCGCCGCAAGGAGAAGAAGAACGTCGCTCACGGGCACGCCCACATCAAGAGCACGTTCAACAACACGATCGTCTCGATCACCGACCCCAGCGGGAACGTGATCTCCTGGGCCAGCGCCGGCCACGTGGGTTTCAAGGGCTCCCGTAAGTCCACCCCGTTCGCCGCCCAGATGGCCGCCGAGAACGCCGCCCGCCGCGCCATGGAGCACGGCATGCGCAAGGTCGACGTCTTCGTCAAGGGTCCCGGCTCCGGCCGTGAGACCGCGATCCGCTCGCTGCAGGCCACCGGCCTCGAAGTGGGCTCGATCCAGGACGTCACCCCGGTTCCGCACAACGGTTGCCGGCCGCCCAAGCGCCGCCGCGTCTGAGATAGCGCAGGAGATAGAGACACATGGCTCGTTACACGGGCGCGGACTGCAAGCTGTGCCGCCGCGAGAAGACCAAGCTCTTCCTCAAGGGCAGCAAGTGCGAATCCGCCAAGTGCCCCATCGAGATCCGTCCTTACCCGCCGGGTGAGCACGGCCGCGGACGTCCCAAGGAGTCCGAGTACCAGCTTCAGCTTCGTGAGAAGCAGAAGACCCGCCGCATCTACGGCGTCCTCGAGAAGCAGTTCCACAACTACTACGAGGAAGCCTCCCGCAAGACTGGCAAGACCGGTGAGGTGCTGCTCCAGATCCTGGAGAGCCGCCTCGACAACGTGGTCTACCGCGCCGGTTTCGCCCAGTCGCGCGACGCCGCCCGCCAGCAGGTCCGTCACGGGCACATCCTGGTGAACGGCAAGAAGGTCGACATCCCGTCCTACCTGGTCCGGGAGCACGACATCATCGAGGTCCGCGAGAACAAGCGCAACCTCATGCCGTACGAGGTCGCGCGGGCCACGGCCGGCGACCGCACGATCCCGGCCTGGCTGGGCGTCGTGCCGGACAAGCTCCGCGTCCTGGTGCACCAGCTGCCCGTCCGGCAGCAGATCGACACCCAGGTCCAGGAGCAGCTCATCGTCGAGTACTACTCGAAGTGAGCCTCGGCCGAGGTGCGGTTCGCCGTACCTCGGCTACGCTTTTCATCGGAGTGGTGTCATATAGCGGGCGCCACACGAAAAAGGGGAGAACCCGCACATGCTGATCGCTCAGCGCCCGACTCTCCTGGAAGAGTCGCTCGACGACACCCGGTCCCGGTTCGTGATCGAGCCGCTGGAGCCGGGCTTCGGTTACACCATCGGCAACTCGCTGCGTCGCACGCTGCTGTCGTCCATTCCGGGCGCGGCCGTGACGAGCATCCGCATCGAGGGCGTGCTGCACGAGTTCTCGACCGTTCCCGGGGTCAAGGAAGACGTCACCGACATCATCCTCAACCTCAAGGAACTGGTCGTCTCCTCCGAGCACGACGAGCCGGTCGTGATGTACCTGCGCAAGCAGGGCCCGGGCGAGGTCACCGCCGCCGACATCGCGCCTCCGGCCGGTGTCGAGGTGCACAACCCCGAGCTGCGCATCGCGACGCTCAACGGCAAGGCCAAGCTGGAGATGGAGCTGACCGTCGAGCGCGGCCGCGGCTACGTCTCCGCCGCCCAGAACAAGCAGCCGGGCCAGGAGATCGGTCGCATCCCGATCGACTCGATCTACTCCCCGGTGCTCAAGGTCACCTACAAGGTCGAGGCCACCCGAGTCGAGCAGCGGACCGACTTCGACCGGCTCATCCTCGACGTCGAGACCAAGCCCGCCATGAAGCCCCGCGACGCGGTGGCCTCCGCCGGCAAGACCCTCGTCGAGCTCTTCGGCCTGGCCCGTGAGCTCAACGTCGAGGCCGAGGGCATCGACATCGGCCCGTCGCCCACCGACGCCGCCCTGGCGGCCGACCTGGCGCTGCCGATCGAGGAGCTCAACCTCACCGTCCGCTCGTACAACTGCCTCAAGCGCGAGGGCATCCACACCGTGGGCGAGCTCGTCGCGCGGAGCGAGCAGGACCTGCTCGACATAAGGAACTTCGGCGCCAAGTCGATCGAAGAGGTCAAGCAGAAGCTGCACGAGATGTCGCTGTCGCTCAAGGACTCCCCGCCCGGGTTCGACCCGAGCGCGGTGGCCGGCGGCGGCTACGACGACGACGACAGCGCGTACGTCGAGACCGAGCAGTACTGATCACACACTGATAGCGCGGGCCCCCTGGCAAGCAGGGGGCCTGGCGGCCCGACTCCGGTACCTGGCACGGCCGGGGCGGGTTGACTCCGAGGAGAGAATCCCATGCCCAAGCCCACCAAGGGTGCCCGTCTTGGCGGCAGCCCGGCGCACGAGCGGCTGATCCTGGCCAACCTGGCGACGGACCTGTTCCGGCACGGCAAGATCCGTACGACGGTCGCGAAGGCCAAGCGCCTGCGTCCGGTCGCGGAGCGCCTGATCACCAAGGCGAAGAAGGGCGACATCCACAACCGTCGCCAGGTCCTGACCGTCGTCAGGGACAAGGGCGTCGTTCACCACCTCTTCACCGAGATCGCGACGACGTTCGCCGAGCGTCCCGGTGGCTACACCCGGATCACCAAGATCGGTCCGCGTAAGGGCGACAACGCCCCCATGGCGATCATCGAGCTGGTGACCGAGCCGCTGAACGCCGTCACGACCCGCCGCACCGAGGCTCCCGCCGCCCCGGCCGCCGCTCCGGCGACCGAGGAGGCCCCGAAGTCCGAGGCCGCCGAGGCCGACGCCGCCGAGGAGCCCAAGGCCGAGACCGCCGAGGCTCCGGAGGCTCAGGCCGCCGAGGGCGCCGGCGACGCGGAGAAGAAGGACGCGGAGAAGAAGGACGAAGCCTGATCTTTCAGGCAGGACGTATCGGGCCCGGACCCCTCCACGGGGGGCCGGGCCCTTTGCTCTCTCAGGGGGATTCATCGTGGTACGGCTCCGCCTCGACCTCGCGTACGACGGGAGCGAGTTCTCCGGCTGGGCCCGGCAGCCCGGGCGGCGTACCGTCCAGGGCGAGCTCGAACAGGCGCTCGGCCGGATCCTGCGCCTCGGCGAGCCCGCGACGCTGACCGTGGCCGGGCGGACGGACGCCGGCGTGCACGCCCGCGGCCAGGTCGCCCATCTGGACGTGCCGGACGACGCCCTCGCCGAGCTGGACGGCAACCGGGGACCGCTCGGCACGGCGGAGCGGCTCGCTGCGCTCGTTCGGCGGCTGGGTGGGGTTCTGCCCCTCGATGTACGGGTTCATCGCGTCAGCGTGGCTCCTGAGGGCTTTGACGCACGGTTCTCGGCGACGTTCCGGCGGTACGCGTACCGGGTGTGCGACACGGTGGGCGGAGTGGACCCGCTGCGGCGGCACGAGATCGTCTGGCACAACCGCCCCCTCGACCTCGACGCGCTCAACGCGGCCGCGGCCCGGCTGCTCGGCGAGCACGACTTCGCGGCCTTCTGCAAGAAGCGCGAGGGCGCCACGACCATCCGGGAGCTGCGGCGGCTCGACTGGGTGCGCGAGCCCGGCGGCGTGCTGGTGGCCACCGTCGTGGCCGACGCGTTCTGCCACTCGATGGTGCGGGCGCTGGTCGGGTCGCTGCTGGCGGCCGGCGACGGGCGGCGGCCGGTGGAGTGGCCCGGACAGGTGCTGGTCCGGGCCGTACGCGACTCGGGCGTGCACGTCGCGCCCGCCCACGGGCTGTGCCTGGAGGAGGTGGGCTACCCGCCGGACGCCGAGCTCGCCGCGCGGGCGGCGGCCACGCGGCGGGTGCGCACCCTGCCGGTCCCCGGCGACGCGGCCTCAGCCGCCGGTGACGCGGCGCTCCAGGACGAGTGAGGTCTCGTCGCGGAAGGCGCCGCTGACCTTCGGCAGCGTCTTCTCGTTGTCGGCCGGGGTGCGGCCGTCGGCGTACGTGGCGTAGCTGAAGACGATGTAGCGGCCCCAGACGAGGCCGGCCGCGTACCCGCCGGCGATCTGCACCCGATCGCCGCCCGAGCCCTTGGGGCCGGGCAGCGGGCGGAACCAGACGTTCTTCCCGAGGTCCTTCGTCTGGTCGACGGCGGTGGCGGCTTCCTTGGTCGGCAGGACCGCGATGCCCGTGGTGACCGCGTAGCGCTTCTTGCTGTCCACGTAGGTGGCGCGGAGGACGCGGGTGCAGCTCTGCGCCTTCAGCGCGTCGGCGAAGGCGCCGGTGGCGGCCTTGTCGCAGGTCGTCTCCATGCCGGCCTTGACCCGTTTGAACGTCGTGCCCGCCGCGCTCACCTTCTTCTTCGGGAACGCCTCCGACAGCGACAGCTTCTGCGGGTCGCTCTGCTCCGAGTCGAGAACGGACGCGCCGGGGCCGTCGCTGGTGACGGCGGTCTGCTGGGGCTGGCCCTGGCCCTGCCCCTGACCTTGCCCGTCCTGGCCGGACGGGGGGCCGGTGCGGGCGGCGGCCGTGGTGGGGGCCGGGTCGCTCACCGCCTGATAGGCGAAGAAACCGCCGGTGGCGACGCCGACCAGGGCGAGGGCGCCCAGGGTGACCAGCAGCGCCCGCTTCCCGCCGCCCGAGGGGGGCGGGGGTGGGGGCGGGATCTGGAACGGGGCCTGCTTGAACGCCCCCGGCGGGAACGCCGGGCCGCCTCCGGCCGTGCCCTTGCCCGCCGTGGTGACCGCCAGGCCGTGGGGCGGGGTCGGCAGGTCCAGGCTGGTGGACTGGCGCTGGCCCCAGGTGTCGCGGGAGAAGGGGAGGTCGGGGATCCGCTGCGGGGCCGTCGCGCCCGTCGCGTCCGTCGCGCCCGGCGGGAGCGGCGGGAGCGGCGGCCAGACGGGGACGTCGCCGGGCTCCGCTGGGCGGACGGGGGTGGGGGCGTTCGGATCGAAGGGGGTGGCGGGCGGCTGGTCGTCGTCCGGGGTGCCGGTGTCCTCGGGCGGCGTGGCGCCGTGAGGAGACGCGGGTGCTCCGGAGGGGGCGGCCGGCTGGGGCGGCAGGGGCGCGTCCGACGGTTGCCGCTGCTCGGCAGGGCGGGTGTCCACGGCCTCGGCCACGGGGGCGGAGAGGGGGATCGCGTGGCCGCCGCTGTGCCGTCGCGGGTCCTCGTCCGGCGTCGCGCCCTGCTGGGCGTCGTCGGAGGGGTGCCGGTGAGGACCTTCCTGAGGAACGGGGACAGCGCCGGGACGGGTGGCGTCCGGGTCGGTGCCGTCGGGAGAGGCGGGGTGTCCGGGCGCGGAGGCGTTCTGGCTCGCGGGCGGCGGGGCGCCTGGGCCGGGCGTGGAGATGCCCGGGGCGGTGGTGGCGGGGTAGGCGGTGAGCCCGGTGGCGGGCTGCGAGAGGCCGGCGGGGCGCTGGACGGGGTGCGGGCCGCTCGGCCCTTGCGGGTCACTCAGCCCTTGTACGTGGCCCGGGCCCTGCGGGTGGCTCGGCCCTTGTACGTGACCCGGGCCTTGTGGGCCGCTGGGGCCTTGCTGCAGGTGGCTCGGTCCTTGCGCGTGGCCCGGGCCCTGCGGACCGCTGGGGCCTTGTTGTGGGTGGCTCGGTACCTGGGGCTGGTCCGGGGTGGGCGCGGCGGAACTGTGGGGTGGGCGAACGGTGCCCTCCGGGTCGGTGGCGTTGGCGTCGAAGGCGGTGGGCTGAGGCTCGTCGGGCTCGGCCACCAGCTCGCCGGTGGCCGCGGGCCACGGGGGCATGGCGTGCGGGTCCGAGGGCGGGGCCGGCCATACGGGCATGCCCGCCGCTGCGGCGGTGAAGGCGGGAGGCGGCTCCCACGGGGGCGCACCGGGTACGCCGGGGTTCACGGGCCAGGACGGCGGGTCCTGCGCGGTCGGCTGCTGCGGGGCGGGACGGCCGTCGGACGCCGGGGTGGCGGACGGCCAGGGGGCACCCTCGGCGGGCTGGTGGCCGATCACGCCCTGGAGGTCCGCCTGGAGCGGCCCGACCCACGGGGTGTCGGCGGACGGCTGCCCAGGCTGCGGGACAGGGGCCTGCTGAGAAGCGGCGTCCGGAGAGCCGACGTAAGGGGAAGCGGCGTGCGGCTCAGCGCCATCCGGGAACGCGGTGTGCGGGGAAGTGGCGTGTGCCTCGGTGCCGCCTGGAAAAGTGGCGTGCGGGGAAGCAGCGTGAGGGGTAACGGCGTGCGGTCCGGTGCCACCCGGAGAAGCGGCGTACGGGGGGATGGGCTGCGGGCCGCTGACGTGCGGGTGTGCGGTCTCCGCGCCGGGGGCCTGCCCCATCGCGGGCGGTTGGGTGGTGTGCGGGCCGCTTGTGGGCTGCGGATGGACGGTTCGGGGGTCGCCGGCCTGCTGTCCCGTGTACGGGCCGCTTGGGTGCGGGGCGGCGTGTGGCTGGGCCGGGTACGGCACCGTCGGCGGGTGTTGAGGAACGTCGGCGGCCTGGGAGGGCGCGGGGTACGGGTTGGCGCCGGAGTGGGGCGAGCGACCGTAGCCGGAGGGCGGCTGGGCGCCGTAGCCGGAGGGCGGCTGGGCGCCGGGGCCGGGGGGCGCGGCACCAGGGTGGGGCTGGTTCAGGCCGGGATGAGTCTGGTCGGAGCCGAGGTGAGTGGCGCCATGGCCGGGTTGCGCGAGGCCGTGGCCAGGTTGCGCGAGGCCGTGGCCGGGGTGCGCGAGGCCGTGGTCGGGCTGGGCGGTGTCAGCGCTGGGGTGCGCGGTGCCGTAGCCGGGCTGGGGGGCGTCAGCGCTGGGGTGAGCGGTGCCGTAGCCGGGCTGCGCAGGGCCGTGACCGGGCTGCATGGGGCCGGGGCCGGGTGGGGTGGCGCCGGGGGTGGAGTGGGGTGGGGGTGGCGCGGGGTGGCGGGGGGTGTGGGACGGGGGGTCGGCGTCGGCGTGGTCGGCGTACCAGTCGTACGGTGTGCCGGCGTCCGTCGGCACCTCCCACGGCTGTACGGCGCCCTCTGCCCCCGACGGCGGCTCGGTGGGTACGGACCCGAGGATCGGGGGGACGACGGACACGGTCTCGTCGCCGGGCTCCTCCGCTGGGGAGGCGGGCGCCGGCGGTTGGGCTCGCCCGTTGGTCTGGCCGAAGCTAGGCGGCGGCGTCGCAGGTCGGGCAGTGTTGCCGGTGCCCTTGCGATCGTGTTCAGACCCGGGTTCCTGACCACGCATAGGGGGAGCCTAGCGAGAGAGGCGAGATCGTTACGTCGGTATGGGCGTTCCCAGAGGCAGTGGGCATCCCGTTTGGGGGGTTAAGACGGCAGAAGACGGGTTACGTCAACGGGCTGCCGGTCAGCGTCCGGTTGTCCAGAGCCTTGAAGACTGTCGCCTTCGTGATGTCGTCAATTGCCTGTGAAATGCGCTTTTGTCCCTTGGCGTCGGGCTTGGTGCCGTTCTTGTTCTGGAACCAGACGAGGACCGCATAGTGGCCGTGCGTCCAGATCCGCGCCCCGCCGCTGCCCGACCCTAGAAACTTGGTGACACTGTCCTTACCGGTCAGCGGCTTCACGTAGTTGCTCGCGTCGCCGACCTTGGCCACCTTGCCGGCGTTCTTGCCGGTCGAGAGGTTGGCCAGGCCGACCGTGCCGATCACCGTGCCCGCCTTGTCGCGGAAGCTCGCCCGGACGAATTGCGTGCACTTGGCGGCTTTGAGCGCCTTCTGCAGCTTGTCGCCGAGCGCGCCGTCGGTGCACTTCTTGTCCTTGCTGGTGATCGTCATCTCGTAGCCGCGGCCGGACGTGGTGAACTTCCGCTTCTTGCCGAAGACCTCCTTGACCGAGATGGGGTCGGGGTCGGTCAAGCGGTTCTCGGCGTAGCCGTACTTGCCGGGCGGCACGGACGGCAGCGGGGCCGAGGTGCGCTGCGGCTCGGCGGTCTCGGCGCTGGTGGGGCCGCCCGCGTTCCACATCATGGCGATGCCGCCGCCGAGCGCGCCGAGCACCAGCACGCCGCCGATCGCGAACCACAGCGGCGCGCGTGAGCGCGGCCCCTCGTCGTAGGGGCTCCAGCCGATCCTGCTGTTGACCTGCGTGGCCGCGCCAGGAGCGGGGTCGCCGGCGGCCTCCGCGCCGGGCGCGCCAGGAATGCCGGGGCCGTCAGGGCCGCCAGGGGTGCCGAAAGCACCGGGACCGCCGAAGGCACCGGGGCCGCCGGGACCGCCGGGAGCACCGGGGGCTCCACCAGGGGCGCCGGGGGCCGGTTGCTGCGCGGGTGCGGCGTCGTCGAAGGGGCGAGCGCGGCGGGACCGGCGAGGGGCGCGCTCCTGGGCGTTCTCAGGCTGCTCGGGAAAACCCATGCGGCGACATTACCGCGACGTGGCTCACTGAGTTCCGAAGTCCTGGGTCCACCAAGGGCCGTCGGGGCCGGACGCGACGCCCACGCCGATGGCCCTCAGGCCGCAGTCGAGGATGTTCCTGCGGTGGTCGGGGCTGTCGAGCCAGCCGCGCACCGCCTCCTCGGCCGTGCTGTAGCCGGCGCCGATGTTCTCGGCGGCGCCGTAGCGGTATCCGGCGCGCTCCATGCGGTCCCAGGGGGAGTCGCCGCCGGGGGAGTTGTGGGTGAGCCGGCCGGTACGGGCCATCTCCAGCGCGTGCGTACGCGCCGAGCGGGTCAGCCCCGAGTCCACCCGCAGCGGCCCGCAGCCGCGCCGCGCCCTGGCCGCGTTCGTGAGCGTGACGACGCGGCCCGCGAGGCCGGGGATGAGCGCCACCTCGGCGTCCTGGTCGCCGCCGAGCACCTGGGTGGGGTCGCCCTGGCTGTCGAAGGAGCCGGGGATCTGGCCGTCGGTGCGCGAGGCGGTGGGCTTGGGGGTCGCGCCGCCCGGGAGCCGGTTGGTCGTGACCTCGCGCGGGATGCTTTCGAGCTGCTGGTACGCCTTCTTCTCCACGGTCGGCGCGGGGTTGGCCGTGGCCGCGGCGGGCGGGGCGGTGCCGTTGAGGTAGATGTGGGGGTCCGCCGCCGGATCATCCGTCAATCGACCGATCAGCACCCCCGTGAACAGCACGGCGAACATGAGGCAGGTCAACACACCCAGATGGCTCCGGCGCCGAGCGCCCCGCTGGGATGGCCGGGTGTGAGAGGTCTGCCACATACCGCAAACAACGATAGGGATGAAAGGTCGTGGGAAAGAAGGGGTCCCAGGGAAACGAAATCGAACCGTTCTGAGTCGGGTAGACTCTTCCGCGGGTACCGGTCTTTTGACCTGCAGACAGGTGGGCGGGTAACCTAATCGTTCGTTGTGTGCATAGGTCCTGCGTGACCAATGCGCGGCGCGTCCGGCGTCATCTCCCGTAGCGAGGAGACGGAAGGTCCGGGCTGCCGTGTGCCCGCACCGACCGACCAATGCGGCTGTCGCATCCGACAGCGCCGAAGACGCGAGCATAAAGAAGGCTACGACCGTGCGCACGTACTCACCGAAGCCCGCCGACGTCCAGCGTCAGTGGTACGTCATCGACGCGACCGATGTCGTGCTGGGCCGGCTGGCCAGCCACGTCGCGACCCTGCTCCGCGGCAAGCACAAGCCGATCTTCGCCAACCACGTCGACACCGGTGACTTCGTCATCGTCATCAACGCGGACAAGATCGCGCTGAGCGGCAACAAGCTTGAGCAGAAGAAGGCGTACCGCCACTCGGGCTACCCGGGCGGTCTGCGTTCCGTCTCGTACGGCGAGCTCATGGAGAAGCGGCCCGACAAGGCCGTCGAGAAGGCCGTCAAGGGCATGCTGCCGAAGAACTCCCTCGGCCGGAAGATGGCCAAGAAGCTGAAGGTCTACGCGGGCGCCGAGCACCCGCACCAGGCCCAGAAGCCCGTGCCGTTCCAGATCACCCAGATCGCCCAGTAGTAGCGAAAGATTTAGAGGAGAACCGTGGCTGAGCCCACCGGTGTCGAGACGGTCGAGGCCGAGCTGGAGGAATACTCCGGCGAGGACTTCCCTTCCGAGTACACCACCGAGTCCACCGCCAGCGCTGACGCGCCTGTGCGTAAGCCCGTCACCACGGGCAACTCGTACGGCACCGGTCGCCGCAAGGAGGCGATCGCCCGCGTGCGCATCGTTCCCGGCACCGGCAAGTGGACGATCAACGGCCGTTCGCTGGACGTCTACTTCCCGAACAAGGTCCACCAGCAGATCGTCAACGAGCCGTTCGTCGTGCTCGGCGCCGAGGAGGCGTTCGACGTCATCGCCCGCATCGACGGCGGCGGCGTGACCGGCCAGGCCGGCGCGCTGCGCATGGGCCTGTCCCGCGCGCTGGCGATCCTGGACGTCGAGGTCAACCGGCCGCCGCTGAAGAAGGCCGGCTTCCTCACCCGTGACGCCCGCGCCACGGAGCGGAAGAAGTACGGCCTCAAGAAGGCCCGCAAGGCTCCGCAGTACAGCAAGCGCTAAATTGGCGCGCCTTTTCGGCACCGACGGGGTACGAGGGGTCGCGGGCCGCGACCTCACGGCCCAGCTCGCCATGGATCTGTCCGTGGCGGCGGCCCACGTCCTCGGCGATGCAGGCGCGTTCGCCGCCACCGGGCGTCATCCGGTGGCGGTGGTGGGCCGGGACCCGCGCGCCTCGGGGGAGTTCCTCGAGGCCGCCGTGGTCGCCGGCCTCGCGGCGTCCGGGGTGGACGTGCTGCGGCTCGGGGTGCTGCCCACGCCCGCCGTCGCCCACCTCACGGCCGCGCTCGGCGCCGACCTCGGCGTCATGTTGTCGGCCTCGCACAACGCGGCGCCGGACAACGGCATCAAGTTCCTGGCCCGCGGCGGCTTCAAGCTGTCCGACGCGGTCGAGGACGAGATCGAGCGGCGGCTCGGCGAGGAGTGGGGCTTCCCCGTCGGCTCCGGCGTGGGCCGGGTGCGTGACGCCTACGGTGAGGCCGACCGTTACATCTCGCACGTGCTGACCACGATGAACCACCCGCTCGACGGGCTCAGCGTGGTCGTCGACTGCGCCCACGGCGCCGCCCACATGGTGGCTCCGGAGGCGCTGGTGCGGGCCGGCGCCCGCGTCGAGGCCATCGGGGCCCGCCCCGACGGCCTCAACATCAACGACGGCTACGGCTCCACCCACCTCGACCGGGTCCGCCAGGTGGTCGTCTCGCGCGGCGCGGACCTGGGCGTGGCCTACGACGGCGACGCCGACCGCTGCCTCGCCGTCGATCACACGGGCGAGATCGTGGACGGCGACCGGATCATGGCGATCCTGGCCGGCGCCATGCACGACGAGGGCCTGCTGGCCAAGGACACCGTGGTCGCGACCGTGATGTCCAACCTGGGCTTCAAGCTGGCGATGCGCGAGGCGGGCATCTCCGTGGTGGAGACCGCGGTGGGCGACCGCTACGTGCTCGAACGCATGAAGTCCGACGGCTACAACCTCGGCGGCGAGCAGTCGGGCCACGTCATCATGCTGGACCACGCCACCACCGGCGACGGCCTGCTCACCTCGCTCCACCTGCTGGGCGTGGTGGCGAAGACGGGCGTGCCGCTGAAGGAGCTGGCCGCGGTGATGACGCCGCTGCCGCAGATCCTCATCAACGTCAAGGACGTCGACAAGGCCAAGGCCGGCGCCGACGAGCTGACGGCCGCCGTGCGGGCGGCCGAGGCGGAGCTGGGGGAGACCGGCCGGGTGCTGATCCGGCCGAGCGGCACCGAGCCGATGATCAGGGTCATGGTCGAGGCCGCGTCGGAGGAGCACGCCACCCAGGTGGCCAACCGCCTCGCGGACGTGGTCCGCAGAGCCTGCGGCACCTGAGCGACGAAAGAAGAAGGGCCCACGGGGAGCGCTCCCCGTGGGCCCTTCTCGTACCCCTGGTCCCATCGCTCTGCCCAGGAGTGCCGCGGTTATTCGTCTCCGGTCAAGGAATAGACGCGTAGGCGGCGGCCTGCCCAGAAGACGCCGGCGAGGGTGACGACGATCAGGGCGGGGACGGCGAAGCCCAGGGTGACGTCCGTACGGAAGAACGGGGAGTCGGTGATCTGGCCGGCGACGGACTGCCCCCACGCCTGGATGGAGAAGCGGCGGGCGCCCGGGACGAGGTTGCCCACGAGGCTCTCCCAGACCAGGGCGTAGATGACGCCGATCGTGACCGCGTGCCGGGTGACGACGCCGAGCAGCAGGAAGAGCGCCGCGTAGGCGATGCCCGCCACCAGGGCGCCGACGGCGAACCCGGCCGCGATGCCGGCCTCGTTCCCGACGAGCAGCCAGCCGGCGACGTACGTCGGCACCGTCGCGAACAGCGCCAGCAGCGAGACGGCCACCACGAACTTCGTCCGGATGATGACCGGGCGGGAGATCGGCTTGGACATCAGGTGGATGATCGTGCCGTCGTCGATCTCGGGGGCGATGACGCCGGTGCCGGCGATGAGGCCGAGCAGCGGCAGCATGGTGCTGAGCGCGAAGCTCTGCAGCAGCAGGACGGTGGTGCGCTGGTCGCTCTCGCCGACCAGCTTGAACAGCACCGCGAGCGCGATCAGGGCGAGGGGCAGCAGCAGGAGCAGCACGATCCGCCGCCGCCCGAGCAGGGCGCGGTAGGTGATGGCCGCGACGACGGTGTTCATCGAGAACCTCCGAGGAGACCCCCGCCTTCAGGCGGGGGAGGAATCGGACTCCTGCGGAGCGGGGCAGGAGCAGGCGGTGCGCCGTCAGGCGGACCGCCGTCTTTCGGGATCGTCCGGTGCTCGGCTGATCTCGCATCTAGGATCGAGGGGTGGCGCAGCTGGTGAAGCGGGCCTACAAGTACCGCTTCTACCCGACCCCTGAGCAGGCCGAGGAGCTTGTGCGGACGTTCGGCTGTGTGCGCCTGGTCTACAACAAGGCGCTGGAGGAGCGGACCCGCGCCTACACGCTGGAAGGCCGCGGCGTCTCCTACGCGGAGTCGTCGGCCGCGCTGACGGCGTGGAAGAAGACGCCGGAGCTGGCGTTCTTGTGTGAGGTGTCGTCGGTGCCGTTGCAGCAGACGCTGCGGCATCTGCAGGCGGCGTTCGCGAACTTCTTCGCCCGCCGCGCGAAGTATCCAACGTTCAAGAGCAAGAAGCGGTCGCGGGCGTCGGCCGAATACACCCGCTCTGGGTTCCGCTGGCGTGACGGGCGGCTCACCTTGGCCAAGATGGGCGCGCCGCTGGACATCGTGTGGTCGCGTCCGCTGCCCGAGGGGGCCGAGCCGTCCACGGTCACCGTGTCCAGGGACCCGGCCGGGCGGTGGTTCGTGTCCCTGCTGGTGGAGGAGAAGATCGCGCCTTTGCCGCCGGTCGAGCGGTCGACGGGCCTGGACGCGGGCCTCACCGCCCTGCTCACGCTGGCGTGCGGCGAGAAGATCGCCAATCCGCGTCATGAGCGTCGTGAGCGGCGCAGGGTGGTCAAGGCACAGCGGGCGCTGGCCCGCAAACAGAAGGGATCGAACAACCGGGCCAAGGCCCGGCTGCGCGTGGCGAAGATCTACGCCCGGATCGCCGACCGCAGGCGCGACTACCTGCACAAGGTCACCACACGGCTGGTACGCGAAAATCAAGTGATCGCCGTGGAGGACCTGGCCATCCGCAACCTGCTCAAGAACCATGCGCTGGCCCGCGCCATCTCCGATGCCGGCTGGCGGGAGCTGCGGCGCCAGCTGGAGTACAAGACGGACTGGTACCGCCGCACGCTGGCGGTCGTGGACCGCTTCTTTCCCTCCTCCAAGTTGTGCTCGGTCTGCGGGGCCCTGCAGGAGAAGATGCCGTTGAGCGTCCGGGTGTGGGTCTGTGCGTGCGGTGCGGTCCATGACCGGGAGGTGAACGCGGCCCAGAACGTGCTCGCCGCCGGGCTGGCGGAGAGCTGAAACGCCTGTGGAGCTGGTGTAAGACCTCAAGCGGGAGTCCTCCTCTCGGGCGGGCGATCGGCGGTGAAGCAGGAAGACCGACCGGCGACGGTCGGACTCTCCCTCGTTCAAGAGGGGGAGGATGTCAACCGGTGCTCCTGTTGATCAGGTACGAGAAGACGCTCTCCAGGTCCTCGTCGGCGGGGGAGACCTGGTGCAGGCGGACGCCTTCGGCCTGGGCGAGCTTGGGCAGCAGGCGGGCGAAGCGCCGGAACTCGGTCGCCTGGACCTCCAGGCCGTCGGGGCGCAGCGTGATGCCGCCGGCCGAGGGGTCGCGGATGAGGGCGGCGGCGAGCTTCCTGTCGTCGCTGGAGCGGATCATGAACAGGTGGGGGCGGTCGGTCATGAGCCGTCGGATGTCGCGGAAGTCGCCGGAGGCGGCGTGGCGGCCGGAGACCAGCACCTCGATGTGCTGGGCGACGCGCTCGACCTCCTCCAGGATGTGCGAGCTGAACAGGATGGTCTTGCCGGCCGTGCCCATGGCCCGGATCAGGTCCATGAGGTGCAGCCGCTGGCGCGGGTCCATGCCGTTGAACGGCTCGTCCAGCAGCAGCACGGGCGGGTCGTGGACGAGCGCGGCGGCGACCTTGACGCGCTGGCGCATGCCCTTCGAGTACGTCTCCACCCGCCGGTCCTTCGGCTCCTCCATCTCGACCGTGGCGAGGGCCTTGCGGGCGGCCTCCTCGGGGTCGGACAGGCCGTGCAGCCGGGCGGCGGACAGGACGAACTGCCAGCCGGTGAGGAAGCCGTAGACGCCCTCACGCTCGGGGACCAGTCCGATATTTCGGTAAATCTGGTGGTTCTTCCAGACGCGGTCGCCGTTGAGCGTGACCGTGCCGCCCGAGGGGGCCAGGAAGCCCGCCATCATGTGCAGGAGCGTCGACTTGCCGGCGCCGTTGGGGCCGAGCAGGCCGGTGACGCCGGGGCCGATCGTCATCGTCACGTCGTTGACGGCGACGACGTTGCCGTACCAGCGCGACACCTGGGAGAGCTCGATCTTCATCGGGCGGCCGCCTTCCGGTAGCGCAGCGCGAGCGCGCCGAGGCCGGCGGCGATCAGCAGGACGAGGACCGCCAGCGAGGCGGGGCCGCTGGGGTAGGGAGCCTCGTCGATGAAGTGCGACGGGGTGCCGAACAACCAGGACTGTACGGAGTCGACCAGCCAGAACGGGTTGAGCAGCGCCGCCCAGGAGGCCGCGGCCTCGTTGCCGGTCGAGTAGAAGGCGCCGTAGACGATGGGCACGGACGCGGACGACAGCAGGTAGACGACCATCACCGAGGCCACGCCGAGCCCGCGCCGGGGCGTGAACGAGGCCAGCGCAAGCCCGAACGCGGCCAGCAGCAGCGCCAGCGCCAGCGCCATGAGGACCGAGCCGGCGTACTCGCCGGTGGCCAGGTCGCCCGGCAGGTCCACGACCACCTCGCCCACGAAGATGAGGGTGAGGGGCGCCGCGACGAGCAGGAACACCGCCACGGTCATGGCCGCGACCTTGGCGACCACGTAGTCGGTGACCGAGACCGGCCGCGACAGGTAGAGCGGGAGCACGCGGTGGCGCAGGTCGGGGGCGACCACGGTGGGCGACTGCGAGGCCAGGAAGATCGCCACGACGGCCTGCATGATCACCGCGTACGCGCTGTAGGCGATGCCGCGCTCCTTGAGCAGCGCCATGAGGGCGATGCTCACGACGGCGGGCATCAGCATGATGGCGAACAGCGCGAACGGCACGATCTTGCTGCGCGCCGGGCGGCCGAGGCCGAAGATCCCGCGCAGGCTGTGCACGGCCAGCGCCCGGAACGAGTGGGCGCGGCCGAGCCGGGGCCCGTCGTAGTGGCGGTAGCCGATGTCGTAGATCTCAGACATGCGCCACCTCCTCCCTGAAGACGTCCTCGATGCGGTGGCGGCCCTGCTCCAGCCGGATCAGGCACAGGTCGAGGTCGGCGGCGGCGTCGCGGACGGCGTCGTACGTCTCCGGCCCCACCACCTCCACCACCAGCAGCCGCCCCTGCGGCGAGACGGTGTGCCCGGCCTCGGACAGGCGGGCGGCCAGCGCGTCCATGCCCTCGTCGACCTCGACCGTGACGGTCCGCGTGGTCTGGGTGAACTCGCCGATGGCCGACGAGCGCAGCAGCCGCCCCGCGTCGATGACCACGACGTGGTCGCAGATGCGTTCGAGCTCGCCCAGCAGGTGGGAGGTGACCACCACGCTGATGCCGAACTCGGTGCCGATGCGCCGGACGAGCGCCAGCATCTCGTCGCGGCCGCGCGGGTCGAGGCCGTTGGTGGGCTCGTCCAGGAAGACCACCTTGGGGTCGTGGACGAGCGCCTGGGCCAGCTTGACCCGCTGCTTCATGCCGGTGGAGTAGCCGCCGATCGGGCGGTAGCGCTCTTCGGCGAGGCCGACGTGGCGCAGCACGTCGGCGGCGCGCTCGCGGGCGGCCGTGCGCGGCAGCCCGGACATCTGGGCGAGGTGGACCACCAGCTCGGTGGCGGAGACGTCGGGGGGCAGGCATTCGTGCTCGGGCATGTAACCGACGAGCCTGCGGATCCCGGCGCCCTGGGAGGTGACGTCCAGGTCGAGTACGCGGGCCGTGCCGCTGGTGGGCGGCAGCAGGCCGAGCAGGATCTTGATCAGCGTCGACTTGCCCGCGCCGTTGGCCCCCACCAGCCCGGTGACGCCGGGCCCGACGGTGACCGTGAGCTGGTCGACCGCGGTGACGGTGGGGAAACGTTTGGTCAGCCCCTCGGTGGCGAGGATGTGCATGAGCCGGACCCTACCTGGGCGGCCCGTGCCGTGGCGTCGGTCAAACGGATGAACGTCGTCCTACTTGAGGCCAGAATCTGCGCTGGATCTGCAGGGTGACGGTGCCCGCGATGACCATGCCGAGGATGTTGACCGCGAGCTGGGACACCGAGCCCGCGACCTCCTCCCAGTCGGCCAGCGCCAGGGCCACGGCGGCGTAGCCGGCCGCGGGAACCGTGGTGACCGAGATGAACACGCCGATCAGGGCCGAGGACTTGCCCGCGGTGACCGACAGCACCCCGGCCGCGCCCGCCAGCAGCGCCACGATGAACGACCACCGGTCGGGCTTGACGATGAACTGCACCTCGGCGTTGCTCTGCAGATTGCCGATGTCGATCCAGCCGAGCAGGTGGATGACCAGCGCGCAGGCGAAGGTGACGAAGATGGCCACCAGGAAGCCGACGACCAGCGTGCGCAGGGACGTGACGATGAGGTGCCAGTGCCGGTGGAGCAGGCCGAAGCAGATGGCGGCGATCGCGCCGAACTCGGGCCCGAGCACCATCGCGCCGACCATGAGGATCGGCGAGTTCTGCAGCACGCCGATGCCCGACAGCATGGTGGCGATGACGAAGAAGGTGAGGTACGCCCACGTCACACGGGAGTCGGCCGACACCCGCTGCGCCAGCTCCTCCCAGATGACCGCGTCGTCGGGATGGCCGGGCGCCTCCTCGACCGCCTCGTCGGCGACCTCGGACAGCGACAGGTCGACCTGCTCGGCCGCGATCGAGCCCTCGCTCCTCAGCCAGCCGAGGCGGCCGATCACTTCGTTGGCCGACTCGCGGGCCGCGTCGCAGAGGATGACGTCACCCTTGGGGACGCGGCCCGCGCCGGTCAGGACCACGATGTTGGTGACGCCGGGGCAGTCCTCCAGCACCGCCGTCACCTCGTCGGTGCGGCCGGCCGGGCTGATCAGTCGCAGATGCAGCACGAGCCCATTGTGATCGATCGTGGCGTCGATCGGACGTTGACGGGGTTTTGATACCTATGCCGGAAGCTCCCTGCCATGATCCGGTACAGATGCCACGAACACGGCGAAGAGTGCTGGTTCGCCGATCTCGACGACCAGGAGTGCGGGGGCAGGTTCGCCCTCTACCTGTTCGAGGAGGTGGCGTTCAGGTCCGGCGAAGCCGTACCCGCCTGACCGCGTGGTCGACGCCCTTCTTCAGCACGAGGTCGGCCCGGCCCCGGGTGGGGGCGATGTTCTCGACCAGGTTGCGCTCGTTGATGTCGCGCCAGACGTTCACGGCGAAGGCGGTGGCCTCGTCGTGGGAGAGCTCGGCGATGTGCCGGAAGTACGACTTCGGGTCCTCGAAGGCGGTGCGGCGCAGCTTGTGGAAGCGTTCGACGTACCAGGTGCGGATGCTCTCCACCTTGGCGTCGACGTAGATGGAGAAGTCGAAGTAGTCGTTGACGGCGAGGGAGGTGGGCGGGGCGGGCTGGAGGACGTTGAGTCCTTCGATGATCAGGATGTCGGGATTTTTCACGGTCTGGACCGCGCCGGGGACGATGTCGTACTCAAGGTGGCTGTAGACGGGCGCCCGCACCTCGGCAGCCCCCGCCTTGACCTCCGCCACGAACCTGACCAGCGCCCGCCGGTCATAGCTCTCGGGGAACCCCTTGCGGTGCATGATCCCCTTGGCCTCCAGCACCGCGTTGGGGTGGAGGAAGCTGTCGGTGGTGACCAGCTCCACGCGCGGATGCTCGGGCCAGCGGGCCAGCAGCGTGTGCAGCAGCCGCGCCGTGGTGGACTTGCCCACCGCGACGCTCCCGGCGATGCCCAGGATGTACGGCACGCGCGTCTCGGGATGGCCGAGGAACGCGCTCAGCACGCTGCTGCGTTGCTTGGATCCGGTGAAGTGCAGGTTGAGCAGCCGGGTCAGCGGAAGATAGATGTCCGTGACCTCGGTCAGGTCGATGGGGTCGTCCAGACCGCGCAGCTCTTCCAGCTCTTCGGCGGTGAGAGTCAAGGGCGTGTTCTTGCGGAGCTCGCTCCACTGCTCCCTGCTCAGTTCCACGTAGCCGTTGTTCACCTAGGCAGCGTAGCGATGCGCCACAAGGGAGATCATGGGCGGCCCCTGGTTCCGCGTCCACAGCCTGTGGATAAAAGATGGGGATTATCGAGAGCCAGTTCGGGGAACGATGATCGATTCGACGAAATCGTTATGCAAGGGTTGGGAGGCGGCTAGCCTCTCGTTGCGTGGACCGTCGCCGTTTCCTCACCGCCATGACCGCCGCCGGCGTCGTCGCCGGGCCGTTCGCCGGGGTCGCCTGCGCGGGACGGCAGGGCGGCGCCCAGGCCGCCCCCAGCGGTTACGGCCCGCTGCGCCCGGCCCGCGACCTGCGTGACGGCAAGGTGCGCCTGCACCTGCCCGAGGGCTTCCGCTACCGCTCGTTCAGCGCCGCGGGCGAGAAGTTCAGCGACGGCGGCGAGGTGCCCGGCCGGCACGACGGCATGGCCGCCTTCTCCGGGCCCGGCGACAGCGTGATCCTCGTACGCAACCACGAGGTCGGCGGCGCGGTCGGCGCGTTCGGCGACCGCGAGCGCGCCTACGACCCGATGGCCGGGGGCGGCACCTCCACCCTCCGCGTCACCCGCCAGGGCGAGGTCATCAGGGCAACCCCGTCGCTCACCGGCACCATGATGAACTGCTCGGGCGGGCCCATGGCCTGGCGGGCCTGGGTGAGCTGCGAGGAGACCGTCAACGGCCCCGACGTGGCCGACGCGCCCGGCGGCGAGGGCAACGCCAGGCTCACCCAGAAGCACGGCTACATCTTCGAGGTGCCGCTCAACCGCGCCGCCACGGCCAGGCCCATCCGGGCGGCCGGCCGGTTCGCGCATGAGTCGGCCGCCTTCGACCCCTCCTCGGGCGCCCTCTACCTCACCGAGGACAACTTCGCCCATCCGTCCGGGTTCTACCGCTACCTGCCGCCCAAGCACCCGGTGCTGGCCGGCAAGCTGCTCGACGGCGGGCGGCTGCAGATGCTGGCCGTCGCCGAAACCGAGCGCGCCGACCTGTCCCTGGGGCAGCGGCCCGGGGCCGCGTACGCCACCACGTGGGTGGACATCGACGACCCCGACCCCGCCTTCCGCGGCCGGCCCGCCTACGACGAGGCGGTCCAGGCCGTCGGCCGCCAGGGCCGGGCCAAGGGCGCGGCGATCTTCGCCAGGCTGGAGGGCGCGGTCTTCCACCAGGGCGTGGTCTACTTCGTCTCCACGCAGGGCGGCGACACCTCGCCGGCCGACCCCATGCCCGACGGGTTCGGCAAGGGGCGCGGCCAGGTGTGGGCGTACGAGACCTGGAGCGGCACGCTCAGGCTGGTCTACGAGTCGCCGCGCGCGTCGGTCCTCGACCTGCCCGACAACATCACGGTGAGCAGGCGCGGCACGCTCGTCCTGTGCGAGGACGGCGACGGCGACAACTACCTGCGCGGGCTGACCAAGGCAGGGAAACTCTTCGACTTCTGCCGGCTCGCGCCGATCGCCGGCGACCCCGGGGCCGAGTTCGCGGGCAGCACCTTCGGGCCCGGCGGGCACACGCTGTTCGTCAACGTGCAGGCCAAACAGGGCAGGTCGTTCGCCATCTGGGGGCCCTGGGAGCGCGGGCTGTTCTAATGGACGCCATGATCCTGGGCATCGGCGTGGACGTGGTGGACATCTCCCGCTTCGAGCAGGCGCTCGAACGCACCCCGAGCCTGCGCGAGCGGCTGTTCACCGAGAACGAGCAGACGCTGCCCGCGCGGTCGCTGGCCGCCAGGTTCGCCGCCAAGGAGGCCGTGGCCAAGGCGCTGGGCGCGCCCCGGGGGCTCGGGCACCGGGAGGCCGAGGTGTGCCGCGGCGAGCTGGGCCGGCCCGAGCTGCGGGTGACCGGGCGGGTGGCCGAGGTGGCGTACGAGCTGGGCGTCAAGCGCTGGCACGTCTCGCTCAGCCACGACGCGGGCGTGGCCGTGGCCTACGTGATCGCCGAGGGCTAGCGCGGGGGATAGCTTCGGATCATGCGCACCGCCTACACCGCCGACCAGATCCGCGCCGCCGAGCACGTCCTCATGGCCGGGCTGCCGCCCGGCACGCTCATGCAGCGGGCCGCCGCCGGGCTCGCCGCCGCCTGCGCGGGGCTGCTCGGCCGCGTGTACGGCAGCCGGGTCGTGCTGCTCGTCGGCAGCGGCGACAACGGCGGCGACGCGCTCTACGCGGGCGAGCGGCTGGCGCGGCGCGGGGCGCGGGTGGAGGCCATCCTCGCCGGGTCGAAGACGCACGAGGAGGGGCTGGCCGCGCTGCTGCGGGCCGGCGGGCGGGCAGCCGGGCCCTCAGCCGGGCCGGACGCGCTCACGCGGGCCGACCTCGTCATGGACGGGCTGGTCGGGATCGGGGCGTCGGGGGCGCTGCGGGAGCCGTACGCGGCGCTGGCCGAGCAGGCGAACGCGGCCCGCGCCCCCGTCGTCGCCGTGGACGTGCCGAGCGGCGTGGACGCGAGCACCGGCCGGGTCGAGGGCGCGGCCGTGCGCGCCCAGGTGACCGTGACCATGGGCGCGATCAAGACCGGGCTGCTGGTCGATCCAGGAGCCGGGTACGCCGGCCGGGTCGAGCTGGTGGACATCGGGCTCGGCCCCTGCCTGCCCGACCCCGACGTGGCCGCGCTCACCGGCGGCGACGTGGACGACCTGCTGCCGCGCCCCGGCAACGAGTCCGACAAATACCGCAGGGGAGTGCTCGGCGTGCTGGCCGGCAGCGACCTCTACACCGGCGCGGCCGTGCTGGCCGTCGGCGGGGCGCTGCGCGCCGGGGCCGGGATGGTCCGCTACGCCGGCCCGGCCGAGCCCGTGGCGCAGGTGCGCGCCGCCTGGCCGGAGGCCGTGATCACCACGCTCGACCGGCCGACCATCGAGGACGTCGGCAGGGTGCAGGCGTGGGTGCTCGGGCCGGGCCTCGGCACCGGCGACTGGGCGCACGAGCTGGCCGCCCAGGTGCTCGGCACCGGCCTGCCGGTGCTCGTGGACGCCGACGGGCTGACCGTGGTCGCGCGGGACCGCTCGCTGCTGCGCCGCGCCGCGCCCACGCTGATCACCCCGCACGCCGGCGAGCTGGCCAGGCTGATCGGGGCCGAGCGCGCGGACATCGAGGCGGCACGGCTGGAGCACGCCCGCGCGGCGGCGGCGGAGCTGGGCGTGACCGTGCTGCTCAAGGGCTCGACCACGGTCGTGGCCGAGGAGTCCAGGCCGGTCCGGGTCAACCCGACCGGCACCTCCTGGCTGGCCACCGGCGGCACCGGCGACGTGCTGTCGGGCGTGGCGGGCTCGCTGCTGGCCCAGGGGCTCGGGGCGTACGACGCGGGGTCGTGCGCGGCCTATCTGCACGGGCTGGCCGGCCGGCTGGCCGCCGACGGCGCTCCGCTGGCCGCCGCGGACGTCACCACGGCCGTTCCCGCCGCCATCCGGGCGGTGACGGCCGGGGGCGCCTGAGGTGAAAAACGCGCTCGACCACGCCCGTGAGCTGCCACACTGGGAGGATGTACTCCTCGATGGCCACGCCCGCGGAGGCACGCGTCGACCTGGCCGCCATCAGGCACAACGTCGCCCTGCTCAAGGAGCGCACGGGCGCCGAGCTGATGGGCGCCGTCAAGGCCGACGCCTACGGGCACGGCCTTGTCCCCTGTTCGCGCGCGGTGCTGGAGGGCGGCGCGAGCCGCCTCGGCGTCGCGTTCGTCAGGGAGGCGCTGGAGCTGCGCGCGGGCGGCGTGACCGCGCCCGTCCTCGCCTGGCTCATCACCCCGGGCGAGCCGCTCGACGAGGCGCTGACGCACGACGTCGAGCTGTCGGCCGCCGACGTGCGGCTGCTCGACGAGATCGCCGCCGCCGCGCGCCGCACCGGACGCACCGCCCGGCTGCACCTGGAGGCCGACACCGGCATGAGCAGGGGCGGCGCTCCGCTGGCCGCCTGGCCGGGGCTGCTGGCCAGGGCGCTGGAGCTGCAGGCCGAGGCGGCCGTCGAGATCGTCGGCCTGTGGTCGCACTTCGCCTGCGCCGACATCCCCGGCCATCCGTCCGTGCACCAGCAGCTGGAGGCCTACCAGACGGCGCTGAAGCTCGCCGAGCAGGCGGGCGCGGCCGGCTCCCACGTGATCAGGCACCTCGCCAACTCCGCCGGCGCGCTCACGCTGCCCGAGGCCCGCTACGACCTGGTCCGGCCGGGCATCGCGATGTACGGCCTCAGCCCGATCCCCGAGCAGGGCGGCTTCGGCCTGCGCCCGGCGATGACCCTGGTGGCGCAGGCCGCGCTGGTCAAGCGCGTCCCGCAGGACTCCGGGGTCAGCTACGGCCACCTCTACACCACCGAACGCGAGACTCACCTGGCGCTCGTCCCTCTCGGCTACGCCGACGGCATACTCCGGCACGCCACGGGAAGAGCCGAGGTGCTCGCGGGCGGGCGGCGAAGGCGGGTCGCGGGCCGCGTGTGCATGGACCAGTTCATGATCGACCTAGGTGACGACCTGCTCGCCGCCGGCGACGAGGTGGTGCTGTTCGGCCCGGGCGACGGGGGCGAGCCGACCGCTCAGGAGTGGGCCGATACCCTCGGCACGATCACGCATGAGATCGTGACCAGGATCGGCTCGCGGGTGCCGCGGGTCCACACGGGCGCTTGAGAAGGATCGGGGAGATGACGACGACAACACGCCGCAGGTTCGGGATCGCCGGCGCGCTCGTCGGCGCGGCGTCGGCGGGGGTCGCGGCGGCGGCCATGGCCAAGCGCTACGCGGTCGGCCGGATCAGGCTCCGCCCCGACACCGAGGCCAGCGAGCCGTTCGGCGAGCTGCGGGGCAGGGAGCGCACGCACATCACCTCCGACGGCGTGGCGCTGCACGTCGAGCTCGACGGCCCCGACGACGCGCCGCTGACCATCGTGTTCTGCCACGGCTACTGCCTCAGCCTGGAGTCCTGGCACTACCAGCGCAAGGACCTGCGCGAGAACTACCGGCTGGTGCTGTGGGACCAGCGCTCCCACGGCCGTTCGCAGCGCGCCCAGGCCGACGAGAGCATGATCGACCGGCTGGGCGACGACCTGGCCGAGGTGATCGAGGAGTTCGTGCCCGGCCCGTGCGTGCTGGTCGGCCACTCCATGGGCGGCATGACGATCATGGCGCTGGCCGACCGCCACCCCGGCCTGTTCGGTGACAAGATCCGAGCCGTGGCGCTGCTCGCGACCTCGGCGGGCAAGCTGGCCGAGCTGACGCTGGGCCTGCCGGCCATGCTGTCCAAGGTCGTCCACAAGTTCGCGCCGGGCACGGTGTCCATGCTGGGCAAGCGCGGCGCGCTCATCGACCGCACCCGCAGCGCCGGCAGCGACATCGCCTTCCTCATCACCCGCTACATGGGCTTCGGCGACGCGAAGAACGTCAGCCCCACCGTCGTCGACTTCGCCGAGTCGATGATCAGGGCCACCCCCACCGAGGTCTTCGCCGACTTCTACCCGGCCCTGATGAACCACGACAAACTGGCCGCGCTGGACGTGCTCGACTCCGTGCCCACCGCGATCCTCGTGGGCGACGGCGACTGGCTCACCCCGCCCGACCACAGCAAGGCCATCGCGGCCGCGCTGCCCAAGGCCCAGCTGACCGAGGTGCCCGACACCTCGCACCTGATCCAGCTCGAACGTCCCGGCGTGGTCAACGACGCGCTGCGCGACCTGGCCAAGAGGGTGGAGCTGTAGCGATGAGAGCAGCGACCGCCGAGGCCATGCGGGCGTTCGGCGCCCGGCTGGCGGCCCACCTGCGGGCCGGCGACCTGATCGTGCTGTCCGGGCCGCTCGGCGCGGGCAAGACCACGCTGGTGCAGGGCATCGCGGAAGGGCTCAAAGTACGCGGCCCGATCACCTCGCCCACGTTCGTCATCGCCCGGGTGCACCCCTCGCTGCGCCAGGGGCCGCCGCTCGTGCACGCCGACGCCTACCGGCTGGGCGGCGACCTGGAGGTCGACGACCTCGACCTCGACGCCTCGCTGGAGGAGTCCGTCACCGTCGTCGAGTGGGGCGAAGGGCTGGTCGAGGGCCTGGCCGACGACCGGCTGGAGATCCACATCGACAGGGAGGCGGGCGACGAGGCCCGCGTGCTCACCGTGCGCGGCGTGGGGCCGCGTTGGGCCGACACGCCGATTGATCGGCTCGAAGGGTAAAACGCCGGTCACGTCCTGGCAAAACTGGCACCCTTGACGTACCCGGCCGAAGACATGATCGTTGGCAGGGATTCGCCCAGAATTTCTGGGTATCAGGGAGGGCGACATCCACGATTTGGGTGGATGCTGGTGGCAGGACGGCAAAGTGGGGTGCGGCCGGTGCTCAGGGTCAGGCGTGTCGCGTACGCGGGAGCTCTCGTCATCGTAGGTCTGACCGGCTGCACAGCCTCGGCCGAGACCGAACCCACGGCAACCCCGACGGCCACGGCGTCGGGCACGCCGTTATCCAGCGCCACCGGCACTCCCGCGCCCACGGGCACCCGGCCCAGGATCCAGGTCCAGCTCAACCCCGACCGGGTCACCGCGGGCCAGACCAACACCGTGTGGATCCTCGCCAACTGCCCCGTCCCCACCGGCGGCCCGGCGCACACCGGCACCGCCACGTCCCGGGCGTTCGTCAGCGGCGCCACGCTCAACCCCGTGCCCTCCGGCGCCAGCTCCCCGACCCCCACCGGCTCGGCGGCCGGCTCGCCCTGGGTGCGCGGCTCCGCGCAGGTCTCAGGAACGGTCCCGCGCGGCACCTACACCGTCAGCGTCAAGTGCGACGGCACCAACGACGCCGGCAGCGCGCGGCTGCGCGTCGTGGCCGGCGAGGCGCTGCCCACCCACGTCCCGACCCGGGCGCCCCGCGCGGGCGGCGGCGGCACGTACGCCAAGGACGTGGACGAGGGCTCCTCCATCCCCTTCGGCCCGGCGGGCGTGCTGCTCGGTCTCGCCCTCGCGGGTGGCATCGGCTGGGCGGTCAAGCGGCGCAAGGGGTAGACGATGGCACGACCTGGACGGGTCGTCGTCGCGGGGGTCGTCACGGGGCTGGTGCTGTTCGCCTTCGGCAAGGGCGCTCAACAGGAGGCGTCCACGCCCGCCGCGAACGTCGTGCCCGAGAGCCTCGACATCCCCTCGATCGACCTGGAGGCCCCGCTCATGAAGCTGGGCCTCGCCAAGAACGGCGACGTCGAGCTGCCGCCGTACGAGAAGCCCAAGACCGCCGGCTGGTACGAAGGCAGCGCCGTGCCCGGCGAGAAGGGCGCCTCGGTCATCATCGGCCATGTCGACACCAAGACCGCCCCCGCCGTGTTCTACAAGCTCAGGGACCTGCGCAAGGGCCAGACCGTCAAGGTGCGGCGCAGCGACGGCAAGACGGTGACGTACAAGGTCGACTCGATCGAGCAGGTGCACAAGGACAGCTTCCCCACCAGGCGGGTCTACCTGGAGGACGGGCTGAGGCTGGTGACCTGCGGCGGCGAGTTCGATCGCGCGCGTGGCGAGTACCTCGACAACGTCATCGTCTACGCTTCCCGTGCATGAGCCATCCTCCCGCCGTCGGCGGCAGCCGGGTGCCCTGGTCGCGGGTGCCTGAAGAGGTCCGCGCCGCGGTCGAGGAGTTCCTCGGCGGGCGCGTGATCGAGGCGCGCACCCAGGAGGGCGGGTTCTCGCCCGCGGCCGCCGTACGGCTGCGCACCGAGCACGGCCGGCGGGCCTTCGTCAAGACCGTCGGGCCCGAGCCCAACCCCGACACCCCGCCCATCTACCGCGCCGAGCTCAGGATCGCCGCGGCCCTGCCGGAGTCGGCGCCCGTGCCCCGGCTGCTGACCGGGTTCGAGCTGGCCGGCTGGGTGACGCTGGTCTTCGAGGACGTCGAGGGCGAGCACCCCGAGCTGCCCTGGAGACGCGACCAGCTCGACCGGGTGCTCGATGCGCTCGCGCGGATGTCGCGGGCGCTGACCCCCTCGCCCGTCGCCGACGCGCCGACGGTCGCCGAGGTCTTCGGCGACTCCTTCCACGGCTGGCGCAGGCTGACCGGTGAGGACACCGCCGGGCTCGACCCGTGGGCGCTGCGCCACCTCGGCGAGCTGGCCGAGCTTGAGGCCGGCTGGGAGGCGGCCGCGGCCGGCGACAGCCTCGCGCACGGTGACCTGCGCGCCGACAACATCCTGCTGGCCGGCGAGCGCGTCTTCGTCGTGGACTGGCCCTGGGCCTGCCGGGCGGCGCCCTGGTTCGACCTGCTGTGCATGCTGCCGTCCGTCGGGATGCAGGGCGGCCCGCCGCCGTGGGAGCTGTTCGCCGACGCCGAGCCCGCCGTGGTCGCGGCGGTGGCCGGATATCTGGCCCGGCAGTCGCGGCAGCCGCCACCGCCGGGGCTGGCGACGGTACGGGAGTTCCAGCGGGCGCAGGGCGTGGTCGCGCTGGAGTGGCTGCGGCGGCGTACGGGCTGGGACTGACGGCGTTACGGGCGGGTGCGCGGTCCGCTGCGGGTAGGCTAATCAGTCGTGCTGGTCCTGGCTTTCGATACCGCGACACCCGCCGTCACCGCCGCGCTCCACGACGGCGAGCGGGTGCTCGCCGAGCACACGACGATCGACGCGCGGCGCCACGGCGAACTGCTCGCCCCCACCATCGAGCTCGTGCTGGCCGAGGCCCGCGTGACGCTCCGCGACGTGACCGCCGTCGTCGCCGGCAGCGGCCCCGGCCCCTACACCGGGCTGCGCGTCGGCCTCATGACCGCGCAGGGGCTCGCGACCACGCTCGGCGTGCCCGCGTACGGCGTCTGCACGCTCGACGCGCTCGCCTACGGCAGCGGCCTGACCGAGCCGTTCCTCGCCGCCACCGACGCGCGGCGCAAGGAGGTCTTCTGGGCCCGCTACGCCGACCTGCGCACCCGGCTCGACGGGCCGGCCGTCGACCGGCCCGCCGACGTCCCCGCCGACGGGCTGCCGGTCATCGGCGCCGGCGCCGACCTCTACCGCGACGTGCTGGAGGGCAAGGGCCACGAGGCGCCGCCCTACCCGTACGCCGGATCGCTGGCCGCCCTCGCCGTCGAACGGCTGGCCGCCGGCGCCCCGCTCGACCCGGCGCGCCCCATCTACCTGCGGCGCCCCGACGCCGTCGTGCCCGGCGCCCCGAAGAAGGTGCTCGCGCCCGGCGAGAGCGGGCGGGCGACGGCGTGAGGCGGCCCACATGGTGACGCTGCGGCCCATGACCGGCGCCGACCTGCCGGCGGTCATGGCGATCGAGCGGGCCACGTTCCCGCTCGACGCGTGGAGCGAGGGCATGATGCGCGGCGAGCTGGACGACATGCCGCGCACCCGCCACTACGTGGTGGCCCTGGACGAGGACGAGATCGTCGGCTACGCCGGGCTCGCGGCCGCCTCCGACCAGGCCGACGTGCAGACCATCGCGGTGCTCGACAAGCACCAGGGGCGCGGCATCGGCAGCGCCCTGTTGACCGAACTGCTGGCCGAGGCCCGGCGCAGGGGAGCGCGCGAGATGTTCCTGGAGGTCCGCGCGGACAACCCGCGCGCCCAGGCGGTCTACCGGCGCTTCGAGTTCGAGGAGATCGGCACCCGCCGCCGCTACTACGACGACGGCACCGACGCGATCATGATGAGAAGGAAGCTGGATGGCTGACGAACCCCTGGTGCTCGGCATCGAGACGTCCTGCGACGAGACCGGCATCGGCATCGTCCGCGGCCACACGCTGCTGGCCAACACCATCGCCTCCAGCATGGACGAGCACGCCAGATTCGGCGGCGTGGTGCCCGAGGTAGCCTCGCGCGCCCATCTGGAGGCCATGACGCCCACCGTGGAGGCGGCGCTGGCCGCGGCCGGGCTGCGCTTCACCGACATCGACGCCATCGCCGTCACCGCGGGGCCCGGCCTCGCGGGGGCGCTGCTGGTCGGCGTGGCGGCGGCGAAGTCGTACGCGCTCGGGCTCGGCGTCCCCCTCTACGGCGTCAACCACCTGGCCGCGCACGTGGCCGTGGACGAGTTGGAGCACGGGCCGCTGCCCAAGCCGTGCATCGCCCTGCTGGTCTCCGGCGGGCACTCCTCGCTGCTGCTCGTGCCCGACGTGACCGGCGACGTCATCTCGCTCGGCTCGACCGTGGACGACGCGGCGGGGGAGGCGTTCGACAAGGTGGCGCGGGTGCTGGGGCTGCCGTTCCCCGGCGGGCCGCACATCGACCGGGCCGCCCGCGACGGCTCGGGCACCGCCGTCACGTTCCCGCGCGGCAAGATCGACGACGGCACGCTCGACTTCTCCTTCTCCGGGCTCAAGACCGCCGTGGCGCGGTGGGTGGAGGCGCGCGAGGCGGCGGGGCAGAGCGTGCACGTGCCCGACGTGGCCGCCTCCTTCCAGGAGGCCGTGGTCGACGTGCTCACCCGCAAGGCGCTGCAGGCATGCCGCAAATACGGTGTCTCCGACCTGCTCATCGGCGGCGGCGTCGCGGCCAACTCGCGGCTGCGGGCGCTCGCCCAGGAGCGGTGCGACGCCGCCGGGGTGCGGCTGCGGGTGCCGCGGCCGGGGCTCTGCACCGACAACGGGGCGATGGTGGCCGCGCTGGGCTCCGACCTGATCGCGGCCGGCGTCTCGCCGTCCAGCCTGCAGATCCCGGCCGACTCGTCCCTGCCGATCACCACCGTGCACGTGTGACCCTGACCCGGCCTTCGATGCGCATCGTCCCTCTGGTCGATCCGGAGCCGACGCCGTCCAGCCGGCGCCTCGCCTGGCTCGCCACCCTGCCGACCGGCGCTCCCGCCGGGTCGGCGTTCCTGCGCCTGTACGTGAAGGCGGGCCAGGATCATCTGGCCGAGCTCGACCTGCACGTCCACCCGGCCGAGCAGCGCAAGGGCGTCGGTTCCCTCCTGCTGGACGCCGCGGTGACGGCGGCCCGGCAGGAACGGCGGCGCAGCCTCACCGCGCAGGCGGAGCCCGGCTCGCCGGCGGAGGCGTTCCTGGCCGCGCGCGGCTTCCGTACGGTCCTGACCCTGACCTACGCGCGGCTGCCGCTGGCGGACACCAACCCGGACGACCTCAAGGCGATCGTCCAGAGCCCGCACCCCGGCTACCGGCTGGTCACGTGGGAGGGTGTCGTGCCCGACGACCTGGCCGAGACGTTCGCCCGATCCCGCCGCGCGATGGACGACATGCCCATGGACGACACCGACCACGGCACCGTGAGCTGGGACGTCGACCGCGTACGACAGGCGGCGCTGACCATCGGGAAGCGCGGCGAAACGCTGCACACCGTCGCCGCCGTCGCGGAGCCGGACGGGTCCATCGCCGGCTTCACCGAGCTGGTCGTGCCGGGAGACGGCAGGGGCGACGCCCAGCACTACGGCACCGGCGTGCTGCCCGAGCATCGCGGGCACGGGCTCGCCCGCTGGATGAAGGCCGAGGCCATCCGGCAGGCACGCGAGCGCTACCCGGACCTTGAGGGCCTGCTGACCGACACGGCCGACAGCAACCGTCACATGCGCGCCGTCAACGACGCGCTCGGCTACCTGCCGACCCACAGGATGCTGACGCTGCAGCTCGACCTTTAGCGGCCCCGTGAACACGTCCGTGGTCACGGGGATGCCTCAGTCCTTGGTACGGGTGGGGCGGAGCAGGGCCTCGGCCAGGGCCAGCATGGTGTCCTCCAGCGCGCCCAGTCGCCTGGTGAGGTCGGCCGCGGCCGGCTCGACGATGCCGGTGACCGTACGGGCCAGCTCGTCGCGGTCGGGGCGCGAGCCCACCAGCTCGGTCAGCGCCTCGGCGGCGGCCGTCAGGCGGTCGGCCTGCTCGCCGGCCTGAGCGCCGAGCAGCTCCGGCAGCCCCAGGGACGCGGGCAGCCCGTCGACCCGGCGGCCGACCGCGTCGATGCGGCCGTCGATGGCGTCGAGGTGCCGACCGGTCTGCCCGGCGCTGGCGGCCAGCCCGGTGAGGTGGGCGTCGAACCCGTCGAAGCGGCCGCCCAGGTGCTCCTCGGCCTCTCCCAGCCGCTCGTCGAGCGCGTCGAGCTGGGTGTCGAGCTTGTTGAAGCGGCCCTCGCTGCGGTTGGCGGTCTCGCCGATGCGCTGGTCGGCGGCGGCCACCCGGTCGTCGAGCGCCGTGAAGCGGGCGTCGAGTCGGGTGCCGAGCGCGTCGAAGCGGTCGTCGTGGCGGCTCAGGTGGCCGTCCACCGTGCCGAGGCGCTGGTCGAGCGCGCCGAGCTGGCCGTCCATGTGGGTGAGCCGCGTGTCGACACCGCCCATGCGGCCGTCGAGGCTGCCCATGCGGCCGTCGAGGCCGTCGAGGCGGGTGTCGATGTCGGCCAGGCACTCGTCGGTCGACTCCAGCCGCCCGTCGAACCCGGTGAGCCGGGTGTCCAGACCGGCCAGCCGGCCCTCGACCCGGCCGAGCCGGGCGTCCACGCCGGCGAGGCGGTCGGTCAGGCGCTGCTCGCTCTCGCCGAGCTGCACGGCCAGGTGCTGGTCGGTCTCGTCGAGGCGGGTCGTGAGGCGCTGCTCGATCGCGGCGAGGTGGCCGTCGAGGCGTTCGTCGGTCTCCCGCAGGCGGACGGTCACCCGCGCGTCGGTCTCCTCCAGGCGTGCGGTCAGCCGCCTGCCGGTCTCCTCGACGCCGGCGGCGGTCTCGTCGAGCTTGGCGCTGAGCCGCTGGTCGGTCTCGTCGAGCCGGGTGGACAGGTTGCGGTCGGTCTCCTCCAGGCGGGCGGTGAGGGCGCGGTCGGTCTCCTCCAGACGTGTGGAGAGGGCGCGGTCGGTCTCGTCTAGGCGGGCGGTGAGGTTGCGGTCGGTGTCGCCGAGGCGGGCGGACAGGCTGCGGTCGGTCTCCTCCAGGCGGGCCGTCAGCCGTTGGTCCGTCTCCTTGAGGCGGGTGGTGAGGCGCTGGTCGGTGGCGTCGAGGCGGGCGGTGAGCTGCTTGCCGGTCTCCTCCAGGCGGGCCGCGCCGTCGTCGAGGCGCGCGGTGAGGCGCTGCTCGACGGCCTCGACCTGGACGGAGAGCCGTTCGGCCGTGCCGGTCAGCCGGTCGTTGACGCCCTCGGACAGCTCGCCGACGACCGCCTCGACCTGCTCGGTGCGGGAGCTCAGCTCGGCCACGGACCTGTCGAGCCTGGTGAAGCGGCCCGCCGCGGCCTCCATCCCGGCGTGAAGATTGGCCAGCATGCCGGCGAAGTCGGACATCCCCTTGGTGATGCCGTCGGTGGTCTCCAGCACGGACTGCAGGCGCTTGAGCGCCTCGTCGACGTTCTCGCCCACGGTGCCGAGATCGGCCCAGAGGCTCGGCAGCTCGGACACCGGGGCGACGCGGGCGTCCACGTGGCCCACCCGGTCGCCGACGGCGTCCACGTGGTCGCGTACGGCCTCGACGTGCTGTGCCAGCCCCTCCGCCCACATCGGCGGCTTGGCGGAGATGTCCTCCAGCCGCCCGTTGACCGACTCCAGAGCGCCGCTGAGGCCGCCCAGCTCGCGCTCGCGCACCTCCCGCAGCAGCCACTCCATGCCTTCGAGCCGCTGGCGGATCTCGTCGAGGACGGCCCCCTGCGTGCGCTGCTCGTAGACGTGGTCCTGTGACGCGCGGTTGAGCAGGTCTCGCATCCTCTCGGAGACGTTCGTGTAGCCCCCTGCCGTGAGAAGGGTCGTGTGGTTGGAATTGTCCACCGAAAGGCTCCTTCGCTCGCCGGCGGTCTGTTGCGCAGCGGTGGGATAGGTCCGGTTTGCAGTGAAATGGCGAGAACGCGACAACCGCATCAGGGGGAGAACTCCCGCCCGCCAACCTTAGCCCCTCGATCAAGGTCCGGAAGCGTCGAATGGAAAGATCGTGGTTGGCGAGAGATCGACCGTTATCCGTGGTCAGGCACTTGGGGAGGTGTCGCAGATAAAGGCATATGGGCGCTCCATAATGCGAGTCAGGATGATTACCGCTGACTTTTCCCCATTGAGTCGCAAGTCGGCTCGGAGCCGTTCGATGTCGAGAGCAGAGCCGCGCTTCTTGATGGTGACATTTCCGATTTGTCGCTCACGCAGCGCCGCCCGGAGTTTCTTCAGCGAGAACGTCATCACCTCGTCCACGGCGTAACGCGCGGCCCACGGGGTGTCGATCGGCTCGTCGGCGGCGATGTAGGCGATCTGCTGGTCGAGCAGCCGCCCGCCGACCAGGCCGGCCACCTCGCGCACCAGGTGCGCCCTGATCGCGGCGCCGTCGGGCTCGTAGACGTAGCGGCCCAGCGCGCCGACCGGCGCCAGGCTCTCGGGGCCGGTGGCGGCCAGGGTGTGCCCGCCGGGCAGCAGGGTGGCGCGGCGCATCGAGCGGCTGCCGGGGCCGGTCCAGATGGCCGCCTCCTTGACCTCCCCCTTGTACGAGACCCACTCGGCCTCGGCGGACTCGGGGATGTAGGAGTAGGGGATGCCCGGGGCGACCTTGACGCAGGCGCGGTCCGCCCGCGCCACCAGGTCGAGCACCGTCGGCCACGGCGGAGAGTACGCCAGAGGATCGAACGTGCGGCCCCGCCCCGTCCGCCTGGCCGGGTCGGCGAAGAGCGCGTCGTAGTCCTCGGGCCGCACCGCCCCCGCGTTGCCCACGACCACGCTCACCCGGTCGGCGACGCCGAGCGCCTCGGCGTTCGCCCTGGCCACGGCGACGGTCAGCGGGTCGATGTCCACGGCGGTCACGGTGCAGCCCGCCCGCGCCAGGGCGAGAAGGTCGCCGCCGACGCCGCAGCAGACGTCGATCACGCGCGCTCCTGCGAGGCGGCGGGCGCGGTGCTCGGCCACCTCCTTGCGGGTGGACTGCTCCAGGCCGTGCGGGGTGAAGAACATCACCTCGGCGTCCTCGCCGAACTTCGCCCGCGCCCGTTCGCGGAGCGCCGCCTGGGTGAGCGCGGCCGAGGTGAGCGCGGCGTCGTACGTGCGGCGCAGCCTGGTGGCGGCGGCGACGGGATCGGCCCCCGTGGCGGTCAGCTCCACGGCCTCGGCGAGCGCCTGCCGGCCGCGGGAGGTCAGGAGCTGTCGGAAGGCGTCGAGGTCCACGTTGCCCGACGTTATCGCGTCGCGGAACCCCTCGTGACGCCGCTCGTGACGGTCTCCGTAGTGGTCGCGGCGGCGTCCCCGGCGGCGCACGAGACGGCGGGGGTGTCGCCCAGGGACAGCAGGAGCTTGCGGAGCAGGGCGGCCAGGGCGTCCTGGTCGTCCGCGGAGAGCCCGGACAGCAGCCGGGCCTCGTTGGCCGCGTGCCGTTCGAGCACGTCGTCGGCCACCCGCCGGCCCTCTTCGGTCAGCCCGACGAACGTCATCCGCCGGTTGCCCGGGGCCGGCCACCGATCGACGAGCCCGCGGTCGAGCAGGTGGTCGATGCGGTTGGTGAGCGCGCCGGGGCTCACCATGGCGGCGGCCGAAAGGTCCTTCATGCACATCCGGACGTCCTCGGCGCGCCGGAGCGTGGCGAGCACGTCGAACTCCCACGCCTCCAGTCCGTGCTCGGCCAGGAACTCCCTGGCGGCGCGGTCCAGCAGCCGGGAGGCGCGCGTGACCCTGCCGACCACGCCCGTGGGGGACACGTCGACGCCGGGCCGCGCCCGCGCCCACTGGCCGATGATCTCGTCGACCGCGTCGATCGCCTCGTCCATGCGCTCGATCCTACGACATTGAAATGTTCGACGCCTGGCGCTATCTTCGGCGTGGAAGACTTCGATGTCGAACTTTTTGAGGTGAGAGTGATGCGGGTTCTGGTGATCGGCGCGACCGGTTACATCGGGGCGGCCGTCGTGGAGCGGCTGGTCGCGGGGGGCCACGAGGTGATCGCGTACGTACGCCCGCCGGCCGACGGCGCGAGGCGGGTGCCGGCGGCGTCGGGCGAGCGGTACGGCGACCTGTCGGACCCTGCCGCGCTGCAGGCGGCACTGGAGCCGGGTGTCGAGGTCGTCGTGCACGCCGGGCAGCTCACCGGCGACCGTGAGACCGACCTCGCCGTCGCGGGTGTCCCGGCCGCCGCGGGGGCGCGGATGGTGTACCTGAGCGGCGTGTGGGTGCTCGGCGCGGTCGACGGGGGCGACGAGGACAGCCCGGCCCGGCCGATTCCGCTCGTGGCGTACCGGGACGAGGTGGAGCGAGTGGTGCTCGGCGGCGGCGGCTCCGTCGTACGGCCGGGCGTGGTGCACGGCAGGGGCTCCGGCATCCCCGCGCTCCTTCGCGGCCTGGCCGCCGAGCGCGGCACCGGAGTGTACGTCTCGGCCGACGGCACGGCGCCCACCTGGACCTTCGTGCACGTGGACGACCTCGCCGAGCTCGTCGCGGCGGTCGTGGAGCGCGGCGGGGCGGCGGTCTACCACGGCGTGAGCGAGGAGGCCGTGCCGCTCACGGACGTGGCCGAGGCGGCGGCCCGCGCGGCCGGCGTCAAGGAGGTCGCCGAGCCCTGGCCGCTGGAGGAGGCCGCGAAGGCGCTCGGGGCCGGATTCGCCGAGGCCCTGGCCCTCGGCCAGCGGGTCGGCGCGCCGCGCACCCGCCGCGAGCTCGGCTGGACCCCGACCCGGCCGGGGATCGTCGCCGAGCTCACCGAGGGCTCGTACGCCTGATCGACACCCGTTGTTCCGATCGCTGTCAGCAGACGCGGACGCGTTCGTGTTGACTGTCAAGGCCCTCTTGCATATGTTTCCTGTTGGCACTCTCCCCTTGAGAGTGCCAACGTGCGACGAGGCAGGTCTGACACCCGCGACGGCAGGCCCAGCTGGTCGCCTCTTCTGATCATTCACATCTGAAGGGGAGGTCCGATCGTGACGACCGCCACCAAGGTTCCCGTTAAGCCGCTCGGCGACCGCATTGTGGTTCAGCCGCTTGAGGCCGAGCAGACCACGGCTTCCGGCCTGGTCATCCCTGACACCGCCAAGGAGAAGCCGCAGGAGGGCCGAGTCCTCGCGGTGGGTCCGGGCAACTGGGACGAGGACGGCGAGAAGCGGATTCCGCTCGACGTCTCCGAGGGCGACATCGTCCTCTACAGCAAGTACGGCGGCACCGAGGTCAAGTACAACGGCGAGGAGTACCTCGTGCTCTCCGCCCGCGACGTTCTCGCGATCATCGAGAAGTAGGCCGGATGCGTCGAGCCCCGGGCGCTTTAGGGCGGCCGGGGCTTTCGACGCCAGGAGAGGACTTTCAGCATGGCGAAGATCCTGGAGTTCGACGAGAACGCGCGGCGCGCCCTGGAGCGCGGCGTCAACGCCCTCGCGGACGCCGTGAAGGTTACCCTCGGCCCGCGGGGCCGCAACGTCGTCATCGACAAGAAGTTCGGTGCGCCGACGATCACGAACGACGGCGTGACCATCGCTCGTGAGATCGAGCTGGAGGAGCGCTACGAGAACCTCGGCGCCCAGCTCGCCAAGGAAGTGGCCACCAAGACCAACGACATCGCGGGTGACGGCACCACCACCGCGACCGTCCTGGCCCAGGCCATGGTCCGCGAGGGCCTGCGCAACGTCGCCGCCGGCGCCTCGCCGCTGTCGCTCAAGCGCGGCATCGACAAGGCCGCCAAGGCGGTCAGCGACAAGCTGCTCTCGGTGGCCCGCGAGGTCGGCGACAAGAACGAGATCGCCAACGTCGCCACCATCTCCGCCCAGGACGCCAAGATCGGCGAGCTGATCGCCGAGGCGTTCGACAAGGTGGGCAAGGACGGTGTCCTCACCGTCGAAGAGTCCAACGCCATGGGCATGGAGCTCGAGTTCACCGAGGGCATGCAGTTCGACAAGGGTTACCTGTCGGCCTACATGGTGACCGACCCCGAGCGCATGGAGGCCGTCCTGGAGGACGCCTACATCCTGCTCACCCAGGGCAAGGTCTCCTCCATCGCGGACTTCCTGCCGCTGCTGGAGAAGATCGCCCAGACCAAGAAGCCGCTGCTCGTGGTCGCCGAGGACGTCGAGGGCGAGGCCCTGGCCGTCCTGGTCACCAACAAGATCCGCGGCACGTTCACCTCCGTCGCCGTCAAGGCCCCCGGCTTCGGCGACCGCCGCAAGGCGATGCTGCAGGACATGGCCATCCTCACCGGCGGCCAGGTCGTCAGCGAGGAGGTCGGCCTCAAGCTGGAGCACGTCGGCCTGGAGGTGCTCGGCACCGCCCGCCGCGTCGTGGTGACCAAGGACACCACGACCATCGTCGACGGCGCCGGTGACGCGCAGGCCATCGAGGACCGCGTCAAGGAGATCAAGCTCGCCATCGAGCAGTCCGACTCCGACTGGGACCGCGAGAAGCTGCAGGAGCGCCTGGCCAAGCTCGCCGGCGGCGTGTGCGTGCTGCGCGTCGGCGCGGCCACCGAGGTCGAGCTCAAGGAGAAGAAGCACCGCCTTGAGGACGCGATCTCCGCCACCCGCGCGGCGATCGAGGAGGGCATCGTCTCCGGCGGTGGCTCCGCGCTCATCCACGTCGGCAAGGAGCTCGACGACCTCGGCCTGAGCGGCGACGAGGCCACGGGCGTCGGCATCGTCCGCCGTTCGCTGGTCGAGCCGGCCCGGTGGATCGCCGAGAACGCCGGCCTTGAGGGCTACGTCGTCACGCACAAGATCGCCGAGCTGTCCGCGGGTCACGGCCTCAACGCCGCCACCGGCGAATACGGCGACCTCATCGGCCAGGGCGTCATCGACCCGGTCAAGGTCACCCGCTCGGCCGTCCAGAACGCCGCCTCGATCGCGGGCATGCTGCTCACCACCGAGGCGCTCGTCGTGGACAAGCCCGAGGAGGAGGCTCCGGCCGCCGGCCAGGGCCACGGTCACGGCCACGGCCACTGATCGGCCTTCTTTCCGCTTCACCTGTCACGGCCCGCGTCCCGCTGCCGCCTTCGGGCGGAGGGGGAGGCGGGCCGCGGCGGTTTCCGGGGCTCCGGTGTCCCAGCGGCTTTCGCGTCTCCGGGACCCTCGCGTCTCCGGGACCCTCGCGTCTCCGGGACCCTCGCGTCTCGGGCTTTCGGGGCTCCGGAGCACTCGTTCGCGTCTCCGGGCCCTTGCGTCTCCGGGCTTGCGTCTCGGGGGCTTCGCGTCTCCGGGCCTCCGGCGAGCCCCCGGGCTCGGCGGGTGCGTACGCTGGGCGGCGGGAGGTGGCGGGATGCAGTACCGGCGGGCGGTGCAGCGGCTGCGGCGGCTCGCCGAGACGTGCGACCAGACGCGCCGGGTGGCGGCGGCGGAGCCGTTCCTGCGGGCGGCGTACGTCTTCGGAGGGCTGCTGGAGGGAGCCGACCCGGTGGACGCCCTTGAGGTGGTCCTCGTGCTGAACCTGCCGCCCGAGGAGGTGACCTGGGGCTCCCAGCCGCCCGGCACGGCCTGGCTCGTGGACTTCCTGGAGTTGGACAAGGGCGGGATCGCCTACTGGTGGCGCTCCCGGAGGGACCCGGTGTGGAACCACCACATCAGGGAGCCGGTGCGGTTCTGGTCCGTGGAGGAGGGGACGGACCAGGACGTGCTCGACGCCCTCCGCGACCGCCGCACCGCCCTGCTGCGGCGCGAGACCCCGGGCAGCGCCCAGGACGTACGGGCACGCACCGCCGAGGAGCGGGAGGCGGCGCTCGAACACCTGCGTGAGGTGCACCGCTCCTACTGGGACCGCAAGTGGCGCCGTGACCACCGCGGCATCGGCCGCTACCCCGAACACCATCTGTGGGAGGCCGTCGAGGGCTACCTGGAGCTCCTGGACCTCGGCGGCGAGGACGCCGACGGCGGCGACGAGTCTCGTTAGAGGCCGAGGGCGGAGTTACGTTCGGTTGGGGAAGTGTCGGAAAAGGTGGACTAATGGCGTAAACCGGCAGTGCGTGATAAGCGTCGGTCTCTGACAATTGTCGCGCATTTCGGCTTATCAGGTGAAACATTATGCCAGCCTAAAGGCTTAGTGTGATCAGTCGATTACTCCCCGTTATCGTCGCGTCAATGTGACCAATCCGTAGCCGTTCGCCATGACGACAGGCCGGATCAGTGAGGGCATCATGCCTATCGTGAGCGAGGGAAGCGTCGCCGACGCCAAAATTGGGGTAAGGCTCGCGTCGAGACTTCCGGCACGGACGGATGACTCCGACCTAAGGGAACTGACGAGCCTCGCCGTACAGGGGGATCGCAGCGCGATCGAATCCCTGCTCGGCGAGTTGCGTCCGATGGTGGTGCGCTATTGCCGCGCCAGGCTGGGCAGGGTTTCTGGGCAATATCACATTGCCGATGACGTGGCCCAGGAGGTCTGCATCGCGGTGTTGTCCGCGTTGCCGCGATACCGCGACATGGGGCGGCCGTTCGCCTCGTTCGTCTTCGGGATCGCCTCGCACAAGGTGGCCGACGCGCTGCGGAGCTCGGTGCGCTCCGCCGTGCCGACCCAGGACCTGCCGGACGGGCCGGACGAGGGCCCGGGGCCGGAGGAGACGGTGGTCCGCTACATCGAGGTCGAGCACGCCCGCCGGCTGCTCGCCCGGCTGCCCGAGAACCAGCGCGAGCTGCTGCTGCTGCGGGTGGTCTCCGGTCTGTCCGCCGAGGAGACCGGTAATGTACTCGGTATGTCACCAGGTGCCGTCCGCGTCGCCCAGCATCGGGCGCTGACCAGGCTGCGGCAGATGGCGGAGCTGGAGTCCGCTTGACGCCGGAGCACGAGACCGACGCGCTGTTCGATGTGCTCGGTCGTGGAGAGCTGCCCGGCCCCGGCTCGGGTCACGCCGGCGACCCCGCGGTGCGCCTGCTGGCCGCGCTGGTCGGTGACGTCCTCGACAGGGACGTTCCGGATCGGGACGGGCTGGGCGGGCTCTGTGCCCTGGGAGGACGGCCTCGGCTGTCCGAGGTCGGTGACGCGGGCCGGGGCCGCTCCTCAGAGTCTTCCGACGGTTCGCCTGATGATCTCGGTCAGCGACGCTCCTCCGTGTCGATGACGCCGTCGACGTAGCCCCTGGCGTATTCCCAGGTCACGTAGTCGGCGGGGTCGGGGTGGAAGGCCGGCTCATGCACCTGCGGCTGGCCTTTCTCGATCATCTGCCGGAGGTTGCCGCGCAGCAGCTCCCAGTCGAAGTAGTGCTGCTCACCGCATTCCGGGCAGTCGAGCACGAGACCCAGCACCCCCTGCGGTTCGAGCAGGGAGCGGAAGACCTCGACGTCGGCGAGGTCGGTGATGGCCTCGTCACGCTCGGCCGCGGTCAGTGGCTCCGCGTCGTCGAGCGCGCCCATCGCCGAGGAAGGGTCGTTCGGGTCGTCCGCGAACGGGTCGCGGGGGACGTCTTCCAGCACCTTCCCACCATATGACCGATGCGGCCCGCGCGGTGAGTATCTGACACCGGCGGTGAGTGTCCCGCACCGGTGACGGCCTTGATCCGGTCGTCCCACGGGCGGCGCGGAAAGGGCCCCCGCCCCTGGTCAGCTCAGCCAGCCGCGCCTGGTCGCCTCGACTCCCGCGTGGAAGCGCGTCTGGGTGCCCAGCTCGGACATGGCGTCGGCGAAGCGGGCGCGTACGGTGCGGACCGAGACGCCGAGCTGGCGGGCGATGGAGTCGTCGCACATGCCCTGGGCGGCCAGGCGCAGCACCTGCACCATCCCCTCGCCCTTGCGGCCCCAGGGGAGCGGCACCGCCCGTCCCCACAGCTCGTCGAACAGCGCGCGCAGCACGCCGACGACCACAGGGGTGCGGACCAGGTAGAAGTTGTAGGCGTGGTCGGGCAGGTTGCCGCCCCAGAACGGCGGCAGGCCCGCCACCTCCGCCCCGGCCGTCATGAACCAGCTCGGCACCCTGCGCAGGGTGCGCACCTGGCCGCCGGTCTCGATGAGCTCGGTGAGCTGGGCGCGGACGCCGGGCAGTGCGAGCGTGTCCACGGGAATGACCGCGTATACCGTGAGCAGTTTTCGTTTTTGCGCATCAATCCAGGGATCCGCAAATTTGCGAACAAAGTCAGTCATAGTGCGCTCATCGGGGATCGCCGTCACCAATTCCATCCCCGGCGACTGCACCGCGATGCCGACGACGCTTTCGTAGAGCACGTCCGCGCCGTTCGCGAGTTCGACCGTGAAGGATCCGCTCTGGTAGTCGCGGCCGGCGTCGTAATCGCGGATGAGGCCGCGGATCGAGCCGAAGGCGGAGTCGATCATCCGGCTCTCCTCGGCGAGCCGGTCGAGGCGCTGGGCGATCACCCGGCCGAGCGCGGCGGCGGGGTGCCGGGCGAAGTACTCCCCGGAGTGCTCGTCCACGACCCCGAGCTTGACCAGATCGTCGAGCTGGCGGCCGACCTTCTCCACGGGGTCGTCCATCGCCTGGGCGATGTCGGTGCGGGTGGCCCTGTGCAGGCGCAGGATCGCCGTGTAGAGCGCGCGCTGGGCCGCGTCCAGGCCCAGCGTCTCCAGCGGATCTGTCCGGGTGCGGGACTCGTTGCGCATGGTGGGCGGCTCCGTAGGGGGAACACGGCGTGCCGTGAGAATAACGCCGCTTGACGCCCTTGTCCGCTTCTTGCGACGACTGGCGGTTCCTCCGCGTCCACCGGTGCGCCCTCGTGCAGCTTCGTGCAACTGCACGTTTGGACATTGCGGCGCTGCCGGTGCGTAACGCAGGATTCACATAGCGTCGGCATCTCGTCAGAGTGCGGCAGCGCAGCCCATCAGGACGCGGAGGGGGGTTCGGTGGTGCGTGGCGCCGCGGCATTGGGTTGCCGGTGGCCGGGGGATGGGACGGATCACCGACCGTCCCATCCCCCGGCACTTTTTGTTGCGGTGGATGCCGGGAGTACGACGGGCCGTGGGGGTCATCGTCCTCCCGGCATTCGCGTGTCCGGCGGGCGCGATGTGCGAGGTCGGCGGTGCGCGTTTGGCGGCAGGCCATAGACTGAGGCCCATCAACGGGAACGGCAGAGGGGGCCGCAGCATGTCCAAGTTCACCGAGACAGGACTGACCTTCGACGACGTGCTGCTGGTGCCAGCCTATTCAGACCTGCAGCCGGGCGAGGCCGACACGACCTCCCGCCTTTCGCGCGGCATCACGTTGTCCATCCCGCTCGTCTCGGCGGCCATGGACACCGTGACCGAGGCCCGCATGGCGGTCGCCATGGCCCGGCAGGGCGGCATCGGCATCCTGCACCGCAACCTCGCGGTCGAGGAGCAGGCGCAGCAGGTCGACCTGGTCAAACGGTCCGAGGCCGGCATGGTGACCAACCCCGTCACCTGCAGCCCCGACGACACGCTGGCCGACGTGGAGCGGCTCTGCGCGACCTACCGCATCTCGGGCGTGCCCGTGACGGACGTGTCGGGCGCGCTCGTCGGCATCGTCACCAACCGCGACATGCGCTTCGAGACCGACCAGTCGCGCCCGGTGCGCGAGGTCATGACGAAGATGCCGCTGGTCACCGCCCCGGTCGGGGTGTCGAGGGACGACGCGTTCGCCCTGCTGCGGCAGAACAAGATCGAGAAGCTGCCGCTGGTCGACCCGGACGGCCGGCTGCGCGGCCTGATCACGGTGAAGGACTTCACCAAGAGCGAGCAGTACCCGCTGTCCACCAAGGACGCCGACGGCCGGCTGCTCGTGGGCGCGGCCGTGGGCGTCGGCGGCGACGCCGAGCTGCGCGCCAAGGCGCTCATCGAGGCCGGGGTCGACGTCATCGTCGTGGACGTGGCCCACGGCCACTCCAGGGGCCTGGCCGACATGATCGCCAAGGTCAAGGCCAACAGCAAGGTCCAGGTCATCGGCGGCAACATCGCCACCAGGGCGGGCGCCCAGATGCTGGTCGACGCGGGCGCCGACGCGGTCAAGGTCGGGGTCGGCCCCGGCTCGATCTGCACCACCCGGGTGGTGGCCGGGGTGGGCGCGCCGCAGGTCACGGCCATCTACGAGGCGTCCAAGGCCGCCGCGCCCGCGGGCGTGCCGGTCATCGGCGACGGCGGACTCCAATACTCCGGCGACATCGTCAAGGCCATCGCGGCCGGCGCCGACACGGTCATGCTGGGCTCGCTGCTGGCCGGCTGCGAGGAGTCGCCCGGCGAGCTGATCTTCATCAACGGCAAGCAGTTCAAGTCGTACCGGGGCATGGGGTCGCTGGGCGCGGTGCGCAACCGCGAGCGCGGCGGCACCTCCTTCAGCAAGGACCGCTACGCCCAGGGCGACATCAGCGGCGAGGACAAGTTCATCCCCGAGGGCATCGAGGGCCAGGTGCCCTACCGCGGCCCGGTGGCGGCCGTCGCGCACCAGCTGGTCGGCGGGCTGCGCCAGGGCATGTGGTACGCGGGATGCCGCACGATCGAGCAGATGCACACCGACTGTGAGCTCATGCCGATCACCGCGGCGGGCCTCAAGGAGAGCCACCCCCACGACATCCAGATGACCGTGGAAGCTCCGAACTATCACAGAAGGTAAGTTCATGACTCAGCAGGTGGAGATCGGCCGGGGGAAGACCGGGCGGCGGGCGTACGCGCTGGACGAGATCGGTCTGGTGCCCTCGCGGCGGACCCGCGACCCGGAGGAGGTCTCGATCGCCTGGCAGATCGACGCCTACCGGTTCGAGCTGCCCGTTGTCGTCGCGCCCATGGACAGCGTCGTGTCGCCGGCCACCGCCATCGAGATCGGGCGGCTCGGCGGCCTGGCCCCGCTCGACCTCGAAGGGCTCTGGACGCGCTACGAGGACCCGCAGCCGCTGCTGGAGGAGTGCGCGGCGCTCGACGCCGAGGCGGCCACCAGGCGGCTGCAGGAGATCTACGCGGCGCCGATCAAGGAGGAGCTGATCGGCCGGCGCATCGAGGAGATCCGCGCCTCCGGGGTCACCACGGCGGTCCGGCTGTCGCCGCAGCGCACGGTCCAATACCACAAGGCCGTGATCGACGCGGGCGTCGACATCTTCGTCATCCGCGGCACCACCGTCTCGGCCGAGCACGTCTCGGGGCGCGCCGAGCCGCTCAACCTCAAGCAGTTCATCTACGAGCTGGACGTCCCGGTCATCGTGGGCGGCTGCGCCACCTACACCGCGGCCCTGCACCTCATGCGCACGGGCGCGGCCGGGGTGCTGGTCGGCTTCGGCGGCGGCGCCTCGCACACCACCCGCAACGTGCTGGGCGTGGCGGTGCCGATGGCCACGGCGATCTCCGACGTGGCGGCGGCGCGGCGCGACTACATGGACGAGTCGGGCGGCCGCTACGTCCACGTCATCGCCGACGGCGGCATGGGCACCTCCGGCGACATCGCCAAGGCCATCGCCTGCGGAGCCGACGCCGTCATGGTGGGCTCGCCGCTGGCCCGCGCGGCCGAGGCGCCCGGCCGGGGCTTCCACTGGGGCTCCGAGGCGCACCACCCCGACCTGCCCAGGGGGCGGCGGGTGGAGTTCGGCACCGTGGGGACGCTGGAGCAGATCCTGCACGGCCCCTCCAGCGTGGCCGACGGCTCGATGAACCTGATGGGCGCGCTCAAGCGCACGATGGCTTCCACGGGCTACTCCGACATCAAGGAGTTCCAGCGGGTCGAGGTCGTCGTCTCGCCGGTCCAGCGCTGACCGCCTCACGACCGCGACGGCCCGCCTCCCGCTCACCGGGAGGCGGGCCGTTTTTCATGCGTGTGCTAACCTAGTGCTCCTAGGTAAGAAGCTAGAGACACTAGGAGGACGGGTGGCGCGAGCGGGGCTGACGGCCGAGCGCATCACGCGGGCGGCGGCCGACCTGGCCGACGAGGTCGGCTTCGACAACGTCACGGTGTCGGCGCTGGCCCGGCACTTCGGCGTCAAGGACGCGAGCCTCTACTCGCACGTCAAGAACCTGCGCGACCTGCGCACCAGGGTGGCGGTGCTCGCCGCCGGCGAGATGGTGGACCTCATCGCGGCGGCCGTCGCCGGGCGGTCGGGCAAGGACGCCCTGGCCGCGTTCGCGGGCGCCTACCGCTCGTACGCCCTGCGCCACCCCGGCCGCTACGCCGCCACGCAGAGCAAGGTGGACCTCGCGCAGGTCGCCGACCTGGCGCCGTTCCTGCGCACCGGCGAGCTGACGTACGGGATGCTGCGCGCCTACGACCTGGCCGAGCCCGACCTCACCGACGCGGTGCGGCTGCTGCGCAGCACCTTCCACGGCTACACCAGCCTGGAGGCCGTGGGCGGCTTCCAGCACTCCCGGGACGTGGACGCGTCCTGGGACCAGGCGATCGAGGCCCTGCACGTGCTGCTGACGCACTGGCCCAGGGCGAACGAGGAGGAACGATGAAGACCGGCACGCTGCGCGTCCCCGGCGCCGAGCTGTTCCACGAGGTGCGCGGCACGGGCCCGATGCTGCTGCTGGTGCCGGGCGGGGGCGGCGACGCGGGCACCTTCGACGGCATCGCCGACGTGCTCGCCCGCGACTTCACCGTGGTCGCCGCCGACCCGCGCGGCTACTCCCGCAGCCGGCTCGACAGCCCCGAGCCCGTGGACCAGCGGGTGGAGACGCAGAGCGAGGACTGCGCCCGGCTCATCGACCACCTGGGCGGCGGCAGCGCGTACGTCTTCGGCGGCAGCGACGGCGCGATCGTCGTGCTCGACCTGCTCGCCCGCCATCCCGGACGGGTGCGGCGGGCCGTGGTCCACGAGCCGCCGTGCGTGGCGGTGCTGCCGGACGCCACCGAGCAGCTGGGGTTCTTCGGCAAGGTGTACGAGATCTACCGGGCCGAGGGGCTGGCTGCGGCGGGGGCGTACATGAGCGAGGGCATCGGCGGCACGCTCAGGCCGCTGCCGGATCCGGCGACGCTGTCGCCCCGGGCCGCCGAGCGGGTGGTGAGGACGGTGGCGAACATGCCGCGGTTCATGGAGCACGAGCTGCGGCAGTTCACCGCGTACGAGCCGGACCTGGAGGCGCTGGCGGCCGTCGCCGACCGGCTGGTCCTGGCGGCGGGGCGGGAGACGCGGGGGCATCTGCCGTACCGGCCGGCGGCGGAGCTGGCCCGGCGGCTCGGGCGCGAGCTGACCGAGTTCCCCGGCGGGCACGGCGGCTACACCGAGGCGCCCGAGGAGTTCGCCGAGCTGCTGGCACGGACGCTGCGGGGCTGAGCCGCCTGCCGTAGCATGCGCGGGATGGCCGATCTTCAGCACACCCACGAGGTGGCGTTCGACGGCGACGTCGTCACCAAGCGCTACCGCGCCGGCGGTCCGGGCTCGGCCGAGCGGGAGTGGCGGGCGCTCACCCTGCTGGCCGAGCACGCGCCGGGGCTCGCGCCTGAGCCGATCGCGTTCGAGGCGGGCGTGGTGCGGATGAGCCGCCTCGACGGGGAGCCGCTGCGCGGGCTGCCCGTGACCGACGAGCACCTGACGGCCCTGGCGGAGGCACTGGCCGGGCTGCACGCCGCCGTTCCCCTGCCGGTGCTGCTTGACGTGCCCGTGCGGCCGTGGCAGCGCGAGGCGGTCCGCGACTGGCTGCGCGGGCAGGGAGCGCGGTGGCGCGCCCGCGACCCGCTCGCCGACCGGGCCGTGCGCGAAGGGCTGCGCTGGCTGGACGGGTGGCGGCCGGACGGGAGCGGGGTGCGGCCGGTGTTCGGGGGCGGTGACGGCAACCTGGCCAACTTCCTGTGGGACGGCGGCCGGGTGCGGGTCGTCGACTTCGAGGACTCGGGGCGGAGCGATCTGGCGTACGAGCTGGCGGAGCTGGCCGAGCACGTGTCCATGTGGGTGGACGGCCCCACGGACGTCGGGGTGGACCTCGTCGCCCGGTTCGGGCTGGGCGCGGAGGAGGAGCGGCGGCTGCGCGAGTGCCGCAGGGCGCAGGCGCTGGTCTGGCTCTTCCTGCTCGCGCAGGACGACCCGGACAAGCCGCGCAACCCGCCCGGCACCTTCCGGCGCCAGGCGGAACGGGTGCTGGCCCGCCTGGACGGTTGAGGCGCGCCGACGGCCGCGCCGCAAGCTCGGCGAGGCGCGCCTGAGGCTCAGCCCGCCAGGACGCCCAGCAGGTGGCTGACCTCACGGGTCACCGCGTCGCGGCCGGCCTTGACGTATTTGCGCGGATCGACCACCCGCTCGTCGTGGCCGAGGTAGTCGCGGATCGCGCCGGTGAACGCCTTGTTCAGGTGGGTGGCGATGTTGATCTTCTTCATGCCGTGCCGTACGGCGGCCCGCAGGGTGTCGTCCGGCACGCCCGACGAGCCGTGCAGCACCAGCGGCACCGGCACCGCCGCGCGCAGCTCGGCGATGAGGCCGAGGTCCAGCTCGGCGGACTTCGTGGTCATGGCGTGGGAGGTGCCGACGGCCACGGCGAGCGCGTCCACGCCGGTCCTCGCGACGTAGTCGACGGCCTCGTGCGGCTTGGTGCGCGCGCCAGGAGCGTGCACGCCGTCCTTGCCGCCGACCTCGCCCAGCTCGGCCTCGACCCACACGCCGCGTTCGTGGCACCAGGCCGCCACCTCGGCCGTGGCGCGGACGTTGTCCTCGTCGGGCAGGGCGGAGGCGTCGTACATGACCGAGCCGAGGCCCAGCTCCACCGCCTCCTCCACGAGCGCGCGGTCGGTGGCGTGGTCGAGGTGGACGGCGACCGGCACGGCGGCGCGCCGGGCCACCGCGAGCGCGCCCAGCGCGATCGGCTCCAGCGCCCCGTGGTAGCGGACGCAGTTCTCGCTGATCTGCAGCACGACCGGCAGGCCCAGGGACTCGGCCCCGGCGACGATGGCGGTGGCGTGCTCAAGCTGGATCACGTTGAAGGCACCCACCCCCGCGGGGGACTGACGGACGATGTCGCCGATGGCGGAGAGGGGCATGGTCGCTCCTTACGTGATGACGATCTGGGGAAGGATCGCGGCGTAGACGTCGCGGTCGAAGTCGCCGGCCACCGGGGCGGCCACCGCGGCCGCGCCGAGCGCCGCCGCCCGCCGCAGCCGGTCCGGCCACGGGGTCGCCTCGGCCAGGCCCAGTGCCAGCCCGGCGACCAGGGAGTCGCCCGCGCCGGTGGGGTTGCCGCGCACGGTGTAGGGCATCCGGGCCCGGAACGTTCCCTCGCCGGTGACGGCGAGCAGCCCGCCCGCGCCCAGGGACACCACGACCGACTCCGCGCCCCGCTCGCGCAGCGCCCGCGCGCCCTCCTCGGGGGCGCCGGGCACGGCCCTCGCCAGCTCCTCGGCGTTGGGCTTGACGATCGCGGGCCGGCCCTCGGGCGCGTGGCGCAGCGGGTCGCCGTCGGCGTCCACGATGACCGGCGCGGCGGTGAGGCCGCTGAGCGTGGCGTAGAAGTCCGCGGGGACGCCGCGCGGCAGGCTGCCCGAGAGCACCACCACCTCGGCGTCGGCGGCCAGCGCCGCGTAGTGCCGGGTGAAGGCCGCCAGCTCCTCGCCCGTGACCTCGGGGCCCGGCTCGTTGAACAGCGTCGTCGCCGGCCGCTCGCCGGTCTCGGAGACCGCGAGCGTGGTGCGGGAGTCGCCCGCGACGGCGAAGACCGCGCTCGGCAGCTCCGCCGCCCGCAGGTCGTGCTCGATCGCCTGCCCGGTGGGCCCGCCGGCCAGGCCGGTGACCAGCACCTCCCGGCCGAGCGAGGCCAGCACCCTGGCCACGTTGACGCCCTTGCCGCCCGCGCGCCTGTGCACCTCCCCGACCCGGTTGACGCCGTCCCATTCGACGGCGGGCACCTGGTAGGTCACGTCGAGCGCCATGTTGAGCGTCACCGTGAGGATCATCAGGGCTCCGTCGTCCAGACGCCGTCCTTCATGACCGCGTCCACCTCCAGGTCGGGGGAGAGCACGACCAGGTCGGCGGCCTTGCCGACGGCGATCGAGCCGATGCTCCCCGCCAGGCCGAGCACCCGCGCGGGCGTCAGCGAGGTCACCTGGACGGCGTCGGGCAGCGACAGGCCGAGCTCGCGCACGGCCCGGCGGAAGGCGACGTCCATGGTGAGGGTGGAGCCCGCGATGGAGCCGCCCTCGGCGAGCCTGGCCACGCCGTCGTCGACGCGTACGCGCATCGAGCCGAGCCGGTAGTCGCCGTCGCCTAGCCCGGCGGCCGACATGGCGTCGGTGACGAGCACCGTGCGGCCGGGCCCGGCCACCTCGTACGCCAGCCGCAGCATGGCCGGATGCACGTGCACGCCGTCGTTGATCAGCTCGACCGTCACCCGCTCGTCGTCGAGCAGGGCCGCGATGGGGCCGGGCGCGCGGTGCCCGAGCTGCGGCATCGCGTTGTAGAGATGGGTGGCGAGGCTCGCGCCCGCCTCGATGCCGGCGATGGTCAGGTCGTAGTCGGCCTCGGTGTGGCCGATCGCGGCGATCACGCCCTCGGCCACGGCCAGCCGGATCGTGTCGAGCGCCCCGGGCAGCTCGGGCGCGATGGTGAGCATGCGCACATGCCCGCGCCCGGCCTTGACCAGCTCCGCGAACTCCTGCGGCGACGGCTCGCGCAGCGCCGCCGGGTCGTGCGCGCCGCACCGGCCGCGCGCGATGTAGGGGCCCTCGAAGTGGATGCCGGCCAGCAGCCCTTCCTCGCAGAGCTCGGCCAGCGCCGCCGCGGCCCGCGCCAGCGCCTCGGGGGCGTCGCTGACCAGGCTCGCCATCGTGGTGGTGGTGCCGTGACGCCGGTGCAGCGCCACGGCGGTGCGCGCCTGGTCGAGGTCGCCGGTGGGGAAGGAGCCGCCGGCGCCCCCGTGGTTGTGCACGTCCACGAAGCCGGGCACGACGTGCCGGCCGCCCAGGGCGAGGCCGGGGCCGGGAGCGCTGCCCTGGCCGACGTGCGTGATCCGGCCGTCTTCGATGGTCAGCCACCCCTCGTGCACACCTTCGGTGGTCACGATCCGGGCGTCGGCGAGAGTAAGGCTCATGGAGAAAGGATCACAGATCGCGTGAGGTGCATGGGCTCGTCGGGGTTGAGCCCGGCGGCGAAGGCCCGGGCGACCGCCACGCGCTGGGCGCGGATCAGCTCGGCCATCGGGTCGAGTCCGCTCTCGACGAACGTCGCGCCGGTCCGTTCGACCTGCGCGCGCAGGCCCTCGGGGGCCTCGCCGAGCATCCAGGTGACGCGGCCGGGCGCGCCGATGCTGATCGGGCCGTGCCGGTATTCCATCGCCGGGTACGCCTCCGTCCACGACCGGGACGCCTCGCGCATCTTGAGCGCCGCCTCCTGCGCCAGCCCGACGGTCCAGCCCGCGCCGAGGAAGCTGAACTGCTCGGCCTCCACCAGCTCGGCGGGCAGGGGAGCGGCCACGGCCTCCTCCGCGTCGGCGACGGCCTGGGTCAGGTCCTCGCCGAGGCTCGCGCGCAGCAGCGCGAGCTGCGTGGTGGCGAACCTGGTCTGCACGACCGACCGCTCGTCGGCGTAGTCGAGCACGACGACGTCGCCGGCCGCCTCCATGATCGGCGTCTTGGGGTCGGCGGTGATGGCCGTGGTCCGCGTGCTGATGCGGCCCAGCAGGTCGAGCACCTCGGTCGTGGTGCCGGAGCGGGTCAGCGCGAGCACCCGGTCGTAGGCGCGGCCCACGGGGAACTCGGAGGCCGCGAAGGCGTCGGTCTCGCCCTGCCCGGCCTGCTCGCGGAGCGTGGCGTAGGCCATCGCGATGAACCACGAGGTGCCGCAGCCGACCACGGCGACCCGCTCGCCCTCACGCGGCAGCGCGTCCGCGGGGACGTTCGCGACGGCGCGCCGCCAGCACTCCGGCTGTGACGCGATCTCGGCTTCGGTGTGGGTGGTCACCCGGCCTCCCCAGGATTGATTGTTTCTGCACCTTTTATAGCAGGAAAGTGCACATTTGGGCAGTGGTGGCTCCACCCCTCCCGGTGTGCCACGCTTGCTGCGGACCACATCCGCTAGGAGGCCCCCGTGTCCCGCTACGACCGCTGGAACGCCATCCTCGAACTGCTCGCCCAGGAGGGGCGGCTGACGGTGGAGGAGGCGGCCCAGGCGCTCGAGGTGTCCACCGCGACCATCCGGCGGGACTTCGACCAGCTCGCGCAGCAGCAGATGCTCATGCGCACGCGCGGCGGCGCGGTCGCCCAGAGCGTCAGCTACGACCTCCCGCTGCGCTACAAGACCGCCCGGCACGCCGACGAGAAGAACCGCATCGCCACCGCCGCCGCCGAGCTGGTCCCGCCCGGCGCGGTGGTCGGGCTCAACGGCGGCACCACGACCTCCGAGCTGGCCCGCACCCTGGCGATCCGGCCCGCGCTGGAGAGCGGTTTCACCGTCGTCACCAACGCGCTCAACATCGCCGCCGAGCTGACCGTACGCCAGCACGTCAAGATCGTGGTGACCGGCGGGGTCGCCAGGCCGCAGTCGTACGAGCTGATCGGCCCGCTCGCCTCCGGCGTCCTGGAGCAGGTGACGCTGGACATCGCCTTCCTCGGCGTGGACGGCCTGGACGTCGAGCTGGGCGCCTCCGCGCACCACGAGGGCGAGGCCAGCGTCAACAACCTGCTGATCAGCAGGGCCGCGCAGGTCGTCGTGGTGGCCGACTCCTCCAAGATCGGGAAGCGGGCGTTCTCCCGCATCTGCCCCATCACCAGGATCGACACGCTGGTCACCGACGACCGGCTCTCCGACGAGCTGGCGGGCGCGCTCAGCGACGCCGGGGTGAAGGTCGTACGCGCCTGAGGCTTATCTGTGGGTATGTAGGGGCTCAGGACGCTATCAGGGAGTGTTATGGCCTCGGGGATGGGTGCGGCCAGGCTCGGTCCAGCCGAGCGCGCCGCGGCGCTGGAGCGGATGGCCGAGCGGGAGCTCGACGTGGTCGTGGTCGGCGGCGGAGTGGTGGGGGCGGGGGTCGCACTCGACGCGGTGACCCGCGGCCTGGACACGGGCCTGGTGGAGGCGCGGGACTTCGCCTCCGGCACCTCGTCCCGTTCCTCCAAGCTCATCCACGGCGGGCTGCGCTACTTGGAACAGCTCAACTTCGAGCTGGTGCGCGAGGCGTTGCAGGAGCGCTCGCTGCTGCTCCAGCGCATCGCGCCGCACCTGGTCAGGCCGGTGCCGTTCCTGTTCCCCCTGACGCACCACCTGTGGGAGCGGCCGTACGTGGGGGCGGGGGTGGCCCTGTACGACACGCTCGGCTTCGCCTCGGGCCTGACCCGGGGCGTGCCCGGCCACCGGCACCTGTCGCGCTCGCGCGCGCTCCGGCTGGCCCCGGCGCTGAAGAAGTCCGCCTTCACCGGCGCGGTCCAGTACTGGGACGCCCAGGTGGACGACGCCCGCTTCGTGATGATGACGCTGCGCACGGCGGCCGCGTACGGCGCCCACGTCGCCCCGCGCACCCAGGTCGTCGGCTTCCTGCGCGAGGGCGAGCGGGTCACCGGCGTACGCGTCCGCGACCTTGAGTCCGGCGCCGAGCAGGAGATCCGGGCCCAGCAGGTGGTCAACGCGACCGGAGTGTGGACCGACGACATCCAGGAGCTGGTCGGCGGGCGCGGCCAGATCCACGTCCGGGCGTCCAAGGGCATCCACCTGGTCGTGCCGCGCGACCGCATCCACTCGCTGACCGGGATCATCCTGCGGACCGAGAAGTCGGTGCTGTTCGTCATCCCGTGGGGCCGCCACTGGATCGTCGGCACCACCGACACCAGCTGGACGCTCGACAAGTCGCACCCGGCCGCCTCCCGCGCCGACATCGACTACCTGCTCGACCACGTCAACGCGGTGCTGTCGACGCCGCTGACCCGCGACGACGTGGAGGGCGTCTACGCCGGGCTGCGCCCGCTGCTGTGGGGCGAGTCGGACGAGACGTCCAAGCTGTCGCGCGAGCACGTCGTCGCGCATCCGGTGCCGGGGCTGGTGATGATCGCCGGCGGCAAGTACACCACCTACCGGGTGATGGCCCGCGACGCCGTGGACGCCGTCGCGCACGGCCTGGACCAGCGGGTGCCGCCGTCGTGCACCGACCGCGTCCCGCTGGTGGGCGCCGAGGGCTACCAGGCGCTGTGGAACTCCCGGCACCGCCTCGCCCACTCCTCCGGCCTGCACGTGGCGCGGATCGAGCACCTGCTCCAGCGCTACGGCTCGCTCATCGACGAGGTGCTGGAGCTGATCGAGCGGGACCCGTCGCTGGGCAGGCCGCTGACCAAGGCCGACGACTACCTGCGGGCCGAGATCGTGTACGCCGCCACCCACGAGGGCGCCCGGCATCTCAACGACGTGCTGACCCGGCGCACCCGCATCTCGATCGAGACCTTCCACCGCGGCGCGGCGGTCGCGCAGGAGGCCGCCGAGCTGCTGGCCGGCCCGCTCGGCTGGACCGACGAGCAGGTCAAGCGGGAGGTCGAGTACTTCACCAAGCGTGTCGAGGCCGAACGCCGCTCCCAGGAGCAGGACTCCGACCAGGAGGCGGACGCGATCCGGCTGGGCGCCCCGGAGATCGTCCCCGTCGTCGTCCCGGAGCGGGCGTGAGCGGCGGCGAGCCGTCACGGCGGCTCTCCGACCCCCGCGAGCTGCTGGAGGGCTATCTCGACCACTACCGCGCCGAGGTCCTGCGGCTGCTGGAGGGCTTTCCCGACCCCGAGGTGAGCCGGGTGCCGTCCGGCTGGACGCCGGTGGCGATGCTCAAGCACCTGGCGTCCATGGAGCGGCGCTGGTTCGTGTGGGACCACGCGGGCGAGCCGGTGGACGATCCCGACGACGACCGCGACGAGGCCGGCGACCTCGCGACCGACGAGTCCTTCGCCGAGGTCAGGGCGTTCTACCTGGCGCAGTGCGAGCGTTCACGCCAGGTGGTCGCCGCGGGGCGGCTGTCGGACCGGGCCTCGCGGATCGGCCGCTTCCGCGAGGAGGAGCCGCCGACGCTGGGGTGGATCATGTTCCACGTGCTGGAGGAGTACATGCGGCACGCCGGGCACCTCGACATCGCCCGCGAGCTGGCCGAGGCGGAGGAGCGGGCGGCCCCGGGGGCCGCCCGCTAGCGAGAATCAGTACTTCGTGGCGTCGTGCACGTCGAGCAGCGGCTCCTTGACGCCGTCGCCCGAGTCGTCGGTCCAGTTGAAGTTGCCGGTCGAGATCAGCGTGCTGCGCACGGCGAGGGCGCCGGCCCGGGTGGTGGGCTTGCGGGTGCCCGCGGTGAGGACGCCGGCCGCGCCGGCCACGTGCGGGCTGGCCATCGAGGTGCCGCTGATCGTGTTGTAGCCGCCGTTGCGCCAGGTCGAGTAGATGCAGGTGCCGGGCGCGGTGATCTCGACGGTGGAGCCGTAGTTCGAGTAGAACGCCGAGGTGTCGTCCTGGTCGGTCTCGCTGCGGCACGACAGCGTGCTGCCGCCGGCGCCGCCGGCCAGGCCGTCGTTGTCGGTCAGCGCCGAGACGGTGACCACGTCGGCGTGGTTGGCCGGGAAGAAGCTGGAGGTGTTGGCGTGGCTGTTGCCGGCCGCCACGACGACCACGACGCCGGCGTTGGTGGCGTTCGTGATCGCGCTGCTGATCGCGCTGCTCGAACAGCCGCTGCAGCCGAGGCTCAGGTTGATGACCTCGATGGTGGCGGCGCGGGCCACCACCCAGTCGAGACCGGCGGCGATGGCGGACAGGGTGCCGGAGCCGGCGGAGTTGAGCACCTTCACGGCGTGGATGCGGGCGCCGGGGGCGACGCCGACCGCGCCGATGTTGTTGTCGATGGCGCCGATGGTGCCGGCCACGTGGGAGCCGTGGCCGTTGTCGTCGGTGCCGGAGTTGTTGACGCAGACGCCGGTCTGGCAGTTGGTGCGGGCCACCACGTTGAGGTCGGGGTGGGTGTAGTCCACGCCGGTGTCGACGACCGCGACGTCGGTGTTGATGCGGACGTCGTCCACGCCGTCGATGTCGAGGTTGGGGTTGCTCGGGCCGAAGATCCGCCGGATGCCGGTGGGCACGGTCTGGGCGAAGGTGTGGACCTCGGCGTCGGGCTCGACGCTCAGCACGTTGGGGTTCTTCTTGAGCCGTTCGGCCGCCTCGGCGGTGAGCTGGGCGGTGTAGCCCTTGAAGGCGTGCTCGTACACGCCGACGAGATGGCCGCCGTACTGGGCGGTCTGGGCGGCGGCGAGGCTCTGCGGGGCCTCCCGGGTGATCGGCCTGAGCTGGACGATGTACGTGCCCTCGTCGGCGGCCGCGCCGGTCGTGACGGCGGCCGACGCGCCGAGCGGCGTCAGGGGTAACGCCAGCGCGCCGACGAGCAATGCGAGCAGGGGGGTGAGTGATCGCATGGCAGCGTGAGCCCTTTCTCGATGAAGATCGGACAGGTTGCTGTCAGCAAAAGTTTCACGACTTGTCGGGTAAGTCCATACAAAAGACGCCGGTTAGCTACTAACCGGCATCTTTTGCTTGCTTAACGGAGCGGGATCCACGCTTGTGAGTCGAGCGTCGCCGCGTCGTTGACCTGCAGCCCTTCCTGCGACAGGGTCCAGACCGAGGACCCGATGACGATCGAGCGTTGGATACCGGGCTGGTATGGCTGGTCGCTGCCCTCTTGCCGCTGCGCCGGATGCCTGATCATGCCGAGCTTCGTCACCCCGGAGTCGTCGATCCGCAGCACCAGCGCGCCCGACCCGTCCTGCTGGAACAGGGGGATCACCGACAGGCCCGTCTTCGGCCAGTACAGGAACGCGTGCGGGTCCCACTCGGCCTCCGAGCCGGACTCCTTCTGGAAGAACCGCGACAGCCGGCGCGGCGCGGCCGGGTCGCTGACGTCGAACAGCGAGATCTGCGTGCCCAGCGTGCGGCCCTTGTCACTGGCCTCCTGGCCGATCCCGATCAGCCGCCCCTCGGCCCCCGGATGCAGGTACGCCGAATAGCCGGTGATCTTCAGCTCACCTGTCACCCTCGGCCGCGCCGGGTCGCGCAGGTCCAGCGTGTAGAGCGGGTCCACCTGGCGGAAGGTGACGCAGTAGCCGACCGGGCCGATGAAGCGCACCGAGTAGATGCGCTCGCCCTTGCCGAGACCGCCGACCTCGCCGGTCTTCGCCAGCGTGCGGGCGTCGAGGACGTGGACGGTGCTGGAGCTCTCACGGCCGTCGGCGGAGACGATCGTGGTGGCGGCGCGCAGGTGGCCGTCGTACTCCGACAGCGAGTACTGGTTCAGCAGGCGGCCGGCGACCTTGCCCGAGGCCGCGTACGCGGGCCGGCCGGGCGAGGCGACGTCGAAGCGGTGGATCTCGGTCTCCTCCGGCGGCGCCGTAGGCGTGGGTACCGGTTCCGTGGGCGTCGGCTCCACGGCCGGGGCCTCGCCGGTGGCCGGGGTCTCCTCGGTGGGCAGCTGGGGCAGCGGCGCCCACCAGCGCGGGTTGCTGGCGACGTACAGGCTGGTGCCGGTGCCGTAGACGATGTCGCCGTCGGCGGCCAGCGCGATCGGGTCGGTGCCGGCGGCGGTGAGGCCCTGCGCCAGGTCGAGGGTGTGGATCGTCAGCAGTGACGTCCCGGTGTAGTCCGTTGGGTGGCTGATCCGCTCGCACGGGACCTTGCCGTCGGTGACCTTGCCCGCGGCGTCGGTGATCTGCAGCTTCGGCAGCCAGGCGTCGAGCGGCGCGCGGCGGACCGTCTCCTGGTTGCGCTTGAGCTGCTCGGCCTCCGTCGCGTTCTCGGCCTGCGGGAACTCGATCTGCGGCTGGCTGCGGGTGACGATGCGGACGGTCGAGCCGACCATGCGGGCGTCGACGTACGTGCCCGACGGCTTGACCGTGCCGATGACCTTCGGCCGGCCGCCGGCCAGGTCCACGAGGACGTACCGGGTGTCGCCCATCGGCATCATGCGGGTGCTCTTGACCATGATGTCGCCGTAGCCGCGGAACAGCACCAGCGCCCGGTCCCCGGCCATCAGCAGGTCCGCGGGGGCGTAGTAGTGCTGGTCGCCCTCGGTCAGCCTGAGCGAGCCCGTCACCTTTCGGGTGGCGGTGTCGATGATCCGCAGGGTGCCGTTCGTGACGGTCACGACCCGGTCGCCGTCGGTCTTGACCAGGTCGGGCTCGTCCACGCCGGCCTCGTGCACGTTCGTGGTGGAGTGCTCGGGCGTGCTCTGCTTCGCCGTGGCCGCGGTGTCCGAGCGCTCCATCATCATGGGCATCACGCCGCCGAGCCCCCAGGGGGACACGTTCGCGGCCGCGTGCTCGCGCAGGCCCGACAGCAGGTCGTCGCAGCCGCTGTAGGACACCAGGCGGATCGCGCCCAGCGACGACGGCTTCTGACGGCCGGGCGGCTCCTCCGCGGACTTCCCCGCCGAAGAGGTGCAGGACGCCACCGCCGCCAGCGCGGCGACGGTCGCGACCGTACGGATCAACGTTCTCATGCCCCTATCACGGCTCGCGGGGGCGAGCGGTTCAGGAGCGGTGCTGCGGGTTGACGGTGAACGCCGGGCTGAAGTCGAGGTCGTCGGGCACGTCGACCAGCTTGCGCACCAGCTTGCCGGTGAAGTCGATCACCTGGATCTCGTCGACGTCGTTGTTGTCCTGCTCCCAGCAGTAGAGGTGGCTCTCGTCGTAGAAGCCGAGCACCTTGTCGCAGTCGGAGCCGAACTTGCGCACCCGCTCGCCGGACGCGGTGTCCCAGATGCAGTGGTCGCCGTCGCCGCCGTTGGGGCAGTTGGTGACGAACGTCTTGCCGGAGGGCGAGAAGATGTCCTGGGTGCCGGCCGACAGCGTGCCGATGCCGGGCAGCGAGCGGGTCGCCTTGCCCTGGGCGTCGAAGAAGCGCAGGCCGCGGTTCTTCTCGTCGCCGTAGACGTTGATCGCGCCCTCGTCCTCGGCGTCGAAGCCGAAGGCGGTGTCGCGGACGGCGGTGTCGCTCACGTTGACCACGTCGGCCTTCTTGGCGGCCACGTCCACGAGGACGAAGCCGAGATAGACCCACTTGTCCGCGCCGGTCTTGCGCTCGATGTTGAGCAGGATCTTGGTGCTGTCCTTCGACCAGGCCCGGATGCTGCTGATCAGCGGGGACTTGACGGTCTTGATCGTCGAGCGGTCGCCGGTCGTGCGGTCGGTGATGACGATGAAGTCGTGGTTGTCGGAGCTGTAGTCGCGGCCCCGGGTGGCGAGGTAGCGGCCGTCGGGGGAGACCCTGGACTCCCAGTTACCGGCGTACTTGGTGAACGTCGTGTTCTGCAGCGAGTCGCGCGCGTAGTCGATCCAGTCCTCCTTCTTCTTGTCGTAGACCTCGTAGGAGGTCAGGAGGACGGCGTCGGAGGGGGTCTCGTAGAGGTGGATGGCGCCGCCGGCCAGCGTCTTGCGCTGGCCCTCGCGCGGGACGCCGGTCTCCTGGGGCGTGGACGGCGGCGTGCTCTCCCGGGGGTTCGTGCTCGCGGCGGGGGAGTCGGACGAGGCGACCTTGGCGCCGCCGCTGTTCGTCTTGTCCAGGGTGACGATCACGATGACGCCCGCGAGCAGCAGTAACGCCACGCCGGCGGTGATGCCGGCGATCAGCGGGCCGCGGCTCTTGCGGCGCGGGGGCTGCTGGCCGTACCTGCTGGGATAGGTCGGCTGGCCGTACGGCGGAGCCGGCTGGTGCGGCGGCTGCCACGGCTGGGACCCGGGCGGCGGGACGTGCCCCCCGTGGCCGACCGGCTGCGGCCCCGACTGCGGGTACGGCACCGGCCCCGACGCCGGACCACCCGGGTGCGGACCGGAGGGCGGGCCGGACAGCGGGCCGGACAGCGGACCCGAGTGCGGGCCCGGCATCGGGCCGCTGGGCTGGGGCCCCGAGGCCGGGCCGCCCGGCTGGGGCCCGGAGGGCCGGCCGGGCGGCGGGTAGGCGGCCGAAGGGCCGTGCGGGGCCGGCGGGCCGGCCGGGCTCTGCGGCGCGGCCTCGGCGGCGGCCTGGGCGAGGATGCCCGAGCCGCCCGCCGGATGCTGGAGCAGGCGCATGATCACCTGCTCGGCGGTGGGCCGCTGGGCGGGATCCTTGTTGAGGCAGTCGGTGACCACGTCGAGCAGCTGGCCCTCCAGCACGCCGAGGTCGGGCTGCTGGTTGAGCACGCGGTTGATCACCGCGGGCATGGTGTCGCTGCCGAACGGCGCCCGCCCCGAGGCCGCGTAGACCATGGCGCTGCCCCAGGCGAACATGTCGGCCGCCGGCCCCACGGTGTGGCCCATGATCTGCTCGGGCGGCATGTACGACGGCGTGCCCACGACCATGCTGCTGATCGTCGAGGTGGCGTCGAGCGCGCGGGCGATGCCGAAGTCGATGACCCGCGGCCCGTCGGCGCCGATGATCACGTTGGCCGGCTTGAAGTCGCGGTGCACGATGCCGGCCTGGTGGATGGCGGCCAGCGCGGTGGCCGTGCCGATGGCCAGCCGGTGCAGCACCGACCCGGTGCGCGGCCCCTCCTCCTGCACGACGCGGTGCAGGGAGGGGCCCTCGATGTACTCGCTGACGATGTAGGGGCGGTCCTGCTCCACGCCGGTGCCGAGGACGGCGGCCGTGCAGAACGGCGCCACCTGCTGGGCCACCTGCACCTCGCGCAGGAACCGTTCGACGCTGACGGCGTCGCCCGCCTGGTCGGGGCGCAGCCACTTGACGGCCACGTGTGTGCCCGACGGGTCCTTGGCGAGGTAGACGACGCCTTGACCGCCCTCGCCGAGCCGGCCGAGGAGATCCAGGCCCGCCAGCCGCTGCGGATCTCCTGGGCGGAGCGGAGCGAAGGATGCCATGTGGTGATTCTTGCGCTACCACGCGGATCCGCAAAAACTACCGGTGAGTAGGCAAGCGGAATATCCTTCTGCCATGCGTGCCACCGCCCCCGGCAGGACCCAGCACATCATCTCGCCCTTCACCGGCGAGACCATCGCCGAGCTCGCCCTCAGCGACGTCGAGGACGTCCAGGCGGCCTACCGGCGGGCGCGCTCCGCCCAGGCCGCGTGGGCCGCCCGGCCCGCCGCCGCGCGGGCGGAGCCGTTCCTGCGCCTGCACGACGCGATACTCGACCGCCGCGACGAGATCCTCGACCTCGTCCAGGACGAGACCGGCAAGGCCCGCAAGCACGCCATGGAGGAGGTGCTCGACGTCGCGGGCTGCAGCCTCTACTACGCCCGCCGCGCGCCCCGCCTACTCGCCCCGGCCCGCCGCCAGGGCATCTTCCCGCTCGCCACCCGGGTCACCGAGCTGCGCCAGCCCAAGGGCGTGGTCGCGGTGATCTCCCCGTGGAACTACCCGCTGTCGCTCGGCGTCACCGACATCGTCCCCGCGCTGCTGGCCGGGAACGCCGTCGTCCACAAACCGGACACGCAGACCGCCCGGTCCACGCTGTGGACCATCGACCTGCTCGTCGAGCTGGGCATGCCGCGCGAGATCTGGCAGGTCGTGCTGGGCGAGCCGGCCGACATCGGCGACGCGCTGCTGGACGACGCCGACTACGTGGCGTTCACCGGCTCCACGCGCGGCGGCAGGAAGATCGCCGAGGAGGCGGCCAAGCGGCTCATCGGCTGCTCGCTGGAGCTCGGCGGCAAGAACCCGATGCTGGTGCTCGACGACGCCGACCTGGACGTGGCCGTGCAGGGCGCGCTGCGGGCCTGCTTCACCAGCGCGGGCCAGCTCTGCCTGTCGACCGAGCGCCTGTACGTGCACGAGTCCGTCTTCGAGGAGTTCGCCCGCCGCTTCGTCAAGCAGGTCGGCAACCTCAAGCTGGGCGCGGGCCACGACTGGTCGGTCCAGATGGGCTCCCTGTCCTCGCGGCGGCAGCTCGACGCGGTGGCCGCGCACGTGGACGACGCCCTCGCCAAGGGCGCGCGGCTGCTGACCGGCGGCCGGGCCCGCCCCGACCTCGGCCCGCTGTTCTACGAGCCCACCGTGCTCACCGGCGTCAGCGAGGACATGGAGCTGTGCAGGAACGAGACGTTCGGCCCGGTCGTGGCGCTCTACCCGTTCGGGACCGACGACGAGGCGGTTGAGCTCGCCAACGACACGGTCTACGGGCTCAACGCCTCCGTCTGGACCTCCGACGTGGCGCGCGGGCGCAGGCTGGCCGCCCGGATCAAGGCCGGCACGGTCAACATCAACGAGGGGTACGGCTCCGCGTACGCCTCCTACGACGCCCCCATGGGCGGCATGAAGTCCTCCGGACTCGGCCGCCGCCACGGCACGGAGGGCCTGCTGCGCTACACCGAGTCCAAGACCGTGGCCGCGCAGGCGGGCTGGCTCGGCTTCGAGCCGCCGTTCGACCTGACGGCCGAGGCGTGGGCAGGGGTCCTCGCCGGCACGCTCAAGGCCATGCGCAGGCTCGGCGTCCGATGAGCTTCGACGTCCTCGTCATCGGCTCGGGGTTCGGCGGCAGCGTCGCGGCGCTGCGCCTGGCCGAGAAGGGCTACCGGGTCGGCGTGCTGGAGGCGGGCCGCCGTTTCGACGCGACCACCCTGCCCGTCACCTCCTGGCGGATCCGCGACTTCCTCTGGGCCCCGTGGCTGGGGCTCAAGGGCATCCAGCGCATCCACCTGCTGCGCGGCGAACGGGGCAGCAAGGTCATGGTGCTGGCGGGCGCCGGGGTCGGCGGCGGTTCCCTGGTGTACGCCAACACGCTGTACGAGCCGCTCGCCCCGTTCTTCGACGACCCGCAGTGGGCGGGCATCACCGACTGGCGGTCCGAGCTCGCCCCCCACTACGACCAGGCCAAGCGCATGCTGGGCGTGGTGCCCAACCCCACCTTCACGCCCGCCGACGAGATCATGACCAGGGTCGCCGCGAAGATGGGCGTGGCCGGCACCTTCCGCCTCGCCCCGGTCGGCGTCTACTTCGGCCCGGACGGCGTGGACCCCTACTTCGGCGGGGCCGGACCGGAGCGGCGCGGCTGCGTCGAGTGCGGCGCGTGCATGACCGGCTGCCGCTTCGGCGCCAAGAACATGCTGACCGAGAACTACCTCCACCTCGCCGAGCGGGCCGGGGCCAGGATCCACCCGGAGTGCACGGTCACCTCGGTGCGGCCCCTGCCGTCCGGCGGCTACCAGGTGTCCGCGCACCGGACGGGCTCGCCGCTGCGCCGCCGTACGTTCACGGCCCGGCAGGTGGTCTTCGCGGCGGGCACGTACGGCACCCAGCGCCTGCTCCACAAGCTGCGCGACGAGGGCGTGCTGCCGCGCCTGTCGTCCAGGCTGGGGGCGCTGACCCGGACCAACTCCGAGGCGCTGCTCGGCGTCGAGCGACTGGGGAGCGGCGGCGAGAAGCTCAACGGCGGCGTGGCCATCACCTCCTCCATCCACCCCGACGCCGAGACCCACATCGAGCCCGTACGCTACGGCGACGGCTCCAACGCCATGGGCCTGCTGCGCACCCTGCTCGTGGACGGCGGCCAGAACCGCCTGCGCGCCTTCGCCCGCGAGGCGGCCAGGCGTCCGCTGCGCACGCTACGCCTGTTCGACCTGCGCCGCTGGTCGGAGCGGACCGTCATCGCCCTGGTCATGCAGGCCAAGGACAACTCGATCACCGTGCGGAGGAGCCGGTTCGGGCTGCGCTCCTCGCTGGGGCACGGCGAGCCCAACCCGACCTGGATCCCCGCGGGCCACGAGGCCGTGCGGCACGCCGCCGCCGAGATCGACGGCATGCCCGGCGGGACGTGGCTCGACCTGTTCGACATCCCGACGACGGCCCACTTCCTCGGCGGCTGCGCGATCGGCGACTCGCCGGGCACCGGCGTCATCGACCCCTACCACCGCGTGTACGGCCACGAGGGGCTGCACGTCGTGGACGGCTCGGCCGTCTCGGCCAACCTGGGCGTCAACCCGTCGCTCACCATCACCGCCCAGGCCGAGCGCGCCCTGTCGTTCTGGCCCAATGCGGGGGAGCCCGATCCGCGTCCGCCGCTCGGCGCGGCGTACGCGCGGCTCGCCCCGGTCCGCCCCCGCCACCCGGCGGTCCCTGCGGGTGCTCCCGCCGCACTCCCGGAATAGGCCCGAATAGGCCCCTGGCGAACGCGCGGGCTCCGGCGGGCCGGAGGATGGCAGGGTGAGGGCGTGACCTGGACCACCTCCGCGCTCGCGCTCCTCGGGCCCGAGCCGCCGACCCCGCTGATCGAGCTCCCGGTCGCCGCGCCGGGCGTCCGGCTCCTGCTGAAGGACGAGTCGCGGCAGCCGACCGGCAGCCTCCGGCACCGCCACGCGCGGGCCCTGTTCCGGCGGGCGATCGCCGAGGGCCTGATCACCGAGGGCACGACCGTGGTGGAGGCCACCGGCGGCAACGCCGCCGTCGCGCAGGCGTGGTTCGCGCGGCGGCTCGGCCTGCCGTACGTCGTGGTCATGCCGGGCGAGCGCACCGAGGCCCGCGCGCGGCCGGTGGAGGCGCTGGGCGGCGAGTGCCGCTTCGTGACCCCGCCGCTCGCCATCTACGACGCCGCCCGCGCGCTCGGCGGCCACTTCCTCGACCAGTTCGGCCGCGCGACGCCGCACGACCTCGCCGGCGAGCTGTTCGGCCAGGTCAGGCCCGACTGGGTGGTGACGGGCGCGGGCACCGGCGCGACCTCGGCCGGTCTCGGCGCGTGGGCCCGCGAGCACGGCCTGCCCTGCCGCGTCGCGGTCGCCGACCCCGACAACTCCGCCTACTTCCCCGGCTGGACCCTCGACGCCGCCGACTACGCCACGGGCATGCCGTCGCGGATCGAGGGCATCGGCCGCCCCCGCGTCGAGCCCGGCTTCCGTTTCGACCTCGTCGACCTCGTCGTCCCCGTGCCCGACGCGGCGAGCGTCGCGGCGGCCCGCCGCCTGCGCGAGGTCACCGGCCTGCCGGTCGGCCCGTCCTCGGGCACCGCCCTCTGGGCGGCGCTGGAGCTGGTCGAACGCCTGCGCGCCAGGGGCGAGGGCGGCACGGTCGTGTCGCTGATCGGCGACGCCGCCGCGCGCCACCTGGCCACCTGCCACGACGACGCCTGGGCGGCGGCGAAGGGCCTCGACGTGGACCGGCACCTGGGCACGCTCCGCGAGCGCGTTCACGGGCCCGTCAGCTCAGAGGGTGGCTGACCCAGACGTTCGGCTCCACGTAGACCGCGTGGTCGTGCTCGACGCGACAGTGCACCGGGGTCAGCGCGCCCGGCACCTCGACCTCGCCCGACCGGTCGAAGGGCAGGCCGGTCCACGCCCGCCACTCGGCCAGGGTGCCCGCCACCACCATCGACCGCGGGGCCACCTTGACGATCTTCCCGCCCGCCCGTACGTGCACCCGCAGCCACGGGTCGTACGGCAGGCCGTCCTCGCGGACGCGCCAGGCGTACTCGGCCATGGGCGTGCCGGGCTCCAGGTGCTTGCGGTTGGGGCGGACTGGGGCGACCAGCTCGGCGAAGCCGAGGAGGGCGGCGCGCTCGCGCATCGCCCGGAGCATGACGCCCGACAGCCCCTCGCCCTGCCGGTCCTTGCGGACGCTGATCTCCAGCGCGGAGACGCCGTTCGCGTGCCGCCCCCGCGCGCGGGCCAGCCAGCCGCGCCTGATCACGCCGTCCCAGCCGTCGTCGGGCAGCTCGGCGGTCTCCGACCGGTACGGCATCATGCAGGCCCGCGCCACCATCCGCCCCGGCTCGGCGTCGTCGTCGGCCACCAGCACGTAGTCGGCGTACGTGGTGTCGGCGAGGGGATAGAACAGGTCGGCGATCGGGTCGTTGAGCGCGAACTCCGGCCAGGTGTGGTCCATCTTCCACAGCGTCGCGGCGAACTCCGGCCGCTCGGCGAGAGTGGTGATCGTCAGGGCCATGCCGATCATTGTCACATCACCCTTCACCGGCAAGCACCCGCTTTTTCGCCACTTAATGGGACTTATCGCCGTGCGCTACCGTCGGCCCATGACAGAACTCACCCCCAGGCTGCGCGCGGTCGCCGACCTCATCGTGGCCGAGGCGCGCGAGGCCGGCGGCAGGCACGAGTACGACGGCCACGTCCAGGACCTGTCGCCCGAGGGCGTGCGCGCCGGACTGGCGCGGCTCGGCGAGGGCGCCGCGCCCGGCGACCCGCACGACGCCGAGCACCTCCAGGTGTTCGAGGAGAGCCTGCGCTTCCAGTTCGGGGAGCTGGAGCTGCACCGGAAGAACCCGATGCCGCACCTGTCCAACCTCGAACTGGCCTGCTACGACCGCGACTACGGCCCCGCCGAGGACCGCGCCAGGGCCAAGGCCGCCCACCTCGCGCGCTGGCCCGAGGCCGTCGAGGGCGCGATCGCCTCGCTCGACCAGGTCAGCGCCCCCGTCGCGCGCTCGCTCATGGGCGCGGTCAAGGGCCTCGCGGCCGGCGTCACCGACGAGGCCGCGCTGGCCGCGCACGGCCGGCTCGTCGCCCACCTCGAACGCGCCGCCGCGGAAGGCGACCCCGACGCCGCGCTCGGCGCCGACGCCCTGAGCAGGCTCATGGGCACCGCCGAGGGCCTGCCCGTGGACCTCGGGCGGCTGGCCGAGCGTGCCGACGCCGAGCGCGACCGGCTCATGTCGCTGCTCGCCGAGTCCTGCGCCAAGCTCGGCCGCGCCGAGCCGCCGCTGGAGGTCGCGAGGGAGCTGGTCAAGGAGCACCCCGGCGCGGACGAGGTCATCGAGGCGGCCCGGGTCGGCACCGCCAAGGCCATCGCGTTCACCAGGGAGAAGGACCTGGTGCCGTACCACGACGGCGAGTGCCTGGTCGGCCCCGCGCCCGAGTCGCGGAGCTGGGCCATGGCGATGATGGCGTGGAACGCGCCCGCCGAGCCCGAGGGCCCGTCCTGGTACCACATCACACCGCCGGACCCGTCCTGGCCGCGGCAGGAGCAGGAGGAGTGGCTGGAGGTCTTCAGCCACACGACGCTGCCGGCGATCAACGTCCACGAGGTCGCGCCGGGGCACTTCTCGCACGCCCGCGCCATGCGCCACGCCCCGTCCGAGGTGCGCAGGCTGCTCATGTCGAGCGCCTTCGTCGAGGGCTGGGCGCACTACGCCGAGGAGCTGTGCGTCGAGGAGGGCTTCGAGCCCGACGACCCGCGCTTCGAGATCGGCGTCTGGCTGGAGGCGCTGCTCCGCGTCACCCGGCTCGCCTGCGCGATCGGCGTGCACACCGGGCAGTTCACGGTCGAGGAGGGCGCGCGGCGCTTCGAGTCCGACACGCACCTGCTCGGCCCCGCGGCGCTGTCGGAGGCGAGGCGGGCCACGTTCGACCCCACGTACGGCCGCTACACCTGGGGCAAGCTGCTCATCCTCGACCTGCGCGAGCAGGCTCGCAAGGAGTGGGGCACGGGCTTCACGGTGCAGCGCTTCCACCGGGAGCTGCTGGCGCTCGGCGCGCCGCCGCTGGGGCTGATCGGCGCGATCCTGTAGGTCCGGACGGGCCCGCCTTTACGACGGGCCCGCCTTTACGACGGGCCCGCCTTCGCGACGGGCCCGCCTTTACGGTGGCCCGCCGGGTTTGCGGCGGGCCCGCCGTCACCAGTGGCGCTCGTGGCCCAGGACCCGCACCACGTCGCCCTCGCGCCGCACCAGCAGGCGTACGCAGTCGCCCGGCAGAACGTCCTTGTAGGTGCCCGGGTCCACCGCGACCGCCTTGGCCCGCGCCGAACGCCCGTCGTGCAGCGCGAGATAGCGCGTCCCGTCGTCGTGCCACCGCTTGACGACGTGCCCGGCCACCTCTCGGCGGCGGGGGCCGCCGGCGGCGTACCCGGCGGGCTCGACGTCGTCCCCCTGCCAGCCGCTGCCGGTGAAGATCCACTCTCGCTGCGGCGACGGCCGGGCCGCGAGCTCCCTGCCGCGCGCGGTGAGCAGGAACCCCCGCCCGCCGAGCAGCAGGCTCCCGCCCGCCACGAACGACACCATCGTCGCGATCCCGCCCAGCCACGACACCCCGGCCTCGGCGACGGTGACGTACCAGGGGACGGCCAGCGCGACGGCCAGCCCGACCGGCACGATCAGGCTGGGCCAGCGCCGCCGGGCCAGCCCCAGGTCGATCGCCCGCCGCCGGACCAGCGGCGCGAACTCGCCCTCCAGGTCGGCCCCGTCCGGCATGAGCGCGACGAGCGGCGCCTCGGCCGCGCCGGCGTGGTCGCGGCCCGCCAGCCGCGCCCGCACCCGCTCCAGCGCCCACCGCTGGTACGCCGGCAACGCCTCTTCCACAGGAAAGGGCACGAGGGCGAGCCTGTCGCCCTCGATCCGGGCCGGCCCGAGCTCGGCCAGCTCGCACAGCGTCGCGTGGAACACCTCCTGCGCCCGCATCCCGCGCAGCAGCTCGCCCACCGCCCGCGGATCCGGCTCCCCGGCGGGCGCGGGGAAAGCGGCGGGCCGCTCCCTGCCGGCCACCACGACGGCCGCGGCCAGCGCGGCCACCCAGAGTGCCCAGGCGGTCGCCGGCCAGACAAGATCCATTGTTCTGTGTTAGCACGAGAGCCTCCGGCAGGCCAGGCGTAATATCCGGGACCGATAGACTGGAGTCACCGCACTTCGCCTTTGGGGGGTTCTCTCGGTGTCAGAATTCGACACGGTGCTGGTGGTCGACTTCGGCGCACAGTACGCGCAGCTCATCGCCCGGCGGGTGCGCGAGTGCCACGTCTACTCGGAGATCGTCCCGTCGACGATGTCCGTCGAGGAGATGATGGCGAAGAACCCCAAGGCCATCATCCTGTCCGGCGGGCCCTCCTCGGTCTACGCCGAGGGCGCGCCGCCGGTGCCGCACGGCCTGTTCTCGACCGGGGTGCCCACGTTCGGCATCTGCTACGGCTTCCAGGCCATGGCCCAGGCGCTCGGCGGCACGGTCGCCCGCACCGGCGTGGCCGAATACGGCGGCACCTCGCTCAAGGTGCTCGACGAGGGCGTCATCTTCGCCGGGCTGCCGGCCAGCCAGCAGGTCTGGATGTCCCACGGCGACAGCGTCGCGGCGGCGCCCGAGGGCTTCACGGTGACCGCCTCCACCGGTGAGACGCCGGTCGCCGCGTTCGAGCACCCCGGCCGCGGCCTCTACGGCGTGCAGTTCCACCCGGAGGTGCTGCACTCCGAGCACGGCCAGGCGGTGCTCAGGCACTTCCTGGAGGCGGCCGGCTGCCGGCCGAGCTGGACCATGCTCAACATCGTCGAGGAGTCCGTCGAGGCGGTGCGCCGCCAGGTCGGCGACGGCCGGGCGATCTGCGCGCTGTCCGGCGGGGTCGACTCCGCGGTGGCCGCCGCGCTCGTCCAGCGGGCCATCGGCGACCGGCTGACCTGCGTCTTCGTCGACCACGGGCTGCTGCGCAAGGGCGAGGCCGAGCAGGTCGAGCGCGACTTCGTGGCCGCCACCGGCGTCAAGCTGCGGGTCGTCGACGCCGCCGAGCGCTTCCTCAAGGCGCTGTCGGGCGTCACCGACCCCGAGGAGAAGCGCAAGATCATCGGCCGCGAGTTCATCCGCGTCTTCGAGGACGAGCAGCGCGCCATCATGGCCGACGGCCCGGTCGACTTCCTGGTGCAGGGCACCCTCTACCCCGACGTGGTGGAGTCGGGCGGCGGCACCGGCACGGCCAACATCAAGTCGCACCACAACGTCGGCGGCCTGCCGGAGGACCTGCAGTTCACGCTGGTGGAGCCGCTGCGCACGCTGTTCAAGGACGAGGTGCGTCGCGTGGGCGAGGAGCTGGGCCTGCCGGCCGCGATGGTCTGGCGGCAGCCGTTCCCCGGCCCCGGTCTCGGCATCCGCATCGTCGGCGAGGTCACCCGCGAGCGGCTGGAGATCCTGCGCGAGGCCGACGCGATCGCCCGCGAGGAGCTGTCGCGGGCCGGCCTCGACCGGCAGATCTGGCAGTGCCCGGTGGTGCTGCTGGCCGACGTGCGCTCGGTGGGCGTGCAGGGCGACGGCCGCACCTACGGCCACCCGGTGGTGCTGCGCCCGGTCACCTCCGAGGACGCGATGACCGCCGACTGGTCGCGGGTCCCCTACGACGTGCTGTCGCGCATCTCCACCCGCATCACCAACGAAGTACGCGACATCAACCGGGTGGTCCTCGACGTGACCAGCAAGCCCCCGGGCACCATCGAGTGGGAGTGAGCGCATCTGTCTGGCGCGCGCACGCATAATCGTGACGACGGGGGGAAGTGAATCTGGCTCTGCGCCAACTCGCGACCAAGTTGGTGACGGGACGCCCGAGGCGCCGGCCGGCGCGGGGGCACCGGCGCGGGCGGGAAGGATGACACGCCTGTATGCCCCAAGCTGACGAGCACAGCGACGCGGCGCCGCTGGTCCTGCTGGTCGAGGACGACCCGCAGGACGCGCTGATCGTCCGCGAGCTGCTGGAGGACAGCGGCCTGGCCGTACGCCTGGAGTGGGCGCGCTCGGTGAAGCAGGCGCGGCAGGCGCTGGCGCGGCTGCGCCCCCAGTGCGTGCTGCTCGATCTCGACCTGCCCGACGCCTACGAGTTCTCGGCGCTGTCGGCCGTGCTGGAGGAGGCCGGTGACGCGGCCGTCGTGGTGCTGACGGGCCTCGCCGAGGAGCAGGCGGGCCTCGCCGCGGTGACCGCGGGCGCGCAGGACTACCTCGTCAAGGGCCGGGTGGAGGCCGAGTGGCTGGGCCGGGCGCTGCGTTACGCCATGCAGCGCAAGCAGGCAGAGCAGGCCGCCGTGGCGCTGCACGCCGAGCGCGTACGCGCCAAGGAGAACGCCCGCCTCGAACGCGGCCTGCTGCCGACCCCGCTGCTGGAGACCATGCCGATCCAGGTGGCCTCCCGCTACCAGGCGAGCCGCGGCTCCCTCACCCTCGGCGGCGACTTCTTCGACGTCGTCGAGTCCGACGACAAGGTCGTGCACGCGGTGATCGGCGACGTGTGCGGTCACGGCCCCGACGAGGCGGCGCTCGGCGTCTGCCTGCGCATCGCCTGGCGGGCGCTGGTGCTGAGCGGCCTGGAGGGCGGCGCGCTGCTGCGGCAGCTCCAGCGCATCCTCGACGCCGAGCGGTCCAGCCCCGAGATCTTCGTGACGATGTCCACGCTCGTGCTGGAGCCGGACCGGCGCACGATCCGCGTCTGGCGGGCCGGCCACCCCGGCATGCTCGTCCACACCCCCGAGGGCATCTCCCTGGCCGAGCCGGCGCAGGGCCCCGCGCTCGGCCTGCCCGTCGAGAGCGACTGGGAGCAGCACGTCATGGAGCTGCCGCCGGGCGGCGGGCTGACGCTGTTCACCGACGGTCTGTTCGAGCGCCGCCTGCCCGGCGAGCGGGCCCGCTGGCTGGGCGAGGAGGGCCTGCTGGAGCTGGCCAGGCGGCGGGCGCACCTCGACGGTCAGTCCTTCATCGACGCGCTGGTCGAGGACGTCGAGACCGCCGCCCCCGAGACGGCCGCCGACGACCTCGCCGTGGTCCACCTCCGCTGGAAAGACGAGCTGTGAACGCTTCCCCCGTGCGCGGCTGGCGCCGCCTGACGGTCCACGCCTGGTTCGTCGCCGTGCTGGCGATCGCGGCGGTGCTGGTGATCGTCTGCGCCGTGGTCGCCACCCTCATGCTGGACCGCACCGCCCGCCTGTCCGACCAGCTCATCTTCCGGCTCTCCCCGGCCAGGATCGAGGCCGCCCAGCTGGAGAACGCCCTGCTCAACCAGGAGACGGGCGTCCGCGGCTATCTGCTCACCGGGCGGCGTGACTTCCTGGACCCGTACACCGAGGGCGTGCGGGCCGAGCAGAGCAGCGTCGCGAGCATCGCGGCGCTGCTCCAGGAGCATCCGGAGCTCGTCGCCGAGGTCGAGACGGTCCGCGCCGAGGCCGCGTCGTGGCGGCGGGCGTACGCCGAGCCCGCCATCGCCGCCAAGCGGGCCGACGCCGCCGTCCCGGAGGCGGGCAACGAGAGCGGCAAACAGACCTTCGACGCCATCCGGTCCCGCCTCGACCGGCTCTCTACGGAGCTGACCGAGGCCCGTGCCGCCGAGCAGGCCGACCTGCGGGCGGCGCAGCGCATCCGCGACTGGGCCTTCCTCGCCATGGTCGTGCTGTTCCTGCTGGCCGGCCTCGCGATGGCGATCCTGCTGCGCCGGGCGGTCGGGCGGCCCCTGGACGAGCTGCGGGTGGCCTCCCGGCACATCGCGACCGGCGACTTCGACCACCCGATCCCCGAGCGGGGCCCGGCCGACATCCGCGAGCTGTCCCGGGACGTGGACCTGATGCGCAAGAAGATGGTGCACGCGCTGCAGGAGTCGCACGAGCACCAGGGCCAGTTGCGCGCCCAGGCCGCCGACCTCGACGCGCAGGCCGTGGAGCTGCGCCGCTCCAACGCCGAGCTGGAGCAGTTCGCGTACGTCGCCTCGCACGACCTCCAGGAGCCGCTGCGCAAGATCGCCACGTTCTGCCAGCTCCTGCAGAAACGCTACGGCTCCGTGCTGGACGAGCGCGGCGCTCAATACATCCACTTCGCCGTGGACGGCGCGACCCGCATGCAGGTGCTCATCAACGACCTGCTCAGCTTCTCCCGCGTCGGCCGCATGTACGACGACCGCAAGCCGGTCGAGCTGGAGGAGGTGCTCGACAAGGCGCTCGACGACCTCGGCGCGGCCGTCGAGGAGTCCGGGGCCCGCGTCGAGCGCCCCGCCGAGCTGCCCACCGTCATGGGCGACCGGACGATGCTCGGCCTGCTCTGGCAGAACCTCCTCGGCAACGCGATCAAGTTCCGCCGCGCGGGGGAGACCCCGGAGATCCGCATCACCTGTGAGCCCGGCGACGAGGGCGAGTGGGCGTTCGCGGTCGAGGACAACGGCATCGGCGTCGAGGCGGAGTTCGCCGAGAAGATCTTCGTCATCTTCCAGCGCCTGCACAACCGCGAGACCTACGGCGGCACGGGCATCGGCCTGGCGATGTGCCGGAAGATCGTCGAGAATCACGGGGGCCGCATCTGGCTCGACACCGGCTACACCGGAGGCACCCGCATCCGCTTCACCCTGCCCACCTCTGGGCCCGAGGCCGCCACCCACCAAGAAAGCGACTCATGACCACTGCGCAGGCCATCGAAGTGCTCCTCGTCGAGGACGATCCAGGCGACGAGCTGATCACCCGCGAGGCGTTCGAGGACAACAAGATCCAGAACAACCTCCACGTCGTCAGGGACGGCCTGGAGGCGCTCGACTTCGTCTACCGGCGCGGCTCCTACGCCGACGCCCCCCGCCCCGACCTCATCCTGCTCGACCTCAACCTGCCGAAGTACGACGGCCGCCAGGTCCTGGAGAAGATCAAGGGCGATCCGGACCTGCGCGCGATCCCCGTCGTCGTCCTCACGACCTCCTCGGCCGAGGAGGACATCCTGCGCAGCTACGACCTGTTCGCCAACGCGTACGTCACCAAACCCGTCGACCTGGAGCGGTTCCTGGCCGTCATCCGCCAGATCGACGAGTTCTTCGTCACGGTGGTGCGGCTGCCCGGCCGCCTCCAGGCGCCGGGCAGCATGCCCGGAGCCTAGGCGGCCGGCCGGTAGGACGACGGGCCGTTCCAGGAGCACTCCCGGGTCTCGTCGAGCAGCAGGTCCACCACGTCCGTCAGGCGGCCCTCCCGCTGGTACGCGCGCCGCTGCCGGGCGGCCGAGCTGCCCCGCGCCACCGCCTCGCGGGCCAGGGTGGACACCAGCTCCCAGTCCTCCGTCTCCTCCAGCTCCGGCCGCAGCCCGTCCACCAGGTTCATGAACACCTCGGCGGCGGGCCGCGGCACGCCCTCGACCGGGTCCACGAGGTCGCCCTCCAGCCCGGACCTGGTCGCCTGCCAGGTGGCCGCGCGCACCGGCTCCAGCTGCATCTCGCGGTACGGGTCCCGCCGCACCGCCGCCAGCTCCCGGATGACCAGCGCCCGGAACAGCCCGGCGATGAGCGCGATGTCGTCCACCCGCGGGCAGGAGTCGCAGATCCGCAGCTCCACCGTCGGCACGTGGGCGGACGGCCGCACGTCGAAGTAGATCATCCCGGGGTCGGTGATCGTGCCGGCCTGGATGAGGTCCTGGACCATCCGCTCGTAGTCGGCGGCGGAGTCGAACTTGGCCATCGGCCCCGACGTGGGCCAGCGCTGCCACACGAGCGTGCGGTAGCTGGCGTACCCGGTGTCCTCGCCGAACCAGAACGGCGAGCTGCACGACAGCGCCAGCAGCGGCGGCAGCCACGGCGTCACGCTGTGCGCCACCGCCGTCGCGAGGTCCTTGTCCTCGATCTCGACGTGCACCTGCGTGCCGCAGATGAGCTGCTCGCGGGTGAGCAGCTGGTAGTCGTCCAGCATGCGCTCGTAGCGCGGATCGTCCGACACCTTCATGCGCGACTTGTCGGCAAGCGGCACCGTGCCGGCCGCGACGATGCCCAGCCCCAGCTCGTGCGCGGCCTGCACGAGCTGGCCGCGCAGCTCGCAGAGGTCGGCGGCGAGGTCCTCAAGACGGGCGAACGGCGCGCTGTTGGCCTCGATCGTGGAACGCTGCAACTCCTCGGTGAAACGTCCCTTGGGCAGGGCGTCGAGCAGCGGCCCCGAGCGGGTCGACAGGTGCCTGGTCCGCAGGTCCACGATGTGGAACTCCTCCTCGACGCCCACCGTGAAGGATCCCGTCCGACCTGCCATGATCTCTCCCGCCTCTATGCCCAGTTCAAGGAGCCGTCTTCTTTCCAGAAATGAGCCTTTTGCACCTGTCGACGGCATCCGGGAAGCGGGCCAGGCGCCACAGGCTGCCGAGGAGCAGCGGTGTCAGCAGCGCCCCGATGAGGATCGGGGCGGCCATGTAGCGGAAGTCCTGCGCCGAGATGTTGGCCAGCACCGCCAGCTGCTGCCCGGCGACCACGGCCGCGACGCCCAGCACGTACCGGTTGCGCCCGGCCAGCGCGCCCGCCGCCGCCGCCAGGTACGACAGGTACGCCCACGACGCCCCCCGCCACAGCGCCCAGTCGTACTCGGGGGCCAGCGACCCCGTCAGCCAGGGATCGGCCACCTGGTACAGCTCGTACGACAGCGGGCGCAGCGAGAACACCCACCGGCCGGGGAAGTCCGTCACCTTGCCGGGCCCGACGTAGGTGTCGGCGGTCGGCCGCAGCGACAGCCGGTACGTCGTCCCGCCCGTCAGCAGCGGATCGCCCACCGGCCGCCAGGCGATCGCGCCCCGGCACAGCCGGGTCTCCACCATCAGCCCGGGATCCTCGACCAGCAGCCGCCGCCACAGGGCGAGCAGCTCGGCGGCGTGCGCGTCGGCCTGCTGCCAGCTGAAGTCCTCCCGCCAGATCAGCGTGTTGACCGTGGAGCAGGTGCCGCCCCACCACCAGCGGTCCAGCGGCGCCACCGACTCCAGCAGCGCCCGGTCCCGCTCGCCGAACAGCTTCGGCCGGTCACGGAAGGCCACCGCGACGTCGCCGAAGGCCGTGTGGTAGACGTACGTCGAGGACGGGGCGACGATCCCGAACCGGGGGAGCACCACGTTCGTCAGCACCAGCGGCAGCGCCGCCGCGACCGCGCCGGCCAGCAGCAGCCGCACCCGGCCGGCCCGTACGACGAGGGCCAGCACCGCCACGGCCACGCCCACCACGAGGAAGCCGTTCGCCCGGAACAGCCCGAGCGCCAGCGTCAGCGCCGCCAGCCCGGCGAGCCCCGGCCCGCTCACCCGCCGCGCCGCCGCGAAGCGCGCGCACACGCCCGCCATCGCCACCGCGCAGATCGTGAACGGCACGTCCTTCCACAACGTGACCGTGAACGCCCCCACGGGCGGCGCGAGCGGCATCAGCATCGCCACCACGGTGGTGAGCCGGCGCGGCGCCCCCAACGCCTTCAGCGACTGCGCCAGGAACGTCAGCGCCACCGCCATGGCCGTCGTCTGCCCGAACGTGACCGCGCCCAGATCACCGGTCCTCGTGAAGCTCAGCCACATCAGCGCGTCGTAGAGCACCGAATGATCGCTCACCCAGGGCCCGGCGATCGTGTGGCTGAGGTAGAGCACCGAGTCGCGGCTGAACAGACCCGGGTAGTAGGCCGCCCACCAGCACGCGAGCCCCGCCTGGGCGACGATGAAGGTGGCGGGTGCCGGCCAGGGGCGCCGGGGCCGGGTCAGGCCCGCCGGGGTGCCGTCGCTCCCCATGATTCTCGCCATCGGAACCGGGAGTCGGGCGTCGTCAGGGGTAGCTCACTCCGGGCTCCAGCGCCTTGCCGCCGCCGCGGGCCAGCGTCGGGACCGTCACGAGGTGGTAGCCCTGCTTCTTCAGCTCCTTGAGAATGCCGGGCATGGCCTTGACGGTGGCCGGGACCGTGTCGTGCATGAGGATCACGCCGTCGCGCTTGGCCAGCTTGAGCACGGTCGCGGTGATCTTGCGGGCGTCGCGCAGCGACCAGTCGAGCGTGGTGCCGGTCCACATGATCTGCGACATCCCGGCCTCGTCGGCGATCCGCAGCACGCGGTCGTCGGTGTGCCCGTACGGCGGGCGGAACATCGTCGGCCGGTATCCCGTGGCCTGCTGGATGGCGTCCCGCCCGACCCGGATCTCCTGGCTGATCTCCTCGTCCAGCAACGCCCTGAGCGACTGGTGCGAGTAGGTGTGGTCACCGATCGCGTGCCCCTCGGCCAGCGTCTGCCTGGCGATCTTCGGGAGCTCTTCGACCCGCTTGCCGACCAGGAAGAACGTCGCCTTGGCGTTCGCCTTGCGCAGCGTCTTGAGCAGCGCGGGGGTCTGCGCGCCGGGACCGTCGTCGAAGGTCAGCGCCAGGCACTTCACGCGGGCGCAGTCCACCCGCGCCTCGGCGGACGACTCGACGGCGGCGGAGGTGGAGGCAGAGGCGGCGGCCGGGGCGGACGACAGGGTCAGGGCGGCGGCGAGGAGGGCATGAGTCACCACGACCGCAAGCCTAGAGCCAACCGGACCCACCCGCGCCCCCGCCCTTCACGGACCGGCTGGATCAGCGCTGGAGCCGGGCCCGCAGGAACAGGCTCACCCCGCGCAACGAGCCGACCGGCAGATACCGCTCGGCCCGGATCACCGCCGACAACCCCGCGTTGAGCAACGCCGGCACCTTGCTCAGATCGCTTCCCACCGACCGCCGCCGATGCCACTTGACCACGGGCCGCAACAGCACGTTCCAGCTCCAGACACGGTCCACCCGCAGCCCGGCCTTCTCGACCACGGTCGTCAGCGACTCCCGCCGGTAGCGGCGTACGTGCCCCACCGCGTCGTCGTGCGACGACCACAGCGCCATGTCGCACGGCACCGCGATCAGCACGTGCCCGCCGGGCGCGAGCACCCTCGCGATCTCCTCGGTGACCAGGTGGTCCTCGCGGATGTGCTCCAGCACGTCGAACGCGGTCACCAGATCGACGCTGCCCGACCCGAACGGCAGCGCCCGCGCGTCCGCCCGGACCGCCGGGACCCCGCGTTGCCGCGCCATCTCCAGAGCCGACTCGTCGGTGTCGGTGGCGGTCGCGTCCCAGCCCGCCTCGGCGAGCACCCGGGTGTTGCCTCCGCCCGCCGCGCCGATGTCCAGCGCCACTCCGGGCCGGCCCAGCTCGCGCAGCTCCCTGCGCAGGATCGCGCGGCGCTCGCGGTACCACCAGTGGGCGTCCTCCAGCGCGATGAGCCGGCGGATCTCCTCGGTCTCCATGTTCTCAGTTCCTCGTGAGGGGTGATGTGGCGGCGCGGATCACCATGAGCAGGCAGTACGCGGCGACGACCACGCCCACCTCGGCCATCCGCCCGGCCTGTGGCGGCAGCGTGTGCAGGAGGGCCACGGTGAGCGCGAGATTCACGGCGAAGAACAGCGCCGTGCGGAAACTGAGCACGGCGCCGGCGGTGCCAGCCAGGACAAGCGCGCACGTGGCCGCCGTAGCGGGTTCCTGGAAATCCCGCATCGGCCAATAAACCATTGCATAGAGAACGGCGGAGAACAACACGTGCACCGAGCCGGCGAACACCCCGCCCGGCGGCCACCCTCCTCGCGACCGCCCTCCCTGGGAGTGTCCTGCTCGCGACCACCCTCCCTGGAGGCGTCCTCCCTGGAGGCGTCCTCCTCGTGACCGCTCTTCTCGCGACCGCGCTCTCCGCGGACTTGCCGGCAGCGCGTCCGGATGGCACGGCACCAGCTCGGGCCGGACCACCGGAACGCGCGCCCGCCCCGCCGCCATCGCCCACGCCACCCGGGCCAGGCCCCGCAGATCGTCGACCGCCGTACGAACCAGCTGGACCCGCGAGTCCAGATCCTCCACCCAGTCCACCGGCACCTCGTGCACGCGCAGCCCGTTGTGCTCAGCGAGCAGCAGCAACTCGGTGTCGAAGAACCAGCCGTCGTCCTCGACCTTGTCCATCAGCGGCCGCACCACGCGGGCCCTCGCCGCCTTGAACCCGCACTGCGCGTCGCTGAACCCCGCCCGGAACCCGTGCCTGAGCAGCGCGTTGTACCCGCGCGAGATCACCTCCCGGCGTACCGAGCGGCGGATGCGCGCGCCACGGCCCAGCCGGGTGCCGATCGCGATCTCGGAATGCCCGCTGGCCACCGCCGCGACCAGCGGGAACAGCGCACCGAGGTCCGTGGACAGATCCACGTCCATGTACGCCACGATGTCGGCCTGGCTCTCCCGCCAGGCCGTCCGCAGCGCCGCGCCCCGGCCGCGCACGTCGATCCTGCGCGCGTGGACGCGGTCGTACTCGCCGGCCAGCGTCGTCGCGACCGGCCAGGTGGCGTCGGTGCTGCCGTTGTCCACGATCGTGATCCGCCACGGGAGCGGGAACCCGCCGTCGAGGAAGGTCACCAGCGTACGGACGCAGCCAGGAAGGGCGCGTTCCTCGTTGAGCACGGGGATGACGATGTCGACGCTCGCCGGACGGGCCGCCGCGTCCAGGACGCGGAAGGTCGGCTGCATGGCGGCACGCGTGTCCATCGAGCTCCCCGATCCTTCGCCTAGGGTGGCCGTCGTTCAGGGAAATGCTGCTGGGGCCCCTCGCGGGGCGGGCGCGTTTTCTTCGCGCATGCCCCGAAGGGGAGCATCCTTTTACCCGGCGGGAAGCTCGTACACGGAGAACGCCCTGTTACGGAAGCGCAGAACGGCATAGCCGTCGAGCCGCGGATTGACCCTGGTGAAAAGCCACCGGACCCCGTACTCGCCGGCGAGCCGCTGGACGTTCTCCCGCGTCGGCGCCGCGAACACCGCGTCGTTGGCCGCGAGCCGCGCCGCATCCGCGAAGGGCACGCTCAGGTACGACCCGCCGTATTCCCTGGCCCGAGACAACGTGCTCTCGGCATACGCCCACCCCTCCACGAGCACCCGCCGCTCACTGAACCCCGTCACCCAGTAATGCCTGCTGTCGCACCCCGGCGCGATGACCGGACGACAGTGCAGATCGGTCGCGACGACGTCATCGGCCCGCGAGTGCTCCCGCAACCACCGAGCCGCCTCCCGCCCACCACGCGGCACCACCCGCTCCCGCCGCCCCTCATCAGGCACCACATGCCGAACGACCTCGACCGCCGACGCCGGCACCCCGTACCCAGCCATGACCCCCACCACCACCAACACCACCCGAGCAGGCCCAACGGGCCTCCTCCGCACCACCGTGGTGGCCCCCAGCACCGTGACCACAACCAGCACCACAAAAGCCGCCACCACCAAGTAGGGCCCCACCACCCACATCAACCCACCCAGATCCGCCTCGATCCGTACGGACCCGCGCAACAGCTTCTGCCCCCCGGCGACCACCACCGCCACCCCCGCGCCCAGGGCCACCGCCGCGCCCACCACCCGAGCAACCAACCTCCCCTCACCCGTCCAAGCCCGCCCAGCCACCACCACCCCACAAACCGCCGCAACCGACAGATAAGGCCGAACACTCTCCAGGAAGTACAACTGCGACCCCGCCGGATGCCCCAGCACCAGAACCGCCCCGACCCCCGCACCCCCCATCCCCACCAGCAGCAGAACATCCGGCTCCGCCATCCGCCGCCACCCCAGCCCAGCCACCCCACCCCACACACACGCAAAACAGAACAACTGCACCGCCGCCAGCCCCCCAAAAACCCACACCGCCCCCGCCTCCGTCCCCGCCTCTGCCGGAAGCACCGCCGACTCGCCCTGAGCAACCCCGGTCACAACCCCCCACAACACCCGCATAGTGGCGAAAGGCGCGACCTCCATCCCCTGAGTCCCCCTCCCGAACACCACGGCCTGCGC